>CAJAVU010000018.1 GCA_903945495.1 uncultured Flavobacteriales bacterium | reverse complement strand
AATCTGCTTCCACTTTTTTCTTTTCGTTGGCGGCAGCTTCAATTGTTTTCTCACACATACCGCAATTCCCATAAACTTTTACTGTTTCGGTTTTGGCATTTTCAATCTTTTTTAAGAAATTAAAAATAATTCATGGTTTTATTTACCATGGTATATTTAATTTTGTATATTTGTCAAAAAAAACATAAACATATGAAAGCATTTAACTTATTATTCGTTGCAGCTGCTGCAATTTCATTGGTTTCTTGTGGCGTTTCAGAAGAAGAGGCTGCAGAAAAAGTAACTTACACATTGGATGCTAAAGCATCAACATTGGAGTGGACAGGAAGTAAAAATCCACAATATTTCCACGTTGGATCTGTAAACGTAACTGAAGGTTCAATTGAAATGGAAGGTGACAAATTGGTTGCTGGTTCATTTAAAATTGACATGAATTCTATTGATTCAAAAGATCCTAACGTTCCTGCAGACAAATTACCAATGTTGGTTGGTCACTTGAAAGACACATCATTTTTCTTTGTTGCAGATTTCCCAGAAGTAAACGTTACTGTAAACGGTTATGAAAACGGAAAATTAGCTACAACAATCAGTGTTAGAGGAGTTGAACTTAAACAAGATATTGCTGTTAAATTGACATCTGATGACAAAAATGCAACAATCAAAGGGAAATTCGATGTTGATTTTTCTAAATTGAACATGAAAGGAATGCAACCAGAGCCAGGGTCAACTGAGCACGTTTTGCCTACAATTTCTTTTGATTTGAATTTGAGCTTAAACAAAAAATAAGATAACCTTAGTTATTGGAAAAGGATGGGAATTTTCTCATCCTTTTTTTATTTATTTGCACTATGGCTTATGATGCAGTAATTTTGGATTTAGGAGGTGTGATTATCAATCTCGATTACAACAAAACGATTCATGCTTTTGAAGCATTGGGAATGAAAGATTTCAATACTGTTTATTCTCAAGCAGCACAAACCAATTTATTTGACAATTTCGAAACAGGTCAAGTATCTGCTCAACATTTTGTCAATAGTCTTCTACCCCATTTAAAACAAGGAACAACACCAAACAAAGTTGTTCATGCGTGGAATGCGATGATTCTAGATGTTCCACTAAAGAAATTAGCCTTACTTGAAACCTTAAAAGATCGCTACCCTGTTTTTCTCTTAAGCAATACAAATGAACTCCATGTTCCAGCAGTTCGAAGAGAATTTGCAAAAGTGACAGACTTGCCGATGGAACATTTTTTTACGCAACTATATTTTTCAAATGAAATTAAGATGCGTAAACCGAATGCTGAGATCTTTGAATTTGTCTGTAAAGAGAATCATTTAAATCCTGCGAAGACTTTATTTGTGGACGACTCAATTCAACACATTGAGGGAGCAAAGTCAATTGGTTTAATCGCAGAACACTTGAAAAATCCAGAAGATTTGTATCAACTTTTTTCTTGACACAACTCTACCAAGATACTTTCGGTCGATTTAGGGTGCAAGAAAGCGATTTTTTTATTGTCTGCTCCATCTTTTGGCGAAGTATGAATCAATGTAAAACCTTCGTTTGTTAAACGCTCTATTTCCGTTTCGATGTTTTCTACATCAAAAGCGATATGATGAATTCCCGGACCTTTTTTCTCCAAATATTTTGCAATTGGTGAATCAGGGTTTGTTGCTTCTAATAATTCAATTTTCGATTCTCCTACTTGGATAAAAGCTGTTTTCACGCCCTCAGATGCAACTTCTTCAATTTTGTAGCACTTACTTCCCAACAGCGTTTCAAAAGTCTTAAGTGAATCGTCAATACTTTTTACTGCGATTCCAAGATGTTCAATTTTTCGTAGCATATAGACAAAAAAAAACCTGAAGCTCGCTTCAGGTTATAACTATAATTAGATAAATTAATTTTTAATAAATTTCTCGTTCACATTATCAAAATTGATGTAGTACGCACCACTCAACAAATTCTGACAATTCACAGACGAACCAACACCTTTTTTCACGATGTTACCGTATGCATCATAAATCTCATAACGCGTTTCAACGGCTACACCATTTGCAGTAAAATTAATAATATCTTTTACTTTGGCTGGGCTTTTTGTTACAACTGCAACTCCTGAAGTGAACTTAACCTCTTTAGAAGTACGTTTCTGACCTGAATGATCCACTTGAACCACTCTCACAGTATTTTCTCCTGAATGAGGAGTAACATTAAATTCATATGAATTCGTTCCGCTAACTCCTTTTCCTTGAACTTCACCAATCGTCACCCACTTGTTCCAACGATATTGTTCAACGATATAAGGAAGTTTACCTTGTTCACCAGATGTTGACCATGTTAATTTTCCTGCTGTCGAAACATTGATAGCAGAAACAACGAATGTACTTCTTGGTAATAAAACTTCAGGATTAAGAATTTTTGGTTTACATCCATCGTGATGTTCAATCACAATAAACACAGGCTCACCTATTGCAATATTGAAATTTGCAAAATCAATTTCAAAAGCGCCCATGTTGGTTCCACCAGGCATGATGTCACCGTTAACAGTAACTTTTGTCGCACAATATCCGAAGCCATCATCGTCCATTGGATTTTGAACATAAAGATTTTTACCCTGATAAGTTCCTTCGATTGACAAATTCTCGCCAAAAACAAGTGTGCTTAAAAAGCTAAAAAACAAAAGACTTATAAATATTTTCATTGAACTGCAGTATAACAGTGGTGTTCCAAAAATTCTTACGCAATATTAATAGCATTTTTTTTATAAAACAAACAAATATGCTCATTTTTCGGAAGATATGTGTTAATTTTTCCAATATCCGTATAATATAGCCATTCTTATGAGCATATTTCGTTATGTTAAACATCCGCTTTCAATTTTAACAACATCAAATTTTCATCTTAAGACAATAGTTCAAAGTTTTTTATTAATCTTGTAATTAGAGCATTGCTATTCATTATGAAAAAACTATTGTTATTTTTTATTCCAAGTATCCTAATTGTTTCTTGTTCAACAGAAAACAAAAAACAATTCGAATATGCTGGTGGGACAATTGCCTTATCCATTGAAAATGAACCAACTACTTTTATTCCGAGAGATGTAAGCGATTATTATTCAGCTGCCGTTTTAACCCAAGTTATGGAAGGATTAGTTTCAATGGATCCCAAGGATTTAAAAATTCAACCTCAAATTGCTTCTTCATGGAAAATCAGTGACGACGGGTTAAATTATGAATTTGACATCCGTAAAAATGTTTATTTTCATCCAAACAACTCGTTTAATTCAAAGGAAGACAGATTATTAACCCCAGAAGATATTGAATCATCCATTGAACGAGCGTGCTCAAGAAATGATTTAGGACAAGCCCCTCATGCATATTCATTTGTATTCAATGAAATTTCAGGAGCGGAAGAGTTTTTAATTGGAAAAGCTAAAACAATCGCCGGCTTAAAAGTAAAAGGTTCAAAAGTAAGTTTAACCTTGATTCAAAAAGACGAGAATTTTTTAAATAAACTAGCAAACATTTGTGCTTCAATCACATCTGCCAAGCTTAAGAATACAGAAACCGACAAACAAATGATTGGAACAGGGCCGTTTATGCTTTCGTCATTTACGCAGGGAACACCACCAAAAATGGTAATGGTGAAAAATCAAGATTATTATTTAAATGATCAAGATGGGAATGCTTTACCATATTTGGATAGTTTGGTTTTTTACTTCCAAAACAGAAAATTAGATCAACTTGAGATGTTTGAAAACCATCAAACAGATTTAATTTTAGGTCTACCAACGAGTCGCATTACAAAAATGTTGGAAGGCAGAATTAAAGATTTTAATTCAAAGCCACCCCTTTTCGTTATGTACAATAATCCGCTCCTAATGACGAACTATTACTTCTTCAATATGTCCGATCCGCGTTTTGAAAATGTAAAGGTTAGACAAGCGTTCAATTATGCGATTAACAAGGAAAAATTAGGTCATGAAGTCTTGAGAAATCAATATTCGGAAATGGGTTATTACGGTATTGTCCCCCCAATTTCAAAAACATTCAAGGGATATGACTTCGATGGAGTTAAACAAAATGCCTACACGTATGATCCTGAAAAAGCACGTAAATTATTAGCTGAAGCCGGATATCCGAATGGAAAAGGTTTTGGTTCTGTGAATTTACGTTTCAACATTGATGATATTCATTCTGCTGTCGCGGATGAATTTGCCCAACAGATTTTTCAAGTTCTAAATATTAACGTAAACATCGATGGTTCTACTTTTGAGCAGAAAGATGAAGATGCAACGAATGCGACTGGAGATATTTTCAGAAGTGCTTGGGCGGGAGATTACGCAAATCCTGAAACGTTCTTAGTGAATTTCTATGGTAAGAATGTTCCTCTTTCAAAAGGAGAGCCTTCAAGAATAAATCAATCTCGTTATTGCAATCCAGCATTTGATTTACTTTTTGAACAAGCAAAAAACAGCACCAAAAAAACACAAGCATTGAGTTATTATGCAAAAGCCGAAAAAGTTCTGATGCAAGATCCTCCATTTATTCCACTTTGGTATAGTGGTGATATTCAAATTGTATACTCAAACGTTCGTAACCTGCATTTTAACGCCTTGAATTTATTTGCATTTACGAATGTCTATAAGAAGGATTGGACCGCCGAAGAATATCAAAAAGCAACCAATTAATTTTAACCTTTATCATTTATGAAAAACCGAATTCTGTTGATAATTGCTTTGTTAATTTCAACAATCTCTTTTGCTCAACCATCTCAAACAGTGAGAGGAAAAATATATGATAGTGAAACAAATTATCAAATTATAGGTGCAAAAATTACGCTTTTATCTTCTGACAGTTTGAAAAAATTCCAAGCCATCAGTAATGAAGAGGGTGCATTTAAAATTGAGAATGTACCAGTTGGAAAATATGAATTAACCATTTTCTATCCAACCTACGACTTAAAAACAATCACCTTAGAAGTAAATTCAGGAAAAGAAGCCATTGCCAATGTCCCTTTGTCAGAGCGTGTTCGTGAACAACAAGAAGTAAAAGTTACCGCGCGCAAAAAAGGTGCAGTTATCAATGAAATGGCGCTCATCTCTGCACAACAGTTTAGTGTTGAAGAAACAAACCGCTATCCAGGTTCTCGTATGGATCCGGCTCGTATGGCATCTAATTTCGCAGGTGTGCAAGGAGCGGATGATTCAAGAAATGACATTATCGTAAGAGGGAATTCACCGCTTGGTGTGGTCTATAAAGTTGAAGGAATTGACATTCCTAATCCATCACATTTTGCAATTTCTGGGAGTACCGGTGGACCTGTATCCATCATCAATAATAAAATTCTAGGTAATTCGGATTTCTTTATGAGTGCATTTCCATCCGAGTATGGGAATAGTACTTCAGGTATTTTTGATTTAAAACTGCGAAATGGTAACTCCAACCGTCATGAAGTTACGATTCAGTTTGGTTTTTTAGGTACTGAATTTTTAGCTGAGGGACCATTAAGTAAATCCAAACGATCTAGTTACCTAGTTATGGGCCGTTATTCAACTTTAAGTTTGTTTCAGAAAATAGGAATCCAACTTGGAACGGATGCTGTTCCTGTATATGGAGATGCAGCCTTCAAATTTAATTGGCTCACAAAAAAAGGTGGTGCAATTTCATTCTATGGAATGGGAGGAAAAAGCAATATCTCTATTCTCATTTCTGATCAAAAAGAATATTCTGAAGAATTTTACGGGGAAGGCGATCGAGATCAATACTTCGGAACTTCAATGGGAGTGACAGGCTTGAGCTACAAAAAGTCGCTTAACGAAAAAACGTATATTGCTTCTACCTTAGCCCTTTCATTTGACGAGCAACATGCCAATCATGATTATTTGATTCGTTCTCTTGAACCAGACAATATTACAATTCGCGTAGATTCAATTTATCCTTTGATGGGCTATAAATTTGGTACGACCAAGACGTCAGGATTCTTTAGTATTAATCATAAAATCAACAAACAACATTTAATCAAGGCTGGAATCAACGTTGATGTGATGTTTCTGAATCAATTGGATTCTGCTCGTATCTTGGTTACAGATACAAATTTTGTGATCCGTTGGGACTATCAAGGTTCAGCTGTGATGATACAACCTTTTATTCAATGGAAATATCGCATTTCAGATAAAATGGATTTCACAGCAGGTATCCACAGCCAATATTTTTCATTGAGCAATAGTTTTAGTTATGTGGAACCACGCTTAGGTTGGAAATTAAAAATGAACAAAGGTCAAGCTGTTTTTGCAGGAGCAGGAATGCACAGCTCTACTCAACCTTTATACACGTATACTTACCACAAATTAGACAATGCTGGGAACAAAATCTATCATAACAAACAAATGGATTTTTCGCGCAGTTTACACACAGGTCTTGGATATGAAAAGGCATTTGATAAAGGATTCAACATTCGCTCAGAAGTATATTACCAATATTTATATAATGTTCCTGTAACTGTAACTCCTTCATCGTTCTCACTGATCAATATGGGCGGAGGTTTTGCTCGATTCTTTCCTGATTCATTACAAAACACAGGTACGGGATATAATTATGGTATTGAGCTTACCGTGCAGAAATTCTTTGATAAATCCTTCTTCTTTTTGTTCTCAGGTTGCTTGTACGACTCAAAATACGCTGGAAGTGATGGAATCGTTCGAAATACATCATACAATGGAACGTACGTGACCAACTTTCTTGCAGGTAAAGAATTTAAGTTGAATGAAAAACAATCGATTTCTCTTGGGATGAAAGTTACAATGGCCGGTGGAAAGCGATATGGTTATGCAGACGCAGCTCAATCAAGTTTATACAGTGAAGTGATCTATAAAGATTCATTATTCAATGAGCGACAGTTTAAAGACTATTTCAGAGCGGATATTAAAATCAATTGGAAATTCAATGCTAAAAAAGTAACGCATGAAATTGGTCTTGATTTGGTGAATATTTTCAACACGAAAAACTTATTGAGTTTAACCTACGCACCAAATTTAAAAAATCCTGGAGCGGATCCATTTGCTGAAAAACAACAATTAGGCTTTTTACCGATATTCTATTACAAAATAGATTTTAGAATCTCTAAACAAGCAGATTAATTACCAGTGAGGACAGCTGTCACAACTATTGGTTGCACGTATGTAGAGTAAAAATCCAATAGAAATATTGGCATTTGTATAAACATACTTTTGTTTCGCCAATGAATTTGCTTCATTACTGCGCGTTTTTACATTTAGTTGTTGAATATATCCAGAACCGAATGTAGGTTGGAGAAACAAATATTTGAAAAATTCAAAGCGCAAGCCTAGTCCTGCAGTGATGCCGAAGCCCGACATAGAAATTGTTTCTGTATTCTTATTCCCACCAAATGTGAAGTTGTTTTTTGTTGAAATAGCTCCAGCTCCCAAAAACAAAATTGACGATACAGCGAAGTTATCTTTACTTCTTCCACCTACCCATGTATCAACACGGCTTAAATCGATATGATAAAAATTTAGAGCTGTACTTTGGTAATTAAACGTTGAAGTATCAATCGTTAAGGATTGATTTAAATATGTTCCATTTAGATCAGTGACAGTGTCTACTCCTGGGCTTATTGATCCTGATAAAAGAACTAGATTTCCATTTGGAATTCTGTAGTTCATTCGATTATAGTTCAATGACAAACCCCAATGATTTGCAATCATATAACCAAATTGTGCTTTATATTGCAAGAGTCCAAGATTCGAAAAATCAATACTCTTTTCATCCTTTCCAGTAACCCCATTCAATGAAAATTCATAACCAGGACCTGAAAAATTGATTTTACTTTGGCTATACCAATTTCTGTCATAACCAACGGAACCAAAAAGCGTTCCTTTAGCATATGCAGCTTTTGACTTTCGGCTTTGTGCAGAAAGTAACAATGGGAAGAAAACAAGTATTAAAACCAATAATCTCATAACAAAGTTTTTAATGCGCAATAATCTGCAAGAATTCTTCTTGTGTTAAAATTTTCTCCAATTTATAATGCACTTTCTTATCTGGCGTATGCCATTCAACAAGCCCATAACCTTTAGCAAAATAATTCGTTGACTTTCCTTCTAATACACTTTCTTTTTTGGTAAATGGATTGAAATTGGTCATTCGAACACGGTCTTTCATGACAATTGTAGGTACTTGTTCTCCTAACACATCGTGCTGAATTTCTTTTCCGCTCACTTTACGTTTAATTTCTTTTAGAATCAACGTTGAGTCTAAGAAACCTTGAAAACGTGTTGCAAACCAAACTTCTTCCTGATCATTCATCGGAATTAGTTTATCTTTAAAAACTTCAGCTTTTGCTTTTTCCAAATTTCTATTAACAACCATGTGATCCATCACATCCAACGAATCAACATTGTAGTTAATCGCTTCCAAAATTCGACCATCTGTTGCATAAACTTCAACAACTATGTGATCTCCCTTTGCATCCGTAACCGAGTAAATACGATGAAATTGTTCATCTAATCCATGCGCAATATCGCGGTACAAGTAAATTCTTGGAACCGAATCCACCTCATAGAAATAGGCGAACATTGGGTTTTTTGACTCATGTTTATCTCCACCACAAGATGCTAAAAGTGTGATTAAAACAATACAACTCAAAATATACTTCATCATGACATTTTTAAAAATGCAACTTCTTTTTCTGTTAAATGACGGAAATAACCCCTTGGTAAATCCTTTTTTGTTAATGATGCAAATTGAACACGATCCAATTTTACCACTTCATATCCCATAGCTTCAAACATTCGACGAACGATTCTGTTCTTTCCTGAATGCAATTCAACACCAACTTCACGTGGATTTCCATCTTTTACAAACTTGGCAACATCAAAATTTGTGCGTCCGTCTTCAAGATCTATTCCTTCAATTAATTTCTCTAAATCTTCTTTCTTCACTGGTTTGTTCAACTCAGCGTGATAGATTTTAGAAGCTTTATGTTTAGGATGCGTCAGTTTTTTCGCTAAATCACCATCATTCGTGAACAACAATAAACCTGTTGTGTCGCGGTCCAAGCGCCCAACTGGATAAATACGTTCACGACACGCTTTTCTAACCAAACTCATCACTGTTTTACGTCCAAATGGATCATCCATAGTTGTGATGAATCCTTTTGGTTTGTTTAGCATGACATAACGCTTCGTTTCCGCATTAATTGTTTCGCCATCGTATTGAACAACATCACCTGGTTTAATTTTATAACCAAGTTCAGTAATTATTTCACCATTGATGGTAATAACACCTGTTTCAATTAATACATCCGCTTCACGTCGCGAACAAATTCCGGCGTTCGACAAGTATTTATTTAAGCGAACTTCATGTTCATTGAAACTTGGAAGTGGATCACCTTTTTTAACTTTCGATTTAAAATCGATGTATTTGCGTTTATCACGCGCAGAAATTTCTTTCTTTGGTGCTTCTTCTCCTTCTGCCACCTTCGCAGCTGGTTTTGGAGTCGTTTTCTTAACCGCTTTTGGGTCTTCTTTTTTGAATCCTTTACTAAATGGAGAAGCCTCTTTTTTCTTAGGCTTAAAGGTAGCACTTGTACCTTTTGTTTTTTTTGAGTCGGAAGTGCGCGTAGTACGCGATCTATCTCTTCCTGAATTTTTTGTGTTCATCACGAGCAGAATTATTGGGCAAAGATACGTTAAAAAAGTTTTACTTAGACTAAGGGGTAAAAAGCGTCTTCAATGTGCTCAATATTCGTACGATAAGAATTATGTACGATAGACACAATATCGAAGCGTGTATCCTTATCAATTTGGTGCAAGCATACGTAATGATTCGCCACTTGAATAATTTGTCGCTGCTTCGATTTAGTAACCGCCCGCCACGGTTCACCAATTTCTGCTGTTTGACGCGTCTTCACTTCAACGACAACTAATTTGTCACCATCTTCAGCGATAATATCTGCTTCCCACTTTTTAAAGCGGACATTTTTATCGATGATTCGAAGTCCTTTGTTAATTAAATAGCGCTCGGCCATTGACTCGCCAAAGGCGCCTAGTTCAGTATTGTTCATTGTAAAAGATGTTATTTATTCTAATTTAAAAAAAAATATCTTTTCAAACAAGTGAACCGAGTTAATCATTGAATGTATTTTCTTTCATGCAAATACGTTTAGTACTCTTATTGATCATTTTTCTTTCCTTCAAAATAAACGCCCAAAAGCACGTTCATTTTTGCGGTAACATTTCTTCACTCTGCAGCAAAGACGCTACCATTGACTTAACTTTCAGCACTCAATTTCCAGATTCTATCGAAACCTATGATGCACTATTTATTTTCTCGTCAGCAGAGTCGATTCTAACGGAATCCAACATCAAGGAAATTCTGGAATTTTTGGAAGCTGGCAAAGGAGTTTACATTGGTTCCGAGAATTGGCCTTTACAAGCGGAAAGCAAGCAATTAACAAATTTATTTTATTCGAAAGAAACATGGGGAAATTTCTCTACAACAGAGGCTACTACGAATTCAAAAAGTTTCATTGCCGACGAAAAGAAAATTGATGCAGGGAACAGTACGGTTGCATTTCCCTTGGATTATCGCTTAAAAGTGGAAGCTTGGGTAGATGATGAGCCATTGATCCTTTCAGGAAAATGGTTAAATGGACGAATTTTAATTGACGGAGGATACTCTCGTTTTTATTGCACAAACAATGAGCAAGCAAATGCAGAAATGTTAAAGACTTTTATAGATTTTTTGCTGTACGATTAAATCTCGCCCATCAATTCAAGCGTTTCTTTTGCAGCAGCTTGTTCCGCTATTTTTTTGGAAGTTCCAGTTCCCCGACCATAACTTGTATTGTTAATAGAAACCATGATTGAATAGTTCCAAACACCACCAACATTGTCTTCTGATAACACCAAGAATTCCAATTTCAGGCGTTTCTTTTGACTCCAAATAAACAGCTTCGATTTAAAATCAATTTCCTCTTCTAATATTCTATTTAGATCAACGTATTTTCTGAAGATGTGGTGTTGAACACTTTTCTTAACGGCCTCATAACCGCCATCCAAATAAATGGCTCCCATGATTGCTTCAAAGGCGTTTCCTTCGATCGTTGCCAAATTGATTGAACGACCCTTGTGATAGCGAATTACATTTCTAAGCTCCATCGTTTCTGCGATTTCACCCAATGTTTTTCTACTTACTACCTTTGATTTAATTTTTGTTAAATATCCTTCATCTTCACTCGGGAAGCGTTGAAATAAATACTCGGCAATTACAGCATCAAGAATTGCATCACCTAAAAATTCAAGGCGCTCGTTTGAACTATCATCAGTTGTATTACTTAATGATTTGTGTGTTACTGCTTGAATAAAAAACGCAATATTTTTGGGGCGGTAACCAAACCGCTTTAAAATGAACCGAATTAATTCTAATTCATTTTCACTACGCTTCTTTGGAAATAATGAGAGTTTCAGAGGAACTAGCCATTAAATTTTTTCACGATAACGCTTGTATTGTGACCACCAAAACCAAAGGTGTTTGAAAGTGCTACATTCACAGTGCGTTTTTGAGCCTTATTAAAGGTAAAATTCAATTTGTTATCTAATTCTGGATCATCCGTAAAATGGTTGATCGTTGGGGGAACGATGTCATGTTTAACCGCCATGATACATGCGATTGCTTCAATAGCACCAGCAGCACCAAGTAAGTGACCTGTCATCGATTTTGTTGAACTGATGTTTAAGTTGTACGCATGTTCACCAAATACTTGCTGAATAGCTTTTACTTCTGCGACATCACCTAAAGGAGTAGACGTACCGTGTACATTTACATAATCAATTGCACTTGGTTCGATGTTCGCATCTTCCAAAGCAGCAATCATTGTGTTTTTTGCTCCTAATCCTTCTGGATGTGGCGCTGTCATGTGATAAGCATCACCCGACATTCCACCTCCAATAACTTCAGCATAAATTTTTGCACCACGTTTGATGGCATGCTCGTATTCTTCAAGAATCAAAGCACCAGCACCTTCCCCTAGTACAAAACCATCACGATCTACATCGAATGGACGAGAAGCTGTTTCAGGAGAATCATTACGTGTTGAAAGTGCTTTCAAAGCGTTGAAACCACCCATTCCCATTTCATTTACAGCTGCTTCCGAACCACCAGTTACAAATGCATCCGCTTTTCCTAATCGGATAAGGTTGTAAGCATCGATAATAGCATTGGTTGCAGACGCACATGCAGAAACAGTAACGTAATTTGGTCCGCGAAGACCGTATTTAATTGAAATATGACCAGCAGCAATATCTGCAATCATTTTAGGAATGAAGAACGGGTTGAAACGTGGAGTTCCATCACCAGAGAAGAAGTTTTGAGATTCATCTTGGAATGTTTTTAATCCACCAATACCTGATCCCCAAATCACACCAATGCGGTCACAATTCGGATTTGATTCAAGTAAAGCAGAATCCGCCATGGCTTCCGAAGCGGAAACCAGGGCGTACTGCGAAAATTGATCTAATTTTCTTGCTTCTTTACGATCCATAAAGTCTTCAACATTGAAGTTCTTTACTTCACAAGCAAAATGTGTTTTGAACAAAGAAGCATCGAATTGCTTGATTGGAGCAGCACCGCTTTTTCCACTTAGTAACGCATCCCAGTATTCACTTAATGTGTTTCCAATTGGGGTTAGTGCACCCATACCAGTAACAACGACTCTTTTTAATTCCATAGAAGAATTTCTTTGTTCAACAAATAACTATCTTTTCAATTAGTTAGCGTTCTCTTCGATATAAGAAACCGCATCACCTACTGTTTGGATGTTCTCAGCTTGATCATCTGGAATAGCGATATTGAATTCTTTTTCGAATTCCATAATCAATTCTACTGTATCTAAAGAGTCAGCTCCTAGATCGTTTGTGAAAGACGCTTCGTTTGTTACTTCGCTTTCTTCAACACCCAATTTATCTACGATAATAGATATTACTTTTGATTTGATATCAGACATTTCTTCTCTTTTTAAGGGTTAATTCAGGCTGCAAAGAAAAAAACAATGCGTCAAAAAACAAAATTATTACTGACTTAATTCACTCTTCAGTTATGTATTTGCTTGTTTTACTGATGTTTAATCAATTTTACAACCTATTTATTTTATCAATTACAGGTGAAAAGGTAGTTATTTTATCTGAATTTAAACTAAATAGCGGTATTCAAAATCAAATTTTACCTTGATTTAAGCACAAGTTTGACTGTTTCGTTTTGTTTCTAATAGATACTTCCTAACTTTGTCGCATGGAAAAAAAACGTCTGGCTTTGTTTGTCTCCGGAACCGGAAGTAATGCTAAAAACATTATAACGTATTTTGAAAATCATGAAGCGATTGAAGTCGTTTTGGTAATGACAAACAAAAGAGATTCTCCCATCATAGACTTTGCTCTTTCTAAATCCATTAATTTGGTGATGTGTTCGAATGACCAAGCGATGAATGCTCACTTTTTAAGTACCATGTGTTCGGCATATTCCGTTACACATGTTATTCTTGCAGGTTATTTAAAATTGATTCCAGCAGACTTTATTCAACGCTATTCAAATTGCATTATTAATATTCATCCGTCACTTTTGCCAAACTATGGTGGAAAAGGAATGTATGGAGACAACGTGCACAGAGCAGTTCTTGAAAATAAAGAAGCACAATCAGGAATTACCATTCATGAAGTCAATGAGCATTTTGATGAAGGACGTTTTTTAGCTCAATTTCATTGCACAATTGACAGTAGTGAAACACTTGATTCGTTGAAGGCGAAAATTCATTATTTGGAACACTCCTATTTCCCAGTCGTTATAGAAAAAACACTTTTAGCCGAATAATTATGGTAGAATTTTTTAAAGCATTCAGTTGGCAAGAACTTTTCAAGGCCACAACCGTTTTATTTGCTGTGATTGACATTGTTGGGTCGGTTCCAATTATTATCAAGTTGAAAGAAACTTCTGGAACTTTGCATGAAGTAAGAACCAGTTTTGTGTCCTTTGGAATAATGATTGGTTTTCTGATTCTTGGTGAAAGTATCTTAAAATTATTCGGCGTAAGTATTGAGGCCTTTGCTGTTGCTGGTGCATTTATTTTGTTTGCAATGGCCTTGGAAATGATTTTGGGGGTTCGTTTGTTCCGCGATGAAATGAGTGGAAAAACTGCCAGCATTGTACCATTAGCCTTCCCAATTATCGCCGGAGCGGGAACCATGACAACATTAGTTTCACTCAAAGCAGAATTTCAAGAAATCAATATTGTACTTGCAATTATCATCAACGTAATCATTGTTTACGTTGTTCTGAAACTTACAAGACGCATCGAAAATCTGCTTGGCGAAGGTGGAATTGCCATCTTGAAAAAAGTATTTGGTATCATTTTATTAGCAATCGCTATTAAATTGTTTACCACAAACCTTCAAGCATTGTTTTAATTAGTTTGGCGAAAAAGTTCCTGGAGAATTGTTTTGACCTTTGATTACTTCCATTCCATATTCGAAGGTTTTTTCCAAGGCAATATTTCCTTTACGATCGTAAACTATGAATCGTCCGTGTTTTAATCCATCCTTGTAGTCCATTTCCTGCAACAAATTTCCTTTGCGGTCATATTGTTTCATCGTTCCATCTAATTCACCATCCTTGTAGTTAGAAATAACTGCTGGGTTTCTTCCACCAGGGAAATACGCGATCCATTCTCCGTCTTTCAATCCTTCTTTGTAATCTCCCTCTTCAGTCATTTTAAAGTCTTTGCTGGAGTACGAGATTGAATGACCATCTTTTTTGCTGTCTACACGGTCGCGGTCTTTCATAAAACCATAATCCACTTTCGATTTTTCCTTGAAGATTTTGTAGGTTACAACATCTTTTGGTTTGCCATTTTCAAAATATTCTGTCCATTCACCTACTTTAAAATTGTCGTCGTATTTACCTGTTGATTTCGTTTTTCCACTTGGATAATTTGACAACCAATCACCGTTCATGATTCCTTTTTTGAAGTTGGTTTTGTTTTTCAAGGTTCCATTTTCCCAGTAATTCGTCCATTCACCCTCTTCATGACCTTGCTTATAGGTTCCTTTCATGAGTAAATTTCCATTTTCATACCATGTCTGCCATTCCCCATCTTTCATGTCATTGGCAAACGTTCCTTCTTTGAATTTTTGTCCATTGACATACCAGTATGTCCATTGACCTATTTTCAATCCTTCTTTGTAATGTGCAGTATACGACACTTCTCCTGTAGGATGCCAGTAAGTCCAATCGCCATCTTGTAGATCATTCACAAAGGTTCCTTCCATATCACGAGTTCCTTTGTTCGTGTACCAAACCCATTTGCCAACTTTCTTACCATCTTCGTAAAAACCGTGAACATTCAGTTGACCATTATCATAGAAATACTTGTATTCTCCGTTAAGAACACCGTTTTTGTAGTTACTAATTTTTTCTGTGTCTCCAGTGTAATAAGCATAAATCCAAGTACTATCTTTTTGACCTTCCTTAAAAAATCCTGATAAGGTAATATAGCCATAACTACTATACTCTTCAAAAGGTCCATCTTTTAAACCATCTTTATAATTATACCATTCCTTTTCTCTACCAGTTGTATAATACGTAGAAAGAATACCTGTTCCGTCTGTGATGGTTTGTTTGTGCGTTGAATCAGTGCTCCAAAAAGAGATCAAATGGTTTACATCTCCATTTAATTCTTCCTCAGATTTTTTCGAGCCATCCATGTAATAATAGGTCCATTTTCCAACTGGTTTGTCAGATGAATAATTCCCTTCGACAGAAAGTTTTCCATTTTCAAACCATTCTCTATACACTGAATCTTGACGGCCTAAATAAAAATACCCTTCTTGCTTTAGTTTTTTGTTTGAATAATACAGAACAACTTTACCATGAAGCATTTCCTTGTAGAAATTGCGCTCTTCTTCCAAAACACCCAAACGATCATAATACAGCCATTTCCCGTGTTTGTCAGTCGTTTCATCCACCTCATCTTTATAATAAGAACCGGTTGCTTGGATTTGAGTTTTATTAAAATCCCAATAAAGATTTGCCTTTTTAGTCAAGTTTTCTTTCAATACCACTTGAGCATTGCTTGTTAAAAACACAAAAAGTGAAAGAAATGCGATAATCGTTTTCATTTAATTTTTCTTTGAAGAATATAAGTAGATGACACGTGAATGTTACACTTCACCGATAATTCCTTGGATCACTAAAAAAATACCAAATCCAAAAAATACAATTCCGATTAAATGATTTAAAGCCACCAATAATTTTTCTGTAACAAGAGGACGCAATTTTTTAGCACCCAAAATTTTCAATAAATCAAACGAAAAGAAAGTTATTAGAATAACACCTAGGAAAAAGAGAATTGAATTCTCATTCGTTCCTGCATGTTCCGAATTCTTGGCTCCCATTGTGATTACACTAAACCAATAAAAAATCACAAGTGGATTAGCAAAATTCAACAAAAATCCTTTCAGTGCCAACATAAAATAATCGGTTGAATTTTGAACAATGTTTCCTACTTCGTCTACCTTTTCTTCTTTTGGTTTTTTGAAATAGGTAAAAGCACCATAAATGACAAAAAGAATTCCACCAATCAACTTTAAAATTCCCTTATTCTCGCCATTAATCAATCCTGAAACTTCAGAATAAAAGACATACGCGATAAGAATGTAGACAAGATCACTGATTAAAACACCTAAATCAAGTGCTAAAGCAGCTTTCACCCCTCTGCGAATACTTGTTTCAAGTATCACGAAAAAGACAGGACCAATCATAATGCTGAGTATGAAGCCTGTTACAATTCCTTTTATAGTTAATTCGAACAAATCCTTTGTTTTTTACAAAAATAGCTTTTCAATCTTGGAAACGAAGAAGAAATACAACTTTCCATTCAAATTTCGAAAAAATATTCAGGTTTTCATCGAAATTGTACAAATATTTCGGAAGATGTTTACCTTTGCATACGAAAGTAAGCTCGTAATGGGTTTATTATCTATTGAAAACGTATTGAATTATGAAAATTGCAGCAGCAAATAAGAAGTTAGACGCAATCATCGAGAAGGTTGAGAAAAAAGGAGTTGAAGCCGATAAATTGATTGATGATTTAAAAGAATTGAGAGAACTAGCTTTGAAAGAGCAAGATCCTTTGGTGACGAAAGTTCTACGTTTAACGTATGAATTCCTTGGTGAAAACAACGCATTCGATGTTCAAGCGCAATACGAAGAAGATGAAGAAGGAAATGAATATCCTATCGAAATCGAAGACAACGAAAATTTACTTTACTTGTTGAATTTGTTGAAAAATGCAGATCATAAAATCAACCGTGAGGAAATTAAAGATTATCGCACAGCATTAAAAATGGAATTGTATTAATCCACTTTTAACATCATATTGAAACACTCGTATTTATTGCGGGTGTTTTTTTTTGTTCTAACTTTCCATTGTAAATCTTTACTATGAAACATTTCGCACTTCTATTGCTACTCTTAGTGTCTTACAATTCAATTGCGCAATTTGATGAGGAAGAAACACCTTTGATTGTTGCCGTAAAAGCAAACAATTTAAAAGAAATAAAGATTTTGGTAGAAAGTGGTGCTCCGATTAACGATGATGATAGCTTCGAAGCAGATGCAATTGATATTGCAGTTGCAAAAGATTACCGAGATATTGTTTTGTATTTACTTTCACAAGGTGCTACTTCTCGAGAAAACTTATACAATGCCGTAAGTTTTGGAGATGTTGCCTGGGTCAAAACCTTATTAAGCTACAAGTTTTACGATTCAGAAGCAATGATTCCTGCTGTGGAAAGTAACAACCTAGAAATGGTGAAAACCTTAATCGCTGCTGGATTTCCCGTCTCTTTTGAACAAAAACGTCGAACAGGACTTTTCAAAAAGCATTACGTTTCGCCGATTGAAATTGCCATGAACGAGCATTTTGATGCCATAGCACTAGAACTTGTGAAGGCCGGTGCACCATTAAACGAAGCATTTTATGACGCAGCTTTATTTGAATACACTGATTTGGGGAAGAAATTCATCGATCTAAATCGTCAAACTTCGGAACTGTTTTTAATTTGTGCTGAAACTGGAAACAAACTTTTATTGGAGTATTGTTTATCAAAAGGTGCTTCTGCTAGCGCAACAGATTTACAAGGAAACAATGCACTATTACTTGCTGCTAAAAACGGTCGTAAGGAACTCTATGATTATTGCATCACCAAATTAGGTTTATCGCCTAACTCGCTAAATGCTAACAAAGAAAATTCGTTGATGCTTTCATTTCGTTCCGATAATGCTGGAATGATAACCCAATTGTTAGATGAAAATCAAAATTTAGAATTTCAAAATACCGACGGCGAAACTGCCTTGTTCTATGCTGAACGTTCCGAACTTCCAGAAATCTTCTCCATTTATTTAGCGAAAAAAGTCAACATCAATCACGCTGACAAAGATGGAAATACGGTTTTATTGAAAGCTGCTTTTCGCGACAATACACCACATATCTTTTTGCTGATTGAGCAAGGAGCTGATGTTTTTGTAAAAAATAAAAATGGTTTGAACATCTTAAGTGGCTTGATGACTTCTTATTATCGAGGAAGTGAAAAAGTAGAAACGTTAACCATTGATTTAATTAACAAAGGAGTTGATGTGAAAGTTAGGACTATAAATGGTGCCGATCTTTCCTATGTTGCGATTCAAGCAGGTGATTTGGAATTACTCAAATTGTTGCATTCAAAAGGCGCAAAAGTGGACGGACGTGATGGTTCAAATAATCGTTCAGACAATCTCAACAAAGAAATCATTCAATACGTATTGGAAAACGGAGGAGATCCTAATGCTAAAGACAATTGGAGCAAAACCTATTTGTGTTCTGCCTTGGATAAAAATGATTTAGAATTTGCGGCTTTCTTGGTAAAATACAAAGCAGATGTTAACATGCCCGCTTGTTTTATGGGTGAAACGCTGTTGCACGAAGCAATTGAGAAGCAAGATTTGGTTTGGGTGCAATTCCTTGTTGAAAGCAAAGCCGATTTGTATAAAAAAGATACGTGGTCAAAAAATGCCATGGAATTGGCAATTGAAGAAGGCAATCAAGACATTCTTAATTATTTGCGTTCGAAAGGAGCAATGACCAAAGATGAATTGAACAAGCGTGAAGTTGAACGTGCGAAAGAAATGCAACAATTGCATACAATGATTGATGCGAAAGATTTAGCAAAAGTGCTTTCGTTGATCAATAAATATCCAGAAGCCATTTTGTCAGAACAAGAAACACAACAATTAAGTTTATTGGCCGCACAAACTGGTTCCGTTGAATTATTGCAAATTTGTCTTGAGCTATATAAATGGGATTTGAATGCACACTTAAATTTCGAGCAACAGACCGTTTTACATGTCGCCACAAAAAACAATTTTACCGATTTTGCCATCCTAATTGTAAATAAAGGAGGAAATTTTTCACAAGAAGATGCCTTTGGGAAAACGGCTGTAGACTATGCCAAATCTAAAGAGATGAAAGCGTTTTATAAAAATTTGACAAGCAAGAAAAAAAATAAATAAACTTTTTTCACTTTTTTACCCAACCATTTTTCAAGCCTATTCGTCTTTAAATTGTTGAAGCAAAAACGATTGTTCAACACTGGTTTTATTTTCCTTGCAGGTACCTGAAAAGAGCTCCTACCTCTTCCGATCTTCGGATCATCTTCCAAGAGTTCTTTTCAGGTTTTTTTATGCCTAATCACAATACAAACACCAATTTTTCATTCCGGTTTGTTGATGCACAAATGGTTGGTCAACAGTGTAAATTTCATTGATGACTTGTTCGATGAAGCGTTCAAACAATTCCAATAATTCTGCATTTGTTTTGTTCTTTCCTTCGAACGGGAAAATGCCATCTGATATATTGATCAGCGAATAAATTCCGGCTTGATACGGTAGAACTCCAAAATTTTTCAAATACAAATAATTGTACAAGGATAACTGCAAAGCATGCTTGGTTTTTCCAAAATGTTTGATGAGTTCGTCTTCGCTCTTTACATCTTTCATCTGCACATCGTCGGTTTTCACTTTACCTGATTTATAATCGATGATGCGAATTTTACCACCAATTGAATCGATGCGGTCAACAAAGCCTTTGAAATGAATTGTTTTGGGTGTTCCAGCCAGTTCAATTTCCATATCAGCATGCAATTCGGCCTCCAAGTATTCGATGAAAACAGGTTCAGTTTGCTGACTTAAAAATTTCTTTTCTTGCTTCAAAATACGTTCCATCAACTCAACCGCCATCTTGAAACTCAAGAGATTTTTCCCCGTTGCATACGCTGATTTATCCTTGTTGAAATGCTCATTAAATTCCTTTTCAATCATGTATTCGTATTCCTTCAACATTTTGTCGATATCAAACGAAGTTATGTTTGGTGGTGGTAAAGCTTTTAATGTTTTATCCTTGTTGTGGCGCGCAAACGGCATGTACAATTTCTCCAAAACGTTGTGAATAAACGTTCCCAAAGTACTACTTTCCACTTCTTCTTCAATGGTATCTTCTTCTCCAAATTCTAAGACATGTCGGTAGTAAAAATCGAGTGGACATTTCATGTATTTATTCAAAGCCGAAGCGGAAATTGGTGCTTCAAACAATTCATCCAAGCGCTGAATGACTTCTGGTGTTTTTTGTACTTCTTGAACCGACTCTGTTTCACTCGTTTCATTGGGAATCGAATAGAATTGTCGTTCCATTTTGAAATTCGGATTCATTCTGCTCAATTCCAATTCCAACTGGATTAAGTAACGACTCGCTTCATTCGATCCAATGCTTTCTTGCGCTGATGTGTACGTCACCCACATATCTTCACAGGCGTGTAACAAGCGATAAAAGTGGTGCGCAAACAGTCCTTGCTTGTCACGTGGCGTTGGCAACTGAAAATAGGAACGCAAGTCCATAGGAATCATCGTTTGAATTGGATTCGTTGGAGGCATTTTTCCCTCGTTTAAACCAAGAACAATGATTTTTTTGAAGTCCAACAAACGTGTTTCCAATAATCCCATGATTTGCAAACCATCCAAGGGATTTCCGTGGTAAGCAATGCTTTTTGTGTTCCAATGCTGTTGAAATAAATGCTTGAAACTTTTCAAAGACATCGCTGGAATTCCTTCATCGATGATGTTTTCAAAATCCTGTAAGGCATGATCAAACCCTTGTATAATTGCTTTTTCAAAAGCATCCGTTTTCGCTAAATGTTGGTAAAGCGTATCGTTGATTTTGCGAATTTGTTGCATTGCCAGCTTCCAATCATCTTTCCAGTTCACACTCAACAAGGCAAGTAGTTCATCGGGAACAGGACCAATTTCAATACTTTTTAAATTTTGAAAAATGCTATTGTTCTTAATCAAACGAAATTCCACTTCTGCAATTTTCGACTTTTCTTCCTTGCTCAACAAGGCTGTCAAAAATGGATGATTCCACAATTTTTGTAAGTCGTGAATGTATATCGCCTCAGTTGAAAAGCGGCTTTTATTTTCCTGCATTCCGAAGAGCAAATCGACCCATGTTCGCAAAGAAGTATTGCGCAAGGGTAAACCCAATGTGATATTCGCTTGACCTATTTTCTTTGGTAAATTTCTAAGAAGTGGCGCAATCAAACTTTCATCCGCCAACAAAACCATTGTTTCATCAATTTCCTCTTTGGTCATCTGATCCAAAATCGTTGAAGCGGCTTTTACTTGTCCTGTATGTTGCGCACATTCAATCACACGTAAATGCTTTGTTCCTGCGGAAATTTCATCTTCAACATACGGCAATTTGCTCACGACCAATTCTTTCATCAATTGGCGCATGAAACGACCCGCTTCATGACTATCATTTTCTAGATAATACTTATCCGCGTTGATTAGAATGTGTCCACGTCCCATTTGCTGCAGTTGTTTCATAATTGAAATCTCTGCTTTCGACAAAGCATTAAATCCTGCAAAAATGAAATGGCGTTCTTTGTCTTTTCGGAAAATAACATCAATGTTTTCTGCTACAAAACGGTAGGCTTTACCCATGTAGCAAACCTTTTCTTTATCGAGCTGTTCGTTCAAACGTCTGTAATAATCTGGCAAACGATCCCAAAATTCCATGAAACGCTTTTGTCCTTCAGAAAGATTATCGGAGTCAAAACTCCAATTTTCAATTTCCTTAATATCGGCAAGGTTCTTAAATACCTGTTCCGATGATAAGAGATAGCGATCCAACTCATCAAAATCTGAAAGTAAGGTCATTCCCCACGATAAAAATTCATCAAAGGAAGCATCTTTGTCATTCGTTAAATTCTCTAACTGTACAGAAAACAGGCGCACCAAGGCACGTGTTTTATCAATGACTGTTTTATCAGATAAATCGCGCACCCAACGATCAATCGTAATCATTTCGGGCGCTAAAATTGGGCGTTGAAACTTACGAAAAAGCGAAGCTGCAATGTATTTTTTAGCACGTTCAGAAGGTAGAACAATCGTAACGTGTTTTAAATCGAGTTGTTGTTCAACGATGTAATCGGCAATTCGGTCAGTGAAATTCATGGTTTATTTTTTTGTTAGGAATCCCCAATAAGTCGATCGATTCAAGGTATGCGTTGAGATTGTTGGATACGCCTCGGTAAAAGCTGCAGGAAATTTCACTTTCTTTTTCTTCTCCCACGACGATTTGTATGCAGCAATTTTTTGACCGTCAATTTCAATGAAATCCATGCTTTGTCGTGTATGTGTTCTCCAGAATTTATACTCAGCGGTTTTTCCATTCAAGCGATTCCATTTGATACGTTCTGAAATTAACCAGTTGCGCCATAATTGATCAATGTCGTTGCGCAAGAACATCGGATTAAAATTGCTAATCAAGACATTTCGAAGACCATTGTCGACAAAATAAATGACGTGCGTTTTTTTCAATTCGTAGCGATGACCATTGTAATAAGTTGGAATGCGGAGAAGAATGAACGAACGCACCAACAGATCAACATAGCGTTCAACCGTTTCATTATCCAAACCACATTTTTCTGCAATTTCATTGTAGGAAATTGGTTCACCAATGTTGAAGGAAATAATCTGAAGCATGCGCACCAATTTATCGCCTTTGTTGATACGATCGCTTACGCCTAGATTCGTAAAAATCACTTCTTGCACCATTTCGCGTAAGGTTAAATCGGCGTTTTCTAAATCTTCGGTAACCGCAGGATAATTTCCATAAATCAAGCGTTGTTCGAGTAATTTTTCTTCTTCGGGAAGGGAATTTTTTTGCGCCAATTCATAGAATGTTGTAGGTAAAAGTGTCAATTCCAAACCTTGAATTTGAAGAACCTCTCGCAAAACTTCATCAATCATTGGTTCGTATGAACAACACAAAATCAAAGTTGAATTAATTTCTCCCGAAAGCACCAACTCAATCATGTCTTGCAGATTTTCCAAATATTGCGCTTCGTGGATCACTACGAATTTGCTTCCGTTGAAATTGATCGTCAAATTTTTCACGTTGACAATCTCAAACAACTTCTTCACTTTCTTGTTAGAAGCATCAAATTCCACTGCAGAAACCGATAGGTCTGAAAGTGCAAGTTGAACAGCTGTTCGTTTACCGACACATCGTGGTCCCGTCAACAAAATAAGTTTATTGGAAGCAATATTTTCTTTGAGTTGAGCGTATTGAATGCGAGAAATCATGTTGTTCTATTTTACAACAAAACTAACAGAATAATTGATTTTACCGCTTTATTTTCTTGATTTTTGCGATTATCTACTCAAATCCAACTTTACTAAAGAATGTTCGTGGACGATTTGAGTTCATGAATTTGTTGCCTCCGTAGGCTTTGATAATCAACAAATGTGTGTCACTTTGCACCAATCTTACCCAATGCAAACCTTCAGGATATGTATCCGAAAGTCCTTCGTAAACTTCGTAACCATCGTCCAAGACCATGTGTTTGTAATTGGCCGCATCAGGACTTGCGATGTAAATTGCAGCTTGTTCTTCGAGACTAATTGTACCATCGATTGGAACCACTTCTATTGAATAGGTATTTCCTTGACCCATTTCGCGGTAGACAATGTAAGGATGACTTTCCCAAATTTTTGTTTCTAAGGGTTTTCCAGGAAAAACAGCTACCAAGCCAATAGAATCGATTGAGAAATTATACGAACGATTTGAGCTAACACTTTCTTTTTCTTTGGTAGGAATTTCAGCGAATGTCGCAGTTACTTTTCTTAAACGATATCCTTTTTTACGCAATAAATTAATCAAGCCTTCATCACCAGCTAAATGACCAGCACCAACCGCAACAAATGTTCCGTTCACACGAATCAAAGAATCAATTCCTTTTGCCATTTTAGCATTGCGTTTCACAATCATATCTTCGTACATGCCTGGAACCATCTTCAAGTTTCCGCGCATCATACGATCAAGCGAAGTGATATCACCCTTTAGGTAAAATTCTATCATTCGTTCCTGCGTAATTGTGTAAGTTGCTGCTGAGAAATTCAATCCTTCTGGTTTTCCCCATTCAGAAATTAAATCCAATTGATCATCCACTGTTTCAAGCGGAAAAAACTTCTTACCTGCATTGTAGCAATATTCAAGGAAATACGCATCTAAAAACTGAGGCATTCCATCCTCATTTCCATAAATGGTTTTACTTGGTTCATTCGAAGATGTGTATGGATTTCCTTTGTTGTCAAACAATATTTTCACCTCTTCTTGGCGTGTGTCCCATTCATTAAAAAGCGAAAAAACATCCGTTTCTAAAACTATTGCGCTTGATTTTTCCAGAGCATAATACGTTGAATCAGAAAGACGAAAAAGGCGTTTGTCGTTGGAATGTAAACTTCCGTACAAGTAACTTTTTGATTTTAATCCATTTCCAGAAATCTCCCATAAAAGTTCATTGTCGTGCTGAATCGTTTGCCCAAAACCTACTGAACAAAAAAGCACCAACATTGCTGTTAGCCACATAGATTCAAACTTCACTTTCACTTTCATTCTTTGACTTTTCTAGGATAAAGGTACATTTTTTAGGCAAATATCATGCAATAATTTGTTCGATGTGCTGATCACCAAACGCATAAGGAATGTACGCCAAGGAAGGAATTTCTTTTGTGATTAAAATTGGTGTTTTTCTTCCTAATGCAATTTTTCCATGTGTTTCAGACAATCCCATTGCATAAGCAGCGTTCACCGTTAAGGCGTTTAACGCTTCTTCTGGTGTCATTTTTTGTTTAACGCACGCCAACGACCAAACGAATCCCAAGTTTCCAGAAGGTGTTGTTCCTGGATTAAAATCACTCGCAAGTGCAACAGGTAAACCGCTATCAATCATTAAACGTGCATTTCCGTAAGGAATATTGATAAAATGTGAGCAACTAGGTAAAAGTGTTGGCATGCAATTCGAATTTTTCAAGGCTTCGATATCCGCTTCATCAATTTCTTCTAAATGATCCACAGACAAGGCTCCTAGTTCGATTGCTTTTTTAATACCTCCCATTACAGTAAACTGATTCACATGAACTTTAGGAATTAATCCATATTTCGCTCCAGCCAACAAAATTTCCCCCATTTCTTCTAAGGAAAAATAATTGCGCTCACAGAACACATCTATAAAATCAGCAAGCTTCTCTTCTGCGATTTTCGGCAGCATTTCATTGATAATTAAATCAATATAACCACGATGATTTTCTTTAAATTCTTTAGGAAAAGCATGTGCTCCCAAAAACGTTGCTTTGATTTCAATTCCAGCTGATTCTTTCAAGCGCTTGATGACACGCAACATTTTCAATTCAGCTTCGACCGATAAACCGTATCCCGATTTAATTTCCAATGCGCCTGTTCCGTAGCTTTTTAATTTTTCAACACGCGCTAAAGCTTGAGTATATAATTCGTCTTCAGACATATCAGCTAATCGACGAGCAGAGTTTAAAATTCCTCCACCTTTCAAGGCTATTTCTTCATATGTCAATCCATTAATTCGATCCACAAATTCCTCTTCACGGCTTTTGGCGAAAACAGTGTGCGAGTGCGCATCACAGAATGCTGGTAAAACAAATTTCCCATCTGCATCAATAATTTCAAGATCACGCCAATCTGTTATTCCACCCCAATCTTCCATTGGACCATAGGCAACAATCACTCCATCTTCCAGCGCTAAAAACGCATTTTCGATGATTGGCAATGATTTCATTTCAGCGCCTTTTAACATTTTAGGAATGTCCTCGCCTACTTGAACAAGGCCTTTAATGTTTTTGATGAGTACTTTTTTCATTGAGTGAACGCAAATAATTTTAACTTCGGAATACAAAAATACGATTGTTATTATGAAAATACTTACTCTTTTCGGTTCATTGCTGTTATTAAGTGTTAATTATGCGCAAACCTTTAATGGAGGAGGTGGTGCTATTTTGGATAATCAAACTGTCAATATTCCAATTACCGTTTCGGTACCTCAAACTGCTATTAACACGACAACTTTCGGTTTGGAGACGGTTTGTATCAATCTAACTCACACGTATTTAGCTGATTTGACAATTCAAATTGTTGCGCCTGATGGAACCACAAAAACACTTGCTCAAGGAATAGGTGGTGGAGATGACAACATGACCAATACGTGTTTCAATGGATTTTCAACAAACCCAATCACCTCAGGAACTGCACCTTTTATAGGAACATTCGCACCAATGAGTCAAATGGGCGGAGTTAACAATGGTCAAAATCCAAATGGAACTTGGTTGGTCCGAGTGACTGACAATTATGGAGCGGATGAAGGAAACGTGATTAATTGTTCAATTACGTTTGGTTCAACGCCATGTGATTATTTTCAATTCTCAGAATCTGATTTACCAATTGTTGTAATCAATACAAGTGGTCAAGCAATTGGATACGATATCAAAACAATTGTTGACATGGGAATTATTTACAATGGTGCTGGAAATCGCAATCATTTGGTAGATCCATACAATGAATACAATGGAAAAGTTGGAATTGAGTACCGTGGAAATTTCTCTTTATCCCTTCCGCAAAAACCTTATTCAATTGAATTAATTGATGCACTTGGAAATTCAATTGATTCATCCATTCTAGGAATGCCCGCCGAAAATGATTGGCTTTTATTGGCTAATTACAACGATAAATCCTTTGCTCGAAATGTTGTTCCCTTTGAATTGTTTGATAGTTTGGGACATTATGGTGTTCGATCAAAGCATGTTGATGTTGTTTTAAATGGAGAATATCAAGGAATTTATTTGTTAGCAGAAAAAATCAAACGAGATTCAAATCGCGTCGACATTGCAAAATTGGATAGTACTGAAATCACTGGTAATAATTTAACAGGAGGGTACATTTTCAAAATTGATTATTGGGACAATTCAAATTCTTGGCAATCGAATTATTCCCCTATCGGATTTCCAGGATTGGATGTCCATTTCGTTTACTATTATCCAAAACCTGAAGACATCCAATTAGAACAACAAACCTACATTCAAAACTTTGTGGATGAATTTGAAACTGTCTTGTACTCTTCAAACTTTGATGACCCAAATTTTGGCTACAGAAAATACATTTCTACAACCTCTTTTATTGATTATTTCATAGTCAATGAAGTCGCTAGAAATGGCGATGGTTATAAAAAAAGTCGTTTTTTCTCTAAGGACAAAGACAATTTAGATGGCACTTATAAAAAAATTAAAGCCGGTCCTGTTTGGGATTTCGATTGGGCATTGAAAGACATGTGGGCAGGATCTGAAGATGGGTCACAATTCATGTACAATGCGATTGGCGGACAAGATGTAAATGCACCAGGATGGTATATACGTTTATTGGAAGACACCGTTTTTGCGAATGAATTGCGTTGTCGCTACGATGATTTCAGAAGAAACATTTTGAGTTTACCTTATTTGCATGCAAAAGTGGATTCTATTGCAGCCGTTGTGATGGAAAGTCAAGAATGGCATTACTTAACGTGGGGTCATTTATCGAGTTCAACTGGAACACCAGAAGTTCAAGCACCACCAGCAACTTTTGCAGAAGAAGTTCAACGATTGAAAGATTGGTTCACACGCAGAATTGAATGGTTGGATGCCAACATGCCGGGAACATTGAATGGTTGTAGTTTTACAAACTTAGACGAACTAGGTGGAGTAAATTATACCGTGTATCCAAATCCATTTGCTTCATTCATAACGATAGATTTAGGCGCAATACCATCAGAATCTGGAGAAATAACTTTGGTTGATGCGGCAGGTAGAATAATACAACAACAGCAAATAACACCAAATGGTACACAACATTTCGAGTTGACAAATCTGGGAGATATTATGACTGGGGTTTATTTTGTTGAAGTTAAAATCGGTACTCGTAAAACGGTTCAGAAGTTGGTGAAATAAGAAACTTGAAGAAATATTCAAATTCTATTTGAGATTAAAATAATATTAATAACTTTGCAGCCGCTTATCCTAGTTAGCTAGGAAGTCTTAATAAGCAAAAATGCCTCGGTGGCGGAACTGGTAGACGCGCTGGATTCAAAATCCTGTACTTTCGGGTGTGCCGGTTCGATTCCGGCCCGAGGTACTAAAAAGCCCCTGTTATCCTTTGATAACAGGGGCTTTTAGTTTTTATCGAATTAATATTTTACTAATAAATAAAAAACGCTCCTCTTGGAGCGTTTTTTATTTATCCGTTATATGCTTCACATCTTACGTGATGTGATTTCTTATGACCTTTTTTCTTTTTCTTTTTGTATTTAACAACAACTGATGATTCCTGAAGAAGTGGAGCTGCAAATGTTGTCATGCTCATGCCTATTAATGACGCTGCTAAAATTAAATTTTTCATAATTGAGAGTGTTAGTTTGTTTTTTCTAGTTCTCTAAGAACGCAATTAATTCTTAATTGTTACATTTAATTTAAAATTAATCTATTATTTATCGTTTGAAAAAAGTAAGTCGACGTTCGTTTATTCCTTCTCTGGGAGCTTTGCTTGTATTACCTGCGTTGACTTCACTATCTAAAAAAGATGATGAAAATCTCTTGCCAATTTATCCAAAAGGATTAAAAAAAGGATCAACAATTGGATTGTGTGCTCCTGCTGGACCATCTCATGACTTGACCGAGATTGATGGATTTAAAAAATTTCTTGTTGATAAAGGTTTTAAGGTAAAAGAAGGTAAGCACATTCGAAAGCATCTTGGGTATTTTACTTCAACGGATGCTCAACGTGCAGAAGAATTTATGGAATTAATTGAAGATTCATCAGTTGATGCAATTTTCTTCACGCGCGGAGGTTGGGGCTGTGCTCGTATTCTTGAATTAATTGATTATGAATCCATCCAAAACAATCCCAAAATAATTCTTGGTTTTAGCGATATAACAGCATTGCTGATTGCAATTACACATAAAACCGGTTTGATTACGTTTCACGGCCCAAATGGTAACGCAAGTTGGGAACAGCCCAGCTATCAGTGGATAGAGAAACTTCTTTTTTCTGAAAATCCTATTATGTTTGAAGCAAAAGGTTTGCAAACTACTGCACAAAAAACCATTATTTCTGGTATGGCTGAAGGTACATTAATCGGTGGGAACTTAAGTGTTATTTGTGGGATACTCGGTTCAAAATATGTTCCAAGTTGGGAAAATAAAATTTTGTTCTTAGAAGAAGTGGCCGAAGAACCTTATCGTGTTGACCGAATGTTAACTCAATTGAAACTGAATGGTGTTTTTGATCAATTATCTGGAGTTGTACTCGGACAATTTAAGAAATGCCTTGCGGAAGAACCGAATTGGGCCTTTACGGTTGAAGAAGTGATAGAACAGCATTTTGGAAACTTAAATATTCCTGTTTTCACTGGCGCGCCTTTTGGTCATGTTAAGGACAAATATATTTTACCAATTGGTCAGAACGTTCAAATAGATGCGGATAAATTTACGATTCGAACGTTATTCCCATCAGTATATCAATGATCTAATAGAACAAAACGTCAATTTTTGTTTTTGCAATTGAAACTTTTAAGTTCCCATTGGGCAAATATTCTCCATCCGTCTCAGTTACCGCCTTGCCATGAATTATTTTAATTTCTAGATAGCTTGTTTCAAAATACGTTGCTTCTGGATGATCGATTGCTTTTCCGGATTTTAAAGACTTTAAATTTCTGATATAATCCAATAATGATACTTTTCCAAATAGCGTTACACTCAATTTTCCATCATTCATTTTCGCAAAAGGATTGATTACAATACCATCACCGAAAATTGGTCCATTGCAAAATGCTACTAACAATACAATTCCTTCGTACTGAAAATTATCTCCTACTATTTGTAAAACAGGTCTTCTGTAACCTATGAATGATTTTAGTATTGCCAAAGCATAAGATGCTTTTCCTCCCATATAACTGCGCTGTTTATCCAATACTTGAACAACTTTACCTCCGAATCCAACATCACCAACATTCATGAAATATCGTTTCTGATCTTCATAATCTATTTGTCCAATATCAACGGTCCTGTAATCACCTGCAAGCAACGCATCATAGAATTTAGTCAAATCACAATTGAGATACATACTTCGTACAAAATCATTTCCGGTTCCATTCGGAATGATTGCTAATCTGGGTATGTGGTTTCCACCAAGCATAATCCCATTCACGATTTCATTTACAGTGCCATCACCTCCAACAGCAATGATGACGTCCATTTTGTTCTCACAACATTCGATTGCAAAATTAATTGCATCTTTCTGTCCTTGCGTTTTATAAACAATGGTATCCATTTCAACAGACTTAATACATTTTTGTAAAAGTTTGTTGACTTGTTCGGATTGCTTTCTATAAGCATTTATTATAATGGCAACTTTAATCATCTGATTCAAAAGTAAAAAAAATTACCACAAACAAAAATGGCACCCATTCGATGGATGCCATTTCTGTTACGATATGCAGTTAGTCTTGCAACATCGGCACTTCCGTACCTGGTGATGCAAGAGCGCTTTTAATCTTCGCTTCTAATTCTTCCATCAGTTCAGGATTGTCTTGAATCAATGATTTAACTGAGTCGCGTCCTTGTCCCAAACGTGTTTCACCATAAGAGAACCAAGAACCACTTTTCTTTAGAATATTTAAATCAACTCCAAGGTCAATAATTTCACCAACTTTTGAAATTCCTTCTCCGTACATTACATCGAATTCTGCTCTTCTGAATGGTGGCGCAACTTTGTTTTTCACCACTTTCACTTTAACACGATTTCCTAACACCTCTTCACCTTCTTTGATTTGAGCCGCTTTACGGATATCAATTCGAATTGATGAATAGAATTTCAATGCATTTCCTCCAGTTGTTGTTTCAGGGTTCCCGAACATTACACCAATTTTATCACGTAATTGGTTAATGAAAATACAACATGTTCCCGCTTTGTTGATTGAACCTGTTAATTTTCTCAATGCTTTTGACATCAAACGTGCTTGAAGACCCATTTGTGAATCACCCATCTCACCTTCAATCTCCGCTTTCGGTGTTAATGCAGCAACCGAATCGACAACGATTAAATCTATTGCTCCAGAGCGAATTAAATTATCCGCAATTTCCAATGCTTGTTCACCATTGTCTGGTTGTGAAATCAATAAGTTGTCAATATCAACGCCTAATTTCTTTGCATAAAATTGATCGAAAGCATGTTCCGCATCAATAAATGCTGCGATACCACCTTGCTTTTGTACTTCAGCAATCGCGTGAATCGCCAAGGTTGTTTTTCCAGATGATTCTGGTCCATAAATTTCAACAACGCGTCCTTTTGGATAACCATTTACACCCAATGCTAAATCAAGTGTGATTGATCCGGTTGGAATTACTTCCACTTTTTCAACAGGAGAATCTCCCAATTTCATTACAGCACCTTTTCCGTATGCTTTATCAAGCTTCTCCATTGTTAATTGAAGCGCTTTTAATTTTTCTGTGTTAACTTCTTTCTTAACTGCCATATCGTTTTTGTTGTATTGTTCCTTACTCGTACATAAAGAACAATGGTTAATTATTGTTTAATGTGATACAAATGTATGCTCAGTAGGTCGTAAAGTATTTACGTTCTTCTAAACTACTTGAAAATTTCTAAAATTTCTTCAGAATGTTCTTTTGTTTTTGGTTTTTCAATGATCCCAACAATCTGTTGATCTTCATTGATTACAAAGGTTGTACGGTGAATACCATCGTATTCTTTACCCATAAATTTCTTCGGCCCCCAAACACCAAAAGTTTCAATAACTTTTTTGTCTTCATCCGCAATCAATGAAAAAGGCAAGGTAAACTTGTCAATAAATTTCTGATGTGAAGAAATTGAATCCGCACTAACTCCAAGAATTTGAATTCCATTGTCAGTTAACAATTTGTAATTATCTCTCAAATTACATGCTTGTACAGTGCAACCAGGTGTGTTGTCTTTCGGGTAGAAATAGATGGCTAATTTCTTTCCCTTAAAATCATTCAAACTGATCGTATTTCCATTTTGATCTGTTGCTGTAAAATCCGGTGCTGTGTCTCCTACTTTTAAATGTTTCATTTTGCTAATTATTTAAACATTATTTTGACGATTTATTAATCAAATATAAAGTGAATTTTCATATAAACAAAAAATAGAAGCGAAAAATGTTTAATATTTCGTCAACTTTTTGACAAGAAAAAAGCCTAACATCTCTGAAAGGCTTAATTTTAAACGGTTTATGCAAATTCTATTTTTCTACTTCTTCCGCAACTAATGCGTTGAATTTCAATTTTAAATCTGTAATACTTTTAATTTTCTTGCGTGCTTGATCCGCATAAAGTGCATCATTGTTCTTTTCATGCGCTGCCAATTCTTCTTTTGCTTCTTCCATTTGCGCATCCAAAACTGAGCTCACATATTCAACATTTTGCGGCATGAACATTTGTGTGTAATAACCACCTTCTTTGTTCAAGTATTCATATAAATCGTACGACTGGTTTACAAGATCAAAATCTTGACGAGAAATATAATATGTCAACGAGTTCATCATACTCAATTGGTCAAAACCTTGAAGGAATTTTCCTTTTAATGCTGTTTCAAAGAAGGCATAATTTTCTTTTATTCCATAAGAACCATATAATTGTCCAACGCCAGCCAACATTTTTGACGATTTTTCGCTTTCCAATTTTTTCGCTTTCTCCATCGCTTTATCAGGATTTGCTTTACCCAAATTTTTCAAGGCCGCTGAAATAACTGAATACGATTGATCCTTTTCAATTCGATCCACATAAATTGGCTCCAACTCAGCTGCTTCCAAATTGTTCGCTAAATAGTTTAATGCTGCTGCACGTACTGCAGAATTTGCATCATTCATTGCTAAATCTTTCACCAAAGCCAAACCTTTTGTGCGATTCTCCAAGGTTAATTTTGATGCTTTTTCAATTGCCAACAAACGAATGTTCCAGAACTTATCGTTCAAGGCATCTAAAATCAATTGTTGTCCTTTCTGCTCTTTGTTTTTTGTTCCCAACATCAATCCATCCTTTCTAGCATGGTAACGCTCTCCATTGTAGTATTGGAAAATGTACTGATCTGTTGGTTTTTCTTCGCGCACTTTCGCTAACAACATTTGTTGGTAATCAAAAATGACACATTTCAAATTTCCAGCGTATGGTAATTCAAATGAATTTGTTAGCGCATCAACTACTACTTTATGAATGTGTTTTCCATTGTCATCAAACACGGCAATTTCCAATGGTAATTTAAAGATTGGAGACAATTCCAAGTTTTGTTTTTGACTAACGTTAACGGTAACTGTTTTCTTTACCTCATCCAAACGTTGATTTACATCTAATACTGGATGACCTGCTGCCTGAAACCATTGATTAAAGAACCAATTTAAATCTTCACCACATACCTCTTCAAACGCAATACGCAATTGATGGAATTCAGCTGGTTTAAATTTATTAGCGTTCAAATAGTTGCTAATCCCTGCAAAAAAAGCTTCGTCACCAATGTAGTTACGCAGCATGTGTAAAATTCTTCCTCCTTTGTTATAGGAATGCCCATCAAACATTTGTTCTTTGTCTTCATAATCGAACCAAATCAAATTGTGGTAGCCTTGCATTTGACCTGTTTGGTAATAACCATCCGCTTCTCCTTCTGCTTGGTAGTCTGCTTCATCGATGCCGAAACGGTGCTCATCCCACAAATACTGCGAATAATTTGCAAAAGACTCGTTCAAAGGTAAATTCGACCATGACTCACATGTTACTAAATCACCAAACCAGTGGTGAAACAATTCGTGGGCAATTGTTGATTGATCATTTGCGTCTAACAATTCACGGTCTGTTTTATAGACATAATCTCCAAAAACAACGGCACCTGTATTTTCCATCGCTCCAGAAACATAGTCGCGTACTACAATTTGATTGTATTTGTCCCATGCGTATTCATATCCCAACAATTTTGAGAAATGCTGAATCATGTTTGGTGTTTCACCGAAAATAGCTTTTGCGTATTGTTCGTATTCTGGCTCAACGAAATAGTTCACATCCATTTTAGTTCCATCCGGACGCGTGTAAGTATCTTTCACAACTTTAAATTCACCAACACCCATCATGAATAAGTACGGTGCGTGTGGCAATTCTTGTTTCCAATAATCCGTGCGCGTTCCATCAGCATTTTTCTTCGAACTAATTAATTTACCATTTGATAAGGTTGTGTATTTGTCTTGAACTGTAATGTAAATTTCTTGTGTTGTTTTCACATTCGGCGCATCAATCGTTGGAAACCAAACTGAACTTGCTTCTGTTTCCCCTTGCGTCCAAATTTGTGGCATTTTTGATTTATCTTCTCCTTTTGGATTGATAAAATACAAACCTTTATCTGAAGTAATTGCAGCACTTCCACCAGTTGTTCGTTCGTCAGGTTTAGCAACATAGGCGATTGTCACCGTGTATTTATCTTTACGTGTATAAACCTTGTTCAATTTAATTCTCAAGAAAGAACTGTCGTACGAATACATCAATTTGTTACCGTCCAATTGAACTGAAAGAATATCCATTCCCTTCGCATCCAAGATCAAACTATCTGAAGCGTAAAAATGTGGTTTTGCTGTAATTGTTGCAACTCCATTCATGCGCGACTTCGCCCAATCAAAATTCACTTCCAATTTAGTGTGAATCAAGTCCGTGTAAACTGTTTCTGCAGCTTGATAAACAGCACGTTGCTGTTCGATGTATCCTTCTTCGAAACCGTCAAAACGAATTGAATCACTTTGCATATTTTCTTTTGAAGCATCGCCAATACTATCGTTTGTATTCGATTTCTTGCTTCCACAAGCTGCCAATATAAATAGGCTGAAAATTATTACACTATTTTTCATCAATTAGTTACTTTTTTACAAATCTGAAGAAATAATTTCAATTCTTCGCATGAAAATACTCCAAGGGATTTTGTTTCTGTTATTTTTGCATTAAATACATGATAAATGGCAAATCGCGTTTGGAATATTGACGGTAAGGAAGTAGTTGGAACAGAAGGTTCTACAATTCGTTGGGATGATCATCAATTCTTTACTTTGACTTACAAAGGACAAAAGTTTTTTGGTGAATTATTGGAAGATAAGACGGAAGAGAACTATTTGAAGATTAAAATTAATCAACGTGTTTTTGAAGTTAAGAAGAAAGGCGAATTGGATGATTTGATCTCAGCTTTAGGATTGGATGTTCCGAAAGTGCGCAAATTAAAAGAATTACAAGCACCAATGCCAGGACGTATTGTTCAAGTGGCTGTTCAGGTTGGACAAGAACTAAACGTTGGCGATGAATTGCTTTCATTGGAAGCCATGAAAATGGAAAATGTATTAAAAGCAGAAGGAGTTGGCGTTGTTAAAGCGATTTTGGTTGAAAGCAATCAAGTTGTAGACAAAGGAACTGTGCTTATTGAGTTCGAATAAAAGGATTTAATTATAAATGAAAAAGGGGAAACAGTCATTGTTTCCCCTTTTTTTATTTGCTTACTTCTAATACAAATGCTTTTCGAATAATGAGCGGATAAATCGAACCAAATTCTACGATACACCACTCTTGAAATTTCTTTATTTCTTCAGCATCGGTAATCCATTTCAATGCTTTATTTAATTCCTTTTGAAACAAAAGGGCATCAAAGCTCACTGTTTTTAAGATTTTCTTTGTCAGTTCCAGCATAGTTCATGTGTTTGTTGAAACCAATTTAACGAAAATAACTTTAGGTTCGTATGTCTTAAAATGTTAAAAAAAGAAAAAGGGACTCAATTTCTTGAATCCCCCTTTTCAAAACCCTATAATCCTTAAGGAATAAACTTCTTTTTGATTACTTGATAAATTTCCAAAGTCGTTTTATCGTAAACATAAATTAACAAATGCATGTTTTCAGCATTGTGCGTTGTTGCTTGACCTTGTGGAGCCAATTGATCTGGCACAATTCCACTGTAATTCACATAGTATTTACCATTTGTGATCATGTCATCCGTCAATGTTCGTCCCCAAACTTGTCCATCAATTGAACCGCGGAAAATATCACGGTGAACATAATCAGTAATCGCTGTACCGCTAACGTTTTGTTGCCCAACTAAAGAATCTTCTATCAGACAAACAACGATTCCTAATTCATTTGTAATCGACGCATCCTTTTCAATTTCTGTGTGCAAGAAATATCCTTTTTTCGGCGTTTCGTAATAATTCAATTTCGCTTTAATTGATACTTTCAATGGAGAAGCAAGTACATTGTTTACACGTGTACTCCAGTTCCCTTGTGCAGAAAAATATTCACCTGCATCATTTGTTCTATTTACTGTTCCAGAAGGATTAGCGAAAAATCCGGAATTGGCTAATGTCGTACCGAAATACGTACCCAAATCCAACCCGTTTTCATTGGTGAAATCAATTGTATAACCAATAGAAGCTATAACAGATTGAAAAGATGACATTCCGAGATTTGATGAATGGACACTTGAAATGAAAACTCTTGAAGGATTCGCTTCATGTAAAGCATGAGCAACAGTTGCAGCTGCCGGACATGCCGGACAATTATGTCCAGTGTAATCTTCAATCAAGGCATTACGATCTGGGTCATCATTTGGTAACAAGGTAAAATCAGGCCATTCATTTGCCACATAATCGCTCCAATTACCTGGATAGATTGTTGTATCTAAATCAACATTTACTGCTGGTGGAAATGGATTATCTACATGATCACATGACGTTCCAACGAACCCTAAACCAACAATTACTGCGTAAAATAATTTTTTCATAAAGCTTTATATTAGAAACTTTGAGTAAATGAAATTGTCAAACCATTTGATGCTGGTACTGGTCTACAAACACCTCCAACACAGAATAAACCTGCTCGCTGTCTACCATAAGAAACCGTGAATCGTGTTGCTTCGTGAATATATCCAACCGAAAAATACGGGTGATGCGCACGGTGATGAGAATCAGGATTTCCAAAATTGTATTGATCCATAATACTCACAAATAAGTTCGAGTTAATTGTGTATTCTAATACAACAGTTGCCCAATCTCCTTTATCGACTGGAGTTCCACTGAATGAACCAGTTTCATTTCCTAAGCTATCACGACGATTCACAAATAAGGTTTGGAATTCTGCACGAATTGATTGATGATTTTTGAATTTATATCCCAATTCCAAAACTACAATGTTCGATTTTATAAATCCTTTTTCTTTTGTTACAGTTGCAACATCATTATTCAAAACGATATTGTAATAACTCAAAATCATGTTAAAATTCTTTGTGAATTTCTTTGTGATATTGAAATTGATATCTCTCCAATACAAACTATCACTCATGTCAAATAAACCACTTGTGTACGTCACTCCAGTTGAATCCAAAGGATCAATTCCTGAAGTGTGTCGCATTGGTTGGAAAGCAGTTGAGATATTGGCATTAATAGATGTTCCATATTTCCCGCCCAATTTTGAGCCTTTTTTGAAGGTATACAACACTTCAGCTTGATATGCAATTTCACCAACTGGTTGTGTTGCATACGGATACAAAGATGCAACCAAGTTGTAAGTGTGCGTTTTATTTAATGAAGGTAAATAGTTAATCAATACGTTTTGAAGTTGTTTTGTTCTATCCGAACGATAACTCATATTGTCTACAGATTTTGCTGACAATAAAATTCCTAAACCTTTTTGTGTGTATCCAAAATTGAAAACCGCCGCGTGACCTGGATTGTAGTTGTAGCCATTGTCCTGAGAAGGATCTTGACCTTTGTACATGTATTCTCCGTCTAAGGTAAATTTACCGTAACGTAATTTAGCACGTCCACCGTAAGTTCCAACGTTTTCAGGAAGAATCAAATCCTCATTATCATCCTCTTGGTATTTACTCACAAACGAACCGCCAAGCGTAATGTCTAATTTTTTATCTGCTAGTTTTTTGAACGTTTCATTCAAATGCATTTCACCATCAAATCCACGAACAATTCCATCACTGTGAACAATTCTTCCTTCTAAAAAGGCATACCGCTGATAACCGTAAACACCTTTGATTGTGATTCCTTTGTATGGACGAAGAATTAAGCGCATTCCATCCAACATGTTATCGTAACCCAGCGCTCTATCCTCGTAAGCACGCAAAGCCAATCCAGAACCAAATTGTTCGTAAATTGAACCGAGTGTAATATCAACAATATCATTGGCATATCCAACATAACGCATTCCTAATCCAGTTCCGTCAAAAGTTGAAGGATAACCTTGAATTCTTGGCAAATACGATTCAAAACGCATACCTGCGCGGAAATTTCCTTGGGTATAAAAAACGTTCATGTATGAATTCAACAAGCCTTTTTGAGCCGGTTGAGTTGCACCAATAATCGAATCTTCGTTTAAGTATTGAAATGTACTTTCAATATTTCCTGTGAAATTGCCGGTCGAAATTTGTCCAAAAGCTGCAAGACTTCCGGTCAAAATTGCCGTGCTTATAAGTAGTTTTTTCATTCAAAAGTAGCTTTTGAGGAAGCCGCCAATGACGTTCGACTTCCTCTAAAATTGGAGATTTATTTTTTTGTAGAAATCTTTTTGATCTCTTCGTATAATTTTTCTTCGTCGCCAGCAGCGTAATTGTTGTGAGAATAAACAATGTTACCATCTTTATCTACTAAAAACGTATGCGGTACATTATTTACACCCATTGCACGTTTAAAATCACCATTTGTATCCATTAATACAAGGTATTCCCAGGCTTTACCGTTTGCGTAAACAGCCACTGAATTCATCGTTTTTTGATCATCGATTGAAACAGCAACCAAGTTTACACCTGTTTCTTCTTGCCAATCTGGGTACAATTCGTGAATTGCATTCAACTCGCGTTTACAAGGAGCACACCAAGTTGCCCAAAAGCTAATTACAACAGGACCATCGAAACCTAATTCTGCAGTATTCACATCTTTCCCTTCCATGTCTTTCAATTTAACAGAAGGAACTTGTTTAACACTTTCTGAATGTGATTCTGTAGTTGTTTCTTGCGCCATTGATGAAAGGGCGAATGTAAATCCTAGAAATAATAAGATAACTTTTTTCATTTTTGTATAGTTTTATCGTTTTAACAGTTCTTTTCAAAAACCTTGCCGATATCAAAGATACACTTCTTAGGGCATGTTTACAAAAATAGAATCAAAACAACTCTTGAAATCCTAAGTTCGTTTTTTCACATTCGTGATGTGACTAAAAGAATGTTTTAAAGCAGTAAAAAATCTTTTGGCACACTTTTTTCTTTCAATCTTAAAAAAATAGGATTACAATGAATTGGTGTTTTTAGATTTTTTTGTATATCTTTATTAGCTATATTTGATGTTGAATACACTCATAATTACGAATATGAAAAAAGGAATACTAAGTTTTACAGCAATTTGTGCATTGTCAATCAGCACTGCATTTGCACAAAGTGGCGTTGAAATACAATTAGATGGAGCTGGTGCAGACTTGGCAGGAACTACCCATAATGTAACTCTTACTCCAACATCTTCTGAATTGTTGAATTTAGGTGGTGGTTTGGGATTGTACGAAGTTCATTTCGACATTACAAATAACACTGGAGCTGATGCACAATGGAGAATTGCTCGTAAAAAAATCACTGTTCCAACTACATGGATTGACCAAGTTTGTTGGCCTCCACAATGTTACAATGCAAATGGTGACTTATATTTAACTCCGAATTCAGGAGGTAACCCAGCACCTACAATTGTTAACGGAACGGCAACAACAACAAACGCTGAAGTTGCAGAAATGAAACCACGCATTACAATTGATATGAATGCTGCAACATCTGCTCTATATCGATATTATGTTGTTGACGCGGCGTCTGGAACATATTTAGATTCAATAGATTTAAATATCAACTTTGCTTTAGCTGTAAATCCTATTAAACAAAATCCAACAATTAGTTTAAGTCCAAATCCTGCTTCTGATAATGTAACAGTACAATTGGGGAATGCTGAAACTGGATCTGTTAGAATTGTTGATGCTCTAGGAAATGTTGTTTACAATGAAATGATTGCAAATGGTACGAAAAGTATCGATGTATCTAACTTCAAAAATGGTGTTTACTTCGTAATCATCGATCCTTCTGATGCTAAACCAGTGAACAGAAAATTGATTATTAGACATTAAGATCAAACTCTTTATAGGAAAGGCCGCTTTTTTAGCGGTCTTTTTTTTGTCCAAGCATTTCCACTCAGTTGAACTTAGGATTCTAAAAAGGTATTCTTATATTTGAAAAACACATCCAACGTTGATTAATTTGTTAAAAGAAGAATATTTCATTGCACTACAAGCTTCTGTTAAAGCTTCAGAGGTGATAATGACTTATTATTCAAATGGCTTTGAAACAGAAATTAAAGATGATGGCTCGCCTGTTACACAAGCTGATTTGGCTTCTTCAGAAATAATTGAAAGTGTATTGGCTAAAACATCGTTTCCTATTACGAGTGAAGAAATGGACAAAACATCCTTTGAAATTCGCAAAGAATGGAAAGATTCCTGGTGCGTAGATCCGTTAGATGGCACGAAAGAATTTGTCAAAAAAAATGGTGAATTCGCTGTCAATATTGCCCACATTCATGGTTGTAAACCGGTTTTTGGCATTATAGCTTCGCCGGTGAATAAAGAAATTATATTTGGTGGTATGGAAACTGGAGTCTTCATTTGTTCGTTCGATGGTCTTTATGATTCGACTTCTTGGATTAAAATAGAATCGACTAGTACAATCAATTCTCCATTAATTGTTGCACATTCACGAAGTCACAATTCAGGACCCGTTTTGAATTACGTGAATCAGTTAAAATCAACTTTTACAGAAATAGACTATTTGAAAAAAGGATCGTCACTCAAATTTTTTGATTTAGCTCAGGGACTTGCAGATACTTACCCCCGTTTTGCACCAACGATGGAATGGGACATTGCGCCTGGTCAAGCTATCATGGAAGCCTTAGGCGGAACGGTTTTACACGCCTTTACAAATGAGCCTTTAGTCTATAACAAAGAGAATCTTACCAATCCGTATTTCATCGCCAACACATTTGCTTTTAATAATCGAATTGCTTGAAAAAAATCATTTTAACATATGGCTTTTTATTTGTTGCTATTCAATTGATAGCTCAACAAAATACGCAATTACTCCACAGTTATTTCAAAGATCAATTATTCAATACTGCACGATCAGAAACGTATGTTGGCTCATCATTCCTTCCCGTTTTGGAAAGTGAATACAACATCAATTACATTACACGGGATTCAAGCAAACAATATTATGATTTCACTGAAGTCCTTTTTAAAAAACACCTATTAGAAGCAAAAGGTGAGAATTATAAACTAACTATTTCTCCCATTTTTGACTTGGCGATGGGGAAAGATTTGAAGGATACAACACATTCAACTTTATTTCAAAATACGCGTGGACTGTTCATTGAAGGTGATCTCATGAAAAATTTCTCCTTTATGACGTCGGTTTATGAGAATCAATCACGCTTCAATCAATATGAAACTTCTTATTATTCATCTTTAGGTGAAATGTATCCACAAGGAGCAAATTACATCACACAAAATGCCGTCATTCCAGGAGCAGGAAGAACGAAACCGTTTAAAACCAATGGATTTGATTATGCCTATGCAATCGGAAATATTGTTTATCATCCTATTCGCGCACTAGCAATCATTGCAGGAAATTCTGCTCAATTTATTGGTGACGGGCATCGTTCAGTTTTACTATCTGATAATTCTGTTTCAGCTCCTTTCTTTCGTATTGATTACAAAATCTCAAACAAATGGGAATTCAATTATTTAAGGACTAAATTATTCAACTTAATGCGTCGACCTGCAAGTACAACAGTTGAAGCGTATTATGAAACAAAAGGTTATTCGGTGAATTATTTGACCTACAAACCAATTGATCGGTTTTCAGTGAGCCTTTTTGAGGGAATCATTTGGTCGAAAGGGGATTCAATTACCTCATCCCGCGTTCATCCGTTGTTTTACAATCCCATTCCTTTGGTTTCAGGGTTGATTCTGTCCAAAGAAAAAGTAAACTCTTTATATGGTTTGAATCTGTCGTTTGCCTTAAAATCGAATCATCGTTTTTATGGACAGTTTGGATTTAGTAATCTTTCCATTGAACACGCAGCATTTCAAATTGGTTATCGCGGATACAATTATTTTGGATTGAAAGATTTCATGTTCCAGTTGGAATACAACAATGTTGCTGAAAACACATACAATTCAGCTGTAAGTCGTTTAAATTATAGCGCTTATAATTTACCTATTGCACATGTCAAGGGAAATGCATTTCAAGAGATTTTACTTCGTACAAATTACTCCTATAAACGCATGTATCTCGATGTAAAAGCGAATTATTATCTGCTCAATAATTTCAGTTCGGTCAGTTTATTGCCTGTCAACAAACAACTTCCAACAACGGATGGAACCATTCTATTAACACAACTTGAATTGGGCTATCGCTTCAACAAGCTGATGAATTTCAGCATTTTTGGAACGTGGTTATTCCGCAATGAACAGAGCGATTTTATTGATTTAACGACTAATCAATTTACGATTGGATTAAGAACAGGACTATTAAATCATTACAACGATTTTTAATGAAAATCTATTTTTACATAGCGTTATTCATCAGTTT
>CAJAVU010000017.1 GCA_903945495.1 uncultured Flavobacteriales bacterium | reverse complement strand
TTTTTCCAAAAAAAAGCAGCTAAAACACAGAAAATGAACCATACAAATGGAGAGAATAAAAATGCGAGTGCTTTGGATAAAATGAAAAACATAGGACAAATTTAAACGCTTTCTTTAGAATTCATAGGCAATCTGTTTTCAATTGAACAGAAGCATTAATTTTGTGAAAAAATATCCGATGGAAACGCTTGAGAAATTATTTGGAATAAAATACACAGATGTGAATCAGTTCTTAGTGAAGATGGGAACCAATTTGATTATTTGTATTCTCATTTTAGTTGTAGGGTTTTGGTTGGCAAAAATTCTATCGAAAACCTTACGTAAAATTTTACGCAAAAGTAATACGGACGAAGGTTTAGTGACCTTTGCAACCAGTTTCGTATCGATGGTTTTGAAAATTTTGGTGGTTGTTACTGCCATTACCCAAATCGGGGTTGAAATGACTTCATTCGTTGCAATTCTTGGAGCCGCAGGTTTGGCAATTGGTATGGCGTTTTCAGGAACTCTTTCTAATTTTGCTGGAGGAGTAATGATCTTGGTGTTGAAACCATTCAAAGTAGGTGATACAATTTTAACGCAAGGAGAAAAAGGAGTGGTGAAGGAAATTCAGATTTTCAATACGTATTTATATACATCCGATAATAAAGTAATCATCCTTCCAAATGGACCGGTTGCCAATGGAAATATTACAAATTTCACAAAAGCAGATAAACGAAGAGTTGATACGTACTTCAATCTTTCAGTCGAAGACGATATAACAAAAGCACGAGAAATCATTGAAACGATTATACAATCAGATCAACGCATTTTAAAAGAACCGAATTATTTTATTGGAATTGAATCTTCATCAAATGGGGTTGTTCAATTGGTTGTACGCGCTTGGGCAATGACAGACGAACATTCAGACGTTTTATATTCCTTGAATGAAACAATTTTTAGAAAATTAAAAGAAAGTGGATTTCATTTTCCAGTAGCTACTCCTGCTGTTGCACCAATTGCAAAAGTCTGATGAACGAATTAAACCAACATCCGCTAATTCAAGCGTACATTGAACAAAATTCGTTTGGTGAAACTCTTGGAATGGACTTCGTCATTTTGGAGGAAGGAAGAATTGCGTATCAATTAACAATTGAACAAAAACATTTGGCAACTCCAAAAGCAGCTCACGGTGGTGTAATTTCTGCCTTACTCGACGCAACAGTTGGAGTAGGAGCCTTGAGTGCTGTTTGCTCAGATGGAAAAGTAGTTTCAACCGTCGAGATGAAAGTGACGTTCTTTGCACCTGCGCTGCTGAATGATCATCTAACAGCCACGTCATCGTTAATTAAAAAAGGCAATCGCTTACTCTTTTTGGAGGCTGAAGTGTTGAATCAAAACAAGGAATTAATTGCCAAAGCTTCCGCAACCTTGAATGCGTATCCTAAAGAAAAAGCGGGATACCTGTGAATTCGTGATTGATAATTCATGATTCATAATTGATAATTGAAAATTCGGGATTCATAATTCATAATTCGTGAATTGATTGTAAATGGGATATTATAAATCGGCGTTCATGCTATTTGTTATTCAAAATCACAACCGCCGAAGGCAGCAGCGTAGCTAATCACAAATTATAAATCACGAATTTTCGAGAGATTGACTAATCAGTCGGTTTTAAAATTATTTATATATTTGCATCAAATTATACGAAATGGACAAACGAACCAAATTGATGCATACTGCAAAACGCTTGTTTTCAGAACATGGGTTTTACGGAACAGCAACAGCTCGAATTGCCAAAGAGGCTGGTGTGAGTAATGGAATCTTGTTTCATTATTTTCCAACCAAGGATGATTTGATCAAAGCGATGTATTTCGACATCAAGGACCGCATTTTCCATTATTCGTTGGGACAAGTGTATAAAGGAGCAACCTTGAAGGAAAGTATTTATACACTTTGGTTAGCAGCGGTTGAATGGAATCTGGAAAATCCAGAAGATTTTGATTTCATGCTGCAATTTGAGAATTCGCCTTACTATTCGGTTGAAATTGAAAAAAGTCACAAGTATGTGCAAATGAGCGTTGAATTGGCGGAAAAAGGAATCGAGCAAAATGTTTTCAAACATTTAACGCCTTTATTATTGTTTCAACTAATGTCGAGCTTGGTAGATACAACAGTGAAATTTTTACGCATAAATCCTGAATTGCAAACAGATATTGAATACAAGAATCGATTGTTTGAAATTGCTTGGGACGCTATTAAGAAGTAGACTTTAAGATTTTAGGACATTAAGACAAAGGACAAGAAGACAAAGGACAAAAGACTATTGATAATTGAAATAAAGAATTACGAATTAAAAATCACAAATTGTTAGTGTATGAAAAACGTAGCATTAATAACTGGAGCATCCAGTGGAATTGGAAAAGAGTTAGCTCATATCCACGCATCAAAAAAAGGAGATCTTGTCTTGGTGGCAAGACGCGAGGAGGAATTGATGTCCCTCAAAACTGAATTAGAAAAAGCGTACAACGTTTCTGTTGAAGTATTTGTTTGCGATTTGATGCGACCACATTCGGCAAAAGAAGTGTTTGAGTTCATTCAATCGAAAAACATCCAAGTTGAAGTATTGATGAACAATGCAGGATTGGGTGGCTATGGTAATTTCAATGAGCGCGAATTGAGCAAAGAACTCGATATGATTCAATTGAACATTGTAACATTGACAGAATTGACCCATTTGATTTTACCGCAAATGGTGGAGCGTAAATCAGGAAAGATTTTGAATACAGCAAGTACAGCTGGATTTATGCCTGGGCCTCTTCAATCAGTTTATTTTGCTACGAAAGCATTTGTTGTTTCCTTTTCTCAGGGAATTGCTTTTGAATTACAAGACAAAGGTATTACTGTAACAGCTTTATGTCCTGGTCCTGTGAAAACTGGTTTCGAATCAGCTGCAGGAATGTCTGGCAGCGGTTTGTTTGAGAAATCAGCAAGTGCAAGTTCAACGGCCATCAAAGGTTATAAAGCCATGGAAAAAGGAAAATTGATTGTAATTACAGATGGATCCTTGAAATTTGCCATTAATTTTGCTTTGCCATTTGCACCGCGCAAAATGATTTTAAAGATGATTTACAAGATGCAACACATCAAATAATAATTTTCGTTAATTAAAAGAGGTGTTTCATTTGAAGCACCTTTTTTTATTCTTACTTTTGTCGCGTAAACAAACAAGATGCTTTTATTTTTAAATGATATCGCGGGTTCTGAAGTGCTAGTAATATTAGTGTTCATACTAATATTTTTTGGTTCGAAGAGTATTCCGGGCATTGCTCAAACTATGGGTAGAACGATTCGTCAAATAAAAGATGCATCTAATGAATTGCAATCGGAGATCAAAAAATCTGGTGCAGATATTAAAAAAGACTTAGATCTGACAGGTTTAATTCAAGAAACGGCAACAGATATTCAGCGTCCACTAGATCAATACGTTTCTGACTTAGATGATGCCGTTAAATTTACACCACCGCGCAATTCTCAAATTCCGTCAACGCCAACGCCAATGGAAATCCCAACAGCAGAGCAGGCGGAAGAACAATTGAATGTTTCAGAAACTGAAATTCCAGCAACAGAAGCACCAGATTCTAACGAGATAAAAGGTTAATTTATAGACCGCTCCAATCTTATCTTTGTGTTAACAAAAAGGTCCTTACGAAAAAAAATTTCGTCCTTCTTCATTTTATACGTACCTTTGCACCCAATTTTAAATACATAGAATGACATTTGAGGAACTCGGGCTAAAGAGTGAGGTGCTGAAGTCGTTACAAGAACTGGGGTTTGAAGCACCTACTCCGATCCAAGAAAAAGCCATTCCCTACTTATTAGGAGAGAATAGCGATTTTGTTGGTTTAGCTCAAACAGGAACAGGTAAGACCGCAGCGTTTGGTCTACCATTAATTAACAACATTGAAAATCACGCAAAGACGCCGCAAGGCTTGGTAATCTGCCCAACGCGTGAACTCTGCTTGCAAATTGCAAAAGATCTGGAAACGTACTCCAAACATTTAAAGGTAGCAGTAGTTGCCGTTTATGGAGGTACAGACATCAGAAAACAGATGACCGACATCAAAAGAGGTGCATCTATCATTGTAGCAACACCAGGACGTTTAATGGATTTAATCAATCGACGAGCAATTTCGTTGAACGAGATTGAGTACGTTGTATTAGACGAAGCGGATGAAATGCTGAACATGGGATTCAAAGAAGATATCGATGCGATATTGGAAACGACTCCAGATACCAAAAATGTTTGGTTGTTCTCAGCTACAATGCCAGCTGAAGTTGCGCGAATTGCAAAAACTTACATGACGGATCCTTTAGAGGTTTCGATCGGACACAAAAATCAAAGTAACGAAAACATCGATCACATCTATTATGTTGTGAAAGAGAAAGATCGTTATGCTGGTGTGAAACGATTAATCGATTTTAATCCTGAAATTTATGGATTGATCTTCTGTCGTACACGTCAGGAAACTGCTACAGTTGCTGAAAAATTAGGTAAAGAAGGTTATTCCGCAGAACCGTTACATGGTGATTTATCACAAGTGCAACGTGACCGCGTAATGGACCGTTTCCGTAAAAAAGATATTCAAATTTTAGTTGCAACGGATGTTGCTGCACGTGGTTTGGATATTGATAATATTACACACGTTATCAATTACAATTTACCAGACGATATTGAAAACTACACTCACCGAAGTGGACGTACAGCTCGTGCGGGACGTAAAGGTGAATCATTGGTATTGATCAATACTCGTGAAAGCGGTAAAATTCGTGCAATTGAAAAACAAATGCGTACAACATTCACATTAGGAACTGTTCCAAATGCTGAAGAAATTTGTGAAATCCAGTTGATGAAATTAATCAACAAGGTAATCGCAACGGATGTACGTGAAAAAGACATCGAGAAATTTATGCCAACTATTATGGCTGAATTCGAAAGTATGTCGAAAGAAGAAGCGATTAAACATTTCGTTTCTACTGAATTCAATCGTTTCATTGAATATTATGAACGTGCAGGAGATTTAAATGCTACTGCAGGTAAAGGTGATGATCGTGGAATGGATGATCGTTCAAAACGTCGTGATCGTAAAGGTGATGAGACAGAAAGTGGTAAAACACGTTTCTTCGTAAGCATTGGTCGTCGTGATGGTTTGAATCCAGGTGGTTTGTTACGTTTAGTATGTGACGCTACAGGATTGAAATCTGCGAACGTTGGTAGAATTGATATCATGACTTCTTATTCGTTCTTTGAAGCGGATAATGAATACGCCGATAACATTTTGAAAAAAGTAAATGGTGCTGATTACGAAGGTCATTCAGTAAGCATTGAAATTACAAAAGCGAAATCTGGTGGTGGAGGTGGAAACCGTGGCGGTGGCGGCGGTGGACGCAGAGATGGTGGTTCTTTTGGTGGAAAATTCCAAGGAAGCAGAGATCGTGCTCCGCGCAGCAGTGATGGTGGAAATCGTCGTGAAGGTGGTTTCAGTCGTGATAGAGATGGTGGACGTGATCGTGACGGTGGTCGTGATCGTGACGCAGGTCGTGATCGTGGTACAAGAAGTGATGCTGGAAGTAGAGAAGATCGTCCACGTCGCGAAGGTAGTTTCAACAGAGATGCAGCTCCACGCAGAGAAGGTGGAAGTAGCGCTGGTGGAAGTCGTCCAAGATCGTTCGGTAAACCGTTCAACAAAAAATAAATTAATTAAGCATTTCGTATAATCTGTATGGAAATCAGAAACATTGCAATTATTGCACACGTTGACCACGGTAAGACTACCTTGGTAGATAAAATGATTGAAGCTGGAGCCGTTTTAAATGAACGTGATCGTCCAACTGGTGAATTAATCATGGATAATAATGATTTGGAACGTGAGCGTGGAATTACCATCGTATCGAAAAACGTTTCAGTTTATTATAAAGGAACAAAAATCAATATTATTGACACTCCAGGACACGCCGATTTCGGAGGTGAAGTGGAACGTGTATTAAACATGGCTGATGGTGTTTGTTTGTTAGTAGATGCTTTTGAAGGTCCAATGCCTCAAACACGTTTCGTGTTAGGTAAAGCACTTTCATTAGGGTTGAAACCACTTCTTGTAATTAACAAAGTGGATAAAGAAAACTGTACACCTGAAGAGGTTCATGAAAAAGTATTTGATTTAATGTTTGAATTGGATGCAAATGAAGCACAATTGGATTTCGCTACAATCTATGGTTCTGCGAAAAACGGTTGGATGTCAACTGATTGGAAACAACCTACTGACACAATTGCTCCACTTTTGGATGAGATTTTAACATATTTCCCACCGAAAAAAATTGAAGAAGGAAACACGCAAATGTTGATCACTTCATTGGATTTCTCAACGTACGTTGGACGAATCGCTATCGGTTGTTTACGTCGTGGGACAATTAAAGAAAATCAACAGATTATCTTGCAAAAACGTGACGGAACACAAGAAAAACACCGTATCAAAGAAGTATTCGTATTCTCTGGATTAGCACGCGAAAAAGTGGAATCTGTTCAAGCAGGTGATATTTGTGCGATTACAGGAATCGAAGGTTTTGAAATTGGTGATTGTGTATGTGACTTCGAAGATCCACAACCATTGGATACAATTCAATTGGATGAGCCAACAATGAACATGTTGTTCTCAATCAATGATTCACCATTCTTTGGTAAAGAAGGTAAAAAAGTTACATCTCGTCACATTCAAGAGCGTTTAACGAAAGAGTTAGAGAAAAACTTAGCAATGCGTGTTGATGCAACTGATAAAGCAGACAAATGGATCGTTTCTGGTCGTGGAGTTTTGCACTTATCGGTTTTGATTGAAACAATGCGTCGTGAAGGATATGAGTTGCAAGTTGGTCAACCTCAAGTTATTTACCGTGAAATTAATGGTAAAAAATGTGAGCCAGTTGAAGAATTGACAATCGATTTACCGGAAGAATTCTCTGGAACAGCTGTAGAAGCAGTTACAAAACGTAAAGGTGAAATGACAAACATGGAGCCAAAAGGAACACGTATGGTGATCCAATTCCAAATTCCATCACGTGGAATCATTGGTTTACGTAACTACTTGTTAACACAAACTGCCGGTGAAGCAATTATGACGCACCGTTACTTGGAATACCAACCTTACAAAGGTGAAATTCCTGGTCGTCAAAATGGATCGATGATTTCATTAGAGCAAGGTACTTCAATACCTTTCTCATTGAATAACTTACAAGATCGTGGTAAATTCTTCATTAATCCTAATGAGAATATCTACGAAGGACAAGTAATCGGTGAAAATTCACGTGCAGGTGATTTGTGTGTAAACGTTACTAAAACGAAGAAAATGTCGAACATGCGTTCGTCAGGAGCGGATGAAAAAGTACGTTTAGCACCAGCGAAAATATTTAGTTTGGAAGAGTGTTTAGAATATATTCAAGGAGACGAATATGTTGAAGTAACACCTGAAAATCTACGTATTCGTAAAATTTTATTGAAAGAATCTGAGCGCAAGCGTTCAGGAAAATAAGTAGTGTTTATAGCACTTTTGAGCACCTTGCATTCTTCATTGAGTGCAAGGTGTTTATTTGTTGTTGAAAACAATTCAACCAAAAGTTGGTTGAGAATTTGAAAAGTAGTACCTTTTCAGTTATAAAGTTCACGTTATGTTTGACGACGAAGACGAAGAATATTTTGAGGGAAACCTCAGTGAGGATTTGGAGCGTTTTGAAGCGCATTTGAAGGGAGAATCTATCGGGTTTTTGGACAGTGATCGTTTGGAGGCATTGATTGATCATTATTTGATTAATAGTCAATATACCAAGGCGAAAACGTGTGCTGATCACGCTATTTCACAATTTTCATACAATCCTTTGTTCCATTTGAGAAAAGCGCAAGCAATTTCAGCGATTGGACAATTGAAAGAAGCACTTCATATTTTATCAGCAATTGAAAAATGGGAAACACCTTCCTGTGAATTTTTATTGACCAAAGCGTCGATTTTTAGTCAATTGCGCGATAGCAAAAATGCCATTAAATATTTCAAAGAGGCCTTGATTTTATCGGAACCAGAAGACCGCGATGAAATTTACTTGGATTTGGCAATGGAGTATGAAAATGCCAATGATTACAAAAATGCAGTTGTTGTTTTAAAAGAAGCAATCAAATACAATGCACATAACGAAGGAGCGATTTATGAAATTGCTTTCTGTTATGATCAATTAGGTGAATACGAGAATGCTATTAAATGTTATTCTGGTTTCATCGATGAAAATCCATACTCGTTTACCGCTTGGTATAATTTAGGAAATGCCTATTCAAAATTAGACGATTTCGAAAAAGCTGTTTGGGCTTACGATTATTGTGTATTGATCAATGAAGAATTTGGACCTGTTTATTTCAATTTGGGAAATGCTTATTTATCGCAAGAGAAATACAAAGATGCGATTGAGCAATTCCAGAAATGCATGGAGTTGGATGGAGAAGATCCAATGGCTTTGTGTTATATCGGAGAAGCACACGAACAATTGAATGAGTTAGAAACAGCGAAAACATATTACCGTCGAAGTATTGAAATTGCTCCTTTGTTACCTGATGCGTGGTTGGGACTTGGAATTATTGAAGATTTAGAAGGTAGAACCAAAGAAGGATTGGTGTTGTTACACAAAGCAGCTGAATTAGATCCTGAAAATGCTGGAATTTATCACGTCTTGGCAGGAGCATACGAGAAATTGGAAGATTTAACCCAAGCGGAAGAATATTACCAATTGTCTTTAGCTTTGGATCCAACTGATGAAGAGTGTTTGACGAATTACATTGAATTGTTGACTGAGAATTCGATGATAGAAGCGTACGCTTATTTACTTGAATTCAATGAGAAGATTGGTGGAAATAAAATTGGAGCAGTGTTAGAAGTAAATCTACTGTGGCAATTAGGACGTAAAGAAGAAGCAATCGTTAAGTTTACTGATTGTGTTGAAAAAGATATAAACAAGGCTAAGGAGATATTTGAAATCAATCCAAGCCTTACAAGTGTTCAAGAATTTGTACATTTGACCCAATGAATTTAAAGCATATGAATTTCGAATTACCATTTATACCAGAAAGAAGCGTGAAACCACGTCAAAAAGGTGTTACCATGATGATGGACAAAGGTTTAAGCTTAACAGAAGCAACAAACTTTATTGAAGCATCAGGACATTTAACAGACATTGTTAAGTTTGGATTTGGTACTGCATACGTTACAAACGATTTGCAAAAGAAAATTGATTTATACAAAGAGGCGAATATTCAACCGTATTTTGGTGGAACCTTGTTTGAAGCGTTTTACGCACGAAATAAGTTTGAAGATTACCTTCGATTATTGGATAAATTCAAATTAGATCTTGCTGAAATTTCTGACGGATCAATTATTATCAATCATGATGATAAATGTGAATTAATCAACCGTATGGCAAAAGATCGCACGGTGATGTCAGAGGTTGGTTCTAAAGATGCAGGGATTTTAATTTCTCCTGCAAAATGGATCAAAATGATGAGTACGGAACTTGAAGCAGGTAGCTGGAAAGTGATTGCTGAAGGTCGTGAAGCTGGTAATGTTGGTGTATTTAGACCAAACGGAACGGCGCACACTTTATTAATCAACCGAATCATTGCGAAGATTGCTCCTGAACGTATTTTATGGGAAGCTCCTCAAAAAAATCAACAGGTTTGGTTCATTAAATTGTTTGGTGCTGAAGTAAACTTGGGAAATATTGGTCACAACGATATGATTCCATTGGAATGTTTGCGTCTAGGTTTACGCGGAGATACTTTCTTCGAATTCTTACCTTCTGATTACGCAGAACGTTTGAAACAAGTAAACGACGAAGCTGATATTGACGAAGAAGCAGAATAATGTTTCATAAATTCAAAGAATTTTCTGGTCATGGAGCAGGAATCTATTCTTTGGCTTTCGACGGACAATTTATCTACTCAGCAAGCGCTGATCACTATGTCGCACGGTGGAATATTGAAACCGGTGAACAAGATCGCTTTGCCATTAAATTTGATTTTCCTGTTTATTCAATTGCTCTGTTGAAGCAAAATACAATGCTGGCTGTTGGCTTGTCAAGTGGAGATTTACATCTGTTTGATTTAATCAATCGGGTAGAAGTGAAGTTTTACAAGCAACATACGAAAGCCTTGTTTTGCATCGCAGAAAATTCAGAGAAAGAACAATTTTATACTGCAGATGCGGATGGTAATTTATCCATTTGGGATTCCTTGAATTTGGATCTATTGCTTTACCTTCCACTTGACTGTGGGAAAATCAGACGGATTTCGGTTGATGCTTCCGGAGAACACTTTGCTTTGGCGTGCCAAGATGGAACGATTCGTATTTTTGAAACTTCGTTTTTTAATGAAATCCATACATTCGAAGCACATGAAGGTGGAACAACTGCGATTGTTTTCAATCCATTAAATGAAAACGAACTTTTTTCTGGAGGTAAAGATGCACACATTAGTCACTGGAATTGGCGGGAAGAACACCGCTTAAAAAGCATTCCTGCACACAATTTTGTCGTGTATGATTTGAAGATTATTCCATCAACGAATTACCTTATTTCAGCAAGTCGTGACAAAACGGTAAAACTTTGGGGACTTAATGATTTATCTAGTATTCAACGCTTGGATATCAAGCAAAAAGGACATCGCCATTCAGTGAATGTTCTTCAAGAAATAAACGAAACAACATTTGTTTCAGCTTCAGATGATAAACGAATTTGCTATTGGAAACTAGATTAGCTTTTCAAGGTTTCCTCTAATCCTTTAACATTAACTTGATAAACGGCTTTTTTAGCACGATTAAATTGATTATTTTGTAGCCTTAAACTGCTAAAATATGAAATTCGTACTATTACTTTGCGTTTTTATTTCAACTATTTCTTGGTCTCAAGTGTTTGTGAATGAGGCTTCTAATGCGAACGGAACAACACTTGTACAATCAGACGGTTCTAGTCCTGATTGGATTGAATTATTCAATTCTGGTACTACGAATGTTGATTTAGGTGGCTATGGTTTGTCGGATGATCCTGCCGTTCCACTGAAATGGCAATTCCCGAATTATAATTTAGTTGCAAATGGCTTTTTAACTGTTTTAGCATCAGGTCAGTCAGATACGAACCTCGTCAATCACTATGAAACAGCAGTTTTCGCAAATGACACGTGGCAATACACAATTCCATCTTCCAACTTACCTGCCAACTGGAATACACTTTCCTTTTCAACAGTTACTTGGACAGCAGCTCCTTTAAGTATTGGATATGGTGATGGAGATGATGTTACAAGTTTAGCAGGCCCAATTACTTCCATTTACGCGAAAAAAGTATTTACAGTTGCAGATGTTTCAGCTATTAAATCGGCGATTTTTGATATTGATTATGACGATGGATTTGTTGCGTACTTGAATGGCGTTGAAATTGCTCGTTCGGGTGTTGCTGGAAATCCTCCTGCTTGGGATGAGTTGTCTGCAGATCATGAAGCAACATTGTACCAAGGTGGGACCATAACATCGTATGTATTGGATTTCGCGACAATTCAATCGCTTTTGACAAATGGATTAAATGTGTTAGCGGTTGAAGTGCACAATAGTTCAACTACTTCATCAGATATGTCATTGATTCCTTATTTGACATTTGGATTCAATCAACCAACGATTTATTACAATGGAACGACACATCCGTTCTTTCAAAATGCAGCAAATTCGTTCTTTTTCAATACCAATTTTTCAATTGCAACAGCTGGAGAAACAGTTTATCTTTCTGATCCTACAGGTTTAATCATCGATTCTTTGGTTGTTTCGAATTTAGATCCAGACATGTCAGTTGGGAAATTAACAGACGGAACTGCAACCAATTTTATGTTCAATACACCAACGCCTTCTCAATCAAATAATCCGAGTACAGGTTATACGGGATTTGAAAACGCACCAATTATCGATACGGCAGGTGGATTTAGAACAGCATCTGTATCTGTAACGATTACAAATACTTCGCTGACAGGAGGAGTTGTTCGATATACAACAAATGGACAAGATCCAACTGGGGCTTCAGCTTTGTATACAGGACCTATTTTATTGAATGCGAATTCTGTGCTAAAAGCAAAATGTTTCCCAATTGTGACAACGACTTTGCCAAGTGCAACAGCAACTGAAACGTATTTCTTCATGGAAGACTTTACAATTCCAGTAATTTCAATTACAACCGATCCAACCAATTTGTATGGGCCTACAGGAATCTTTGATAACTATACGACTGATTGGAGAAAACCATGCGTAATCGAATACTTTGATGCAGATGGTGTGAAACAATTCGAATCGCGTGCGTCGATTAAACCAGATGGTGGAGCAGGAGGAAGTCGTTCCAATCCACAGCACAGTGTTACAATTGAGCCAGCACACAATTTATATGGAGAGGGAGAGCCTGTGCATTATCCGTTGATTCCAGAAAAAGGTTTTATCAATGATTTTTATGCCTTTTACTTAAGAAATGGAAGTAACATGTGGAATCAATACCCACAAAAAGATGCGACTTTCATGCGTATTATGCGTGAAACGAATGCAAATTCACAAGCGTATTCTCCCGTGATTGCGTTTGTCAATGGAAATTACTTCGGTGTGTATGAATTGCGTGAAAAAGCAAATGAAGGATACTTTGAGAACAACTATGGAAATGACCGCGATAGTTTAGATTTATTATCAATCAGTTATTTCTATGGAGCAGGCATTTTGAGAACTGTGAAAGGATCGGATACTGGATTCTATAACATGCGTAATTTCATCACAACGTATGACCCAGCAAGTCCTGATTATTTTCAGAAAAGCCATGAGAAATTGGATTTATACAATTTTACGGATTATTTAGCAGGAGAAAACTTCTTTGCGAATGCCGATTGGATTTACAATAATATGAAGGTGGCGCGCACACGAACTGAAGGGAATCGTTGGCGTTTCTTTTTACAAGATATGGAATTAGGTTTAGGTGTTTGGACTGATTACAACTTTAATACCTTTGATTACTTCCGAAATAACAATCAACCAAATCCATTCTGGGATATTTACAATGGTTTGACACAAAACGCTGAGTTCGAAAACTACTTTATTAATCGTTACGCTGATTTGATGAATACGACTTTCAGACCAGCTTATTTTACTCCTATTGTAGATGCAATGTATAATCAATTAATTCCTGAAATGCCGCGCCATTTTCAAACATGGACAGGAGATGTTCCCGGCGGAATGGCAACATATGCAAACATCCACAATGATATCATTAACCAAATAACCAATAGAAGTAACGTGATTCGCACGCAAATGTTGACGGAATACAGTTTAGCTGAAACAGTTGATGTCACATTGAACGTTCAACCAGCAGGTGCAGGTTACATTAAGATTTCAACAATTGTTCCATCTGCTTTACCTTGGACAGGTGTTTATTTCGATGGAAATCCAGTGAAAATAACAGCCGTAGCGAATCCTGGTTATACCTTCTCGAATTGGCAAGCGAATTCTGTAATTCCTTCAGGAGATTTAGATACAAACAGCATTTTCTTAAACATTGGAAACGATGATACGTTCTTGGCTTTATTTACAGGTGCTGCAGAACCATCAGGTGTAACTGTATCAGAAATTCACTACAATCCAGACCCTTCTGTTGACGGTGGAAATTGGATCGAATTACACAACAATGGAACAACTTCCGCTGAATTAACAGGATGGAACGTGAAATCAAAACATTTCTGGGATAAGTATACATTTGAAGATGGAACAACAATTCCAGCAAATGGCTACCTAGTTGTTTGTCAGGATACCAACTTGTTTAAAGCGCAGTACCCAAGTGTGACGAATTACGTTGGTGCGACAGGATATGCGTGGAGTAACAAATTGGATTCAATTAAAATCTACAATGCACAAAATCAATTGGTGGTTATGGCTGAATACCGCGATAGCGCTCCGTTCCCGGAATGTGCAGACGGATGGGGAAGAAGCTTGGAAAACAGTGCGTATCAAACAACTCAATTGGATTCAACGGTTTGGTTCTGTGGATGTATTGGCGGATCACCAGGAAAAGCATACGAGCCATGTGTTGAGGCATTGCAAATCTCAGAGATTAATTACAACAACAATATTTTGGCAGTTGATGCCGGAGATTGGATTGAATTGCACAATGCAAGTGCTTCAGCCTTGAATGTGGCAAATTACACCTTCCAAGATGCAAAAAATGAGCATGTCTTTACCTTGCCTTCTGTAACGTTGGAAGCAGGTCAATATTTAGTGTTGAGCAATGATTTAGTGTTGTTCGGTGGTGAACATGCAAACGTAACAAACGTGAGTGGAACATTTGATTTTGGTTTAGCTGAAAAAGACGCCTTGCGTTTATACAATGACGCTGGTGTATTGGTGACAAGTGTATTATATGACAATGTGAATGCATGGCCAACAACGCCAAGTACCGATAATTACACCTTGGAATACGATGGAGCAAATGGTTATGTGAATCCGAACGTTGCAAGTTCTTGGTTTGTGGGATGTGAAGGCGGTTCACCAGGAAGAGGATTTACTCCTTGTCCAGTCTTGCCAGACGGAGAAGACGTGTACTTGTATCCGAATCCAACGGAAGGTATGATCAATGTCGTATTTGACAATTCTAGTAACTCTTCAGGTTCTACTGATTTTGAGATTTTTGATGTACAAGGAAATATCGTTAAAAGGTTGAGTTTTGTCACGGACGAATCAACCGTTTTGGTTCAATTGAACTTAGAAGATCTTCGACATGGAGTATATTACTTGCGTGTGAAACAAACAGGTATGACGGTGCAAAAACCATTTGTGAAGATTTGATGTTAAAGGGTATTCGTTTGCTTGTAAACAAGTAATCGAATGTTTATTAGTTGCCATCAATTTTGACAGTGTAAAACATGATAGTTGGTGCGGATCCAGGTGATTTTGAAAATTTAACTTGTTGGATTACCGCTTCTTTCACTTTATTAATCAGTTGCTGATCAGTGGTAGTTGTTTTAGGCGTAACTAATGCTGAAAGTACATCTCCATTAGCATCGATTGTTAATTTGAAGTAAATTGTGGCGTCATGGTCATTTTCAAGATGATCAATTGAAACATTATTCAATCGTGTTCTTAATACATTTCCAGAACCACTGCCGCTTCCGGAACCATTGCTTCCGTAGCTCATACCAGCACCATTTCCAAAGCCGCCTGATCCAAATGGATTCAATTCAGGTTTATCAATTTCGCTTTTTTGTGGTGCAGTGACGTTCGTTTTTTCCTCTTTTTTCTTGGGTTGTTTAGCTGTTAAAAGACTATTTACTCGGTTTAAACTATCGGTAGTAGTTTCTAATTCTTCGCGCAAACGAACAATAGTAGAATGGTCAAGTTGGCTTTGGTTTGTTTGTCCTGTTATCACTCGATTTAACGAATCAACTTTTTTTGTTAGTTGTTCGAGTTGAATTTGGTGCGCCAAATTTATTTGAGCTTGTTGTGATTTCAATAAGTCGATTTCTGCACGCAGTTCTTTTTTCGATTGCGAAAATGCAGTAATACTAATCAAGAGAAAGAAAAGAGTTGTTTTCATGTCTGTAAAGATAGGAAAAGCATCGTTGTGTGTCTGTGCTGAAAACGTTGGTGTAATGACTAATGGTTCATCATTACGAGGAAAAGAATAAATCTTCGAATGTCATTGAGGGCTTCATAATTGACGTATTTTGCATCGTCACTGCTTTTGTGGTAATCATTATGCATACCCGTTGTGAAATTGATACAGGGAATTCCGGCTTCAAAAAAGTGCTTTGTATCCAATAACGCTAATTTTTCTTCCTCGGTAATGTTCAATTTAAATTGGAATTGATCCATTGGTAAGGAACGTAAAAGAGAATCGAGTTCAGCTGAACGCATGCATTTTAGTTTTCGTGTACTTTGATCCATTCTTCCAACCATGTCGAAGTTTAGAACCATGGACAATTCCTTGAATTTTTTAATTTTTTTACCCCAATCATAAAACGCCTTTGAGCCATATAAACCGAGTTCATGACCCGAATAAAAAACAATCAAGTAATTGACTTTTGGATTGGTTTGCTGAATTAATTCCTTGGAAATCGACAAGAGTAAAGCCACTCCTGACGCATTATCATCAGCGCCATTGTGAATTTCATTCGATACGAAGCTTTTTGAAAGCGGGCCACCGAAACCAATATGGTCGTAATGAGCACTGAGAAGTATGGTTGATTGAGCGTGGTTGTTAACGAAATAATAGGCGTTTTTACAGTTGTATTGAACGCTGTCTTTGGTAAAGGTAAAGGCTTGAGGTTTTAGTTTTTTACGTGTTTGTTGTTGAAAGGTGGTGGAGATGTATGAAAATGCCTTTTGTTCTTCAAGTGAACCACTTGCACGACCTTTCATTGAATCATCCGCTAAAGTATATAGAAAGGTTTTCAGTTGTTCAATGGACAAAGTATCAGCAGTCGTTTGTGCACTTACAAAGTAGCCAAGAACCAGGAATAAACTTACAATAAACTGTTTCATATAAACAACAAAGGGTTCTAAATTAATAGAACCCTTTTAAATATAGATTAATCGCGTGAATTATTTTGATTCAGGACGATTTACTTTAGCCATGTGTGCTGGTAATTGACCGAATTTAATTTCGTTACCATCCCACCAAATAGCAGCTCCACTACCATCTGTGTTTCCATCGTCGAACAATACTTGTTCAATGTTACGGTTGAAATCAGGAGCAGAAACCATACGTGTAGCTTCTTCCATGCGGTTGTCAATACGATTTCCTACAGCAATCCAAGAAAGAGCAACAGTAGATGTTCCGTTGTTCATTTCTTTCACTGTGAATCCGTTTTTGTCAACTGATGCAATGTAAACACCATTACAATTTCCATTTGGAGAAACAGTAACTGTTGGGTTTTCACCTAACAACGCTTTGTAGTTCGCATCAAACGCGATATACGCTTCACCATTTACTAATTGTGCAGAACCATTGTTGTAGATTTTTGCATCCAAAGAAGTAACAGCATAAACTGCTTTTTTAGCTTCTCCTTCAGTACCTACTAATTCAACGTTTTTACCAGTTGTGTAAGTGTTACCTTGGTTATACGCAGCGAACAATTCACCTGAATTCAATTGACCAATTACTTGACCTTTTGTAACAGATCCAACCATTGCTCCGAAGAAACCACCACCAATTCCAGCTGTTTCTGCTGAAGGTAATAAACCTGCACCATTTGCATAAGCTGCAGATCCATAAACTCCATAGTTAACTAATGCAGAGCTTCTGTACCCAAGAGATCCCCAATACGTACCTGATATTTCAGCTCCTAAAACACCTCCGGTTCTTGAATAATCATTGTAGTTATGTCCGGCAACACCAAATGTGTAAACATCTCCCCAGAAATTATATCCTCCAGTTCCTGAATTTGAACCACTTTGTGCATAGGAAATACCATCATTTTGTGAATCACGTGTTCTGTAACCAAATAATGAATGTTGTCCGTCACCGTCAACTGTTAATTGTTGATCATAAATATACATTCGATATAAATTCGATGGAGTGCTGTTAACAGAAACTGCTGTTCCATTGTCTTGAATTTGTGAATTTCCACCAGCTGTTGCACCAGTAAATTTCACAACGTAATTTGTTGTACCAGCTAATGTACCAGGTCCAGCAGGTCCAGTTGCTCCAGTCGCTCCAGTCGCTCCAGTCGCTCCAGTTGCTCCTGTCGGTCCTGTCGGTCCAGCAGGTCCTGTTGCTCCAGCAGGTCCAGCTACTCCATCAGCTCCGGCAGGTCCAGTCGCACCTGTTAATCCAGTTGGTCCTTGAGGCCCCATTGGTCCAGTTGCACCATCCAAACCAGCAGGTCCTTGAATTCCTTGAGGTCCAGTAGCTCCATCAGCTCCAGCAGGTCCTTGAATTCCTTGAGGTCCAGTAGCTCCATCTGCTCCAGCAGGTCCTTGAATACCTTGTGGTCCAGTTGCTCCATCAGCTCCAGCAGGTCCTTGTGGTCCAACCGGTCCAGGAGTTCCATTTGCAGAATACAAAGCGTATGGTACACTTAATAATTCTGAAGTACCAGCAATTGTATAGTTTGTTCCTCCTGTTGGATCTGTTTCTGTTTTAATAAAGTATGGACCATTTGCCCAATCGATTCCAGCCATTGTTCCTGATACAACTGTACCATTTCCAATTTGGAACGTTGCTAATCCATTTGCATTTGTTGTAACGTTTTGTGTTTCAACATACGCTGCAGTTCCTGATGCAGAACCTTGCAATACGCTAATTTTTACACCAACAGGTGAGTTACTTACCAACGCATTCGATCCGTTGCGAACAACAGCTTGGTATGACATTTTTTGAGGAGCTTGTGCAAATGTATATGCGCCCATTAAAAGCGCTCCAACTAGTAATAATTTCTTTTTCATTGTTTTTGAGTGTTAGTGGTTTTTGATGATTGTGAATGATTTGGCTGGTTTGTCAGCTACAAATACATTTAAAAAATAAGATGCTGTCGATAAACCTTGCACATCGATTTGCGTGCTGTTTTCTGTAATAAGCGCTGATTGAATCAATCGACCGCTTGCATCCGTTAATTGGTAACTTAAGTTTTCAGTTTTACTTAAATCGCCAATTGAGAGGTGAATGTAATCGCTTGTAGGATTCGGAAATAAGTTAATTTCTAACGAACTAAAGAGCTCATCTACAGCCAAAGGATAAATTTCAAAAGGTTGTTGAACCCCTTGAGAAACCGTACCATTCGCATTTGAACTTGATTCGTAGTCAATTTGACCAATAGAATAACTTACTGAACCTCCTGCACTTGAAGCATTACCACCTGTTGCAACTGTATTTTGCTGTGCTGTTCCAAAAAGGGAAATAAACACACCCAAAAACATAATTTGGTGTTTCATAAGTGAATAGTTATTAATAAATATAGTAGTTTGTAATTCATTTAATTACGTGTTGAAGATACATTTTATAAACTGAAAATGTAAATGGTTTTTTATGAATATTATTAACAATTACGTGTTTATACGTAATTGTTATGCGGAAGTCCGCACTATGGGTATTAAGTGGGAGGACTATAAATAATTTGATTTATTATAACTCAAAGTTCACCCTCCCAACAAATAGCTTGGTTTAAACAACAATTTACCCGCAGCACTAGACCGTAAAGCGACAGAGGAGAAAACGCATAGCGTTTACTTAAAGCATTGTTGCGAAGTAAGTGATAGTTTGGTTCGATTTAGATCGTGAGCTTTAGCAGCGGTACCGTGCGAAACGAAGTGTAGCGTCGGTAGGCTCCTTGAAAAAATTAGCTTCGCTGCTGCCTTCGGCGGTGAAAAGCACTTTTTTAGCTACGCTGCTACTGCGTGGTGCTTACTTTTTGGGCGCCAGCAAAAAGTAAGAGGCCCATTATTATGTTAATAATAACTTTGTTTTAAGTCATTAGTAAACAATTAATTTACACTATTTTAGCACCCTATTATTAGAAACCACATGAAAACGATTACTCAACTTTCTCTAAGGAGATTCTTCCTTGTATTTACTTTTATCGCATTGTTTATAGGGTCTTCCAAAGCTTCGCACGTTGCAGGTTCTGAAATTTCATACCAATGTGTTGGCCCAAATCAATACAGTGTAACCCTTACAATTTATCGCGATTGTCATGGTATTGCTGCAGCATCAACTGAGACAATTGCATATTCGTCTGTTAGCTGTGGTGTAAATGCTTCGGCTAACTTAGCCTTGGTATCAGCAAGTGACATCACACCGCTTTGTCCATCTGCGACAAGTGCCTGTGGTGGCTCAGGAAGTATTGGTATTGAGAAACTTGTGTATACAGGCATTATCACATTGCCCACAGGTTGTGCTGATTGGATTCTATCGTATGACATGTGTTGTCGTAATGATGCTATTACCAATTTAGCATCGCCGAGTACAAGTGATTCATATGTTCAAAGTACACTTAATAATACTGTGACTCCGTGTAACAGTTCACCAACGTTTTCAAGTAACCCGCAACTCTTTGGTTGTGTTGGACAAACAATTAATTATCAACAATTAGCAACAGATCCGGATGGTGACGTATTGGTGTATTCCTTAGGAAATGCCCTTACTGGACCTGGAGTGAATGCTGCCTACAATGCAGGTTTCAATGGTGTAACACCTTTTACAGTTCCAGCATTCATTAACCCGGCTACAGGTCAAATTACCTTCACGCCAGACGTACCACAAGTTGCGGTAGTTGTCGTACTTGTGCAAGAATACCGTGGGGGTGTGCTAATTGGAACGACAAGACGCGACATTCAATTTACGATTGTGGCGTGTACGAATACGATTCCTTCTCTAAGCGGAATCAATAATGTACCAGGTGATTTTAGTATCTCGACTTGTGCAGGTGCACCAGTGTGTTTTACCTTAAACACTTCAGATGTTGATGCAGGACAATCAGTTACAATGACTGCTTCGAATACGATTCCTGGTTCAACATTTACACAAAGTGGTACGGGATCATCGATTACAGGTAATTTCTGTTGGACACCAACGATTTCAGATATTGGAACATATTACATTAACGTTACGGCTGCAGACAACGCTTGTCCATTGATTGGTCAAAATTCGCAAGTCTATGAAGTAATCGTAACAGCAAATCCGAATCCGCCAGTAAATGCAGGAGCAAATGTTACAATTTGTGCTGGGAATACAACGGCTTTAGTAGCGACAAGTGCTTCACCATCGATTGTTTCGTATGCATGGACGCCTGCGCTTGGTTTGTCTTCACCAGCAACGGCTGCAACGAATTCAACGCCTGCTTCAACAACAAATTATACGGTCTTGGCTACATACTCAGATGGTTGTATATCATCGGATGCTGTTATTGTTACCGTTGCAGATGATCCTGTTGCAACAGTTACACCAACGTCTTCAACAGTATGTGGTGGTGCGAACTTTATGTTGACAGGCACAACAGATGCTACTGGAATGAACTTTCAATGGTTCGATCCTTCAATGGTTTCATTAGGGTCTGGGACTGTTTCTGGAACAAACTCAACACTCGTTGTTACTGTTCCTGCAGCTGCAGGTAGTTATGTTTATACCTTCCGAGTAACAAATCCAGTAACGGGTTGTCAGTCTCTAACGACAGCGACGTTAATCGTGGGAACACCACCAGCAGCAGCAACATGTATCAATATTTATGCTTCTCCAACTGGAGCAGCAGGAAATCCTGGAACACAAGCGTCACCAACAAGTTTAACACAAGCTTTATCTATGGCGGCGTGTAACAATACAGTTATTAAATTAGCGATCGGAACATACACCATTAATAATCCACTTAACTTATCGAGTTTCGTTACATTAGAAGGAGGATTTGATCCAGGAAACGCATGGACAAAAACAAGTCAAGCTGGAGCAACAACAATCAATAGATCGGCATTGAATCCAGAAGGTGCAGCGAACGGACAACGTTTGGTTGCCTTTTATGGAAATAGTTTAACGGGTTTCCGTTTACAAGATATTACAATTACAACAGCTGCTGGTACTGCAGGAACAGGAATGTCAACCTATGGTTTGCATTTGACGAATTGTTCAAATTACAATATTGTTCGTACACAAATATTACCGGGTGCTGCAGGTTCAGGACAAGGAGATAATAATCCAGCTACTTACAATGCAACATGGGATGGTGCAAATGGTGGAAGTGGCGCTAATGGAACTACAGGTAATGGTCCACAATGTACATGTAGTATAGGAACTGATGCTGCTGGAAACGGTAGCGGTGGCGGCGGCTCAGGTGTCGGTGGATTAAACGCAACGGTTATTGGTGGATCAGCAACAAATGGTGGCCAAGGAGGTACAGGTGGAAATGGAAGACCTGACAATTCGAGTGCCGCAGGATTTCCAGGTACAAACGGTACTAATGCACCATCAGCTGGTGGTACGGGTGGAATTGCTGGAACCGGTGGTGCACAAGATGGCAATGGAAATAGCACATCGAATGTTGGAAACGGTGGAGTCGGTGCTAATGGAACACCCGGTACAGCTGGGACAACCACAGCAGGTACGTATATAGGTGGATTCTGGGTGCCAGGCTCCGCAACAAACGGAACTGCAGGAAGAGGCGGCGGCGGTGGCGGCGGTGGCGGTGGTGCTGCTAGAGACACAGATAATTGTGATGCTGCCGGTGGTGGTGGATCAGGCGGCGGCGGCGGCGGTGGCGGTGGCGGCGCTGGACGTGGTGGTTTTGGCGGCGGATCGTCATTTGGTATTTTCTTGTTTAGTAATGGTGCCTCTGGTGCATTGATTCAAGATCGTATTGTTGCTGGTTCTGCAGGTGCTGGAGGATTAGGTGGAACTGGCGGTGCTGGTGGAAACGGTGGAACTTCAGTTATTGGAAACGGTTGTACGAATGGTGATACGGACGGTAATCGCGGTGGTGCTGGTGGTACTGGTGGAACAGGTGGTGCTGGAGGAGCAGGTGGAAATGGTCCAGCAGGTGTTGCAATCAATGTTCATTTAGCTTCAGGTACTGCGCTTGCAACAAGTGATGCGGCATTCAACTTACCAGGTCAACCAACTATTTTTGCAAGCAACGTAAATTGTACAAATACAAACGTGACGTTCTCGACAGGCGCATCTTCTGCTTGGGATTATGATGTTTCTTCGAACAATGCAACGCCAGCAACGGCAACAAATGCTTCTGGTACAACACAATACTCAGCAGTGGCACGTTATTCTGTTTCGGCTGGAGTGAATACCTACACAGGATTCCATAACATCGCATTCGATGCGTCAACGCCAGCAGACATTGTTACAAATGCTCCGTTGATCAGTCCAAATACATACCAAGTATGTCAAGGTGATTTTGCAACCTTCTCAAGCTTATATGCTGCGAATACATACACATGGAACTTTGGTGGTGCAATCGCAAATCCGGGAAGTGTTCAGTCATTAACAGCGCAGTTCAATTTACCAGGATTCTATACAATCACAATGAACATGACAACCGATTGTTGTGGTATATCGCCAAATGATGTGATCAGTTTATACGTTGTATCAAATCCTGTTGCAACAGGTTCTGGAGCGGTTGCGATTTGTAACGGTTCATCAACAACGCTTTCCTTAGCGGGAATGAGTATTGGAGATGTTGTATCTTGGTCACCAACAACAGATATTAGTGCAACAACGTTCAATACAATTACAGTGAACCCAAGTGTTACAACAACGTATATTGCAACGGTTACTGGTTCGATTACAAATGGTGGAACGACTGTTTATGGTTGTCCTAAAGCAATCAGCTTCCCAGTAACGGTAAATGCAACGCCAACACTGGCAATGTCAAGTGGAAATGTTATTTGTAACAACGATGGTCAAGCAACGGCTACAACGACATCACCAGGCTTGTACAATTTTGTTTGGTCGAATGGTGCAACAACGTTAAATTCAACGACTTCAACAATAAATTCGTTGCCTGTTGGAAATTATTCTGTTACAGCAACGAATACAGCTACAGGATGTCCCGTATCAGGAACAGTGATGGTGAATCCAGGATTGACTGGTCCGTATGTTTATTTACAAAGCAATACATCAACGTGTACAGGTTTACCAAATGGTTCTGTAACGGTAAATACGAATACAGGAACGCCAACATTCAACTATTTATGGAATGGCGTTACTTCTGCGACAACACTTGGAAGTTTGACGCAAACGAATTTATTACCAGGAAGCTATATCGTAAATGTGACGGATAACAACGGTTGTATTTCAGCATTGACAGTGGTTGTTCCTGAATTGGAATTACCAGATTATCAAATTTCGAACAATGGACCAACATGTATGGGTGACGATGCAATATTCTACGTTACAGGTACCGATGGTGCTATTTTGACGTATGATTTGGGTGCGGGAAGTTCAACGGTTATGTTGGAAGAAGATACGCAAAACATTATCATTCCGGCGGCAATGGCCAACCAAACAATCAATTTAACATTATTGGATGGTGAGTGTATAATTCCTTTAAGTGCTTCTGATTTAATTGTTGTCGACAACTGTGCATTGCCAATTGAATTGGTTTCCTTTAACGGCTATTGCCTTGGAAGAGAAAAACAATTTACATGGGTGACGGCATCTGAAAACAACAACGACTACTTTACATTAGAAGAAAGTGAAGACGGAACGAATTTCACTGCGATTCAAACAATCGATGGAGCTGGAAATTCAACCTCAACACTCAACTATAAGTCGAATCCAGTTCAAGGAAATTCGAATGGCCAGTATTATCGTTTACGTCAAACAGACATGAATGGTGAAACGTCTTACTCTGCAACAATGCACTTGGATTGTAACAATTTAAATCCAGCAACTTTAGCGGTTTATCCAAATCCAACAAATGCCTTGTTAAACATCAGTTTCAACAAAGAGGTTAGCGGATTGGTACACATCGAATTGTTTGATCTACTCGGAAAACAAGTGTATTTCAACGACTACCAAAAAGAAGCGGGTCAAGATATTACGATTGACCTTGAAACATTCACACGCGGAAATTACTTGTTGAAGGTTTCGACAAGTGAGATGAATTATCCGATGGTGAAGGTGATGGTAACGAGATAATGAAATAATGGAATGAAGGAAGGGAAGCGGAAAAGCTTCCCTTTTTTTTATTTCTTACTTTTTTGCCGAAGCAGAAAAAAGTAAGCAAAAACTGCATTTGAACCTTTTCAAAGGCGTTTGCTGCGCACCGCTTATTCCATTCGCTGCGCGCTCTTGCTCTGATCGGCCTCCACTTCGTTTCAGCCTGAGCCGCGACTTCGCGATGGAATTTCGCTAACGCTGCTGAAAAGGTTCTTTGAAATGCTTCGCATAACACCAATCCTTTAAATCAAATCAGAAGCACTGAACCGAAATCCTCCCCCTTTGGAGGGAAGAGAAAGTGGAACTTTCGAAGATCAAGCGTTAGCGCAGTGAAAAAAGGGGGAGGACTATAAACAGATTGATTTATTATTACTAAAAGTTCACCCTCCCAACAAATAGCTTGGTTTAAACAACAATTTACCTCCCGAAGGGTCGGGACAGGCGCAGAGCCATGCTGTAAAGCGACAAGGGAGAAGAAATAGCTTGTTCGAAGTTGATTCCAAGGTCAATGAATCATTAGATAGTATAGTGAAATAGTTTCAGCTCTGCGGATTTTAAAGCGCCTTGTATAATTTGCTTGGGACCCATGTGGCGAAATTCAGTAAAAATTTGGAACTGTTTGAGGATCCCGATAGCTATCGGGAGACGAGTTTTTCAAATTTACTGAATGAGACACGAATGGGTAAGCGAATTATGCACAGCGCAGGGCTCTTTTTGCTTACTTTTTTAGCTCCTGAAAAAAGTAAGAAAGAATATCATTAAAATCAATTTGGAATTCTTTAAGCTGCTGCTCCGACAAATACGGCTGATACACCCCATCCAGCGGAATCAAAAAAAGCTCTGCCGGGCTTTCCGGCACCCCACCAACACCTAAAACAATAACGAGCGGTAGCTTCTCTACATCTTCAAAATTCTTATAGCGTTTCAACTGCTCGTCGTAGGCGAATTCCACAAAACCATCTTGGAGGCTAGGGCGGTACTTACATTCCAGTGCAAACCTGCGCACCTCATTCGGAAGCGTGCAAACGACCTCCAGATCCGGATAATAATTCAATTCATCGGCTGGCCAACGCTTGAGTTCACAGTGTGTTCCGACCATTCGGGATGCGAAGTGTTGTTCAACGTAGCCCTGAAAGCGCGCACTCCATCCTTCAGGCGAATTCGGATCCACTACTTTTCTCTGTGCTTTTGGCGCTTGTCCTCCCGACTTCTTTTTCAAGCTTGCTTTCACACGTCGCGGTACATCGCCTTTGTTTCCCTTCCGCGCTGGTCGAATCACTGCATAATACAGGATGATCGCCCCTGCGACGAGGAGAATTAATTGCGTGCCGACTTGGGATTGATTGGACATTGGGGATTCTTTGAGATAAAGGTAAAGGTATTATTTCTTTCTTTTTTGCTTGATCAAAAAAGAAACAAAAAAATCAAGGCTGTGAAAACCTTCCTCGAAAAGCTACGCCTTCTTCCGTATGCTCACCCCAAACTCCTCCCGCAAGGGCGGTTCGTCAGACACGGGGTTCCCATTTACTTCAGAATGGCTTGTTTTCTTTCGGTTGTTTTCAAGGCCGGTTGTTCGACACGCTCCGCGTTAAACTAATCATTGAAATCAAACTAGAAGCACAGTACCCAAAACCACTCCTTCCTCGAGGAACCGAAACTGGTTGATTTATTATTACTAAAAGTTCACCCCTCTGAGAAATAGCTTGGTTTAAACTGCGGTCGCCGAGGTGATATATTGAGTTTATCGAAATGCTCTCGAGGTGCCGCAGCACTAGACTGTAAAGCGACACAGGAGAAAAAATAGCTTGTTCGAAGTTGATTCCAAGCTGGGTGAATTGATGGATAGAATAATGAAATAGTTTCCGCTCTGCGGATTATAAAGCGCCTTGTATAATTTGCTTGGGACCCATGTGGCGAAATGCAGTAAAAATTTGGAACTGTCTGAGGAGGAACGACGAGTTTTTCAAATTTACTGAATAAGACACGAATGGGTAAGCGAATTATGCACAGCGCAGGGCTCTTTTTGCTTACTTTTTTAGCTCCTGAAAAAAGTAAGAGAAATTTTAGATAATTTATACAATTACCTTGATTTAGTTTGAAAATCAAAATGAGATGTTAAATGAACAACTTCCTAAAAAATGCGCTCTTTTAATTACATTTGAATCTCTTAGCAAATCCAACGTGCCGCACATATGAAAACACTTTTCGTTCTTCTAACTTTCCTCTTCCTTAGCATCCAAAGCTTCGCACAAGACCAATTTATTGATTACCGCCTGAATGGCGTTAAAAACCCTACCACCTTGTCGAAATCAGATAAAAATGTGCTGACCTTGGAAGGCGCGAGTTGTGAACAGTTTTTGCTCACTGGTTCAGGTGTTGCCATCTCGAAAACAGAAAAAGGCTATGTGCTTGTTGCATCGAAATCACGGAAAAAGGTAACCGTTAATATCTATTGTCGCCATAACAATCAATCAGTGCTACTTCGAAAGATAGAGTTTAAGGTGGTGAGGTAGGGACAATCTATTACGTAATGACTTGGAATTGGTTGGATACGGGAATTATAATTTATACGAAAGAAAAAAGACTAATGGTGCTTAACTTGATTTTCTTGGTTTTTTATCTAACAATCCAATAGTGATTAATGCCATTGAAGGGAAAAAGAAAACATAGAAGAGCCAACCGTCTGTTTTTCTATTTTGTTCTTTTGCAATTTTGTATACCATGCGAATAGATAGACTCCAGAAGATTAAAAAGATGAACCCATAAATCAGCATCGTTTCAGCTTTTTCAACATTTCTTAAAATAAAAACAAACAATACTCGACAAAGAATTAATAAAATTCCGAAGCCAATCGCATCTGTTCGTTTTTCGTATTTTTTTTCTTGATTAAGCACTTTATTCGTTTTCTTTTTTAACGGAGGCGGTGTCGCTGAAAAATAGTTTGATAATATTTCAACATCTTGAGCGGGTATCCAATCGACAAGACCTTCATGCCAAACCAAGGTTTCTTTTGAAATCTCATTTGGTGTTAAATCAACGATGTCAATTGGTCCAATTTGCGTATCGTTTTTAGCGTAATAGATTTGCATAGTTTGTTTTTTACCTAAATTGAAGAAATTACAAAATAACCATTGTATTCTTCTTTATTTTCGAACTAAGTTATGAATAAAACTTTTCTAAAATTGACAATTAAAAATCATACGATTATTAAAAGTCAGAAATTAAAAGTAACGAATTCTATAAATTCCCTCACTTCCCCTCTCCCCATTCCCCAATCTTCTCCGCTATCGCTTTCTGCCAACGATGGATTTCAGTTTCGACGGTGATGGAAATAATGCTGCATTCTGATTCGCTGATTTCGGAAGTTCCTTCTATGAAGTACTTGCCGCTTTTGAACGAGGTTTGCATACCGGGATAGATTAAGGCGACTTTCTGTGCTTTGTAATAATTCTTGTAGACATACATTTGGCGTAAATCTTCGGGTGAAGGATTGTAACCGTTGAGATTTTTCCATTTGGTATCGAGAACAATGCAATTCGCTTTGTCTTTGTTGATGACAATATCTGGTTTCATGCTGCTTCGTGCACCTGATTCGGGTTTCCAGAAATTGCGTGAATGTTGTGCAATGACAGTTGAATCTTCCACTTTATGTTTGCGTAAACTGGTGAAAACAAATTGTTCCCACAAGGCATTCATGTCGAACATCAAGGCCAACACATCATTTCTTCCGCGTTTGATATCGGGATGATAATTGAGCAAGATGAGTTTCGCAATGTCGATGGACGTTTTATAACTGGCCGTCTTTCGATCCAATTGAAGTTTATCGAAAAGTGCTGTTGAAATTTTGATGTCTGACACTTCTGGAAAATGCAATAGGAGTGAACCAATGCGACTATGCAAGGCTTCATTTGTATTGATAACCTTCAACAATTTCAGAGCTTTGAACAATACTTGATGAAGCGTATGATCCTTATCGTAAGTGGTGTACTTTACAAAGAAACGTTCCTTGTGAACAAGGTTTTTTTGGATGTGTTTTGAAAACTGTAAACTTCCTTTTAAACTGTTCTGGTTCGATTCCGTTTTGCGGTATTTTTTAACCAAACCTTGATGTACCAGATATTCCAGTTCCTTGATGTACAATTCAAAGTAAAGGTCTAAAATAGAATTGGAACGAACATGTAAATTCGATGAACTCGGCGCTTGAATGTTAAATACACCTGATGCGCGCAACATACCAATGAGCATTTTACGCCACGATTCCGCATTTCCCGATTTATCTGCTTTGGGTAAAATTTCGATGGTTGTTTGACCAACTTGTAATACACCCACATATTCATTGAACTTTACACCATTGTGTACCAAGGAATAATAGGAAACTCCATTCTCCCCATAAAACACCTGCAATGCCTCCAGTTGCGCATCTGAAATGCGTTGCTCACCACGATCTACTCGGAGTGTTTCATGTTCGTAAACAGTTATATGTTTGGGTGTTTGTTTCACGAACGCGGTAAAATAGCCAATACAAGTTCAGTAAATGATGCATCGTCCAAGAGCGTGACATCAATTAAATGATACACTTTCTTGTCGAGGATGCCATCCAATTCATAATCGTTAAATTCAGCAAAGAAGTTTTCATCATCGGTAGCTTCTTGAACGGCGAAGAATCCTTGTCCGAGCACTAAACCAATTTTTCCGTAATCTCCAAAGAAATATTCTTGAAGCAAAGGAATGATGGATGACTGAAAGGCCTGTTTAAGCTGATCAAGGTTTGAAACCTGTAAGAAATAGGAATGTCCAATTTGATGATCCTTATCAAGTAACTTCTCAATGCGTTTGTTGATGGTCGTTAGCACTGTTGACAAATCAATACCGTTTAAGATTCCTTGACTTGCTTTAAGCGGACCGTTGGTTTTGATTAATTCAGGTTTTGGTAACATTTCTGTAAAAGAGAAACGACGACGTAAAGCGCTATCTAGTGCTTCAACAGAACGGTCGGCTGTGTTCATAGTACCGATAATATATAAGTTTGGAGGAACAACAAAATCTTCCTGACTATAAGGAAGTTTAAGCGTAATTGTTTCGTCTTGACCTAAACGCTTGCCGCCTTCAATCAATGTAATCAATTCACCAAAAATTTGGGAAACATTACCACGGTTGATTTCATCAATTATTAAGATGTAATTCTGAAGCGTTGCTGAATTGCTTGCTAATTTATATTCTTTGAGCTTTTCAACCAATGGATAATAATAAACTGCCAAGCCTGATTGCATTTCTCGTTTACCAGAGAAAAGTTCTTTCAGGGTCGTAATGACTAAATCATGATTTGTTGCACCGCTAGCTTTGCGAAACTCAATGTTTCTATCTGTAATATTTGTGATGAAGAAGTGTGTTTTCTTCGTTTCTATTTTTAGTTCATTATTTTCGCTTTCCGCCAATTCATTTTTAAGCATTTCAAAAACTTCGGAGAAATTACTCTGCGGGTTTTTACTCAATTCATAATTGTCTTTGGCTAAGTCAGAGATCTTTTTGAAAATACCATTCTTTATTTCATAAACTACATTGGTGCCAACTGTTTTTGGTTTGATTCCTTCGATGAAATCTTCATAAGCCATTGATTGGTGGAAAGTCGTGAAAACAATTTGTCCTTTCTCAACAGCTACATCAAAATGGTGTTTAATTATTTCTCTCGAAAGTCCTTGAGTATTGATTCCTAAAATTTCAAGTGACTTATTTATCGTGTTATACGTTTTTCCTGTTCCCGGAGGACCGAAAAGGATTTGGTTGATTGCCATTGGCTCTGATTTTGAAGGTTGAACGTTTTCCATGCAAGCGAAAAGTCGTTCGTAGTAATGATTAAAACCGTTTAATTCTGTTTTATATTTCGTAATGTCGGTTAATGTTTTTTGAACGAGCTTATGTCCAGCATCCCATTCGCCGTTGATTTTCCAATCGACTTTTCTAAAATTCTTGTAGGTAGACTTATTATCATCAAATTCTGCATTACCGGAAACCTCACCATAACCTAAAAGTTTCGTGTTTCCTTTTTTCACAAAGATGATATCTCCTTTTTTTAGGGTATGTACGAAATCAAAATTGGCTTTGGAATCATTCATTTTTGAGCTTTCCGTCGATTCAATTTCTCTCAATTTATCAGCAACATCCTCCTGTGTTTGATAGTTTCGAAGATCACCTAACTCATCCCAGCCAAGTGCCATGATTCCTTCTTGATAAAACTCCTCCCATTTGAAGGCATTCTCCCCAGGAGCATAAATCCAATAATTCACCTCTTCCTCAATTTTATTCAGCGTACAATAAAGAATATCTTGCGCTAAGAGTAAGTGATTCGTTCCATCATAATATTCAGGAATA
>CAJAVU010000016.1 GCA_903945495.1 uncultured Flavobacteriales bacterium | reverse complement strand
TTGTAACTTTTGATACATTCTGTTTGAAAGTGTCGATTTACCTTTGTGGAAATAAATATTAAATGACAAGCAAACTTAAAAAATACAAACTAACAATCGTGGGAGCAATTCTCGGAGCAATTGGTGGTTATTGTTATTACTATTTTGTTGGCTGTGCCTCAGGTTCTTGTGCAATTACCTCAAGTCCAATAAACAGCACACTCTACGGTGTTTTTATGGGTGGATTGTTGTTTAATATGATCGAATCAGAAATTCAAAAAAAATCAAAATGATGGAAAACAAAGACTTTACAGTTGTAGACGTACGTACAAGAGCAGAATTTATGGGAGGAAATGTTGCAGGTTCAATCAACATTCCATTACAAGAAATTGTTGAAAGAGAAGAAGAATTAAAAGCGTTGAAACAGCCAATTATTTTTTGCTGTGCAAGTGGTAACAGAAGTGGACAAGCGACACATTATTTCAAACAATTAGGATACGAATGTGAAAACGGTGGATCTTGGTTGGATGTAAATTATAATTTAAGCAAATAATAAGATGGGATTTTTAGACAAATTATTCGGAGGGCCAAAAGTGGACTTAAAAGAGTTAGTGAAAAAAGGGGCAGTGATCGTTGACGTTCGTACTCCAGCAGAATACCAAGGTGGACATATCAAAGGGTCAATTAATATTCCCTTACAAGCTTTAGACGGAAGTTTAGGGAAATTAAAAAAAGATAAAACAATCATTACTTGTTGTGCTTCTGGAATGAGAAGTGCTTCAGCAAAAGGAATATTGAAATCGAAAGGTTTTGATGCACACAATGGTGGTGGATGGCATTCGTTGCAGTCTAAAATCAGATAATAGTTTTAAGTTATAAGGAAAGCGGTTCATTTGAGCCGCTTTTTTTGTGCAATTATTTTTCGAAAACGTACCTTTACACTCAAAATCTGAAAGAATGGATGTTTTTAGTAAGTTAAGGAATAAAGTTGCCGTTTTTGATGAGGAATTTGATACGATTTTTCCAGAAGACGTGCGTGAACATTCTAACCGCCATTTCACCTCAGTTTTCATTGCCCAGCAAGCTTTAGCATTTTTAACCGAAGAAGGCGCCAAGAAGATTCTGGATATTGGTTCTGGAACAGGTAAATTTTGTTTAGTGGCTTCAGCGACATCAAAAGCATATTTTACAGGGGTTGAACATCGTGCATATCAAGTTGAAATAGGCAATGAGTGTGCACAACGATTTGGTTTAACGAATTGTAATTTCATCGCTGACACCATTCTAAATATCGATTTTAAGAATTACGACGCTTTCTATATTTTCAATCCTTTTCTTGAAGCGAAAGATCCAACAGCACAAATGGATCAAGCTGTGAAAGTTGGATTGAAAGAATACGACACCTTCAGTGATTACGTTTACCAGCAATTTGAATCCTTGAAAATTGGAACCCGCATAGCGTCCTATTGGACTTCTAAAACGCAATTTCCAACGTCGTATGAGTTGGTGAAAAGTTCCTTTGGTGATACCTTGACTTTTTGGGTCAAAGTGTCTTAGGAAATCATTATTTTACAATCAATACGTCTTGTAAACGATCAAATTGGGCATTAATCACCAGTTTTCCTGAAGCATCAATTAATCCCCATAATTCACCAATACGAACAGCTGCATATCCATTGCTGAAATCGCGAATTGCGCTAAATTTTGCATCGGTAATTATTTTGCCATCGGTTGTCATGAATCCCCAAAAACCATTTTGTTTGTATGCAAAAATAGATTCATGTACATCAGAAACTCCTTGATAACTAGTTTCAAGAATTACCTTTCCTGTTTTGTCAATTAATCCCCAACCAGCTTCAGTTTTTACATTCGCAAAACCATTTTTAAAATTTTCAACTTTTACGTATTTAGCATCGATAACCCAAGCACCTTTATTGTTGATAAATCCAACTTTTTCACCTAAACGAGCATACGCCAATCCTTCATTGAATTCACCGTAAGTAGAAACTCCAGAAACGCTTAATAGTTCATTTTTTTTGTTGATAAACTGCCAGCCTGCTACGTTTTTTACTAAGGCATAACCAGTTTCTTTATCAAATTCTTTAGCAGCTAAATAACTTGGTTGGATAATCCATGTTCCTTTAGTATCAATAAATCCAACTGTTTTTTCCATTGTTTTAGCCCAAGCCGCGCCATCAACGAAATAACCAACACTTTCAAATGTTGCCTTAATAACAATCTCTCCTTTTGAATCGATGAAACCAAACTGACCATTTTTAGCACGATATGGCGCAAATCCTTCTTTAAAATCACGTACCTCCATCATTGGTTCAGTTAATTGTTTTTTTGAACCATCAGCATTCAATAAATAGAATACTTCTCCAATATTACCGATTGCAAATCCATTCGAATATTCAGAAATTTTGTCGTAAATCGCTTCGTGAACAATTTTACCTTGCTTATTTATCGTTGCGAATTTTTTACTCACTATGACGTTCATCAATCCATCTTTGAAACGGTCTAAATTAATTCCAGCGATAGAAGGAATTTCAAACTTCTCGAACGGAACACTTAATGGTGCACCGCTAGCATCAATAATCATATACTTTCCTTTTGCATCCATAACAGAAGCATATCCTTCAGAAAAATCTTGAAATTTAGAGTAAACAGCTGGAATTACGATTGCTCCTTTTTCGTCTACAAAGCCCCAAAAGCTTGATTTTACTGGTTTGAAGGGTATTAACTTAGATTGTGCAAAAGAATTAATTGCAATGATTGACAATGCAAGCGTAAAAATTGATCGAAAGTGTCTCATAGTGTGAAGTTAAAGTGGTTATTAAAACTCAAAATTAAATAGAAAAAATGATAATTTATTTATTTTAAGCTTTTTTCTAATCGAAAATAGTTTACACTTTTTGGTTAAAGATTAGCCTTTTTATTTCTGGACAAAAAAAAGGGAGGCATTTAAACCTCCCTTCTTATTTTATCTCAACAAATTGACATGCCCAACAAAGGTTTTACGCTTTGCTGAATTAGCATATTTTACGTCGATTTTCCAAGAATATGTTCCATCTTGAGCAAATTCTCCGTCAATACCATATCGACCATTCCAGCCAATCGTCGTGTCGTGTGATTCAAATACCAATTGTCCCCAACGATTAAAAATGTATAAAGTGTAATCGTTTGGATCAAAACCAGCGGCAAAAACAGGACTGAACATATTGTTTAAGTTGTCACCGTCTGGTGTAAAAGTGTTCGGGACATACAAAATCAATTCATCTTTTATTTCAATGTAGCGCTCTGTTGAATCAACACAACCAAAGCTTGAAATCGCAGTAAGCACAACAGTATAATTTCCTGCTACCTCTGAGGGGAATTCGTGATACGGTGAATCTTCATTCGATAGGGGAGAACCGTCACCAAAATTCCATGAATAACTTACAGCGTAAATGGAAGAGTTAAAGAACATCGATGATGGACTTACAATAGAGAAATCTGTATTTGACATGTTGAAATTGGCAATTGGTAAATCGTGTACAATCACTTTAGAAACGGCAGATGCTGTGCAACCAAATAGGTTTGTTCCTGTTACAAAGTAATCATTCGATTCTTCAGGGTAAAATGCAACATTGTCAATAACACCATCCGACCAAGTATAAGAATTTGCACCAAAGCCTTTTAAAACAACTGTGTCTCCAAGACATGTTTCTTTGTTCAAGGTTGTAACAATAGGTTTTGGGTTAACTGTTACCGAAACGGAGTCATTCGCTGAACATCCAGTATTAAACGATCCAATTACATGATAAACAACTGTTCCCACTGCTTGATTAAAAGGAATTCCATTTGTAATTCCATTGTCCCAAACATAATTTGCAGCGCCTGTAGCTGTAAGAGTAATATTTGTTCCTTGACAAACCGTAATGGCAGGATTAACGGATAATGAAGGATTTGGATTGATCGTAACAGTTACCATATCACTATCGATACAACCGTTTGCATCCGTGCCATCGACCGTATAAATAACTGTTCCAACTCCTTGAATAAAAGCAATACCATCACTTATACCATTGCTCCAATCATACGTGCTTGCTCCACTTGCAGTTAGGGTAATAGAAGTTCCTTCGCACACTGTTTGATTTGCTCCGGCATCTACAATCGGAAGGGTATTTATTGTAACGTCTACTTGGTCGGTGTCTGTACAACCGTTCAAATCTGTACCAGTAACAGTGTAAGTGATTGTTCCAATAGCTGGTGTGAACCCAACATTATCGGTAATACCGCCAGTCCAAGTGTACGTATTCGCTCCAGCACCACTCAATGTAATTTGCTCACCAAAACAATTGATTTTGTCTGTTCCAGCGTCTACAACTGGTAGAGCATTTACAGTGATTACAAGTGAATCTTGTGCTTCACATCCAAAAACAGTTGTTCCAGTTAATGTATATGTTAAAGAACCTATTGCTGGTGTAAAAGCAATGCCATCTGTTACGCCATTGTTCCATGATAAATCAACAGCTCCGGCACCATTCAATGTAACATTTGATCCGTCGCAAATTGTTTGATCGGCACCTGCATTTACAACTGGATTTGGATGAATTGTAATCACCACATCTGCTGTATCTGTACAACCATTTAAATCTGTTCCTGTTACTGTGTATGTTATTGAGCCAACCGAAGGTGTAAAAGCGATTCCATCTGTTATTCCATTGTCCCAAGAATAGGTGTTCGCACCAGCACCGTTTAAAGTAAAGATCGCGCCTTCACAAGCCGTTTGATCATTCGCTGTTGTCACGACTGGCAAAGCATTGATTTGAATTGGTAACGAATACGTGGCAACACATCCATCGGCTGATTCAACAGTCAATGTTGCATTGAAAGCACCTGCGGTTGTATACGTATGTGTTGGCGACAAATAAGTACCTGTTGTGTTTGGAACGGCAACGATTGCTCCTGTTGAAGCTGGTGTTTGTGTACCATTTCCAAAATCCCATTGATAGGAAGCAATGACTCCCGGATTTGGAATCGATGAATTGTCAGTAAAGACGATATCCGAACCTGCACAAACTGTCGACTGATCCAAAGTGAAAAGTGCAGTTGCTGTTGGAAATTCCGTTACATCAATGTCCAAAAGAACTGAACATGCTGGACCTTGAGGAGGAGTTAGTAAGCATGTGTAATTTCCTCCAGCTGAAACAGAAATGGATTGTGTTGTTTCACCTGTACTCCATAAGTACGTTCCCAAACCTGCTGGTGCTGTCAAAGTAGAATTTTGTCCTTGACAAATTGTTGCTGGACTTGCGGTGATTTCTTGAAATGAACAAGATGCATCAACGTAAGCATAGCCGTAATGTCCACCCAAAGCACAGTCACCCGATGTAAATTCAATCGTAACATTTTGTCCAACATACGCAGATAGATTCGTAAAAACAGTTGTCCAATTGGAATAAAGAACTGTTTCTCCACCAACAACAATCGATAGATAATCAGTGGCGTTTGCAGCATCCGCAATTACAGAATATTCACCACACGTGATGTTTGCCCCATTTTCGTCATAAACGCGAACGGTAAAATAAGGACGTTCGTTTAATGTGTGTCCAACCGGCGATTCAAACACCACCGCATAATTGTAAGTGAAATACATGTTTGTTGCATCTACTAAAAAGGATTGACTCATTCTCGCTGCTCTAGCACCTGTTGTTGCACCATTTCCTAATCTTACTGAGAAGTTGCCACCAGGAAATACAGTTGGAATTCCAACAATCGGATCAACACCGCCAGCAAAGATTTGATGATTTGGTCCTGGACCTGCTGGAACAGAATTGATGTAACTATACGGAACACTTCCGTCTGTTTCACCAACAAAAAGATCCCATCCGTTTGTGTTTCCATCTTCAAAATCCATGTTTACACAAGGCCCATTCATGGTTTTTTGAATCGGATAGGAGGAGTTGTTTGACTGAGAGTGTGAGCTGATTTTTTTTCTTAAATCGGAAAGAAAAAGATTTAATTGAAAATCAATTACAGTTTGATCGTCTGTAGCTAATTGTTTAAGGGTTGTTTGGAACTTCATATAAGAGACATCCACCAATTCTTGAAGTTCAGCTTCCTCTGCGTACCTTTTCTTGACTTGTAGAGTTTCTAAAACTTGGCTGATTGTCCAAGTTGAGAATGTAGCTTCCATTTTTTCGTGCGCATCTTGAGCGAAACTGAAGTGGGCTGAACATACGAACACGAGCACGATGATTAAAGTAGATGTTTTCATAGCGTGTGTTTTTAATTGGTTTCATTTAAATGACGGATGAAATTGTCGTAAAATGGGTCATAATGAATATTCAAGCCATTTCAATTAGCAAAATCGACCTGTCAATTATATTATGCACGCATTATAAATAAAATATGCATGCATAATTAAATAAAGTGTTGAGATGTGAACAAAAAATGTTGAATCTTGAACAATTTTTGATCGGAAAATGTGCTATTCAACCAATAGGGCTTTATAGTTCGTCTTCTATTTTGAGGTGAAAAATTCTTTGTGTTCCTGTTTCAATTGTTAGAAAATGAAGTCGATTGGTTTCCTTGTTCTTTCTTGTAAGTTTATCTAAATGCTAGTTGATGGATAAATCATTTTATTTTTTTTTCTTTTTCAGCGACTTAGAGTAACGATTATAAATTTCGACTGGGTAAAAAATAATGCCTATCTTACACAAATATTAAATTCCCCTTTTGAGAGAACTCCCAAAACGAGTAGCTGTAATCTCAATTTGCAAAGTCATATTAGACACTGATTATCCTAAAGAAATTTTCCTTTTGGTTTTGAAGAAATTGTTGTTTCAATGCAATAATTGGTGGTAATCTGGTGCATATCAATCGGAATAATATTCAATATTCATTAAAACCTAGGAATTATGTAAGAAAGACATGGAAAAATGTAAGCGATTACAAAGGCAAATTGAAGACCTTTGAAATCAAGTATTATCAATGAGAATAGCACAATTCATTGCTGAAAAAAAAAGATATGACCAAAAAAAAATGTTTAGGAATTTGGAT
>CAJAVU010000015.1 GCA_903945495.1 uncultured Flavobacteriales bacterium | reverse complement strand
CGTTTGGTTCTCCAATTATTGAATAGATCTGAAGATGAAATTGAGCAATTTTCGCGTTCATTCATCGAAATGAAGCAAAACACAAAGATGTGTAGTTCTTGTGGCAACATTTCTGACAATGAAGTTTGTTCTATTTGCTCAGATGATCGTCGCGATCATTCTATTATTTGTGTTGTAGAAGATATCCGTGACATTTTAGCGATTGAAGCGACAGAATCATACAAAGGAATTTACCATGTTTTAGGTGGAATAATTTCTCCAATGGATGGAATTGGTCCTGCAGATTTGAATATTTCATCTTTGGTTGAAAAAACATCAACCGGAAATGTAACCGAAATCATTTTTGCATTAAGTCCAACGATGGAAGGTGATACTACAAATTTTTACTTGTATAAAAAACTAAATGGTCAACCAATAATTATCACAACCTTATCACGTGGTGTGGCTATTGGAACTGAATTACAATACGCGGATGAGATGACACTAAGTCGTTCACTTATAAAACGTCAACTTTTCCAATTGTAATATTTCCTATCTTTGGAATACCTAAAATAAAGCAATTATGTTAAAAGAATTCAAAACGTTTATCATGCGTGGAAACGTGGTAGACCTAGCTGTAGCCGTGATTATTGGTGCCGCTTTTAGTGCCATTATTAATTCATTGGTTGCAGATATTATTACCCCAGCGATATTAAATCCTTTGCTAAAACAAATGCATGTTGAAAATATCGAAGGACTTAAAGCCTTTGCAACAAAAGTCGTTGTAGACGGAAAAGTAACGTTTGAGGGTGGAATTGCCTATGGTTCATTTATTGCAAAAGTTATCAACTTCATGGTAATTGCTTTTAGTTTGTTTATTGTTATCAAATTAATGAACAAAGCAGCAAAACTTTCTAAAAAGAAAGAAGAAGAACAACCTGCTGCACCAACAGCGGATCAAGCGTTGTTGATAGAAATCAGAGATTTATTAAAAAACAAATAAGTCGACTACAAAAAAGGAAGAGAGAAGTAAACGCTTCTCTTTTTTATGCTTTCAATTCTTGTTTGGTATATTTCTTGGCAAAATCAACAATTTCGTTCGATGGAATCTCGTGATAACCATTCGGTAAATCAAGTGAAGTCTGAATCATACACTTTGCAACATTGATTGCCTCTACAGGTCTGTACTTATCAATCAATCCTGTTTTACCAATTACATTACCTATTTGAATTGATAATTTTTCACCTGTTCTTTTTTCTTGTCGCGGACCTTCCAAAACTGAAGGTTTAACAATGATTAATTTTTCGAATCCAATTGACTTAGCGTTTTCATCCAATTGTGCTTTCATCCGTGAATAAAAAAACGGCGATTTTAAACTCACTCCTAAGGCAGAAATTAAAACACACTGCTTCACTCCTATTTCTTTTGAGAGCTTCATAACAGAAGTTGGAATATCTACATCAATTTCCCATTGAGCAGCTTTTGAACCTGCCTTTTTTATTGTTGAACCAAATGCGATAAAAAGAATATCAATTGAATGATGAACAGGTAATTCTGATAAAATTGCAAAATCAACCATGTGATTCGTTACCGAAATTTCGCGAATATCTAATTCCCTTCTACTCAGCAAATCTATTTTTTCAAATCGACGATCAACTACTAATAATTCAAGTAATTCGTGACCGACAAGACCAGTTGAACCAAGGATTAATGCATTCATTTTGCTTTTTTTTATAAAAATACAATTCAAATACATTAATCATTAAAAAAAAGTTCTATTTTCGAATGAATTATTAACGTTTAAAAACATCTTTACACGCTATTTCATTTTTATGACTAGTATTTTTGTCGCCAAATTGGATTTTGGCATTACGGGCGAGCAATTGAAGCAAGCATTTGAGCAACACGGAACAGTATTAAAGGCTAGTGTTGCCACAGACAGAGAAACAGGAAAATCTCGAGGTTTTGGATTTGTTGAAATGGCAAATCGTGACGAAGCGATGACTGCCATCGAGAAATTGGACGGTTCCATGATGAATGGTCGACCAATTGCTGTAAAAGAAGCAGAACAACGAACGGATAGTCGCCCTCCAAGAGATGCTAATAGTCCACGACCAGATTTTAAACGTCGTGAAGGATTTGACAATAACCGCGATTCACGTGGTAGCTCAGAGTCTCGACCTTCTGAGTATAGAAAACCAGCTGATGATGCTCCAGCATTTATCCCACCTGTACTTCCTGAATCAATTAAAGGTGAAGTAAGAAAGAAAGTTGACAAGGATAAAAAGCCAAAAGATTGGGATTCTGAAGGAAGAGCGAAAAAGCCTAAAATGAATGCTTACAAGAAAAGTGGTAAAAATAACCGCTTCTTTGGTGACGATGATGATGATGATTTCGATATTCATTCGTTTAATCAATATGATGACGAAGAAATCGATGAAGAAGATGATGACTTGGAAGATGACGAAGATTAAATACTAAAAATGCCTTGCTTATGTGAGGCATTTTGCTTTTCATATTAAACGAAATAAACACCCCATAAAACTTTGTACTTCACTATATTTTGTAGCTTTGCGCCATGGAAATAATCGTCATTGTTCTATTGACATTTTTAAATGCATTTTTTGCCCTCTCTGAAATTTCTTTGGTTTCTGTTAAAAAATCACGTATTCAACACCTTGCTGATCAAGGAAACTCAAGAGCAAAAACAATTTTAGGCCTTCTAGACAAGCCTGAAAACTTTCTTTCCTCTGTTCAAGTTGGTATAACATTAATTGGAATCATCGCCGGTGCTTATGGTGGAGCAACATTGACGGATGACATGGAAAAAGTGCTCGTTAATGTGAAGTTTTTAGGTGATTCTGTTCATATGGTTTCATTGTTAATTGTAATTGGAAGTATTACTTATTTCACGATTGTTGTTGGTGAATTGGTACCAAAAACAATTGCGATGAATAGCGCTGAGAAAATTGCATTAGTTTGTGCTCCTATTATCAAATATTTCACGCTAGCGACCTACCCATTTGTGCGATTATTGTCGATTTCAACTAAACTTATTTTAAAATTATTTGGCGTAAAGGAAAACGATTCGGATCACATGAGTGAAGAGGAATTGAAATTTATGCTTTTTAATGCTGGTAAACAAGGAGTTTTGGAAACCGACGAAAGTCAAGTCCACCAAAACCTATTCTATTTTACAGATCAAACGGCAAAATCGTTAATGACACACAATTCTGAAGTAGAATGGATTGATATTAATTTAAGTATCGATGAAATCTTTGACCAATTACTTAAAAGTATGCGTTCAAAATTCATTGTTTGCGATGGACAAATGAGTAACATCAAAGGCGTTATTACGATAAAAGATTTCTTTGAGAATTATAAAACTCCGGGTTTTAAATTACAAGACATACTAGAAGACCCAATATTCATCATTCAAAATACTCCAGCATTTAAAATTTTAAGCTTGTTCAAATCGAAGAAGCAATACATTGGAACTGTAATCGATGAATACGGCGGTGTTGTTGGAATCATTACGTTGCATGATTTAATAGAGGCTATTGTTGGAGATTTACCAGATGAAGACGAGCTTGATGAATTAGATATTACAAAACGAGATGACGGATCCTATCTTATCAATGGAAAAACTTTGATTTTTGAATTAAACCAATACTTTCAAAAGGAAATTATCGAAGACAATATATCTCAGTACACAACAATTGCTGGCTTCATGTTAGAACATTTGAAATCCATTCCAGTTGCAGGTAACAACTTTGAATACGAAAATTATTACTTCGAAATTATGGACGTTGACGGACTAAGAATTGATAAAATTCTTATGAAACAACGTATTGTTGAGAATGAGGATTAAAGAATTTCCTTAATCGCTTCTGGTATTGCTTCAATTAAATCCGACGCCAACAAACCATATTCAGTTGTTTTAACAACCGCTTTATCGCCAGCCAAACCATGAATGTAAACACCTAAAATCGCTGCATCTAATGATGAGTAATTTTGAGAAAGAAATGCTGTAATCATTCCTGTCAATGCATCACCACTCCCGCCTTTTGCCATTCCTGGATTCCCTGTTGTATTGACATATAAACTTCCATCTGGAGCCGCGATGTATGTTGGTCCGCCTTTTACAACAACTATGGAATTTATTCTTTTAGCAAAGTCAATTTGTAAACGTGTACGATCTTCAAGTGTTTCCCATGGTCCAACTAAGCGTTCAAATTCTCCTGGATGCGGAGTGAGAATTGAGTTTTCAGGTATTAAATTAAACCATTCTTTATTTAAGGAAATACAATTCAATCCATCTGCATCGATGACCATCGGAATTTTTTCAACTTTTAATAAATGATGAATGGCTTTTTGCGTCAAAACAGCTGTACCAAGTCCAGGCCCAAACGCTATCGTTTTAAAATGAAAATTTCCTATGTTGTCAGAAAATAGTTTATCATTGTTATCTAAACTGATCATTGCTTCGTGTATAGACGTTTGAAGTACTGCTTCTCCACAAGCTGGGATATGTGTTGTCAATAGACCTACTCCGCTTCTTAAGCATGCTTTCGTTGCTAATACTGCTGAACCAATTTTACCTTTACCACCTGCGATGATTAAGGCGTGACCGTAATCTCCTTTGTGTGATTCTTTCGCGCGTGGTTTCAATTTTCCGCGTATAATTTCCTTCGTTATACTATATTCAGTCATAATAATCAATTTATAGTGTAATATTACGTCCATATAGGTTTTTAAAATATGATTTTTGGCAT
>CAJAVU010000014.1 GCA_903945495.1 uncultured Flavobacteriales bacterium | reverse complement strand
GGGATTCCATTTTTAATAATTTTCTCTTCAATTGTTTTTTCAATAGAATTTAAAATAACCCATGCTTCAGGTGAAGAAAATGTACTCAAGTTAACATTCTGCTGAACATAAACGCTCTTTTATGTGCTATAAAAATAGGTCTGTTTTATTTTAGACAGTCCCGGTTTAAATTATTCCGTTATAGTCTAAAAATATAAAATATGATATACGGATACATTAGAGTAAGTACGGATAAACAAACGGTAGAAAACCAACGTTTCGAGATTAATAATTTTTGCGCAAAGCAAGAAATGATTGTAAATAAGTGGATTGAAGAAACAATTTCAGGAGCCAAGACGGTAGATGAACGAAAATTGGGGAAATTGTTAAAGAAAATGAAAAAGGATGATGTGCTAATATGTTCTGAACTTTCTCGACTTGGTAGAAATTTATTGATGATCATGGGAGTGCTCAATGAATGTATGAATCGCGACATTCATGTTTGGACTATTAAAGATAATTATCGCCTCGGGAGCGACATTAATTCAAAGGTTTTAGCATTTGCGTTTGGTTTATCAGCAGAGATTGAGAGGAACTTAATTTCTCAACGGACTAAGGAAGCATTGGCTAGAAAAAAAGCAGAAGGTGTTATCTTAGGCAGGCCAAAAGGAAGTAAATCTTCCAAAACAAAATTAACTGGTCAAGAAAAACGAATTCAAGAATTGATTGATAAAAATGTGTCCTATTCAGCAATAGGAAGAATATTAGGAGTTCACCGTCTTACGGTTTCCTCATTTGTCAAAACACAGCAAATGAATTGAAGTGTATTTTGTCGCAAATATTTACTATTATTGCGACATAATTTAATAAAATATCATTTGGAAAGCATTGATGACAAAGTGATTGCGAAAATAAAAAAAGCCAAGAAGGGTTCGCTTTTTTTTATTGAGGATTTTCTTCATTTGGGAAGTTCAAAAGCCGTATCAAAAGCATTGGAGAGATTGGTGCAAAAAGATGAAATATCTAGGGTTACTAGAGGGATTTATGCACGTCTAAGTACAGACCCAATATTAGGTGTTCTTTATCCTCCAACGGAACAAATTGCTGAAGCGGTTCGCAGAAGGGATAAGGCTAGAATTATTCCAACAGGCTCCTTAGCATTAAATGCATTAGGCTTATCAACGCAAGTACCAATGAACTTGGTTTATCTTACTGATGGTGCGGCACGCACCATCCAAGTAGGAAAAAGAAAAATTATTTTTAAGAAAACATCTCCACGCAATTTAGCCACAATTGGTAAAATCAGTGGATTGGTTATACAAGCACTTAGAGAAATAGGAAAAGATAAATTGACGCAGGACGAAATTGCTGTAATATTGAAACACTTGAAAAATGAAGAACCTCATCGATTATTAAATGATATTCGATTGGCTCCAGAATGGATACGTATAATCATGAGAAAGGCAATAACAAATATTGAAACAGATGAAATGGCTTGATATTCCGGATGAGACTAAAATAAATGCTTATCAGCAAGTTGCTGAGAAAGTAGGTATTCCTGCATCTGTAGCCGAAAAGGATTGGTGGGTGGTGCGCACTCTTCAAATTATTTTCGAATCAAGTATTGCATCTCACTTGGTTTTTAAAGGTGGCACATCACTGAGTAAATCATGGGGGGTGATACACAGATTTTCAGAAGATTTGGATTTAGCAATTGATCGTGTCTTTTTAGGATTCGAAGGCTCGTTGACAAAAAGGCAGCGAACTCAATTACGAAAAGCAGCAAATTTGTTTACATCAAATCATTTCTTTTTTGAACTACAAGAGGCGTTTAAAAATAAAGGCTTTGAGAATCTTAGGTTTAACCTGGTTGATACAACCGAAAGTGACCAAGATCCGAAAATCATTGAAATATTCTACCCAAATCTGATAAAAATAGAGGGTTTAGAATACATACAACCGAGAATTCAAATTGAAATTGGTTGTAGATCTCTTCGTGAACCGTTCTCGGACTGTTCAGTTTTATCGTATTTGGATGAAGTCTACGCTGAAAACGATTTTTCAGAAGGTCCTGTTATCATTCCATCTGTAAATCCTGAGCGAACGTTATTAGAAAAATTATTCCTTCTTCATGAGGAATTCCATAAACCCGAGGATAAAATAAGAGTTGAGCGCTTGAGCAGGCACTTATACGATGTTTACCAACTTGCTAACACACCATTTCTTGAAAAAGCCTTAGGAGATAAAGTGTTATACGAAACGATTGTTGACCACAGATTCAATTTCACAAAAGTTTCCAATGTTGATTATAATCTTTTAAGCCCAAAATCGTTGAGTTTTCTGCCAATAGAAAAAGTCATGAATGATTGGGAAAGAGACTACAGAACAATGCGTGATCAAATGATTTTTCAGCCTGACGCACCAACATTCAATGAATTAATAGCGTTTTTGACTCAACTTAATGAGCAAATAAATCAATTGGGTTGGTCGCTAGAGAAAAAATATCCCGAAATTTAAAACTATCAAGATTAAAAAATATGTCGCATAATTTTATAACTAACAACAAGCAACAAAAGACTTTAAAAGGTCGATTAAACACATTGATTTCAATAAGTGATGAACTGAAATTTCTGGTTGGTTATTTTTATTTCTCAGGTTGGTCAGATATCTATTTGAATCTTCAAAAAAATCCTGATCAAAAATTAAAAATACTAGTGGGTTTGCATGTATGCAATGTTCTTGGTCGTGCGGTAGAGTTCGAGGGAGATCATGACAAGGAATTTTCTAGGGATGAAGTTTTTCAAAAATATTTAGATTCTTTAGGATTTGCGTTGAACAATGAAGAAATGGACTCTGAGGAGTTTTTCAATCAAGTTGGTTTTTTCATTCAGATGATGGAAGAAGGTAGATTGGAAATTAGAAAAACAGAAAATCCCAATCACGCAAAATTGTATCTATTTCAATTAAATGACAATCAAAAGGAAATACAAGGTATGCCTGGTCAGTTTATTACAGGAAGTAGTAATTTGACAAGGTCGGGACTTCATAATCAGGAAGAATTCAATGTGGAAATAAAGGATTATGGTTATCCAGAAGCGGTGATTTATTTTGATGAATTATGGGAAAGATCATTACCAATCTCTGAAAATCCAGAATACAGAAAAATACTAATAGACTTCATTAAAAACAAAACACAAGTTGCAACAATAACACCTTTCGAAGCATATTGTTTGGTAATTAAAACTTATCTGGATTTACAAAACATAGACAAAGAAATCGTTGATCTAGATGCCTTATTGGAAAAAGTTGAACTTAAGAAATTTTCGTATCAATCGGATGCTGTGAATCAAGCATTGCAAATGATTAAAGAACATAATGGTTGTATTATTGCAGATGTCGTTGGTTTAGGGAAGTCTGTAATTGCATCAATGATTGCACGTCAATTAAACTTACGCGGTATAATTATTTGTCCACCGGGGTTAATGGGCGACGCAGAAAAAAAGGATAGTGGATGGTGGGAGTATCTTGAAAAATTTGGACTTCACAATTGGCATGTATACAGTCGAGGAATTGTTGATCGAATTGCCGAGAACATTGAAGGCCGAGATTTTGACGTTGTGATTGTTGATGAAGCACATTATTTTAGAAATCAAGATACGGCTGACTATGAGTCATTGTCAATGATTTGTAGAGGTAAAAAGGTTATCTTACTTTCAGCAACACCATTTAATAATTCGCCATCGGATATTTTCGCTTTACTTAAATTATTTATTGTTCCTGGAAAATCAACTATTTCCTTGGAAGATAATCTTGCTGGGAAATTCAGTAGACTGAATTATGAATACAAACAACTTTCATCGATTTTTAAAAACTGGCAATCTTCAGATGATAAAAAAAGAATAAGTGCTGAAAATACTTACATCAATTTAATAGATGACCAACTCCCAATTGATATAAAAAAGGTAAAGGCACAAACGCAGCGACTTTCAAATGATATTAAAAGAATAATTAGCCCGGTTGTTATACGTCGTAATCGATTAGATCTAAAACAAGATTATGTTTATTCAAAGGAGGTTGGTGATTTGTCCGAGGTACAATCTCCTATAGAGGCATTTTATTTCTTAGAACCCAGTCAGGATACTTTTTATGATGAAATAATCACCAAGTATTTTGTTGAAAATGGACTATTTACAGGTGCTATCTATCAACCATTCAGTTATGAAAAGATTGTTGATGAGACTAAATTAGATGAATCCGGAAACAGGCAGTTCAATCAACAGAAAAACTTATATGATTTCATGCGTAGAATATTGGTGAAGCGTTTTGAATCTTCATTTGGTTCATTCGAAAAATCAATTGAGCGCTTCTTAGAAGTTCATAAAATGGTTAGAGAATTTATCGCCAAAACCAATAAGTTTATCCTGGATAGGTCATTTATAGATAAGATTAAAGATTTTGATATTGATGAAATTGAAAGCAACCTGTTAAAATATGCAGATGGTGATTTAAAAAGAAAAACGCCTAAAAATACTGAAGTGTATGAGATAGATACGTTTCAACGTAAAAATGACTTTTTAGATGACATCGATGGAGATATTGCTGTTTTTGAAAGCATTTTGAAAAAGTTGAAAGAATTGCGATTGGTTGAAAATGATCCTAAACAAGAAGAAATAATTCGAATTGTCAAACACGAATTGGAAAAACATCCTGATCGAAAAATCATTCTCTTTTCTGAATATGTTGATACAATTATTCATCTTGAAAAACGATTTAGAAAAGAGTTTGGTAATGAACTTCTCGTTTGTGATGGTAAAGTAACAAAGGAGTTCTCAAAACTTTTGAATAGCGACTTTAATGCTCAATTTAAAGGATCTAAAACCAATCATTTTAGAATTTTACTTACCTCAGATAAACTATCTGAAGGATTTAATCTGAACAGGGCGGGCCTAATTATTAATTATGACATTCCTTGGAATCCAACAAGAGTGATTCAAAGAGTTGGTCGTATTAATCGTATAGGTTCAAAAGTATATGATCAACTATTTATATTTAATTTTTTCCCATCGCTAAAGGGATCAGATATTGTTAAATCTCGCGAAATTGCACAACAGAAAATGTTCTTAATTCACAATGCACTTGGCGAAGACGCGAAAATATTTGATGACGATGAAGAACCAACCCCAGCGGCTTTAGGTGCAAAATTGAACAGCACTCTCGATGAAGATGGAGAAATAAATACCATTACTAAAATCAGAAATTTATATGCTGATTTACAAAAGAATTATCCGGAAATAATTGAAAGAATATGCCAATTACCTCCACGAGTGAAAACAGCGAAAAAGCATTCTGAATATCAATTAAATGTACTCAGAAGAAAGGGGTTAAGTTTGTTCGCTCATACTGTTAATAGAACGGAAAGCAGAGAAATTAAAGAAATTGATTTCGAGCAATTATTAGATATTATCGAATGTGAAATGGATGAACCTACGTTGAATTTGTCAAGTAGTTTTTGGAATTTATATGAGGAGGTTAAGATATTTCAACCGAAGTACAAACTAGGTCGAAGCGAAATTTCTTTGGAACAAAGGGCAGAGAAAAACCTTAAAATGGCTTTTAAATTTTTGAAAGGAACATATTCAGAATACTCATCGTTCATTCAAGTGTTAATCAAAGATGTTAGAAATTATCACACGCTTTCTGAACGAAGTCTACGAAGAATTGGAAGTGCTGAATTAGTGGATGACAAAAAATCAATCGATACTTTTATTGCGGAAATCAATTGGTTAAAAAAACAACTTGGTGAAGATTATTTGGATTCCATCGAACAATCTTCTAAAGGGAAAAGCCGAGAAGTAATAATCGCAATTGAAAATAATGATTTAAGCGAACTTTTATAACAACGAAAAAACCTCATGATAGCAAGAATTCAACGAGTTGCTTTGCGAAAGGTCTGGTCGCAGGAGGCACATGCCTTTACCTTTTGGCTAGTTGCCTAAAGCGAAACCACTTAAAAAATTATAGAATTATGCATTTAATTACCAATTATCAATATCATGTTACTGGCAGACGATGGAACTTTTTTGTTAATGGAACGATTGCTTCACATTTAATTAATGCGGCTTTGTACGATGATCAACAAAATCAATATCGATATCGTGAGCCATTCATTTATGAAGAAAAACACAGATTTGTTCTTCTTGGCGATGGTAATTTAGAAACAATTATCGACGGTTTACCTCAAGAAATCGCGTACAAAATCCTTCAAAACGTCCAAACTTTTCAAACATATGTGATTCTTTCGTCAGCGTTCACATCTGAATTTGAATTGGTTGAAAATTAAATTACTTACCCTACAACTAAATTAAAACTATGGCACATAACCTTAAATTAAATATCTGGTCAATCGGATTTGAAGAAAAAATTGGAAATGAGTATTCAGATATAGATATAAAAACTGTGTTTTCTTCTTTCTTGGACAACACAGAAACTGATAAAAAGGAAATATTCCAAACATTCGTTAAAAAATACATTGCCTCTTTTAATGATCAATTTGTAAATGATCAGGATGAAACCAAGGCGTTCACCTATGAAGATATCAAGTTCGATTCAGGTAAAAATATTATTTATGGAAGAATAAAAGGTGGTCTTACGGGTATTGAACAGGATGTATATGTAAGAGATTCGAAGGAACCAACTGATAAAAAAATTCATAAAGATGAGGTGTCGACCCTACCGTACCATTTTTTCATATGGCTTCCTTATGATAGCAACATGGGTTTTCTAATGACACAATCATACACTAGTATATCAATTAACAATGTCTTTCTAGAACATTTTGCCACATTGTTTAAATCAAAGAAAATTAGAATTAATAAATCGCCACAAGTCTCTAAGAAAAGGCTGGAGGAGTTTTACAATAGTTCTTATGTTTATAGAATATCATTAGTAAAAAAGAAATTACCCCGCAATGCTCGCAAAAAATTCAATCAAGTTTTTCTTGAAGAGGAAAATGTCAATATGATGCTTTCTTTTACAGGCTTTAAATTTAAAGCAAAGGAGTTCTTTTCAAAATGGACCTCTATCAAAACGAACTTAAAAGATTTGGCAATCGAAAATGAAGATGATTATGACTTAACAGTTTATTACGAAAATGATGCAAACAAAAAAGCCTCAGCAACTATGGCAAATCCAAAACTAATTTTACCTTCCATTTTTATTCCAGATAGCGTGAAGGAAAGGGGAAGTGATAATCCCAATTTTGACAGAACCATTTCTTTTTGCGAAACAGAATTGGAGGAAATTAAAAAGGACATTCAATACAACCCTGCCTAATTATGCTGAACAAATTACACTTGTGGGAAATAATAAAAAATGGTCACAAAAGTCTTTATCATGAAATTGATGGCCATAAAGGAAGCGTTTTGCAAAAAATTATAATATTTGATTTTGTGCCAATCGTTATATCAATTGGGTTGTATTTTTTAACTGATTTTCAGACGAAATTGCCAGAATTCAGTTCAGATATTCTTTCTGGCTTATCGATATTTTCAGGTTTATTATTTAGCCTTATAATCGTTATTGTTGACAAAGCAAAAGCGAGGAAGGCAACCTTGCTTGGAAGTCAAAATGAAGAAGAAAAAAATTATCTATCAAAATATTTGCTCTACTCAGAACAACTAGTTACCCAAATATCACTTTCGATAATCTATGCTTTTTTAGTCATTCTATTATTGATTTTAAGCCTGATTAGGTTAGAAAATTTAAACATTCCAAGTGAATTAATAACCATCATATCATCAATAGGAATCCTCTTAATCACTTATTTCTCAATTCAATTCTTCTTTCTGATTTTATTAATAATTAGTGGAATGTATTCGATTTTTATCAATGACATTGATTCCTAAATGATTTATAGATTTTAAATAACTAATATATGGCAGAACTAAACGTCAGCAGAAAAACCGTCGGAAAACTATTTACCGACATGCAAAATAAAAAATTCATTATTCCGGAATATCAACGTCCATATAAATGGGATATGGATAAATGCGATACATTGTGGCAGGATATTCTTGACTTTTATGAGTCAGGTGGTGCGTCAAACCAGGAATATTATTTGGGGACAATTGTATCTTATAAAAATGAAGATGATGAGAAGTATGTCGATATAATTGATGGTCAACAGCGTATAACTTCATTTTTTCTGTTGTTGCGTGCATTTTACACAAAACTCGAGGGTATGAATCAAACAGATCCAAGGGTAAAGGGATTAATGGGACAAATATCCCCTTGTATTTGGGATGTAGATGCAATTTCACAATTAGTTGAAGATAAATCGAAGATTCATATCGAATCTAAAGTTGCAACGGATGAAGACAATCACACATTTCATGTTATTCTCGAAACAGGGCACCATGATCCGTTAAAAAAGGACCGATATTCTGAAAACTACAAGTATTTTCTAGATAAGTGCTCTGAATATGCATCAACGAATCCAATTCGTTGGCAAGAATTATGTGTTTCTATTTTACAAAAGTGTATTATTCTTCCAATTGAATGTGATACACCAGATACAGCATTGCGCATTTTCTCAACCTTAAATGACAGAGGAATGCCATTAGCAGATTCTGATATTTTTAAATCTGAAATCTACAAATCAAAACCAACACCAGAGGAGAAAAAAGACTTCAATGATAAATGGAAAGATTTAACAGAGTATTGTAAAAAAGCAGGATTAAGTATAGACGATGTTTTCAGGTATTACACACATTATTTGAGAGGAAAAAACAGTGATCGTTCGAAAGAAGTTGGGTTACGTAAATTCTATCAAATGGGAGCAGTAAAGAATGAAAGATTGCATGCTGCAGACATAATTGAAAACATCAATGAATTAACGTTGTTTTGGTTATATATCAACAAGGACATTAAAGAAAGTTCAATACAATTTGAATTATCAATCAAGTCAAGAAAGCAACTTCAAATTTTAAATTGTTATCCAAACGAATTTTGGAAATACCTGGTATCTGTTTATTACTTAGTTTACAAATCAGAACAAGATTTTGAACCAAAGTTTGCAGATTTTCTTGAAAGGTTACAAGCGTTTATACTTGTCAAATTCATTGAAAAACCAACCGTGAATGCCATTAAAGATGATATTTATCAAAAATGTATATTAATCGCACACAAGCAAGATCCTGCTTTAAAGATTGTTATTGATCAACAAGCATTATCTGAAAGAATTCCAATTTATTCATATTCTCGAATCACAAGAGCGCTGCTTTTGGTTCATGCATATTTGCACCCTGATCAAGAAGAGGTGATTCCGCACATTCATGAAATTGAACACATTTTTCCTAAAAAATGGCAAAACACGAATTATAACGGTTGGGATGTTCAAGAAGCCAAAATGTACCTTGAGAAATTCGGTAATAAAATTTTGTTTGAAAAGAAACTGAATATCCAAGCCGGCAATGGTTATTTCAATGCGAAGAAAATACGTTACAATGAATCTGAAATTAAATGCGTCAAGGATCTTGCAAACTATCCAAAATCAGATTGGATAAAAGATGACATTATTGAACGTGAACAGAAATTTATTGGTGATATCGTTTCACATTTTGAACAATTACTATCTTGACACTCCTAAATTCTATTACTATGTTGAATCAACTAAAAAAAGAACTTACTACAATTACAATTGAAGACATTAAAAAAGTTCTTCAATCGCAATTTCCTGACAAGTACGATAAAATGATCTTGTCAAATGATTTTAAAAGACGTGATTATTATTTGGCAAAATACGCCAGCAAACATTCTGAGCGCACTTTGATCAATGTGTCTGGACCATTATATCCGAAGATGGTTGATTCATTAAATAAAATAAGCACGTATACTGCTGTTGTTGATGATAAGGCCATTTGGGAAAATCAATTTGATTTTGAGGATATTGCGGTTAGTCATGGTGAAGAAATTGAGACGAATACAACAAATACAGTGTATAATTTTCCGTATCAATTAAAAGGCGACAAACTGGATGTTCAAGATTTTTATGTACTAAAAAATTCAGTTCAAAATCTAGGCTGTGGACATTGCAATGAGCATAAATATGTTACTTGTAGTTCAAGCAGATGCCAAGGTCGACATGAATGGAGTTGTGAAGGATGTGCAGGAACAGGAAAAACAAGTTGTACCAGTTGTCGTGGTGCCGGATGGAAAAAATGCAATGGTCGTTGTAACGGTTCAGGTAAGGTAAAAGACAGGGTTAAAAACGCGAGTGGTACTTACAGCGAAAAGATGGTGAATTGTTCTACTTGCAGTGGAAAAGGTCAAATAAAATGTTCAACATGTAATACTTCAGGTCAAGTAACATGTTCTAAATGTAGGGGAACAAGAACGATTGTTTGTGAAAGATGTTATGGAGATAAACAACGCTATGGTTTGATGGATTGTCCAGTTTGTCATGCACAAGGTAGAATCATGAAATTACAATTCGTTACAACGGACATAAAAGATCTAACAGCGAAAAACATAGATTCTCAAGGTGCACACTTGCAAATAAAAGATTCGGATATTGAGCCACTTTTTGAATCAATGCCTGCAATGCATGAAACATTTAGACAATACAATTCAATCTTAACAAATGTATATGACGAATATGCTCAACAATATTCGAATCATTTTATGAGAGAATTGGGATTGAGCAAAAATCAATTTCCTTTCCTAATGGAAGAATCAATTTCATACATGCTGGTTCCTTGCATTGAATTTAAGTTTAGACATGTTATAACCAATACAGAGCACGAAGGAGTAATAATTAATTTTTGGACAAACCCAACAGTTCAATTTTACTCTGAGGCAGAAGAATTAAAACAATCAATTGGAAATATTGGAAAAGCAACCAAAGGCTTCTTTTCAAAAATGTTTAAAACCAAATCTTTCTTGGCCAAAGAGGATAGAAAAGTGGAAATGAAATTATTGATTTATTTGGCAAAAGCAGATGGTAAAATAACAGATGACGAAAAAGTTTACTTAGCAGATCAAATTCAAGGATTAACTGAATTTACTAATTCTGAAAAGAAAGATTTTTTTGATTTAATGGATTTAAAAGAACTTCCACAATTGACAAATGCCGATTTAAAATTCACAAGTAAGGATAACGCAAATACAGTTATCACTAAACTAGAGGAATTGGCAAAATCAGATGGTGAAATGGAAGAGGAAGAACGTCAGTTGATTAATTCTGTAAAAGCCTTATTATCCTAATTACTTTTTGAAATGAGAAATAATCTATATTACATAAAAGCACAAAATGGTTCAATCCCGGAAGCCATAAAAGATTCGTTGATTAAGGCGTTCATATTAATAAATGAAAAGCAAATATCCAACATAAAATTAATTGTTAGTCATGCTGATATTCTGGGAACACCGCCTAACTATCTAAGTGACGGCTTTGGCCAATTACCTGTAAATTCTGGATTAGATATATATAGAACTTTAAAACGGTCAAGAAATTTCACATTTGTGGATTTACCTAAAGAGGGTGTTAATACTGGAATGAATGTACTTTTGTCTAATACGTTTTCTTCGAACCATGGAAATGATTCTGTTGGAATTTTGGTTTTCGCAAATGAAGAAAGTCTAAAAAAAGTTCAATCTAAATTGTTCTATTCTGGAATAGACTTGATTGCGGTGATACAATATGAAACTGATGGCATTAATGAAATTCTATCTGCTTGCAAAGCGGAAAATATATCTACTTTAATTGATCCAAATGTCATTCCTTATGTAAATAATTTTTCGGTTGACGAAAATGATATACTAAGGATGCTATCGACTATTAATGTTCAAAATGGAGGTTCAGATCACGTTACAAGAAGAACAATGCAAAATGTAATTGATAAATTGACTGAAATCAAGAGTACGATCCCTTTTTCCAATTTTTTAGGTTATTTGGTAAATGAAGTTCATTTGAACCTCGATGATAGTTTGGAATTACTTAATTGGAAAAAGGCTTATTTTAGAAGATAGTGGGTTTTAATTTTAACGCTATTGTTGAAAATGTTCTGGTTTTAGAATTCTTTTTTTACAAGATAATTGAAATCAAAACAATAAAATAAATGAAAAACAAGCACTGAAAATAATTAGCAATTGCACCAAACAACCTGTACTAGTTTTATTGTAGACCTTATTGTAAGCAGCCTTTTTGGGGTTCGTCAACCAGCCGAATCCCTTTGGTGCTTTCAATCCCAAATTGTGGCGGACAACTCTTTTTAAGGAAGTTCTCGCTGCAACTCTTTTAGTAAAGGATGGTATTCTAAATCCAAATTTCATGGTCGCAAAATAACATTATTAATTGATTTATTCGAATAGGGGTTAATACTCATTTTTGCAGGTGTAAATACCTATAACATTGGTTTTTCCATTGCTTATTTATATTAAATCCATTATTTTCGAACCATCATGGAACAAATAAAAATTGCAATTGCAGAAAGACACGATATTCTCAGAGCCTCGTTAGTGGAACATTTAGGCGACGAAGATCACTTTGAAATTGTATTTGACACTGCAGGAGGGTTAGATTTAATGGATAAACTTTCAAATTGGAAGGTGGATATACTTTTTCTTTCTACAAGTCTTTTAGGCTTTAGAGGAGAGGATGCTTTGAAAATAATTCATGAATCAAATGAATTCCCAAATTTGAAAATTATTATGTTTTCGAATGAAAAAGATAGTGAACATTTCAAGGAACTCATCAAATTAGGGATAAACTCGTCATTAATAAAAAATGCGGAACTAGGCGAAATAATTCAAAGTATTGAAACAGTTCACAAAGAAGGATATTGTTTCAATAAATATTTCACAAGAGAAATACTAGAATCTGTATTAACTGAATCAGAAACTAAGTAGTTTTTCTTTTTAGCGCCTTATCCACTTTCACCTTCAAGATTGATTATTTCCAGTTACAATGCTATATGCCTTTTTTCCGTGCTTCCGTTGGTCGCAGGTTAAAGTCAAGCATTTGTCCTGGTAATTTCACAATGCTTTCCGTTTCCATTGGGGCGTAATTTCTGGAAACAAAATTAATCTTGGGTAGGGATTATTTAGGAAAGGAAAATCGGTCTTCCTCCTTGTCTTCACAGCATCAGAAAACATAAAAACAAGCCTATACAAAGCGGTTAAAATGGCTACGCCTATGCAGACCGGGCTTGTTTTTAACGCTCACTTTGCCGTTGCCTCAGAATTCGTCAATGCGGCAGTTCACTTGTTTTCTTTGCCTGTTCATCCATCGTCGTCAGTCGCAACTACCTCATCCCCCCAAACCCCAAAGAGGTTGTCGATTGTATCTCGTCCCTCACTCAATCTCCTTTTTTATATTGGGGGTCTGTCGTTGCTTGTGTTTGGCTCGCCTGCTAAATCGCTCAGGCTGCAGGTTTGTCACATTTTTTGTTGCCTATGCTGAAAGCCGCTTCATTCATTTCTCGCTTCTGGATCCGTTAACACTAGAACCATACGCTTCAATTCACTCAGCCGCTTTCAGCAACACACAGCAAGAATATTTCGTACCTCATATACTTGCTTATCCATTTGCTTCATGCCGTTTTGTCTTTCCGCTTCTCTCCAAGCCTTCAACAGCATCCGCAACGCACACCAGCCGTTTGCCTTCTCGACTTTCGTAGCCTCGGCGAAGAAGGACAAACCGCTGGTTTATCCATTCCAATTCCATCACCAACAAAAAAATGCGCCAAACCTTTGTGCAAAAGGCATAGGTCGTTCCCTTGCTTTCCTATCGTCAGCAATCTCCTCTTCCACCTTCGCTCAACTCGCAGACGGCTCGCGCACTTCTCTCTCTTCATTTCGCTATCACTACATTTCGTTCGTTCCGTTTACTTCACAAACTCCAGTTGCCCCTCCGTAGGGCTGCGGGGCTTCCTTCCATTTGTTCGCCTAAAGCCTTACTCCGTCGGCTTTGCTGAAGGCTCCTTTTCCTCTTTTTGATCAATTGTAACAGTGTCTACAACTAAAAAATCAAATCATTTTTAGTACATTTGATTATTATCCACAACGATTAAAATGAACAAAATTATAATTACACTTTTACTACTATTTTTCCATTTAAATGGATTCTCTATTGAACAAGTCGTAGTAACCGCGAACAAATTAAATCTTCGTTCAACAGATTCAAAAAATTCTGAATCATTGGCATTACTTGAAAAAGGTGATACGTTAACAGTATTAACTACCAATGATACATGGACAAGAGTTAAATATAAGAGTACTGATGGTTTTGTATCTTCTGAATATGTTCAGCCAATAACTTCTGCAGATGCAGATGAATCAGCATCCCCAAAAAAAACATGGTACGAAGAATTCAAATCTAAAAAGGGTTTTGTTGCTGGATTTAAATTCATTTTTTCACGAGTGTTTCTTATTGTTCTTATAATTTTCATAGGTATTTACACCTATAAAATGAGACAAAAAGATGGCCGATATAAAACTGGTTTTAGACAAGGTGAAGTTAGCACAGGTTCGTGGATTAAGTCCTCAATTTATGCAATTGTCATTGCCTTGATTGTTGGTTTTATAGGAGGTTTAATTAGCATATTTAATTAGCATATTTAATTAGCATATTTAATTAGCATATTTAATTAGCATATTTAATTAGCATATTTAATTAGCATATTTCATTAGCATGATAAATATTTTCAAATCCTCTTCTTCTATATTGTTTCTATTTTTAAATGGAAAACTCGAGGATGTCTTAACACCATACAGAATCATTATTGATTTTGAACAGCAGACAATAACAGTAAAAAAAAGAAATTGGTACTTAATTGGTTCCAAAATAGATATATATGCATTTCGGTTCATTCGACATATTCAAATTGAAGAACATATTTTTGGAGCAGATATACAGATTAGCATTATGGGAGGTTCTGCCAACGTTGCATGTTTAACAAAACGAAATGCTGAAGAAATAAAAAGATTACTTATGTTGTATAACCAGGAGCGTAAAGGTGGTTTTATTATTAGTTAGTTTTCTTAGATTGATAATTGTCAATCGAGGCTTTTAGCCTTGTCAATATTTTTTCTCGAAGCCAAATTGGAGTAATAACAACGACTCTGTCACCTTGTTTTAAAATTTGTTCCTCTAATTCATAATTAGGCTTGACTGCAATTTGAATTCTTATTTCTTCTTCTGTATCAATCAATATAGTTTGTGAAGAATGGAGTGGTTGTGTTTTCACATATTGCCCTTGAAAAGAGTCGTAAGACAGAATAATATTTTCCTTTTCCTTTTCGGAATATAACCCGATTAAATCGGTGAAGATGTACTTTGGATTTTTAATTGTTCGGTTAAAGGATTCAATTGAACGTTCCAAATTCGATATTCTTTCTATTCCATAAGAGCGGAATTCCTGGTGTTGATTGAGACCAACTATATACCATCGATTTAAATACTGTTTCAATAAATATGGAGAAAGATTAATTTCTTCCATTTCTTCATCCCAAAATCTGTTATAATGAAACGATATTCTTTTTCTGTCAATAATTGCGTTTAAAATAGTTTCGAAAACATTTTCCGTTTGGAATAGAATTGTTTGGTCGAAATCAATAAAATCCAAATTACTCGGATCACTCAAAAAACTTTGATTGATCGAATTAGCGGTATGAAAAACCTGAAATATTTTTAGCCAATCGGTAAGATCCTTTAAACTATTCTCATCAATATAATAGCCGTGATTTCTCCTGCAGTATTTAACATCAATATAGCATGTATCTCTAATTGTTTTTAAATCACGTTGAAGTGTTCTATCCGTTGGATAAAAATCACGTTTGAACAGTTCTTCTTGAATTGATTCGAAAGAACAATATTTATGTGAATTTATATAGTTTAAAACTACATGTAGCCGTTCAATCGAAGTTAATTGTTTCATTGGTTATGATTAATTACTCCTAATATTTGACGAACAAACTCATCCGAATTACCAAACCTAGGTCGACTAGTAACAATTATTTTGGTACCATTGTACTCCTCAAAACTTTGTATTTCTGGAAAATTATCAGGTATCGTCAATTGTTGAGTTTTCAAAGCCACTCGGAATGGTTCCCACCAACTATCATTCGTTAAAACAACACAATATTTAGGTTTCAGTTCTTCAATTTCCAGCCGAATTAATTCAGTTCCGTAGGTTAGTTGCGCTTTTTTTTCTTGCTCATTTGGATTTGCATCTTCTGGTGCAATTTTGCAAAGGTTAGACCAAAGTAATTTCTTTGACCATTCCATTGATCCTCTATCAAAATCATAATAATCTGAAATAAGTTTGAAGATTACGTTCCAGAAAAATGAACGGTAGGCTCTGTAACTATTGGGATTATCACCGACGTAAAATGATTTCAGTACCTCATCGTTCCCTGTAAAACTTTCGATTGTTCCGTTGGTCCATAAAACATTTACCCAATCAAGAGGTGTATGGCCATAGTCATGTAAATACTTATTTGAAAATTGTGCACTTTCATTTACAAGTTCGGGTTTTACAGATTCTTTTAGAGAAAAACCTGATCCCCAACCTAGTGGTGCCTGACCGTAAACGATAAAATCACAACCCTCATCCGGTTTAAAACCGAATGAGGGATAGTTGTCTACATAATACCAATCTTCGTCTGTGAATATTGAAATTTCCGCTTGAAAACTTTGAATATTCTTCAGATATGTCAAATGATATTCTTCTGAAAATCTATTGTAAATTTGTTTGGTATCTTCTTTACTCATCTTTAATTTTTGATGAATGTAGAAGGCTCACTAACGGTTGCACCGTTCGAAATAGTGTAATAATACGTTCCTGAAGCATAATTAGTAACGTCTAACTCAAGACTAGAAAAATTGCTGTCAACGTTAAATGTTTCTATTATTTGACCATTTGAACCATAGACAATAATTTGACCATTGATTCCTTGAGAAAATGTATAGGGAATTGAAATTATATTATTTGT
>CAJAVU010000013.1 GCA_903945495.1 uncultured Flavobacteriales bacterium | reverse complement strand
TTCAAATGCTGAAGCAATTACGCACTTTTCAAAACACTTAGGCGAATACGATCAAATCATCTTATCCTTACATGCATCAACGGTTCGTCCACGCAGCAATTATGGTTTTGGGGAAGATTTACAATCTTTGTTTGATTTTTTCAAAACCACAAAAAATACAACATTAGTTCTTTTTGGAAATCCACTGGTTCTCAAACAAACGACTGATTTATCATCTTTCAAATCTGTAATAATAGGTTATGAAAACAATGCGAATGCTCAGTTAGCAGTGACGGAAGTGCTTTTTGGAGCGAACGAGTCAAGAGGAAAACTACCATTTACAATTAGTTCGGTATTCCCAAGAGAATACGGTGTTTTTGTTCCTTGGGGCGGACGATTAAAATACTCACAACCAGAAGAAATTGGTGTTGACCCAAAGAAATTAGCTGGAATCGATAAAATTGCATTGAACGGAATAGAGAAGGGTGCATTTCCAGGATGTCAAATTTTAGTGGCATGTGAAGGAAAAATCATTTACCGTAAAAGTTTTGGAACACAAACCTATGATGATACAGTAAAAGTCAAGAATACAGATGTTTACGATATCGCTTCAATTTCAAAGATTGCCGGTTCGACTTGTGGTGTTATGCGATTGCAAACATTGGGTAAATTTAGTTTGAACAATCAATTGAAAGATTACATTCCAGAAGTCACAGGTACAGGAAGTTATGGTAATATTTTAATTCGTGACATGCTGGCGCATCAAGCTGGTTTAACGGCTTGGATTCCATTCTATAAACGAACGGTAAAAAATGGAAATCTGAATCCTGCAATCTATTCAACTGAAAAGAAAACAGGCTTTGAAAAACAAGTAGCAGAGGATATTTGGATTCGTAACGATTATACAGATTCAATTTACAAATCGATTCTTTCAACTTCTTTAGGTCCAAAAAAATATGAATATTCTGATTTAGGTTACTATTTCATCAAGAAAATCGTTGAAAAACAAACAGGTAAATTGTTCCAAGATTATTTAATGGATGAATTATATCGTCCATTGGGTTTACGTTCGATGCGCTATCAACCAAGAATGTACTTCCCAATTGGTAGAATTGTTCCAACTGAGCACGACAAAGCATTTCGAGGACAATTAGTGCATGGATATGTGCATGATCCAGGCGCTGCAATGCTTGGTGGAGTTGGTGGTCACGCTGGTTTATTTTCTAACGCAACAGATTTAGCAAGTTTAATGCAAGTTCTTTTGAACAAAGGAAGCTATGGAAACGTTTCATACATAGATGAAGCAGTTGTTAATGAATTTACGAAAGCCCAATTCCCAGGAAATAGAAGAGGAGCGGGCTTTGATCGTCCAACGGCAAGTGGAGGAGGGCCATGTCACGAATCTGCATCGCAATTGAGTTTTGGACATTCAGGATTTACTGGAACATTGGTTTGGGTTGATCCAAAATATAATTTAACGTACGTCTTTTTATCGAATCGTGTTTTCCCAGATCAAGACAATTGGAAAATCCGTGACATGAACATCCGAACAGAAATACAGCGCGTCATTTACGAAGCAATAACAACAAGAGACAAAAAATAACACATTATCAAGGAATTACACACATGAAAATCGGAATTGTATTATACCCAACCTTTGGCGGAAGTGGAGTTGTTGGAACAGAATTAGGGAAAGCACTCGCAAAGAAAGGACACGAAATTCATTTTATCACCTATTCCCAGCCTGTTCGATTAGGAAGTTTTAGAGAAAATATTTTTTACCATGAAGTTGCAGTAAGCGATTATCCTTTGTTTGAATACCAACCGTATGAGACAGAATTAACGAGTAAAATGGTGGATGTAGTGAAGTATGAAAAATTGGATTTATTACACGTTCATTATGCGATTCCACATGCTTCAGCTGCATTTATGGCGAAGCAAATTCTTCAATCACAAGGAATATCAATTCCCTATATCACAACCTTGCACGGTACAGATATTACCTTGGTAGGAAAAGATCCGTCTTTCGAACCAGTGATTACTTTCTGTATCAATCAATCGGATGCTGTAACTGCAGTTTCTGAAAGTCTAAAAAAAGATACGTACGCACATTTTAATACAACGCGTGAAATCCATGTTATTCCGAATTTCATTGCACCGAATATGGAACCTAGTGATATTTCAAGCGAGGTCAGACGCAAATATGCCTGTGATGGGGAAAAAATTCTGTGTCACGTTTCTAACTTCAGAAAAGTAAAACGCGTTGAAGATGTAGTTCGCATTTTTTCAGAGGTGAATAAAGAACTAAAATCGAAATTGATCCTTGCTGGAGATGGACCTGAACGTTACAGCGTTGAGAAATTAGTGCGTGATTTAGGAATTTGTGATCGTGTTATTTTCCTGGGCAAAGTCAGAGATACCGCTCATGTGTTAGAAATTGCTGATTTATTCTTGTTGCCTTCTGAAACAGAAAGTTTTGGTTTAGCAGCGTTGGAAGCAATGGCAGTAAGTGTTCCTGTTATTTCATCGAACACTGGTGGAATACCAGAAGTGAATATTCACGGTGTAACTGGCTATTTATCAAATGTTGGAGATGTAGAAGACATGGCGAAAAATGCACTGAAAATCTTAAAAGACGATGAAACGTTAAATACGTTTAAAGTCAATGCATTAAAAAGAGCGCATGATTTCGATTTGGAGAAAATCTTACCGATGTATGAGAAAATCTATTTTGATTTAGTTCCTGACAAAGCCTAATTCCAACTAGATAATTTAGAAATAAAATCTCCCAATTCTTTGGCTATTTCTTTGTGTTGTTCAATTGTTGGATGACCTTTACATCCGCCATTATAGCGTTTACTGTAAAAGAAATGTATGATTTTAGTTGAATACTCTTTCGCATTTACGCGTTTTTCGACCTCAAGAATGCACTCTTGCAAATGATTGCGCAATTTATCATTGGCCATTGGACTTGTACAAAGAATCAGCTGAGCTTTCGGGTGAATTTGCTTTAAATCATGAATGAAATCCACATAAGTTGAAACGAAGAGTTCCTTTTTCTGAATGCCATCATTTTGTCCCAAAGTCACGCAAACGATTGAGGGTTTAGGAACATTAAAGTGCCAATCTTCGCTTTTTGGATTCAACCCATATTTCTTGTAAACCATCGGCATGGTGAATTTCATTCCGCAACAACTGCGTGTCAAACCAATTCCTGAAACACCAGTCAATGTCCAATTAGCGTTAAATCGTCTGGCAATCAAAGCGCCATAACTCATGTAGGCATTGTGCTGATCGTACCAATCGCCTTCATCGCAGGAAATCTTACTCAAATCTGAACCATTTCCGCAGGTGATAGAATTACCAATAAATTCTATTTCTCGATTGGTTGTTTTGGATAATTTCACCAATTTACTGCAACGAATACCATTTAATTGTAAATAGCCGATTGAACTTTCAGTGTTTTTACAAATCAACACATGATGTCGTTTAAATTGCGCATGCTTACCAAGGTGTAGAATATGATTTGCATCTTTTAGCTTGATACGTTTCGGTTGTTCGTTATCAAAAATAACTTCAATGTAATTGTGATTTCCAAAACGAATTTGATCTGAAAGGAAAATTGTGCATTTATCCCCGATGTAATCAAATTCAAAATAGGTTCCAGGAGCGTAACATTCTAGTTTTCGATCTAATCGTTTGACGCGTCCATGAGCTTGAATTAACGCATTGCTTCCGCTGTAAAAATTCAATTCAGCAGCATCAACATGTTTTAAATCTCGTCGAGTAAGCAGAAGAAGAAACCCAATAAATAAAGCGTAGAGAATATACGTTAATTTCACTTTATAAAACTTGAATCAGTTTGCTTTTACTTTTTTGCGATCGCGCATATTCATAAAAGGAATCTCAATGAATTTGTACATCAAGACTGAAATAAGAATGGTGAAGAGCCAATACAAACCAAAGTCTACATACCATGTTGAAGTTGCAACATACTTATCGCCATAATATCCATGAATTGAATTTTTGATGATTGCAATCGCAACTACGTTCAAGTTCACCAAATACATTGAATAGGAAATCAAACTAAAATAGGTGATCGGTTTCACCAAAAATGCTGGTCCACTTTTCAAATTGGCAAGCAAAGGCATCAATAAAAATACACCCAATGATTTCATTGTATAAGAGAACACGCTATTGTTGACATCTAGCGAATTGTACATTTTAAATTTAGAGTACCACAAAACAACTAATCCAGCAACAGAAAGGAGAATCAACAATTTATTCTGCCAAATTTTTGGATAATAATACGCTAAGAATGAACCCAACACACCAAACATAATAGAATCTAAACGTGGTACAACTTGGTATTCAATATTGAGTTGTAGGTATTTTTTAAAGGCCTTTTCTTTCAGTTCATTTCCAAAATCTGAAAATCCAACCGATTGATACAGGTAATAACGGTAATAGGTAATCGCTGCAATCACTAAAATTGAAACGATAAAAATGGTCCATTTAGTAGAGGTTTTGAATAGAATCAAGGTTCCAAACAAAAGCAATGGAATACTCAAATAAAACCATTCTTCAATACTTAAACTCCATGCTTCAGCAAAGAAAGTAGGTCGTTCAACAAAAAAGTTTTGAATAAAGAAAAAGAAGCGGTATAAATCTTTCGGTAAGTTTTCAGGAACAAGAATAACAGTATAAATAATCAACGCAATCAATACAACCATGTATGCTGGTAGTGTTCGCATCCATCTACGTTTCCAGAAATCTAATAAACCATTAAATGTTGGTTTTTCGCGGTTTAATTGTTTGATTAATATTCCCCCAATTAAAAATCCTGAAAGAACAAAAAAGATAGAAACTCCATCCAATAAAAATTGCTTAAACATCGGTTTAATATCGGCGGGAACAAACAACATACTATGTCCCAAAAGCACCATGAAAATAGCAACGAACCTTAAAATATCTAAACCAAAAACGCGGTTATGAGAAAGATCTAATTTGAAAAGCTGAAGTACTTTATTCATTAACAGATTAATTAAGCAAAAAATGAAAGGCTAGAGGTAAAAGAGGAGCACTCCGAAGAATGCTCCTTTTGATAATTAGATATTTTCAATAATGATTGCAGAAGCACCACCGCCACCGTTACAGATTGCAGCACCACCAATTTTACCACCATTTTGTTTCAATACATTGATCAATGTTACTACAACGCGAGATCCAGAATTTCCAAGTGGGTGACCCAAAGAAACAGCTCCACCGTTTACATCAACTTTCGATGGATCCAATCCTAATATTTTTGTATTTGCCATTCCAACAACAGCAAAAGCTTCGTTTAATTCCCAGAAATCAACATCAGCCGTCGTTAATCCAGCTTTATCCAATGCTTTTGGAATTGCTAGTGAAGGTGCAGTAGTGAACCATTCTGGCGCATGTGCTGCATCAGCATAACTAACAATTTTCGCGATTGGTTTCAAACCATATTTTTCAACTGCTTCTTTTGATGCTAAAATAACCGCAGAAGCCCCATCATTCAATGTAGATGCGTTTGCAGCAGTAATCGTTCCTTCTTTATCAAATGCTGGACGCAATGAAGGAATTTTATCTAAGAAAACATTTTTATATTCTTCGTCTTCAGAAACCATGATTGGATCTCCTTTACGTTGAGGTACAGCAACTGGAACAACTTCATCACTGAATTTTCCTGCTTTCCATGCTTCAGCAGATTTAGTATATGAAGCGATTGCAAATTCATCTTGCGCCTCACGAGAGAAACCATATTCTTTAGCACATAATTCAGCACAATTTCCCATTGGAACTTTGCTATAAACGTCTAACAAACCATCTTTTGTAATTCCGTCTAACATTCCAATATTACCAAATTTAACTCCGTTTCGTCCGTCTAAATAATGAGGAACTTGTGACATACTTTCCATTCCACCAGCGATAACAATCTGATTATCACCAGCCAAAATTGACTGAGCACCAAACATAATCGCTTTCATTCCTGAAGCACATACTTTATTTACTGTAGTACAAGGAACATTATTTCCCAATCCAGCACCAAGAGCAGCTTGTCGAGCAGGAGCTTGTCCAACACCAGCTTGTAAAACATTCCCCATAAAAACTTCATCAATTAATTCAGCTTTTACGTTTCCTTTTTCCAAGGCTCCTTTGATTGCTACTGAACCCAGTTGAGTTGCTGGAATTGTTGACAATCCTCCTAAAAACGCACCCATTGGCGTTCTTGCAGCAGAAATGATGTATACTTCTTTAGACATTTTTTTAAAGTTTTAATTATCCGCGACGAATTTACGAAAACAATCGAAATGAATTGATAATTGAGCACTTTCTTTCTTGAATAATTCTTATTTAATTCTGAACTTTGTCACCTAAATTTTAACAATGAAATCACTTCTTATTTTCAGTTTTGTAGCTGTTGCATTTTCATGTTTTGCTCAAATTGACACAACCCAGAACACATCACAAAATTTACCTTCGGTTGATACACTTCCAAAAAAATGGAAATTGAAAGCAATTTATGGCTTAAATGGAACACAGACTTCCTTTATTAATTGGAATGCAGGTGGAAGAAACAATGTTTCCTTGTTGGGGTCAATTTCAGCTAGTGCGAATTTTGAAAAAAACACCTTTAAATGGACAAACGATTTTTCGTTAGCCCTTGGAGGATTGCAATACATTGAAAAAGGATCAAAAGAAGGCCTTCAAAAGACAGATGATCGAATCGATATTGCATCGAATATTGGTTATAAGTTGAAAAAACATTATTATTTCTCATTCATCGGTGGATTTAAAACGCAAATGTTAGATGGTTTCTCTTATCCGAATGATTCAGTTCGCGTTTCAACGTTCTTGGCTCCTGGATATGTAAGTGCCGCTTTAGGAATTGACTACATAAAAAGTGATAATTTCTCAATATTCTCGTCTCCATTTGCCATGAAAATGACGATTGTAAATGATCAAACACTTGCAAATGCTGGAAGTTTTGGCGTAACAGGAGCGACATACGATGGATTGGGAAACCTTTTAAAACAAGGCGAACGATTAAGAGGTGAGTTTGGAGCGTATGTGAAGATGAAGTATAATTTTACAATCGCCAAAAATATTGACCTTAAATCAAAATTGGAGTTGTTTAGCAATTACTTAAACGATCCACAAAATATTGATGTCAATGCTGAGGCGTTGTTCAATTTCAAAGTAAACGAATGGTTTTCAGCATCCTTACAATGGACATTGATTTATGATGACGATATTGATATTCGTGATGCAGATGGAAATGTAGGCCCTAGAACTCAATTCAAATCTGTTTTAGGAATTGGAATTGCATATAAAATGATGAATTATAAGGATAAATAAGGATTCACTGAATTGTGATAAGTTTTAAACAAGCTGTTCTTTCTGTTCAATATTTCTTAATTTCACGCATCTAAAAATGCGTTTCGCTTCAGACATATCAATTTGGTGGCTTATTCCTTGGGCAGGAGTTTGTGTATTCCTTGCTATCTGGTTTTATAGAAATGTAAACTGGTTAACAAGTTTATCAAAAAGATGGCAAACTACATTAAAAGTCTTACGTGGATTTACCGTGTTTTTATTGGGCGTATTATTGTGTGGCATTCTATTTGAAGCGGTTGATTACCGTGAGGAAAAACCAATCATCATAACACTTGTTGATGAATCTTCATCGATGAAAAACTACAAAGACAGTAGTAAAATCAATGGCTATCTAACGAATTTACAAAACGATTTAAAAGAACAACTAGGCGAAGAATTTGAATTCGTTGAAATGACCGTTGGGTCTGATGTTGAATACAAAAGTAAACCAGATTTTAAGGATGGTCTATCCGATTTGTCAGCTGGTTTTGAAAAGATTAACGCTGACTTTTACAATCGGAATATCGGTGGGATTATTTTCGTATCGGATGGTAATTACAACAAGGGGAACAATCCAACGTATGCTGCCGAAAAAATCAATTTCACTCCCGTATTTTCGTTAACTGTTGGAGACACCATTCCTAAACGTGATCATTTTATTAAGAATGTTTTGGTAAATGATGTTACGTTTTACAAAAATAAATTCCCTGTTGAAGTTGACATTGAAGCAATTAAAATGGGTAAAGGAGGAGCAACCGTTTCAATCAGTTCAGAAGGAAAAACAGTTGCTACGCAAAAAGTAAACTACAAGGATGGAAAACATGATTTTGAGCATTTATCATTTTTATTAGATGCTACTAAAATTGGATTCCAAACATATACAGTAACGGTTTCAAACGCGACGAATGAGTACAATTACAAGAACAATTCGCGTGTGTTTTATATTGAAGTAATTGATTCGAGAAGTAAAGTATTGATGCTTGCTGGAGCACCACATCCTGATGTTTCTGCAATGAAACAAATCATCGAAGAAGATGAGAACTTGGAAGTAGTTTCAGAATTAACGAAGGATTGGAAACGCGATTTGAAAAAAATCGACTTGATTATTTGGCACGAACCGGGAGTTAATTTTGATCCTTCGTTAAACAACTTATTAGCGGAAAGTAAAATTCCAATTTTATACATCATCGGTCCAAATACAAGTTCAACCGTTATTAGCAAATTAGGACTTGGAATGACTGTTTCTTCAGGAAATCAATCGGATGAAATTCAAGGAGGTATTAATGATGGTTTTCAACAATTTGAACTTTCTGATGAATTGAAAAAAGCATTTGCGTATTATCCACCTTTGCGAAGTCGTTTCGGTGAATTAAAAGTTTCCGGTGGAGCAGAGGTATTGGTTTATCAGCGTATCGGACCAATAAAGAAAAAAGAGCCGCTAATTTTCTTCAATAAAAAAGGAACCGTAAAAAATGGTGTGATTTACGGTGAAGGTTTGTGGAAATGGAAAATCAATGATTACACGCGTACAGGTGATTGTGTTGCTTTTCGTGATTTAATCAATAAAACAACCCAATATTTATTGGTGAAGCAAAATACAACTGCTTTACATGTGACCTTCCCTAAACGCTTCTCAAAGGATGAAGAAGTTGAAGTCAATGCTTCGTTCTACAATGAATCCTTAGAAGCGATAACAGCACCAAAGATAAATTTGATTTTAACGAACGAAAAAGGAAAATCCACTAAAAGTCAGTTTGGAGTTGCCGGAGACAGTTATAAATTGTCATTAGGTAAATTGAAGCCAGGAAAATACAATTGGGTTGCAACAGCGACTTTCAATGGTAAGAGCTATAAAAAATCGGGTGTTTTTGTAGTGGAAGACATTGCATTAGAACAATTGGATACGTATGCTAATCAGGCCTTAATGAATCAATTGGCACAAAAGACAAAAGGTAAATTTGAGTTGCTAAAGAATTATCAAAAAGTTATCAATCAAATTAAAAACAGAGATGATATTACCAGTGTTTCAATAAAAGATGCATCTTTTAACGATTTGATAGATTATAAATTGATTGCCTTATTACTATTGTTATCCTTGGCAATAGAGTGGTTCTTGCGTCGTTGGTTTGGAGGATATTAATCTGCTAACAACTTTTTTTTCAAAGAAATATACTAAACAAAAAGCTTGTGCGTTTTTAAAGAAACAAACACACGTTCTTGCCTATGTTGAAAAAATACCCTGAATTTATCGCTCCTGCCAATGAGTTGAAAAATGGCCCTTCAAACAATGTGATTAACGCGTTATTAAACTACAGTAAATCACTCGAAGTGAAAAAAGTGAAAAAGAAAAATGTTCTAATTCACCTCAATTAAGAAACTATAGCCATCCGAAAGGGTGGCTTTTTTTTAATAATGTAACGCAACGATTCGTTGTCCGATAATGTTATTGAAAAATACACAATAAGGAATTCTTATGTTTGATAAACACACAGTTTTACAAAAAACCGCAAGGGTTCTCACGAAATCAGTATTGGCTTTATTGTGAAATAATCCTATAAATAAGTAAGGATTAGATTTGAAAATTGCTGAATTCGAGCTTTATCTGCTATGTTTTTTGCATGCTGTAAGCCTTTAACATACCAGTCAATCGCCTCTTGGTCATTTCCGTTTCGCGCAGCTAAATTACCCATTTCAAGGTAGAATAATAAATCCTTTGAATCTTGCATGATAACTGTATTTAATGAATTTTGACCTTCACTTCTCATAATACAAATTAACTCTTACAAGGTTAATTCAATGTTAGCAAGATTTCAACTTTAGGTTATTAATTTAAAAAAATCCCGATCTCGAATGAACGTGACCGGGATTTAAGTATCAAGCAAATTGTGCTTATTTCGTCACAATATCCATCTCATCAACAATGTGTTTCGCACCTGCGTATTTGTCAATTAACCACAATACGTAACGAATATCAACATTGATTGTACGTTGTAATTTTTTATCGAAGATAACATCACCAGCCATTGCTTCAATGTTTCCATCAAATGCCAAACCGATTAATTCACCTTTTCCGTTCAATACTGGAGAACCTGAGTTACCACCTGTAATATCATTATCAGTTAAGAAACATACTGGCATGTAACCAGCTTTGTCAGAATAACGACCGAAATCTTTCGCTTTCGCCATGTCTAACATTTTTTGCTCCAAGTCAAATTCTGAATCACCTTTTTTGTATTTTTTCACTAAACCATCCATTGTAGTATAGTAATTCACTTTCGCATCATTGCGTTTGTCAGCTGGTAAAGCTTTTACTTTTCCATAAGTCAAACGTAACGTTGAATTCGCATCAGGATATTGAATAGGAGCTAATTTTGACTCACGTAAACCTTGAACCAATAAACGGAAAGACGCAGAGTAATCATTTTGTGCTTTTGCAATCTCATCTGATTTTGAACCGATGTGAACGATCAAATCTTCAGACAATTTATACATTGGATCATTTGTAATCATTCCTTCAGATGGGAAATCTAAGAAAGCCATCATTTTCTCTTCAGAAGTAAACAAACTTAACAAGAACAATGAATTTACATATTTATCATACTCACCGTTGATTGCCACTACAGAAGGAGCAATTTGATATCCAACTGATTTCGTTGCATACAATGCTAACTCAGCTCTTAAGATATCTTTTTCAGCAGGAAGATACAATTCAGCAAAGAATGCTTTGATCGCTTCTTCTAATTCTGGTCGCATTTGCGCACGTGTAGCTGCATCAGCGTTAGCATACGCAACCATTTGTTTACCAAATGAACGAGAGATAGTTCCGTAAGAAGAACAACGTAACAACTGTTGTAAGTAGTTATCGTGTCTTGCTTTTTCGTTTGTCAATTTGTAGTAGTTATTGATTGTTGCAACAATATTACCGTATTTCTCTTTATTCGCAGGTTTGTTTGCCCATTTGTTGAATTTCGCTTCTTGTTCAGCTTTCAATTTAGCTGTTTGGAATTTAGAAAGCGCATCAATCATTCCTTGACGGTTTTTCCAGTAATTCGCAACACCAGCATATTTAGAAGCATAAATCAAATTTAAAGCATCACTTTGATCCATGTACTTTTTCATTTGATCCATTCCCGCTTTTGAACCTTCAACCCAAGCAGGGTAAGCAAACTTAACGTTTTGCTCAATTCCACCTGCAGGCATCCAACGATTTGTTCTTCCTGGGTAACCAAGTATCATTGCGAAATCATTTTCTTGCACACCACCAATATTTACTGTTAAGTGTTGTTTTGGTTTTAACGGAACGTTGTTCACATTGTAATCAGCTGGATTACCACTAGCATCAGCATAAACACGGAACATAGAGAAATCTCCAGTGTGACGTGGCCATTCCCAGTTGTCTGTATCACCACCGAATTTACCAACGTTTTCAGGAGGTGTTCCTACTAAACGAACATCTTTGTAATCTTGGTAAACGAAGTAGTAATACTCATTTCCTTGGAAAAATGAACGAACAGAAACAGTGTATTTTCCACCTTCGTTGTTTTCTTTTTCAATCAAAGCAACTTCTGCAGCAATCGCTTTTTCACGCTCTGCTTCAGTCATTCCTGGATTTACTTTCGCTAAAATTCGTTTTGAAACGTCATCCATACGCACGAAGAAACGAACGTACAATGATTTTGGTTTTAACTCGTCTTTTTTCGTTGCTGCCCAATAACCGTTTTTTAAATAGTTTGATTCAGCTGTTGACAATTCAGCAATTGCATCGTATCCACAGTGGTGATTCGTTAATAGTAAACCATCTTTCGAGATAACCTCTGCAGTACATCCACCGTTAAATTGAACGATTGCATCTTTTAATGAGTGATTGTTAATAGAGTAAATCTCTTCAGCAGTTAACTGAAGTCCCATTTTCTCCATGTCACGGTGATTCAAGCGATCAATGAACATCAAGAACCACATACCTTCATCAGCACGAGCAAATGACCCGAACATCAAAACAAAGGCAAGTAATGTAATTTTAAATTGTTTCATACGTTTTTGTTTGTTATTAATTACCTCTGTAATTCAACGTTGACGAAGTATGTCAACTTTAAATGTCGTTTCACACAAGGCTATTTTCCTTTTTTGTTTTTGGTTAAAACTTGCGCCGTAAAAATACACAACTTTTCTCAAAAAAATTACCCTTTTGACTAAGGATTCATGCCGTTTATCTAAAAATTAACTCATCTGTAAAAAGCCATGTATCATTTCCTGCTCCCAAATGCCATGATGGACATTTTCCAAAGTTCTTCGCAACGATTCGAACCGCTTTAATTGCTTTGCTTGTTCCTGTTGGACGATAAAAATCTGCAATTGTTGGACCTACATAAACTGAAAAGGCAGGAATCAATGTTGGAGTATTAACATTCGAAGCAATTGGATTATTGGTTCCAATAGATTCCAATTTTTCAAAAGTAATTCCGTCATAAGAAATTTCCAATTCGATTGAAGAAGGGTAAAAGATCCATGATTTCATATCTTGTAAACATGATATTCCAACTTCATTTAAGACTCTTGGCGTTTCAAACGTCACTTCAGTTACCACATCTTTTGCATAAAATCCTTGCCAATCTCCTGTTCTGAATTCTTTTGTCCCTTCAACACCATCAATGAGTGTGTTCGGTCCAGATGCAGCATATTGATTGGCATATTCTGATTTTAAGTTCAAACTAACATTTTTATCCCGTTTAATAAAACTAGCTTTCACCCAAGGACTCGTAACCCATTCCATAGAAGGCATCGCATTGGGGTCTCTACTTGAAATAATTGAAACTTGTCGTGTTTCCAATTCAGTTGATTCTGTGATTGAAATTGGTGCTTTGTACTCAAAAACTTTTGTTGTGTCAGAAGTAAAGCGATACTCAATTTTAACTGTTTCCCAATTGATTGGTGCTTGATGCCCAATTTCCACATTCATTTGGTCATCAAAAATGCGGTTTTCAACTCTAAAGAATGGAGAAGGAGCAAAACGCATGTTCATCGCAATTTCTTTCGTTACTGGGCTTCCAACAGAAGTCCTACCATTGTTGTTTGGTTTCGATCCCATTTCAAAAACGAGCTCACCATTCTTTTGCATCAAGGTTGAATGTGCGACTCCGTTCATTGTCCAATTTTGTCCATTCACTTTGATTGATTGAACATATTTATTATCTTCAGAATTATTTACTGTTTTAATTTTCAAAACTTTACCATCTCCTAGTTGAATTGTTGCTTCATCAATCAAAGGTCGGCCGAAATCATACCAAGGATGTCCTGGCGCAACTTGATACAATCCTAATGCGCTCATGACATACCATGCAGACATTTGTCCACAATCTTCATTTCCAGAATAACCATCAGGATTAGGCGAATACATCTCTTTTAAAATTTGATCAACGTATTCAGCTGTTTTATGAGGGCCATTCGTATAATTGTACAAATAGGCCATGTGATGCGAAGGTTCGTTTCCATGTGCATATTGACCAATTAAACCTGTGATATCAGCTTGATCACGTCCAGAAAGGGCTGATGTTGTTGTAAACAAGCGATCCAACCATGTTTCAAGAGAATCTTTTCCACCCATCATTTCGCCCAACAAATCAACAGCATGCGGCGCATAAAGTGAATATTGCCAACTATTTGCTTCTGTATAATTAAAATTTACTTCAGAAGGTTCAAATGGCGAATACCAAGCACCATCACGTCTTGCACGCATGAATTTTGTTTTTGGATCATACAAATTGATGAAATTCAAACTGCTTTTGTAATACGATTGATAAACATTCATTTTACCCATTCGTGTTGCCATACTTGCAATACAAAAATCATCGTAAGCATATTCCAATGTTTTTGAAACCGATTCAGGCTCATCTCCAGAACTAATAAATCCTTTTTCGTGGAATTGTTTTTTACCCAATTCATCAATTTGAGAGGTGAAAATCATAGCTGCTAACGCTTTCTCAGCATCAAAACCATTGATTCCTTTCAAATAGGCATCAGCAATAATTGAAGCACTGTGATATCCAATCATGCATTCTGTTTCATTTCCAGCCAACTCCCAAACAGGCAAGTCGCCTCCTTGATCATACTGACGTAAAAATGTTGTTATGAAATCATTGGTTCTTTTCGGTTGAATTAGCGTATACAAAGGATTTGCTGCGCGATAGGTATCCCAAATACTGAAAACTGAATATTGCGGAATATTGTCAGTAATCATGTGAATTTGATTGTCACGACCGCGATAACGACCATCAACATCACTCCATAAATTCGGTTGGATAAAAGTATGATACAAAGCTGAGTAGAAGTTCACCATTACTTTCGTATCTTTTGTTTGAATAGCGATTTTATTCAATTCTTCATTCCATTTGCGAACAGTTTCAGCTCGCAGCATGTCAAAATTCCAATCAACAATTTCTTTCTCTAAATTCGATTTGGCTCCAGTTTCATCAACACCAGACATTCCAACCTTAATTAAAATCTTTTCTGTTTTTGCGTTAAACGTCAACAGCAACTTATGCTGCCCATTTGTCGTTAATAATTTAGCCTTTTCATATGGAACATTGGTTTTTAAGTAGAAATAAAAATGTTGTTCATTTGCCCATGCTTGACTAATGCGCGAGCCAGAAATCGTGTATTTATCTTTAATGTTCAAGGAATAATTTAACAGCTTATCGCGGTGATCCAAGTCGATTAAAATGAAACGTTTCCCTTTTTGATTTCCAAAGTTATACTCATGCATTCCTGCTCTTTCCGAAACCGTTAATCGAACATTGATGTTTTGGTCCAATAATTTTACCTCGTAATAACCTGGGGAGGCATTTTCTTGTTCGTGTGAAAAACGCGAACCGTAGCCTTTTGGATCTAAATAACCAGGATTTAGTTTGGGAAAACCAATTTGTGGAACAATCAGTAAATCTCCATAATCGGGAACCCCTGTACCACTCAAATGCGTATGACTAAAACCATAAATAATCGAATCTGAATAATGATAACCAGAGCATCCGTCCCAACCTTCGTAACGCGTGTCTGGACTCAATTGCATCATTCCAAATGGCGCTGTAGCACCTGGAAAAGTATGTCCGTGCCCACCAGTTCCAATAAATGGATCTACAAACAAACTTTTTGATGTTGCGTTCGATGGTGGAGTTGAAAAATCAATGTATTTCTTTCGAATATCTTGTGAGGCTTTGACTGCATCAACTCCGTTAGGTTGACCAAAAACAAAACAAGTCAAACCGATAAACAATGTACTAATCAGATTCGCTTTCATGAGTTATTTTTTTAAATCCCAAAAAACATGTGCTGCAGTTCCTAAAACCGCGGCGTTTCTATCATGTAAAGAAGAAACACGGATGTCGATTTTATTTTTGTAGATCACAAGAATATTTTCTTCCATGAATAATTTTACTTTTTTTGCGAAATCACCACTGTGTTGTGCAATTCCACCAAATAGAACATACGCTTTTGGACTTGAAAAACAAGCATAATCGGCTAGGGCAGAGCCTAACAATCGAGCTGTATAATCAACAATTTCTTTAGCGAATAAATCACCCAAATCAGCTTCATCAAAAACGTTTTTAGCACTTGGGTTTTCCATTGACATCAAAGATGAAAACGCTTTATTCTCAGAATCCAATTCTTCAATGCTTCTTACAACTCCGGTCGAAGAACAATACGTTTCAAGACAACCACGTCGCGTGCAACCACACAATCTTCCTTCAGGAATAATGCGGATATGTCCGTACTCACCAGCAAAGCCATCATGACCATAAACTAAATTACCGTTTACAATTACACCACTTCCAACACCGGTTCCCAAAGTAATGGTGACGAAATCTTTCACATCTTTCGCATTACCAAACAGCATTTCTCCCATGGCTGCTGCATTCGCATCATTCGTTAATAAAGCTGGTTTGCCAAACGTATGTTCAAACATTTTAGCCAATGGAACGATGCCTTTCCATGTTAAATTTGGGGCGTACTCAATATTTCCTGTAAAGTAATTTCCATTTGGTGCACCAACACCAATTCCAAAGATTTGATTCAAATATCCTTTATCTTCTAGATCTTTATAAATGGCATCAACCAATTCTTGTGGCTCATTGAATGATTTTGTTGGAAAATCGAATTCATAAATAACCTCTCCTAGTTTGTTCACTATGCCATATTCAGTGGATGTTCCACCAATATCAATTCCTAAAGCGTATTGACTTTCCATTTTAATTCAATTTTGAATTCCATTCGTTATAAAACTGTTCAAGGAATTGTTCCATGAACACGTGACGTTCTTTTCCAATTTTCTTTGCCGTAGGCGTATGCAATCTAGCTTCCAATAACAACAGTTTTTCATAAAAATGATTCACCGTATGACTTTTCGAAGAAGCATACTCCTCAAAACTTGCGTGCATTGTAGGCGAGAAGTCAGGAATATACATTGGACGACTTTTACTTCCTCCATACGCAAAAGCCCTAGCAATACCAATTGCACCAATTGCATCCAGTCGATCTGCATCCTGGACAATTTTCCCTTCAAGTGTTTGCATACTATCTTGTACATGTGCCCCTTTGTAGGAAACACCATCGACAATTTCTTTTACCAACTTTGCTTTCTTAGCATCGTATCCAAGTTCCATTAACATGTCAAAAGCAACTTTTCCTCCAGCATTTAAGATTCCGCCGTTCATTTTATGGTCTGAAATATCATGTAAGAGCGCAGCTAATTGAACAATTTCGAGATTTCCACCTTCTTTCGATTGAAGAAATTCTGCCGTTTTCAATACACGTTCAATATGAAACCAATCATGTCCAGTAGTGTCATGTGCAAAAATGCCTTGAACTTTTTCTTTTACGATTTCAACAAATTGAGACATTAATTCAGTTTTATTAAATCCATTACTTGAAAACTACCTTTTGGGACTGTAACGTACAATTTAGAATCATCAGCACACATGGAAAAATAATTTCCATTCGCAAATGGCACCCATGTTTTACCATTATCGATAGAATAATCGATTCCATTGGTTCCGCAGGCGTAAAAAACACCATTTGCATGAATTACACAGGAGCGATAACCACGAGTTTGTTCTTCAGCATTGATCCAAAATTCACCTCCGTCGTCAGTAAAAAAGCACGTATTCATGCATAAATCTGGGTTAGAATAATCACCACCAACAATAACTCCAACAGAATCATTAATCATACACAAAGAAAATGCACCACTCGATTCGCTCGTCATATAAGGCAGAGATGTTGATTTCCATGTTTTCCCTTGATCAGTGGATTTGAAAAAGCGACTTTTCTTGCCTCCTGAAACAAAATAGAAAGTTGAATCATTCAACACTTGAACATTTGTTCCACTTGCTGCAAAACCAGCTTCACCTTCAAATGCTTCCAATTTGCCTTCACATTCTTTCCACTTCAATCCTCCATCAATAGATTTGTACAATGAAAAATATCCTTTTTTTGGATCTCCCATAATAAAACCAGTTTTGTTGTAAAAGTCCATTCCATCGAGAAATGTCCCAATCCACATACTAGAAGTAGGCGTTATATAATCGATGAATTTTTGTCCATTCGTTTGTGCTAACAAGCCATTTGAACCACTTTGCATTCCAAATAAATTTTCACCAGAAAATTCAATATCACGCATTTCTTCAAAGCGCTTATTGACCAATAAATTTGTTGATTTTGATGTATTCAAGTTGGTTGAATACATTGATCCATTGGAATTAGCAGTGTAAACAATACTATCTTTCACAACAATGCTGCGCGAATAGCAACCTTTTTCAGTTGAATACTGAAAGATGACGGCAGATTTATTTCGTCGCGTAAACTTATTCTCTTGTGCAAATAAGTTAATAGCTAACAAAACGAAGATGCTACTTACTAAAACGTTGTTCAAATTTTGATTTTTGCTCATTTCTTAATTTTTCAATATCCGTTGGAACTTCTCTTTTCCAACGTTTATGGGACCAAATCCAAAATTGAGGATTCGATTTAATTTCTAATTCTAATTTTTTGGTGTGTGCTTCTGTAATTTCACCCCATTTATTCTTCTTGGGATCATCGCTAATCAAAAACAATTCCATTTCATAATGTCCACGTTTGATTTTGCGTGTAGAAAAGTACACAACTGCAAAATCAAATTGATGCGCCATCATTTCCGTTCCGAATGCAACGGCTGTTTTTTGGTTTAAAAAATCCATCCAATAACTTTTCGTTGAATCCCCAGGAGATTGATCACCAAGAGTTAAAACAGCTACAGGATGATGTAAATTCTTATTAATTTCCTCTATGAAATTTTTTGAATGAATTACTTTCATGCCATAGCGCATTCTTCGTTCATTGATTTTTTTATCCCAAAATTTACTTGTCATTGGCATTCCGATTCCCATTGCTTGGTGCGGAAATAAAAAGTTTTGTGCGGTAATCAACCATTCCCAGTTGTTGTAATGACCCGAAACAAGAATCACGCTTTTCTTTTGGTTGTATAACTGGTACATGACTTCAGAATTCTTAACAGTGAATCTGCGTGTAAGTGCTGCTTTTGAAATCGTTAGGTTTTTAATTCCCTCAGCTAGTAAATCACAAAAATGTTGATAAAACTGACGCTTGATCTTCGCTCGTTCACTTTTTGATTTATCAGGAAATGAACGCTCAATGTTTCCTTCGATTACTTTTTTGCGATACGGAACGAGTGTAATTAAAACCAAATAGAAAAAATCTGTAAAAAGATAAAGAACCCTAAGCGGCAAATAGGAAAGTGGAATCACCAAACAATAATATGCGAATTTTGCCACCATTAATGATATTTAGTTCCCCACAATTGATGAATAATCTCTTGAATTTCTTGCTCTTTTTTAGAACTTCCAGCTTGAAAGAATTGCGTTCCTTGTACTTCATCCGGCAAAAATTCTTGTTGAACAAAATTACCAGGAAAATCATGCGAATACAAATAGTCTTTTCCATATCCCAATTCCTTCATCAATGCCGTAGGAGCATTACGCAAGGGTAGAGGCACTCCCAAATTACCACTTGAACGCACTTCTTCTTGTGCTCGATTGATCGCCATATAAGCTCCGTTACCTTTTGGAGAGGAAGCCAAATAAATAGTGCATTGTGCTAGAATTATTCTTGATTCTGGCCAACCAACCGCTTGTACTGCTTGAAAACAATTGTTCGCCATCAATAAAGCATTTGGATTTGCCAAGCCAATATCTTCAGAAGCTGAAATCAATAGACGACGTGCAATAAATTTTGGATCTTCACCACCTTCAACCATTCGTGCAAGCCAATAAACTGCTGCATTTGGATCTGAACCTCTAATTGATTTTATGAAGGCTGAAATTATATCGTAATGTTGCTCGCCATCTTTGTCGTACATTGCCAAACTTTGTTGGGCTGAAGACATCACAACTTCATCGTTTATACGAATGATTTTTGCATCACGAAAAGTTCCCACAATAATTTCAAAAATGTTCAATAGTTTGCGTGCATCACCACCTGAAATTGCCAAAAGCGCATTCGTTTCATCGAGAATAATTGATTTTTCTTTTAAAACAACGTCTTCCTTGATGGCGCGATTCAACAGATTCAACAAATCATCTTTGGTATGTGATTGCAAAGTATACACTTGACATCTCGACAATAAAGCTGAAATCACTTCAAACGATGGATTTTCAGTCGTAGCACCAATCAATGTAACTGTTCCTTTCTCAACTGCTCCAAGTAAAGAATCTTGTTGTGCTTTTGAAAAACGGTGAATTTCATCTATAAATAAAATCGTTCCTTGTTGCTGAAACATTCCACCTTGCTCAACCCGTGTAATGATTTCACGCACATCTTTCACTCCCGAAGAAATAGCAGATAGTGTATGAAATGGACGTTTTAAGTGATTTGAAATTAATTGCGCTAAAGTCGTTTTCCCAACACCTGGAGGTCCCCAAAAAATCATGGAAGGAATCAAACCTGAATCCAATGCTCTGCGCAATGAAGCACCTTCTTTTAAAAGATGTTCCTGACCAATGTATTCATCCAATGATTTTGGACGCATACGTTCAGCAAGCGGAGCAAGGAATGACATGATTTCTCAAATTTAATAAGGAATCAAAGATAAGGAAATGACCCGTTGAAAATGTACGCTTTTCGAGGATTTATCAACAGAATACGGAAGTATTGAACAAGTTATAATTAATTATCCTGTGGGTTTATCGGGAATTTGGAGATTGTTTTAAAACGCTCACCTTGTTTTTCGAGACAGTGATTCCAAAATTGATCGTCAGAAGTGGAAAGGATTTCAACTGTAGAAATGTTATCTGCAACAATCCATGCATTCTCTTTTAATTCGCCCGTTAACTGTTTTTCTCCCCAACCAGAATAGCCAAGGAAAAATCGAATCTTAGAAGCCACGGATTTATCAGCTTCAATAAGTGCTTGAATTTGCTCATAATCTCCTCCAAAGCTCAATTCATCGTTGATTGGAATTCCGCCTTCAACTTCATCACCGAAAGAATGAATAAAAAACAAACTTTGCGTCTCAACAGGCCCACCAACACTAATTCTCGCTTTAATATCAGGAAAAGATGCATCCACTTCGTGCAAGTCAATATCAAGATAATTGTTCAATACAAAACCAAAAGAACCTTCTGAATTATGATCGCATAACAAGACAACCGAACGTCTGAAATAGTCCTCATCCAAAAATGGATCTGAGATGAGTAAATTTCCAACTTTGGGCTTTTTATTGTTCTTAAATGCTAAATCAATCACAAAATGTGCTTTAAACTTTTTGTAAAATTATAATTATTTCGTGAAATACTTCCGTTCAAACAAAAACGGTCCTCAAGAACTTGAGAACCGTTTTACACACATGAATAAACCTAACTTATAGTAGAGTAGTAGGACAAACGTATTCTGTTTTTGGAACTGCTGTTTTTAAAATCGCACCCATTCCACCTTCGACATCTACAAAATCTTCCCATCCTCTTGATTTTAAGATTGATGCAGCAATCATACTTCTATAACCTCCTGCACAATGTAAAATAAATGGTTTATCTTTTGGAAACTCAGCCAAGTGATTATTTATCTCATTTAATGGAATATTGATTGCATCAACTACATGTTCGGAATCAAATTCACTTTTCTTTCTAACATCAAACACCAATGGTTTTGAATCATATTGGGAAGCAAACGTATCTGCAGAAATACGATTTACAGAATCAACTTCTTTGCTTGCATCTTTCCAAGCATTAAATCCACCGTTTAAGAATCCAATTGCATGGTCATATCCAACACGAGATAAACGAATAATCGCTTCTTCTTCACGACCTGGTTCAGCTACAATTAAAATTTCTTGTTTAATATCTGCAATCATTTCACCTACCCACATAGCAAAGTTGCTATCGATCCCAATGTTGATGCTGTTTGGAATAAATCCTTTCGCAAAAACTTCTGGATCACGCGTATCTAAGACTAATGCCTGCGTTTCATTTGCAACTAATTCAAATTCTTCTACTGAAAGCGCTTTATTTCCACGTTCCATGACTGTATCTAAACTTTCGTATCCTTGAATGTTCATTAACACATTTTTAGGGAAATATCCCGGAGGGTTTGTTAAACCAGTCAACAATTCTTTTACGAATTCTTCACGTGTCATATCTGCACGTAAAGCGTAATTTGTGCGTTTTTGATTTCCTAAGGTATCAGTCGTTTCTTTGCTCATTTTTTTACCACAAGCACTTCCTGCACCGTGATTTGGATAAACAATTAAATCATCACTTAATGGCATGATTTTGTTGCGCAATGAGTCGAATAAATGATTTGCTAATTTCTCTTGTGTTAAATCAGCAATAACGTATTGTGCTAAATCAGGGCGACCAACATCACCAATGAATAAGGTGTCACCTGAGATAATTCCGTGTTCTTTTCCGTTTTCGTCAATCAACAAATACGTCGTACTTTCCATCGTGTGTCCTGGTGTGTGAATCACACGAACAGTATAATTTCCAACTTTAAATTCTTGATTATCTTCAGCTACGATTGCTTCAAATCCTGGTTTAGCGGTTGGACCATAAACAATTTCTGCTCCAGTTTTCGCTGCTAAATCTAAATGCCCACTCACGAAATCTGCGTGAAAGTGCGTTTCGAATACATATTTAATTTTTGCATTATCTGCAGTTGCACGATCGATGTAGGGTTGAACTTCTCTCAATGGATCAAAAATAGCTGCTTCTCCATTGTTTTCTAAATAGTATGCTGCATGTGCAATACATCCGGTGTAAATTTGTTCAATTTTCATGACTATTAATTTGTAAAGTTATGAGGCAAATGTAAAATGCCAACATGAAAAAAAGTGTAACAGATGTTACTCTAAAACATGATATAAATCAGGTTTTCAGTGAGTCATGAATAAAATCAAGGGTTTTGAAATACGTTTTATAAGAAAACAGGTGGTTTGCGAATTTCAATTTTCGCACTTTGGAACATTGTCGATGTATTTCGAATCGTTAATTGGAAATTTTTATTCGAGCCAATCGGAGTCCAATTGAAAGAAAGTGCCCAACAGTGCATATTTCTTGATAAAGTTAAACGTGTGTTTGTGATGCGTTTTGTTTCAAGATCAAAACTTGTTGTGGTTGCAATTTTCCAACGTTTTGTAAAACTTATATCACCTGTAGCCATTAAGGTTTGAATTGTGCGGTAATTCGCATTATCTGATTCAGTTTTTAATTGGTTAGCATTAAGTATGTAAACATGGGAAAAGGACATTTTCCACGGAATATTAAAATTCAATAAATATTCAGGGTGCAACGCGAAATAATTATAATCAGCATTCCAATTATTCGCAACGAGATCTTTTGTCTTTTCTAATTCTTGTCGTCCTTCTTTCGATGTTAATGTCAGAGTAGTTGTGAAATCTGCTGATGTAAATCGACCTAAAACATTTTTATCAACGATAGCATAATCACCAGTTGTTTTACCAGTTGAGTCAATCCAAGAATACGGACTAAAAGATGACCTTGCTACGAAATTTAACCATTCAATTGGGCTAATTCTCATATCTAAGGAGATATCAGATAAATTCATCGAATCCTTCATGAAGTCGTAACTTCCATTCAATGACAATTGGTCAATCAAACGTGTTTTTTTGTAACCTGTTACTGTATCCTTATCCGATTTTCGCTTTAGTTCAAATGTATTATTAAAAGCGAACGTCAACATTGAAGCTGTTTTTCCATTACTTGTTGTGTACAAGCTTCGCTCAAACGGTGAGTAGGTGATGGGCTCTTGACCCAAACCAACTGAATCTGTAATTAAAGGATTAAGTTGCGGAACGTAACGATAACCAAATGAAGGTGTTAGAATGTGTCGTAATTTCGTTTCGCGTTTACCAACAAATCGATAATAACTATAAATCATCGTTGTGAATTGCGCATTAAAATTCAACTCATGAATCAATCCAACTCGTTGAACTGTGTCAATAATTGTTGAGTCATTTAGCGCATCATACGATTTTTCAATTTGCTGAAAATTCAATTTATTCGCGTACGTAACTGACGGGGTAAATTTCAAGGTATTTTTAAAGAAGCCACCGGTCGTTTGAACTACAACATTTTGACTATAACCATTTTGAAATTTCGCTAACATAGCATCGGTTCCCTGCTGTTGTGAGATACTGTCTAGAAGAGCTTTGTTTTGAATTTCCAAACCATACGTCACACCTAGACGTGAAACCATTTTCGAAAGTTCATTATTAGATAAGGGATCAATCAATTTTTTGAATGGAAAAAGACGTGTAACATTTAAATTGTAGACCGGCGCTGAAAACGAAAAGCTTTTTTGAATCGAATTTTGACGCATTGAAAGTTTCAATCCCATTGAAATCGGTTTGCTAGGAAACAACCGATTGATATTAATATCTGAATTAAAACTGTTGTTAAAATACTGTGTATTCAGCGGGTCGAGATTATTTTTTGAATTGTTATCCGAAATAAAATTCACATTTGATGAAAAGACCCAAAAAGGATTTGACTTTGGCGCTTTTTTATGAATCCAATTGATAGAAACTTTATTTCGCGGTTGATTATTTGGGAATGTTGCTCTAAACTGCTGAAAACCAACATCCAAAACGCCTTGAAAACCATATTTTTTTGTGTATTCTAACTTATTTGAAACACCCCAACTTCCTCGGGAATACAAATTCACATAAGCAGAGGTTTGCATCCGATCATTAATCGGGAAATAATAACCTAAATTCTGAACCCCGAAACCATAAATAGATTGCGGAACTAATTCAGGAAATAAAATACCATGAGTACGATCTTGCTGTTGCGGAATAACACTAAAAGGCAAGCCAAGTGGAGTAGGAACGCCTTTTACCCATAAATTCATTGGGCCCGTTACGATTCGTTTTTCTGGAATTAATACTGCTTTCGACAATTGAAAATGATAATGTGGATCCTCTAAATCACACGTCGTAAAACGTCCTTGTTTAAAATGAATCTCATCATTTGCCTGACGTTTTGCAACACCCATATACAAATACGCTTCACCTTGTTGAACCGCTAATTCTTCAATATATCCTTTCTCAGTATCAAAATTATAACGAATACTTGATGCCTTCACATCCTCTGAGCCATCTGAAAATTTTGGAAATTCTACTTTTGTTGAATCTTTTGCATAAGCATAGGTTGCAAAAACTTCATTCTTATTTAGGTCAATTAAAATGTAACCAGCAGACATTTTCACATCAGCATTTTCAACTTTTGCTTCACCGTAGAGATGAACTTTCTTATTTTTTAAGTCGGTATAAATTGAATCTCTAGCACTGTAATAAATGATTTCTTCAAACGAGTCATCATTTAAAACCAAGGTGTCACGAAAACGATTTTCTTGACCGTAACCAACGAAACTTCCCAACATTATTAACAATGTATGGAAGATAAGTATCGATATGGAACGCTTTTTGGTCAAAAATGTCAAGTAAATTTGTTAACAAGTCGTATTTCGGCTGCAAAACTATTAAAATTAGCTCTTCGCAATGGAAAAAATATTGACATATAACAGAATGACATGCATTTTATTGTTTGTTGCGCTGTATGCTGGAGGTAAAACATTTGCTCAAACCACCACAACCACAACTGAACGTCCAACAATAAAAACGATCGTAATAGATGCTGGTCACGGAGGAAAAGATCCAGGATGCCATGGCGCAGTTGACAATGAGAAACATGTTTGTTTGAATATCGCATTGAAATTAGGCGATATGATCAAAAAGAAATATCCAGGGATTAAAGTTGTTTACACACGTGACAAAGATGTTTTTGTTGAATTAGACGAGCGCGCAAACATAGCCAACAAAGCAAAAGCAGATTTATTTATATGCATTCATGCCAATTCAGCGAGTCCAGCAGCTTATGGTGCAGAAACGTATGTTTTGGGTTTACATCGTACCGAATCACAAAAAGCCATTGCTGAACGAGAAAACTCTACAATTTATTTAGAGGACGATAAAGGTGAAAAATACAAAGATTTTGACATGAGTCCAGATGCCATTATAGCACGTCAATTGCAGCTTTCATTGTTTTTAGATCAATCCATTTTGTTTGCTGATAATCTTCAAAAAGAATTCAAAAAATTGGGACGCTATGACCGAGGAGTTAAACAAGCAGGATTTTTAGTATTGTATAAAACGACAATGCCAAGTGTTTTGATTGAAACTGGATTCCTCACAAATCCCGCTGAGGAAAAATTTCTAGCAGACACAACAGGTCAACGAAAAATGGCAACAGCCATGTTTAGCGCTTTTGAAACCTACAAAAATGAATTAGAAGGAATTGATGGAAAAACTACAGAAAGTTCTTCACAATCTACTAACAGTTCATCGAACCCAACAGTTAGCCCAACAGTTGAAAACAGCTTAGATAAAGACAAGGTGATTTTTAGAGTTCAAATTGAAACTTCAGAAACAAAAATTGCTTCTACAGCCCCAAAATTCAAAGGTTTAGCAGTGTTTGAATACAGGCAAGACAATCTGTATAAATACACCGCCGGTAGTTTTGAAAATGATTTTAAAGCAGCCAATAACTACAAGAATGAACTCCGAGAACAAGGTTTTCAACATGCCTTTGTTGTTGCCTTTCAAAATGGAGAACGAATTAATTTAGAAAAAGCTATTAAATTAGCAGAAAAATAAAGCCTTGAAAATCTCAAAAGAAATTAAAACGGGTATAATTGCGATTGTAGCAATTGGACTATTAGTAGCTGGAGTCAATTTTTTGAAAGGAAACAGCTTTTTTGGTGGGGATGAAGTATATTATGCCTATTTCCCTAATTCTGGTGGCGTTGCAGTTGCTGGTTCTGTTATGGTAAATGGTGTTCCAGTTGGAAAAATCACGAACATTGAACTTACGCATAGCAAAGACTCTCTTAAAAAAGTCTTGATTACCTTCAATATACAAGAAGAAAACTTCAAAATTCCAAAAGGTTCAATTATTGAAGCTGGTTCAATCGACTTGTTCAGTAAAGGTTTGTTACTTCAATTGAATCCAGATATTTCAAAAGGATTCTACAAACCTGGAGATTATATCCAAGGAAAAGTTACTGTTGATTTAACATCTCAAGTGAAAGCGTATGCAGATCCATTGGTGCAAAAAGTGCAAACGGCATTGAGTTCAGTTGATAAAATGGTGAATTCTCTTTCTGCATTTTGGGACACCACAGCAACTTCCGAAATCAATGGGAGTTTGAAAGAATTAAAAATTGCGATTCATAAATTAGGGAATGTTGCGGGTGAAGTAGAATCGTTGGTTGGCGAAGAAAAAGTTAAACTTGGACGTATCTTATCAAATGTTGAGAGTATTTCATTGAATCTTAAGAAAAGTAATGATCAAATTACCGCGATTCTTGGAAATGCGAAGAAGGTTACTGATGACCTAGTTACAGCGGACTTCAAAACAGTTATAGGAAACGCCTCTGCCACATTGAAAAGTTTAAACAGTGTGCTTGATTCAGCTCAGAAAGGCGAGGGGACACTAGGCAAGCTTATCAATGACGAGAAATTGTACGATGAATTAGTCAATACAAACAAAGAACTTCAAAATCTCGTGAATGATATTCAGGTGCATCCTGAGCGTTACATTCATTTCTCAGTGTTAGGAGCAAAAACAAAAGGCGTTCCATTGACAACTTCGGAAGAGAAAAGATTAAGACAACTTTTAGACACAAATAATAACAATTAGAATGATTTCAAGTATCGTATTTGGAGTTTTGTTAGTCGGTGGATTTGCATTTTTCACCCTAAATATCTTAAAAATCAGAGCGAACATTTTATTAGGTCGAGATATAGATCGCACTGATAATTCAAGCGAACGCTGGAAAACAATGATTTTGGTAGCGTTTGGACAAAAGAAAATGTTCACACGACCTATTCCAGCATTGTTGCACTTTGCGCTTTATGCTGCCTTTATCATTACACAAATTGAATTAATTGAAATTTTTGTAGATGGAATTGCGGGTACGCATCGCGTTTTCAAAGATTCATTGGCTGGATTTTACACCTTCATGGTAAGTTTTATTGAAGTATTATCTGTTCTAGCTTTAATCGCAACGATTTTCTTTCTTTCACGAAGAAATCTTTTGAAACTTCCTCGTTTAAACATGAAAGAGTTAACTGGTTGGCCAAAAAAGGATGCGAACTTGATTCTAATCATGGAGATCATTTTGGTGACTTGTATTTTCACAATGAATGGTGCGGACGAAGCTTTGTTCAGACAAGGACTTTCTCACTACGGTGAAGGAACGACAGGATCATTCGGATTTACAATTTCTAGTTTTTTAGGTGATACAGTTTTTGGTTCAATGAGCCATGAAACGTTACATTTATTGGAAAGAATAGGTTGGTGGGGACACATTTTAATGGTTTTTGCTTTCTTAAACTATCTTCCTTATTCAAAACATTTCCATATTCTATTGGCTTTCCCGAATACGTATTATTCGAACCTTGAGAAAAAAGGAAAATTCACGAACATGGCTTCTGTAACCGCAGAGGTTAAATTAATGCTTGATCCAACTGCAGATCCGTTTGCTGCACCAGCTGAAGGCGCTGCTGAACCACAACGATTTGGAGCAAAAGATGTAACAGATTTAACGTGGAAGAATTTGTTAGATGCATATACATGTACTGAATGTGGTCGTTGTACTTCTTCTTGTCCTGCAAACATCACTGGTAAAAAATTGTCTCCTCGTAAAATTGTGATGGATACGCGTGATCGTTTAACAGAACTTGGAGAAGGAATTCGTAAAAACGGAAAAGAGTATTCAGATGGAAAAAGTCTTTTAGGAGATTACATTACTGAAGAAGAAATCTGGGCATGTACGTCATGTAATGCTTGTGTTCAAGAATGTCCTGTAAACATTGACCCACTATCAATCATTGTTGATTTACGTCGCTATTTAGTGATGGAAGAATCGAAAGTTCCAACAGAATTAACTGGAATGTTGACAAATATTGAGAACAACGGAGCACCATGGCAATTTTCACCAAACGACCGTTTAAATTGGGCCAATGAAGACTAATAAAGATTTTGAGTTGGTTGAATTAGTCGAGAATGGTAAACATCTTTCGCCTGTTCTTCCAGAACATATTAAAAATTATTTAGTTGACATCGATGGAACCGTTTGTGATGATATTCCGAATGAGGAACCTGAACGAATGGCAACAGCAGAATTATTTCCCGATGCATTGGTGACAATTAACAAATGGTTTGAAGAAGGACATGTTATTACATTTTTCACTTCTCGTGTTGAAGAACACCGCGAAGTAACTGAAAAATGGTTAAAAGACAATGGTTTCAATTATCATGGATTGCTGATGGGTAAACCACGAGGAGGGAATTATCATTGGATTGACAATCATATTGTGCGAGCAACACGATACGAAGGAAAATTCTCTGATTTGATAGAAAAAAATGTAAATATTCAAGTTTTTGAACAATAAGATATGAGTTTGAATGTACCAACAATGGCGTCAATGATGGCGCAAGGCGAAACACCAGATATTTTATTTTGGGTAGGTTGTTCTGGAAGTTTTGACGATAGAGCGAAAAAAATCACAAAAGCTGTCGTGAAAATTTTAAATGCTTGTAACGTGAAATTTGCTGTTTTAGGAACAGAAGAATCATGTTCTGGAGATCCTGCAAAACGTGCTGGTAATGAATTTACATTCCAGATGCAAGCAATGATGAACATACAAGTATTGGATGGTTATGAAGTAAAACGAATTGTCACTGCTTGTCCTCATTGTTTTAACACATTAAAAAACGAATATCCTGAACTTGGAGGAAACTATGAAGTAATTCATCATACTCAGTTAATTCAAGATCTTATCAATACTGGTAAACTGGCTTTAAAAGGTGGTTCAACGTTCAAAGGGAAGAAAATCACTTTCCATGATCCTTGTTACTTAGGTCGTGCGAATGATGTTTATGAAGCGCCACGTGAATTGATTGAAAAATTAGATGCTGAATTAGTTGAGATGAAACGTTGTAAAACAAACGGATTGTGTTGTGGTGCAGGTGGAGCTCAAATGTTTAAAGAAGCTGAAAAAGGTAACAAAGAAATTAACGTTGAACGCACTGAACATGCATTGGAAACAAATGCTGAAATCATCGCTACAGGTTGTCCATTCTGTAACACAATGATGACGGATGGTGTGAAGAACTTCGAAAAAGAGGATTCAATTCAAGTTTTAGATGTTGCTGAATTAATTGCTAACGCTGCAGATTTATAATGGAACTTTTCCCAACATTCCCTGATTCCAGTCAAGTTTGGATTTATGGAGCTAATCGCTACTTTACAGATCAAGAAGAAGCGTTAGTACAACAAGCTATGAATGAATTTACAGAAGATTGGGCCGCACATGGGGCAGATTTAAGAGCAACATCAGCCATCCTTTTTAAAAACTTCATTGTGATTGTTGCAGATGAAAATGTTGCAAAGCCTTCTGGTTGCTCAATTGATAGCAGCGTAAGATTCATCAAAGAGATTGGTAGTAAATTAAAAATCGATTTTTTTAATCGACTTTATTTGTTAATTGAAAAAGATGGTGAATTAAAACGCGTTCATTTTAGTGACTTATCGAGTCATTCAGATTGGAATGTCTTTAATCCACTTGTGAAAACGTTAGGTGAAATGAAATTAAACTGGATAATTCCTGTAAGCGAATCAGATTTAGTTTAATTCGTTTTTTCCTTCTTCTTTTTTTCTTTCACATCGAAACGCCAGCCTCCAACTAGTTTAATGGAGTAAAATGATTGGCGGTAAACAAAATCTGAAAATCGAATCGATTTATTGTCAAAGTCTGTTACGACAAATACAAAATATTTCGGTACACTGTAACCACCAATAATCTTAATATCGTAGCGAGGAGCTAAACCAACAAATCCTCGAGATGCATAATCTACAGTATAAAATTTCACTTGTAAAGCAGCTCCAATTCCACCAATCACAGAGAATTGCCAATTCTTAATTTTATTAACGTAGGCATATCCCGGAATGAATCCAAAATCAACGGATGAAATCACATTGGTTTCTGTTTTTGAATTCAACGTGTCAACTAATTGCGAAGGGACGATAGATTGAGTTCCGTTTCCAACGCCAAATATGCTCAAGGAATTTTTAATGTACCATGTTTTCACTTCTTTATTATAATGCGCTGTTTTTCCCTTTAAGGCAGACATTTTAAAATTGTGATCATGAAAATACCATACATTTGCAGACAAACTTACCGCATTTGTAATAGAACGGATATCATTAGGCTTCAAATCATTTAGCGTGTCATTCCAATCTTTCGCGTTCTTTATAGCGTAGCCTTGGTAATTTCGAATATCTAAATCACAGAACGTCTTTTTAATAGTGAAATCTACACCTAAATCGTAATGAACAGTATTTCCGTATTGACTAATTGGGCGAACATTTCCTGGCAATGGAATACCAACACGCAAAGCAAACCATTTGTAGGAAATACCAAAACCAAGAACAGTTCTAAAATTGTTTCGGTATTTTAACTTGTCTATTTCTGGGGTAAAATTGTAGTTTAAAGAAAATGGAGCAGTCGTATAACCTAGATCAGCATAAATAACTAATTTCTTTTTAAACGAAGTATAAGCACTTGAATCCGTCTGGGCCCAAGTTGAAGCGTTAATGAATATAATTATATATAAAATGCTATTTTTCAATACCTTCT
>CAJAVU010000012.1 GCA_903945495.1 uncultured Flavobacteriales bacterium | reverse complement strand
TTTGATTTCTTTTTGTTGATGCATTTGCTTTGGCGTCTTGTAAAAACAAGAAAAATGTGGTCTTCGTTCATTGTAAATTTCCACGCTTTCATCAACGATTTTTTTCATAATATTTATGGGATGGTTGTTTTTGTAGCCAATAAATTCTCCTTTTAATATGCCATTTACTCTTTCAGCAACCGCATTTGCATATGGATCATAAGTTTCTGTCATACTGCAATTTAGTTTCGAGTGTTTTAGTAATCTTTGATATTCATTACTACAATATTGGAGTCCTCTGTCTGAGTGATGTGTGAGAATATTGTTTTTATATTGCCTCTTCTTTACAGCCATTTTTAATGCTCTAAGAGAACTTGACACATCCAATGAGATAGATAAATCATGCCCCATTATTTGTTTAGAATAAGCATCCGTTACTAAGGCTAAATACATAGGGTTTTCTCTGTTACCAACATAGGTAATATCTGATACCCAAATTTGTTCTGGCTTCTCTGGTACAACATTCTCAATCAAGTTTTTATGTTTTCTAAAACGATGATGAGAGTTTGTAGTTATGTGGTACCTGCGTTTAGGAAGTATCAACATTTGATTGGCTTTTAAAATTCTAAAAAGCATATCTCGTCCAACATTTAATTGTTTTAATTCATCCTCCAGAATAAAATACAACTTCCTTGTGCCTATTTTGGGCATTTGCAAACGAACCGATTCTACGAGTTCAATAACTTGTACAGCTCTTGATTTCCTTCGTTTAACCGTTTGTATTCTACGATAATAAACCTGTCTATTTACCCCGAACAACTCACAGGCAGCAATTAAGCTTTCTTGATGTTTTTCTCTATAGTTGTCGATTGTTCGGGTGAGGAGTTTTTTCGAATAGAGATATTATATTCCTTCTCTGCTAAATCAATCATCATATCAAAAATGATCGACTTTTTATCTGCTCGTTCAACTTGCTTTTCTAGCATTGCTTTTTGCTTTTCTAGCAGTTTTACTTGCTGCTCTAACTCCATTAATCGCTGTTCATTTGACTTTGGCATATTGGATGGTGTTTGGTTTTCCCAATCAAATGTACCATATTTTCTCAACCAATTGACAACTGTTGAACGTGCTTGTATACCATATCTACGACATGCTCCTGTTGTCGATAGCTCTCCAGATTCAACTGCCTGAACAACAGATAATTTAAAAGACATCGAATAGTCTTTCTGACTTCGCTTTATATAAAAGCTTTTTTCTCCTTTTTCCATAACGATAAAAAATTGTGTATCGCTATTTCAGGACTAGACATTTATAAAACTAAAAAACCCTCCCGTGCGAACGAGAGGGTTTTTTTATGCTTGTTTTTATTCTAGTATTTTACAAATACATTTTTCGGCTCGGTAAAGAAACGCAAAGCTTCCCACCCACCTTCACGACCAACGCCTGATGCTTTCACACCGCCAAATGGTGTTCTTAAATCGCGCACCAACCATGAGTTGATCCAAACTATGCCCGATTGAATTTTATCTGCCATGCGATGCGCACGTTTTAAATCGCTGGTCCACAAGGTTGCAGCCAAACCATATTGCGTCGAATTGGCCATCATCAACACTTCTTCTTCTTTATCGAATGGTGTAATGGTAACAACTGGTCCAAAAATTTCTTCTTGGTTCGTACGACAATCATACGCCAAGCCTTCAATGACAGTTGGACGCAAATAATAACCGTCTTTGTATTCTCCGTCTAATAAAACGCGTTCTCCACCTGTTAAAACAGTTCCTCCTTCTTCTTTGGCTAGTTCAACATACGACAACACTTTTTCCATGTGCGGTTTAGAAACAACTGCTCCCAAAATTGCCTTTGGATCTGTTGGATTTGAAACAGTTGTTTTTGCCACTTTCGCCACAAATGCTTCTTTGAACTTGTCATAAATTGGTCGCTCAACAAAAATGCGCGAGCCACACAAACAAATCTGACCTTGATTGGCAAACGATGAGCGCAAGGTTGTACTCAACATATCGTCGAAATCACAATCTGCAAAAATGATATTTGGATTTTTTCCGCCTAATTCCAAAGAAAGCTTTTTGAACATTGGAGCAGCTGTTCGAGCAATGTATTCGCCTGTTTTTGTTCCTCCAGTAAATGAAATAGCTTTGATTTTAGAATGTTTTACAATGGCATCTCCAACGCTTCCGCCAAGTCCGTGCAAGATATTCAAAACGCCATCAGGCATTCCAGCATCTTTGGCAACTTGTCCTAATAAATAGGCGGTATAAGGTGTAATTTCAGATGGTTTTGCTACGACACAGTTTCCTGCAGCTAAAGCTGGTGCAATTTTCCATGAAAACAAGTACAATGGTAAGTTCCATGGAGAAATACAGCCAACAATTCCGATTGGTTTACGAATGGTGTAATTTACGCCAACACCTTCCATATAATGACTTTCAGATGCAAAATGCGTAATAGCAGTTGCGAAAAAATGGAAATTTGAAACCGCTCTTGGAATATCAACATGTGCAGCCAAGGTCAAAGGTTTTCCATTGTCACGCGATTCAGCAGCAACAAATTCATCCATTCTGTTTTGAATTCCTTCAGACAAGCGCACCATGATTGCACTGCGTTCTTCAGTTGACATATTCGACCAAATTGGAAAAGCTTTTTCAGCGGCTTTTACTGCTAATTCAACATCGCGTTCGTCTGAATTGGCAATTAAACTGTATACTTTTCCTGTTGCGGGTTCATAGTTATCGATGTAATCGCCACTGATTGGTGCGACATACGATCCGTCAATGAAGTTGAGTAATTTTTCCATGTTCTATTTTTCGTTCAACGAAATTACGTTGATTTTTGCTAAAAATGTTGTTATTGGTCTTCTAAAAAGTGTAATGAATGTTACACCAATTGCCACACCTGCTGTATTTGCTAAGAAATCGTAAAAGGAAGTTTCGCGGCGCACAAAGCCTTGAAGAAATTCAATTAATACGCCGTAAAGTACAATTCCAATGAGCGAAAAGAGCAATTCTTTCTTCCATCGATTAAACAATAGGCAAACGTTCATTGAAAAAGTTCCATACGCTAAGAAATGTCCCACTTTATCGTTTGTTGGAAGCTCCATTCCAGATTTTGGTGGTAGCAAACTCAACACCGTTATTGCAATCAATACAACAAAAGCCGAGATGAGAAGGAGTGGACGTTTTTCCATGTTTAATTCGTCGTTTTCCCTTTTTCGATGGCTGGAATTCCTTCGCTTAACCATTTTGGTGCTGGTTGTCCTTGCAAGTAATAATCAAAGAACTGGCGCATGCGAATACTCAAGTCGAAACGATTTGCATTTTGCATCAAGTTGTGATCATCACCGTTGTAATTTAGCATCCAACATGGTTTTCCAAGACGTTTCATTCCAGTAAACAATTCAATTCCTTGGTACCATGGAACGGCTCCATCTTCATCATTACTCATGATTAACAAAGGCGTTTGAACCTTTGGTAAGTGGAAGATTGGCGAATTTTCGGTGTACAATTCTGGAGCTTCCCAAATAGTTTTCCCGATTCTACTTTGTGTACGCTCGTATTGAAATTGACGGTTCACACCGCTTCCCCAACGGATTCCGCCGTATGCAGAGAACATGTTTGAAACTGGAGCTCCTGCCATTGCTGCTTTGTAGCGCGTTGTCATCGTGATTAATTGTGCTGTTTGGTAACCGCCCCAACTTTGTCCTTGTAAGCCCATGCGCGTTGAATCTATGTTTTTGTACAATTTCAACACGTGATCTGTTCCGCTCATAATGCAATCGTAAGCCGATTTTGCTGGATGTCCAACGTGCTTGTAACGAATGTCTGGAATGAAAACACAGTAACCAGCCGATGCATATTCAGTTGCATAAACAATCGATGCTGTTGGTTTTGGTCCGTAATAATAATGTAAATCATCCGAATTCAATTCGTAGTAATAAACAATGAGTGGATAAGATTTCGTTGCATCAAAATTCTCTGGTTTATACAACAAGCCTTGTAAAGGAATTCCTTCATAACTTTTCCAATTCACCAATTCAACAGTTGCCCAATTCAAAGAATCTTGCTGCGGATTTGTATGTGTCAGCGTTTTTTCAGTTTGGAAGAAATCCTGTGTAATTCGAATTTCAGGATATTCTGAAACTGAACTCATTCTGAACAACGTTGTTTTTGCATTTTTCGAGCGATTCATGTACAACAGTTTGTGTTCTGTTGCATAGTTTTTAACTAAATCAGTATGATCTCCATGATTTACCAATGTATATACCAAAGCGCCTTTTGTCGTTTCGTTGAATCCTTTGATATAGACGTTTTCGTAATCAATATAAATACTATCGTTTGACCAAAGATTCAATTCCAAGCGAATTTTTCCGTCCTCACCCTCACGATTGGTTAAACATCGCATTTTTTTATCAGAAATGGAATAGGCCCAAACATCATATTCCGATTGAATAATGAAGTCTTTTTCTTCTGGTGTATAACCTCTTGATCCAAATGGTGAAGCCAGCATTGGCATTCCGTTTACATCTTCTTGCCAGTTCACTTTTTTAGTTTCACAGGTAATGCAAGATGTTGTTTTTGCCGTTAAATCCATTAAATAGAACTGTGCAACTTTTGCATCGAAGAATGAATAGTAGTTCCCACTTGGCGATAAATCACCATTGAAACCAACGGCTTTTTTGATTAATTCTACTGAACCATCAAGTAAAGAAACGCGGTAATGATCCTCTAAATTCGGCACCTCCCATTGATTCGCCATAACGTATTGTTCATCAGAAGAAGCAAACAGATAATTTCCAACGATTTTCTCACTTGGATTCACGCGCAAAGTATCATTCGACAATTTCAAATGTGATGAATTTGCCAAAGTGAACACGTATAAATCTGTTTTCTTTAAATCGCGTTTCAGTTCAACCAATTGCTGTGATTGCAAGCGTTTGTCTTGGTAATGCCAAATGTCAACCTTCGCTTTTTCAGATTCTAATAATGAATCCTTTTTCTCGACTTCTAAACGTTCTGCAACACCGTAGAATAAGAAGCGACCGTCTTCACTGAAACTTGGCTTTCTATTTTCAGAAACGGCATCTTCTTTCGGTAAGAAAGTTGAGCTCGAATCCGTTAATTGGCGCAATGATTTAGAAGAAAGATCCAATAAATTCAATTGGTAATTTTTCACTTTTGCTGTATCTGAGCTAGATAAAAAGGCCAAATAGTTATCAGTGTGATCAAAAGAAAGTTGTTTAATGGATGCGTATTTAGGAGAAATTGGTGTTGGTTTTCCATTTGTTAAATCAATAAGTATCAATTGGAATGAATCCACTTTTTCTTTTTTGTGTTCGACCATTGCCAATGTGGTTCCTTTTGTCGAAACGGCATAATCGGTAATGTCTTTAAATTGATAGATTTTCTCGGTTGTTGGATTTAATACCGTAAGCAACTTGCCATCTGATTTATACGCTGGTTTTTCTTCCTCTTTCTTGCTTTTCTTTTTCTTTTTTGGAGTTGATTTTTTCTTTTTGGTTTCTTTTTCGCTTGTTGCTGCAGTTTTGAATGCATTTTCATCCACCACATAACTCAACCAATCATTGTCCTCAAAAACTGAAAACGATTTCAATAATGGTATTTTTATTAGACTATCTTTTGCAAACACATAAATTCCAAGCGTGTCTTTTGGCCATTTTTTCTTATCAACTTTGTTCAATTCACAGTTGCGTAATGTATCGAATCCAGGGGTGATTTTGAACACAAAATAATTATTGTTTGTACCAAATTTTGCTTCTTTTCCACGTGGGAATGAATCTGTTTTACTTGTTGAACTATTGTAAACGTACAAAAAGCCATCACCGCGATGTGGATTGATTTCATAACTGATGTAATTTCCATCATTCGAAATAATTTGTGCTTCGGCTTTACGCCAATCGTTGTAAACTGTGTGATCTATAACCTTTTTTTGTCCGAAAACGGATGCTGAAATGAAAATAAGGCAAAGAATAGAAAGAATTTTCATGTTAAATGTGAATGATGAAGCTGTAAAAGTACGAATTTGGATGTTCTTTTAAAACATGGTGTTAAGATGTGAAAATTGAAAATAGGAATATTCTGTTGGAAGTCTATTTTTATTGATTTACAGAAGCATTTTTACACGAAAAGTTCCGAAGCAATATAATCTGCTTTCAAGCGTCCTTCACTCGTTAAAAACAAGGTCCCATCTTCTTCAATCAACCAATTGTTTTGTTTGAATTCGGTTAATGTTTCGAAGAAATCTGCACTTGGAACTAAAATGGAGAAAAGTTGATTGGTTTTAACTCCGTAAGATGTGCGTAATCCTGTTAACAGTAATTCATTCCAACGATCTTTTGGCGACAAATGTTCGATTTCAAAATAACTGTTCGCTTCGAAATTCTTTAAATAAAGTGTGTTATTCGAAACATTCCATTGGCGGCTTTTTCCATCAAAGGAATGCGCTGATGGACCAACGCCCAAATAATGCGCACCTTTCCAATAATTCGAATTGTGAACTGCTTCGTAACCTGGTAAACCAAAATTGGAAATCTCGTAATGTTTGAATCCATCTGCTTTTAAGCGTTCAATTAAATAAATGAATTGCTCGCTTTGATCATCTTCACCAGTTGGGACAATTTTCTCCGACTTTACCAAATGATGCAATGCGGTTTTTTCTTCAATTGTCAAACAATAGGCGGAAACATGTTGTACCTCCATTGCTAAAACTGTATCAATGTGCTGTTTCCATTCTTCCATTGAAAGATTTGGTAAACCATAAATCAAATCAACACTAATATTCAGAATTCCACTTTTTCGCGCTAGATCCACACATTTCAATGCTTCTTCAACGGAGTGTGCACGATTCATCCATTTTAAATCACTTTCCTTAAATGATTGTAGACCAATTGAAAGTCTGTTTATTCCAGCTTCTTTCCAATAGTTCAAACGTTCTACATCAATATCATCTGGATTCGCTTCTAAGGTAATTTCACACGAATCTGTAAGCGTGAAAAGTTGCTTGATGGTAGTTAAAATCTGAACTAATTCGTTTTCGCTTAACAAACTTGGCGTTCCACCACCAAAATAGACGCTATTCAGTGAAGTTTCACTCAAATAATTGGAACGTTCATGAATTTCTTTGCAAATACATGCAATCATTTCTTCGCGGTACGCATGAAAGGTTGTACTGAAATGAAAATCACAATACGTGCATTTCTGCTTGCAAAATGGGATATGAATATAGATGCCAGACACGGTACAAAAATACGTAACTAAGTAGTTCTACGTAGTTCTTTGTTAAATAATCCAAAATTAATATTTCACATTCGTTTTATTCGTTACATTGCATATACACAAAAGAACCACCGTGAAAGATTTTAAAAACAATAAAGAGCTATTAAACAAAGAGTTAGAACGATTTACTTCTATCTTGGTTGAGGTGTTGCCACATTATTCTGCCTTGCTTAAAAAAGAGAATCTTTCGAATCCAGAATTAACAGAACTTGGTGAAATTGAACATTTCTTAATTGAAGTCAATGGTAAAATTACAGCCATCAAAAATTTGCTTGAACAAGATTTGTTTGGTCATTCATTGGACATTTATTACAAATTGAAATTGAAAGCCAATTCAGGTGATTCTTCTGCAAAAGCAAAATTAGATCGTTTGCGCGCAACCTTTGAAGATTCATTTACTTCAGGTTCGATGATTAATTGGAACTAATTCATAAAATTTTACACTTCTTTTCATTTTTCATTTGGAAGCGAATGATATTTTTCGTTAACTTCAAGTAAATGATGACAAAAACACAACACGACGTTAGTAATCCAGCAGAATTTACAGAACGCTTTATCAACCAGACTAATCAGTCGGTTTTTCTTACAGGAAAAGCTGGAACTGGTAAAACTACCTTATTAAAGAAAATAATATCAAGCACTTACAAGAATGCAGTTATCGTCGCTCCAACTGGAATTGCAGCGCTAAATGCTGGCGGAGTAACCATTCATTCCTTCTTTCAATTGCCATTTGCAGGATTTGTTCCTGAATTTGGAGTCGCCCCACAATTTACGAATGCTGTTAAACTAGAAACAAAAGATAGTTTGATGCGTCATTTCGCAATGAACAAGCAACGCCAAAACATGATGCGCAATTTAGAATTGTTAATCATTGATGAGGTGAGTATGTTGCGTGCCGATTTATTGGATGCAATGGATTGGACTTTGCGCAATGTGCGCAGAACGAACGAACCTTTTGGAGGTGTTCAAGTGTTGTTTATTGGAGATTTATTGCAACTTCCGCCTGTGGTAAAACCAGAAGAATGGAGTGTTTTACACAACTATTATAGCGGAATATTCTTCTTCAATGCACGCGTTTTACAAGAACAAAAGCCTTTATACATTGAGCTTTCGAAGATTTATCGTCAACAAGATGATACATTTATTTCGGTCTTAAATCATTTACGCGATAACAGAATTACCGAAGAAGATGTGAAAGTCTTGAATCAATTTGTGCAACCCGATTTTGATGCACTCAAAGAGGAAGGTTATATTACTTTGACAACGCACAATTCGAAGGCGGATGAAATGAATGCAAAAGCCTTGCAATCACTTAAAAACAAATCATTTAATTATTCAGCAGAAGTTACGGGAGAATTTCCACCGCATTTATTTCCAATCGAAAAAGAAATGGAATTGAAGGTTGGTGCACAAGTGATGTTCATTAAAAACGATATTTCCTTCGATAAAAATTTCTACAACGGAAAAATGGGTCGCATCGATTCCTTGAGTTCAGCAGAAATCAGTGTTTATTTTCCAGAAGAAAACAGAAGTATTGTCGTTGAAAAATATGAATGGAGCAATATCCGCTATACCTTAAACGATAAAACGGGAGAAATTGAGGAAACCGTCATGGGAACCTTTGTGCATTATCCCTTGAAACTGGCGTGGGCAATTACTGTGCACAAAAGTCAAGGTTTAACATTTGATAAAGCCGTTTTGGATGTTTCGGATGTGTTCGCACCTGGACAAGCGTATGTTGCACTTTCACGTTTGCGCACCTTGCAAGGCTTGGTTTTACTGAAACCTATGCGCATGAATGGCTTGTCGAATGATCAGCAAGTAGTTGCTTATTCAGGTAACAAAGCGGATGAACCAATGCTGAATGCCTATTTGGAACATGGTACGCGAAAATACCTGTTAGATATTCTGAGTGCAGCGTTTGATTGGTACGAACTGAATTCAAAATTCGGAATACACGAAGCGAGTTATCGAAATGCGGGTTCAAAAACAGAGAAAGGGAAAAATAAATCGTGGGTAACACTGCAAACTCAAGCAGTTCAATCAAGTGTTGATCCAGCTAAAAAATTCCGAAATCAATTAGAAAATCTTTTCCGAAATGAACGTTTGGATATGGATTTTGTGTTCGAGCGCGTTCAAGCGGCCTACACGTATTTCTTTAAAATATTGGACGGCGTTTTAACAAGTAATTTGAAGAAAATTGCGGAATTGCGCCGTGTGAAAAAGACAAAAGCATATTCCGAAGAATTGGAGGAGCTGGACGAATTATTGACAGAAGCCATTTTGAAAATGAAAAAGGCACGCATCCTTATGGAAGCGATTGTTGCAGGTCGAGAAATTACCAAAGAGCTTGTGTGGACAACAGAAGTGAAGAATTACAAAGTCGCTAAAATTGCTGCGTTACAACAAGAATTGCGTCAAAATCCATCCTTACTCGACATGCACTCTGATGAGGAAGAAGAAATAATACAATTGAAGAAGCCGAAAAAGGAACCGAAAGAGAAGAAGGAAAAACGCAGCACCTACGATCAATCGTGGGATTTATGGAACGATGGTCATACCATTGAAGAAATTTCACGCATTCGTCAATTGTCTGAAAACACGATTTATGGTCATTTTGTGTTCTTGATTAAGGCGGAAAAAGTAGAATTGAGTGATATTATGGATGCAAAACGCATCAGTGAATTGGCTGATTTGTTTGGAGATTATCAAGGAACATCGTTAACTCCATTAAAAGAGCAATTGGGCGATGCAGTGACTTGGGAAGAATTGAAATTGTACCAAGCCTCGACATTGCGTTAAGAAATAGATGAATAGTAAACAACAATAACAATGAAAACAAACCACGAAATCGATTATTTCATCCAAGGGGAAGAAATGCAATTGGTAGAAATTGAATTGGATCCGCAAGAAACAGCAATTGCTGAAGCAGGTTCTTTTATGTTTATGGATGATGGAATCCAAATGGAAACCATTTTTGGAGATGGAAGCACACAATCCAATTCTGGAGGATTCATGAGTAAACTTTGGGGAGCAGGAAAACGATTGTTGACTGGTGAAAGTTTGTTCATGACAGCTTATACGCATCATGGAACTGGAAAAGCGCGTGTAGCTTTTGCATCACCGTATCCAGGAAAAATTATTCCGATCGATTTAAGCGAATACCATGGAAAAATCATTTGTCAGAAAGATTCATTCTTGTGTGCGGCAAAAGGCGTAGCAATTGGAATCGAGTTTCAACGAAAACTGGGAACAGGATTGTTTGGTGGTGAAGGTTTCATCATGCAAAAATTGGAAGGTGACGGAATGGCTTTTTGTCACGCTGGTGGACATATTTTGAAACGTACCTTGAAGCCTGGAGAAGTGTTACGCGTTGATACAGGTTGTATTGTTGCCTACACGCAAGAGGTTGATTATGACATCCAATTTGTTGGAGGAATTAAAAACACCTTGTTTGGTGGCGAAGGAATGTTCTTTGCAACCTTGAAAGGACCAGGTGAAGTTTGGTTGCAAACATTGCCAATTTCGCGTTTGGCGTCACGGATTCTTTCATACGGAACTGGAGCTCGCAAAGAAGAAGGAAGTATTTTGGGCGGACTAGGAAATTTGTTAGACGGAGACGGAAGATAATTAACGTTTAAAAACCGTGGGGCTCGTCATGATTGAAGTTAGTGGGATTTTGTTCCATTCTTCAAGTGTTGGGTTCAAACTAATCGTATTCATTTGATTTGATGCAGCAGTTTTTCGGGAAGTAATTCCATCGAAAACTATTGCTTCTGATTCGTAGGTAAAATGACGAACACTCAGTGTTTTCCCTTTAAATTCGAATAGGGAAGGAGTATAAGTTTCATTTTCTTTGAAATTGATAATAAACGAATTCGTTGTGTGCTGAACCAATTTATGTTGGGCAGTACCACCAATGATTTGCTCCTTGTATTTAATACCAAAAACATAGGAATCACCTTCAAGAATACATGGAATTGAATCGTCTTTTTGAACACCAAATAAATAGCCGTTTTCTACACGATATTTAGATGATTCGCGAACTGTTTCACGGGAAATGCGGTTATAAATCGTTGAAATTGCAAAAATTCCTTTGGCACTGAATTCATAATCGATATCGGCAGAATCACTTGAGTAAACACCAAAAAATGATTTTGGGACGGCGCTAATTTCAGTTGAATTGGGCGGAACGGTGCTGGAGAAATCGAAAGATGTTTGTGCGACGCAGGAAAGTGTTAGAAATACAGCTGAGATGATACTTGTTAAAACCTTCATTTTATATTTTTTATGGATTCAATAAATTTTTTTCTTGCTTCAATGCGCCAATTTTTATTAACTTAAATAAGAAAACTGAAAATTATGCAAAAAAGATGGCTTGTCAAAACGCCGGTAGAAAGTACACTAGTAGAAGAATTTCGTTCAACACTCAAAGTAGATCGCATTGTCGCACAATTATTAATTCAAAGAGGAATCACAACATTTGAAACAGCTGAATCTTTTTTTAGACCAAAGTTAGAAGACTTACATGATCCATTTTTAATGAAGGATTTACATGAAGCTGTGCATCGTGTAAATCGTGCAATTGAAAAAGACGAGAAAGTCCTTCTTTTTGGTGATTACGATGTAGATGGAACAACAGCTGTTGCATTGATGTACGGTTTTCTAAAGGATAAACACGCTGCACTAGATTATTACATTCCTGATCGTTATACTGAAGGGTATGGCGTGAGTTTTCAAGGAATTGATTTTGCAGCAGAGCATGGATTTTCGTTAATCATTTCATTGGATTGTGGCATTCGTTCTGTTGATCATGTACGTTACGCCAAAGAAAAAGGAATCGATTTTATTGTGTGTGATCACCACAACCCAGGAAATGAATTGCCAGATTGTTTGGTCTTGGATCCAAAACGTTCGGATTGCCTTTATCCCTATAAAGAGCTTTCCGGTTGCGGAGTTGGATTCAAATTATTGCAAGGTTTATGCGCAGAAAATAACTGGAACCAAAACGAATTATTCGGATTTCTAGATTTGTTGGCAGTGAGTATCGGCGCTGATATTGTGCCTGTAACAGGTGAAAATCGTATTTTGTGTTTCCATGGAATGAAGCAATTGAATGATCAACCGCGTCCTGCATTTGTCGAATTATTGAAAATTGCCAAGCGAGAGTTCCCTGTAACCTTAACCGATGTTGTATTTACAATTGCACCGCGAATCAATGCAGCTGGTCGTTTGCGTTCAGGAAAGCATGCTGTTGAATTGATGATTTCTCAAAAAATAGATGAAATTAAAGAGATTGCCTTAGCGATTGATGCCGATAATAAGGAAAGAAGAGAATTGGATCAGGAAATTACAGCTCAGGCCTTGGAAATGATTGATGAAGATGCCTCATCCTCAACAGCCAAGTCCACGGTTGTTTTCAAAAATGATTGGCACAAAGGCGTTGTTGGAATTGTGGCTTCGCGTTTAATTGAAAAGCATTATCGTCCAACAATCGTTTTGACAGAATCGAATGGAAAAGCAACAGGTTCAGCTCGTACAGTCAATAATTTTGACATTCATGCTGCTTTGATAAAATGTGAACATTTATTGGAACAATTTGGTGGACACACGCATGCAGCTGGAATGACGATGGCTTTGGAAAATGTAGCTGCTTTCAAAGAAACGTTCGAAAAAGTGGTTGCTGAATCCATTTCCCTTGAAGATCAAACACCCGAACAAGAAGTTGATTTGGAATTGGATTTCAATGAAATTTTTACTCCTGGAGAAAACCGAATGAAAATTCCACGATTAAAGCGCATTTTGGAACAATTTGAGCCACATGGTCCAGGAAATATGAAGCCAGTTTTCATGGCAAAGAATGTGTTTTCAACAGATATTCGCCTGTTAAAAGAAGTGCATTTGAAGTTGTCAATGACACAACCAAGTTCCGATGTGATTGTGGAAGGAATTGGTTTTAATCTTGGAGATAAAATTGATGATGTGGCTTCTGGCTTACCGTTCGATGTTGTGTTTACGCTTGAATCAAATAAATGGCGCGATCGCGAAACATTGCAACTGAATATTAAAGATATTCGACCTGTTTTATAAATAAAAAACGGTCGCTGAGGAAATTCAGCGACCGTTTTGCTTTCAATGAATGTAGTAGTGGTTTGTTATATCTGGTTTAAAGCTTGTTCGATATCTGTTATTAAATCGCTGTAATGTTCAACACCAACGGAAAGGCGTACTAATTTTTCTGATATAAACATGACATTTTTATCTTCTTCTGGAACGTCAGCATGTGTCATTGTTTGCGGGTGCTCAGCTAAACTTTCTGTTCCACCCAATGAAACAGCTAATTTGATTAGTTTCAATGAATCCAAGAATTTGAAAGCTTCTGCTTCTCCACCTTTTACATCGAAAGCAATCATAGCTCCTGCGGATGTGTATTGGCGAGCGAATATATCTTTTTCACGATCATTTCCCGTTTCATTGATAAAGCCTAAGTAATACACTTTTTCAACTTTCGGATGATTGCGCAAATATTCGGCAACAAATTTTGCATTCGTCGCTTGTTGTTCCATACGCACTTTCAATGTTTCTAAACTGCGCATCAATAACCAGCCTGTCCAAGGTCCCGCCATATTTCCTAAGAATGTGCGCAATCCTTTGATGCGTGCCATCAATTGTTTTGAACCTAAACAAGCTCCAGCGATAACATCTGAATGTCCACCAATGTATTTTGTTGCAGAATACAATACTAAATCAGCTCCATGTTTCAAGGGATGTTGCCAAATTGGTCCCATATAGGTATTGTCAACTGAGAGAATAACGGGTTTTTCTTCCGTTGTAAAATGTGCTTTGATCTCTGCGCACATTTGAATATCTATCAAAGCATTCGTTGGATTTGCAGGTGTTTCGATGTGAATCATTGTTAAACGATTCGCTTTACCTGTTGCTTCAATGCGAGCAATAATTTCTTCTTTCGAATCGGTAGCATGGAAACCAACTGCTTCGATTTGTAATTTCTTCAAAAAGTGATTGATGAAGTGATCTGTTCCACCATATACTGGACGACTATACAAAAGCAAATCTCCAGGTGCCATGAATTCCATCAAGGCAGTTGAAATAGCAGACATTCCACTTTCAAAAACAGCACAATCCTCAGCGCCATCCCATAAACACAAACGGTTTTCAAGGATTTCCAAATCTGGATTATTCAAACGACTGTAAATCAAACCTAATTCTTCTCCAGCGTCTTTTTCACGTAAACCATAGGCTAACTGAAAGAAACGTTTTCCTTCCATTGCTGTATTGAAAACGAACGTAGATGTTTGGAAAATTGGACATTTGATTGCGCCTTCCGACAAAGATGGTTTGTAACCATAACTCATCATCAAACTTTCTGGTTGCATTTTAGAATAATCCATAGCTCTTTCTTTAAATTGTAACGTAAACCTATTGAAAAAACTAATTCAACGTGAATTGATAGAAAATAATTCTTTCGATGAGGTTAAATGGCTATATTTGTTCTGAATGAAGATTTAAAAATTGCCAATTTTAGAAAAAGATTCTATGGATATTCAATTGGATGATATTGATCGTAAGATCTTACGATTATTAAGCAAGAATGCAAAACTAGGGAACAAAGAAATTGCTGCTGAAATTGGCTTGTCCATCACTCCGACTTTTGAACGCATCAAGCGCTTGGAACGAAATGGTGTGATTCAGGCATATGAAGCGAAGTTGGACAAGAAAAAAATTGGCAAAGGTTTACATGTGTTGTGTCAGGTTTCATTGAAAGCACATAATTTGGAATTGTTGGTTGGATTTGAAGATGAGGTTGTTCATTTGTCGGAAGTTTCGGCGTGTTACCACATTGCAGGAAACTACGATTATTTATTATCCATTGAAGTAAAGGACATGGATGAATATCAATTATTTTTAAAAGAAAAACTTGCTTCCATTCCGAATATAGCGAATGTACAAAGTTCGTTTGTGATGAGTACTTTGAAATGATTACTTAATACTATCGATGATTTTTTTGTTATCGACAACCCACAAAAGCAAACTATTGTTTCGTGCATCTAAATTCAATTTTTTGCAAATACGCGAACGATAGTTTTCAACTGATTTAACAGAAACGAATAACAAATCTGCAATTTCTTTACTCGATAATTTTTGACTTACTAACTTCAAAGTTTTCAATTCCGTTCGCGTCAATGAATTGAGTAATTCAGCAATTTTGAATTTACCAACATCGTCATGATCTACAAGTTGTTCTTGGTCGCGAATTCCTTTAGCCATATAGTTTTTATCCGCTAAAACCGCTTGAATGCAATCCACAAGTTCTTCACTGGTATTGTCCTTTACGAGATAACCTTTCGCGCCATTGTAAAATGCCAATTTGAGCATTTCCAAATCTTTATACATCGTCAGCACGATGATTTTTGATTTACATCCTTGGGCTACAAGCGCTTCACAAACCTCCAAGCCATTTTTTCCAGGCATGTCGATGTCAACAATCACAATATCAGCTTGATTGGTAGCACAATGTTCGATTAGACTTAATCCATTGTCAAATTCAGTAATTTGAATTGAGTTAAAAGAAGTTTCAAGAAGAAATTTAAGACCACTTCTGAAAATTGGATGATCGTCTGCAATGAATATTTTCATAATCAATCGAATTGTGTGAATGTAAGAACTAATGTATAACCTTTTCCTTTTCCAGTATTAATTTGGACTTTCCCTTTTATATTCATTGCTCTTTCTTGGATAATTTGCAAGCCAATACCATCAATCGATTTATTGACGTCAGAGATTCCAATTCCGTTGTCTTGGTACTTTACAATAAACTCATTGCCGTGCTGAGTTATTGATATTTTTAGTGCCGTTGCTTCAGCATGCTTTAATGTATTGTTGATGCATTCTTGAATAATGCGATAAACTTGGGTTTGAGCCTCAGCGTTTAAGAGTTCAAGATTCTCGGCTTCATCGAGATCCAAACTACAGATAAGTCCAGTTTTGGATTGTGTATTCTCCGTTAAAGAAACTAACGAACGTTCAAGTCCCAATTTTTGAATAAACGAAGGATGCAAGGCATGTGAAATCGAACGCGTTTGATCAATCACATCACCAACATCATTGTCCATTCCAGAAATATCGTTGATTTTACCAGATGTGAACATATTGATTTTCGATTTTATCACAGATAATGATTGACCAATGTCATCGTGCAAATCTTTTGAAATACGCGAGCGTTCTTGGTCAATATTCGAAATTAATTTGCTCGTGAATTCTTGTTGCTGCTTGCGTGTAAGGCGAACATGTCGAATATAGATTAATCCAATTGTAATCAATAAAACAAAAATGGAAATAACAATAATTGCATTCACCCTTGTTTGTTTTAATTCGTTTTCTTTTGAAAGAAGTGAGTTTTTATTTTTCTCATTTTCCAATTCAGTTTCAACCTTTTCTTTCCCGTAAATCACCTGAAGTTGAGCGATATTGTCTTTATTTGCCATTTCAGAAAGACTATCGCTAATCGCATGAAAACGATTTATATGGAAGAATGCAAGTTTGTAATTGCCTTCTTGCTCATAAATAGACGAAAGCTCTTCATGCGCCGTTTTTTCTAAATTGGAAGATGGATGAAATGTTAAGAGCTGAAATAAGGTATCCGTATAGGCTTTTGCATTTTTGGTATTATTCAAATTTCGATAAATGGTTGACTTAATCAAATAGGCCATTCCAACATATTCCCATTGTTCAAATGGTTTTAGAATGGACAAAGCCGAATCCGCATAGTTAATGGCGATCATATAATCCTTATTGTTCAAATAGGAATCACTTAAGTTTAAGAATGCAACTCCACGACCTAAAGGAAATCCTAATTTTTTTGCATTGACCAAGGTGTTTTTGTAGTAATTGATCGATTGTTTGTAGTGTTTAAGTGATTTACTTACAAGTCCTAGGTTGTTATTCAAATTCAGACTTAGACGAAACTCATCCATTCCTTCAATGATTTTGAGTCCTTCTTTAAAATCTTTCTCAGCTTCTTTCACTTGATTATTATTGAATTTCAATAAACCAATATTATTGAGCATCATCGCATTGTGGTATTTTTTACCTTTTTTCTCAGCTAATTTTAATCCTTTCAAGTAATATTTTAACGCCTCATCTTTCATTAAGCGAGAATCGTATAAATTCCCTAAACCGTTATAAATTTCAATGGTATTCTCCGTGTAATGGTATTTTAATGCTTCGTTAAGTAATTTCTTGAACTCTTTTTCAGCGGCCAATAAATCTGTATCCATTAACACAAAAGCAAGTCGTATTTTTGTTGAATTGACGATTTTTGCATTTTTGTGTTTCTGTGCAATTTCGATTGATTTCGAATAATTTAATTTCGATTTTTTAAGATTGTAGGAGAAGTAATAAAAGTTACCATAATATTGATAAATCAACGCTTCCTCGTCTGGATCATTTAATCTTTTGGCAATCGTAATTGCACGTTGACCATTTTCAAACACAGCTGTTGAATCATAGTATGTACTTTGACGAATGGTTTTCTTTAAAGAATCCAATTCCTTTTTCAAGTCAACTTGACCGAATGAAAAATAGGAGAAAGAAATGCAACTAAGAATAAGAAGAAGCTTCAATTTGAGTAGTTTGATTGGTGAAAAGATAAAACAAAAAAGCCATCTGTGAAAACAGATGGCTTTAATATTGTTGTAACGATTATTTCGTTTCAGGCATTTCTCTAGTAAAAGCTGGAATTCCAGTTACATCCATACCTGTGATTAGCAAGTGGATATCATGAGTTCCTTCGTATGTTACAACCGATTCCAAGTTCGCCATGTGACGCATCATTGAGTATTCGCTTGTGATTCCCATTCCTCCGTGGATTTGACGTGCTTCACGTGCAATGTTCAATGCAATTTCACAGTTGTTGCGTTTTGCCATTGAGATTTGAGCAGAAGTTGCTTTCCCTTCGTTTCTCAGTTGTCCAACACGGACCGTCAATAATTGTGCTTTGGTGATTTCAGTAATCATTTCAGCCAATTTCTTTTGTTGTAATTGGAATGCTCCAATTGGAACGCCGAATTGTGTTCTTTCTTGACAATAACGAAGAGCTTGATCATAACAATCCATAGCAGCTCCTAATGCACCCCAAGCAATTCCGAAACGTGCAGAATCTAAACAGCTCAATGGAGCACCTAAACCAGATCTTCCCGGCAAAATATTTTTCTTAGGAACTTTTACATCAACGAAAATTAATTCACCTGTTGCAGACGCACGCAATGAAAGTTTCCCATGCATTTCAGGAGTTGAAAATCCTTCCATTCCTCTTTCAACAAGGATACCGTGAATACGTCCTGTTTCATCTTTTGCCCAAACTACTGCAATATCTGCAAAAGGAGCATTAGAAATCCACATTTTAGCACCATTCAAAATAACGTTTTCACCATCACCAGCATCTTTGAAGTTGGTAATCATTCCACCTGGATTTGATCCATGATCTGGTTCTGTTAAACCAAAACATCCCATCATTTCACCAGTTGCTAATTTCGGAAGGTATTTTTGTTTTTGCTCCTCTGAACCATATTTCCAGATTGGATACATCACCAAAGAAGATTGAACAGATGCAGTTGAACGTAGTCCAGAATCACATCTTTCCAATTCTTGCATGATTAAACCATACGAGATTTGATCTAAACCTGGTCCGCCATATTCTTCTGGAATATAAGGTCCGAAAGCCCCAATTTCTCCAAGCCCTTTAAGCAGGTGCATTGGAAAAGTTGCCTTTTCATAATGTTCATCAATGATTGGTGAAACTTCTTTTTTCACCCATGCTCTTGCTGCGTCACGCACCATTTTATGCTCGTCAGTCAAAAGATCATCCATATTGTAATAATCAGGATGTACGTATAAATCAGTTCTCATGTAAATACTTTTATGGTCACAAATTTAAATATATTTTACTCATAGAGAAAGTTTCTTTGACAAGGTTGTTAACTTTGTGGAAACTAAAAGAAGAATTGAATCAAGTGTTTGCGTTACAATTTTTTAATAGCGTGTCTCAGGAGGTACCAAATATGTTGGAACCGAAGGTGGAAACCTATACAATGTATTTAATTGCTTTTCTTGCTTTATCTTTTATGTTCGTTGCTATTTCGCGAATAGGAAACACAAAAGCAATTGTTACTGTATTGGCTGTTTCTTTTAAAAGTAATGGGGTGGATCAAGTACTAAAGGAAAACATGCGTTTAAGTTCGTTTAGTTCTGTGATTCTATTGGTGAATTATTTTCCTTGGTTTTGGACTCTGTTTATTTCTTACGCTGAACCGAATAATTGTCGTTGATTTGTTTTTGTCAATTATTCTTTCCATTTCTGTGCCCTTTGCGCTGTTTTTTTTGGAGATTTTTGGACCCTTAATTGTTGGTTTTCTAACAGGAGAATTAAAGAAAATTTCTATTTCCGCTATCAATACAATTACAGGCAATCAATTTTTCGGTTTAGTTTTTTCAATCCTAGCTTTGTTTTGGATTATGAATCCAATCTATAATCGTTTGTTTTTGGCTTTGTTTGCAGGATTGTTATGTTTAAAATTTATCTTGAGACTGTTTAAAAGTTCCTATGTTGTTTTAACAAATGGCGTGTCGTGGTATTATTTAATTTTGTATTTTTGCACTCTCGAAATTCTACCACTGTTCGTAGCCTATTACTACGTATTAAAGAATTTCTTAAAGTGATTTGAGTATTGAAATTAATTTGTTAGAACGTTGGCTATCAAAACTATATTAGTTTCTCAACCGAAACCAGAAGGGGATAAATCTCCTTATTACGATTTGGCAGAGAAATACAAGTTGAAAATCGATTTTCGCCCTTTTATTCATATAGAAGGTGTGGGAGCGCAAGAGTTTCGTCAGCAAAAGGTGAATATTCCTGAGCATACGGCGATTATTTTAACGTCGAAAAATGCAGTAGACCATTTCTTTAGAATTGCGGAAGAAATGCGCTTTGAGGTTCCTGATACCATGAAGTATTTCTGTATTTCTGAAGCTGTAGCATATTACCTTCAAAAGTATGTGACGTACCGAAAACGTAAAATTTTCTTTGGAAAACAAACCATAGAAGACTTGATGGATGTTATGAAAAAACACAAGGGTGAAAAGTATTTATTGCCTTGTACTGATATTCTTCGTGATAAAATTCCAATTACCCTAGAAGAACATAAGATTAATTTTTCGAAAGCTGTTTTGTATAGAACTGTGGCGTCTGATTTGTCAGATTTGGAAGATGTATATTATGATATGTTAGTGTTTTTTAGTCCTGGAGGAATTGAGTCTTTATTGAAAAATTTCCCAGATTTCAAACAAAACAATACACGAATTGCCGCTTTTGGTCCAACAACGGCCAATGCCGTGGTTAAAAATAATTTGCGTCTTGATGTACATGCGCCAATGCCAAATGCTCCTTCAATGACTGGAGCAATTGAGTTGTATGTTAAAGAAGAATTGAAGAAAAAATAAAAAGCATAAAAATATGTTTGTTAAAGCGGTTCTTATTGAGGGCCGCTTTTTTCTTTTAACAGCCCCAAGCATTGAAGCATTCCTTCACTTGCTGATTCGCTTAAAACGATAAAGTCAGATGGTACGTGCAGATTTGAGGCATTTGGATCTATGAGAAATTTTGTGCAATTCAACGGAGCAGCGTGAATCAAGCCAGCCGCAGGATATACCTGAAGTGAAGTGCCAATTACAATTAAAACAGCAGCTTTTGAAATAAGATCAGCTGCAACTTCTAGATTAGGGACAGACTCACCAAACCAAACCACATGAGGTCTTAGTTGATAGCCTTCAACACACTTATCACCCATTTTAATTTCCCAACCGTCAATTGGATAATAGTGAGCTTCCTGATTCGGACCAGAACTTTTAGATTCACGTATATTTCCATGTAAATGAACAACATCAATAGAGCCTGCACGTTCATGTAGATCATCAATGTTTTGCGTAATAACGGTCACATCACCCAGTTTTTCCATTTCCTTTATTAAAAAATGTGCTTCATTTGGTGAAGATTCGAGTATTTGTTTCCGTCTCAGGTTATAAAATTGTTGCACTTTTTCAGAATCTTTTAACCATGCTTCTGGAGTAGCAACATCTTCTATTCTATGATTTGCCCACAAACCATTTGCATCTCTGAATGTGCTAATTCCGCTCTCCGCACTCATTCCAGCTCCAGAAAAAACAACGATTTTCATATAAAAACAACCTTTATTACTTTAAGTAAATATATGTCAAACACAGAATAATTCAATGTTTACAGTAAAATATTTACCAAAAAAACTATTACTTAATCGAATTAGGAGTCCAATAATATTTGCTTATTAAAATTGTATTGTAGAGATAAATCGTTAATTTTACCTTGATTGTTTAGTAAATCTTAAATTATAAACTATGAAAAAATTATTACTAAGTATTGCGTTATTTGTGGGAACATTCTCAGCAAATGCTCAATTGGCTAATGGAACTACAGCTCCTGATTGGACGTTTACAGATTTAAATGGTACTTCATGGAACTTGTATTCATTAACTGCTGCAGGTAAAACTGTATTCATTGATGTTTCTGCAACATGGTGTGGACCTTGTTGGGGATATCATAACTCAGGTGCTTTGGAAGATCTTTATAATGAGCATGGTCCTACAGGTACAATTACTCAAGATGTAATGGTATTCTATATTGAAGGAGATGCTACAACAACATTAGCTGATTTGAATGGAACAGGAACAAACACGCAAGGAAATTGGGTAGCTGGAACACCATATCCAATTATTGATCCAGGAGCAGCTACAAACGGATTTAATGCAGATTACAATATTGGGTACTTCCCAACTATATACAAAGTTTGTACAGACAATAAAATCTATGAAGTTGGTCAGCAAAATACAGCTGGTTTAGTTGCATCTATTAACTCTTGTCCTTTTGCTACTGATGTTTATTCAAGTGCTGGTCCAGTTAGTTTACAATGTAATGGTTCATTTGCTCCAACTTTCACGTTGAAAAACAATGGTCAGTCAACGTTGACTTCTTGTTCTATTGCATACGAATATGACAACAATGGATCTGTGATGAACATGCCTTGGACAGGTTCATTAGCTGCTGGTGCAACAACTACTGTTACACTTCCAACTAACACATTTGCTGCTGGATCACACACTTTAGAAGTTACTACAACTTTACCAAATGGTGGTGCTGACAACAACAACACAAACAACGTACAAGATTATTCATTCACTGTAACAACAGCTGCTGGTGTTGCAATGCCTTATTCAAACAATTTCTCTAACGCAACATTCCCATATGCGAACTGGATTTTAAATAACTCAGATAATGGTATTACATGGGCACGTGCAACTACAAATGGTGGAGCATTGAAATACGATTGTTACAACTACAGCTCTCAAGGACAAGTAGATGAATTCATTATTGAACCAATCAACTTAACAGGTGGATCAAATGCTTCACTTAACTTTAAAGTAGCGCATGCACGTTATTCTACTAGTTATACTGAGTCATTAGAAGTTCTTGTGTCAACAGATTGTGGTGCAACTTGGACATCAGAATGGTCTAAATCAGGAGCAGCATTAGCTACTGCTGCTACAACGACAAGTGCCTACACGCCTGCTGCTGGAGATTGGAGAGCTGAATGTGTTGATTTATCAAGCTACGCTGGAAGCACGAAAGTATTCGTTAAGTTCAAAGGAACAAATGGATACGGTAATAATGTTTATGTTGATGATATTGCAATCGCTAACGTAGCATGTGCATTAGGTCTTGGAGAAGAGGCAGTTGAAACTTTCAACGTATTCCCTAATCCAGCAACTGATGTTGTCAACGTTACTTTCGAAGCAGATAATGCTGATTATACAATTGCTATTGTTGATTTGCAAGGTCGAGTAATGACATCTCAAGAATTAACTTCTTTGAACGGATCTCAATCTATTGCTTTACCAGTGAACAACTTGGCTAAAGGAAGCTATATCGTTACAATTTCTTCTAACGGTCTTTCTACAAGCAAAAACGTTGTTATCAAATAAGAATTAGAATAACTTCTGAAACCCGAATCAGGAAACTGATTCGGGTTTTTTTATTCATATAACTTCCATAACAAAAGCGTAAAAAGTAAAACCATTTTTGTATCTTTAGCGGCTTCAATAGACGATTATGGCTAAAATACGCAAACAAGATGCATTGGATTACCATTCCTCAGGAAAACCTGGGAAAATTGAGGTTGTCCCTACAAAACCGTACTCTTCGCAAAGAGATCTTTCCTTGGCTTATTCTCCAGGTGTGGCAGAGCCTTGCTTGAAGATTGCAGAAAATCCTGATGACGTTTATAAATACACGAGTAAGGCAAACCTTGTTGCGGTAATTTCAAATGGTACTGCTGTTTTAGGTCTTGGTAATATTGGACCACTTGCATCTAAACCAGTGATGGAAGGGAAAGGATTGTTGTTCAAAATCTTTGCGGATATTGATGTGTTCGATATTGAAGTTGACGCTTCTGATCCAGAACTATTTATACAAACCGTGAAAGCAATTGCTCCAACATTTGGTGGGATTAACTTAGAAGATATCAAAGCTCCTGAAGCGTTTGAAATTGAAAGAAGATTGAAAGAAGAATTGGATATTCCAGTTATGCATGATGATCAGCATGGAACTGCAATTATTTCTTCTGCCGCAATGTTGAATGCACTTGAGCTGGCGAAAAAGAAAATTGACAAAGTGAAAATTGTTGTTTCTGGAGCTGGAGCAGCTGCAATGTCTTGCGTTAAACTTTATTGTGCATTAGGAGCAAAAGTCGAAAATGTTTTCATGTACGATTCAAAGGGGTTGATATGCAGCGAACGCACTGATTTGGATGAAAGTAAAGTACCATATTCAAAACATAAAAAGTCTGTTTCTTTGGTAGAAGCAATGAAGAAGGCAGATGTATTTGTTGGTTTGTCGAAAGGAAATATTGTATCGAAAGACATGGTTGCATCAATGGCTAAAGATCCAATTGTCTTCGCATTGGCGAATCCAGAGCCTGAGATTTCCTACAAAGATGCCACATCTGTACGAAAAGATATTATCATGGCAACAGGACGATCAGATCATCCTAACCAAGTGAACAACGTACTTGGTTTTCCATTTATTTTCCGAGGAGCCCTTGATGTTCGCGCTACTACAATCAACGAAGAAATGAAGCTAGCAGCTGTAAAAGCACTTGCTTCATTGGCGAAAGAAACAATTCCAGAAGAAGTAATTGAAGCGTACGGTGAGAAAAATATTTCCTTTGGTCGCGATCAAATTATTCCGAAACCATTGGACCCACGTTTGATTTACTATGTGGCTCCTGCTGTTGCTAAAGCAGCAATGGAATCGGGCGTTGCAAAAAATCCAATTACAGATTGGGATGCATATGAAAGACAATTAAAAAATCGCTTAGGATTAGATAATAAATTGATTCGAAATATTACTGAAAAAGCGCAAATGAACCCGAAACGAGTGGTTTTCGCTGAAGCAGATAATATCAAAATACTAAAAGCTGCTCAAACGGCTTGGGAAGAAGGTGTTGCTTTCCCAATTCTACTTGGAAAAAGAAAGAAAATTGAAGCATTGATTCAAGAATACAGTATTGAATTTCAGGATGTCCAAATTATCGATCCAAAATCTGAAGAAGAGGAAGAACGCAGAATTTCCTATGGAAAGGCCTTTTTTGAAAAGAGAAAGCGTAAAGGATTCACAGAATTTGAATCGATTCAAATTATGCGTGAACGTAACCACTTTGGTGCAATGATGGTTGAAATGGGAGATGCAGATGCTATGATTTCTGGTATTACAAGAAATTATCGTGATGTGGTTCGCCCGGCAATTCAAACAATTGGTTTACAAAAAGATGTATGCACCGTGGCTGGAATGTATATCTTGGTTACAAAACGAGGACCTTTGTTCTTGGCAGATACAACAATAAATTTGAATCCTACAGCTGAGGAAATTGCAGAGATAACAAACAACGTTGCTAAAATGATCCGCAAATTCAAGGTGGTTCCGAAAATTGCACTTTTAAGCTATTCGAATTTTGGTTCTTCTCCTGGTCCTGACTCAGAGAAAATGAACAAGGCGGTCGAGATTTTACATGAAAAATACCCAACGTTGGTAGTTGATGGTGAAGTACAAGCGAATTTCGCCTTGAACAATGAATTAATGATGGAGAAATTCTCCTTCTCTCATTTGGCGAATAAGCAAGTAAACACTTTGATTTTCCCTAATCTATCTGCTGGTAATATTGCGTATAAATTATTGCAAGAAATGACTGAAGGCGAGGCAATTGGACCTATTTTAGTTGGTTTAAAAAAATCAGTTCACGTGTTACAACTTGGCTCCTCTGTAAGAGAAATCATTAACATGGTGAAAGTGGCTGTTGTTGACGCACAAAACAAATAATATGATTGGACATCTGAACGGAAAATTAGTAGAAAAAAACCCAACCGAATTAATCATTGAGTGCGGTGGTGTTGGCTATGAAGTGAAAATTTCATTGAATACCTTTTCTGCCTTGGGTTCGGATGAATCAATAAAGGTTTTCACAAAATTGGTTGTTCGCGAAGATGCCCATATTTTATATGGTTTTGCGAGTAAAGAAGAGCGCGAAATGTTTAACCACTTGGTTTCGGTTTCGGGCATTGGACCAAATACAGCGATGATCATGTTATCCTCTTTGGTTCCTGATGAAATTGCGCACGCTATACAATCGGAAGATGTTAGAACAATTCAGAGCATTAAAGGAATTGGCGCCAAAACTGCTCAGCGTGTCATTATTGACTTGAAAGACAAAATGTTAAAAATGGTGTTTTCGAGCGAAAATATTTTCAATCAAAACAATACGAATCGATTTGATGCGTTAACAGCATTGGTTTCGCTAGGTTTTGATAAGAAAGCAGCTGAAAAAGCCATTGATAAAATAGCTACGGGTGATGAATCTGTCGAGATATTGATTAAAGAAGCATTGAAAATTTTATAAATTGAAAAAGACTGAAGTACTACTAACGAATTGGAAATCAACACCATTGTTGATTTTTCTTGTATTCCTATTTCAAGCTAGAATTGGAAAGGCACAGGATACTTTACAGTTTCCGATTCAAAACAATATTGATCCTACTCAAACACAATCTCAAAGTTTTGATTTGGGTGACCCTTCTAAACTTGAAAAAACCATTGTTTACGATCCGGTTACTGGTACATACGTTTTTCGAGAAACACTTGGGACGCTGAATTATCGAAATCCTTCGATGATGACACTGGAGGAATACCTAGAATATGAGCGTCAAAAAGCGTTAAGAGAAAATTGGAAAGAAAAAATTCAAGAACAAACTGCTCAAAGTCAACCAATGGAATTTCCAATTAAAATTGGAAGTAAAGCCTTTGAAAATTTCTTCGGATCAGATCAAATTACTATTCGTCCACAAGGTTCAGTTGAGCTTTCATTTGGTGTGAATTCATCGCGATACGAAAACCCGATATTACCTGTAAAACAAAGACACATCACTCGATTCGACTTCCAACAACAAATTCAAATGAATTTAGTGGGTCAAATTGGTACAAAGTTGAAAATTGGTACAAGTTATAATACCCAAGCCGCTTTTGATTTTGACAATATTTCCAAATTGGAATATACGGGTAATGAAGACCAAATCGTTCAGAAAATTGAATTAGGAAACGTAGCCTTGCAGCTGCCAACTTCATTGATTCAAGGTTCTCAAACTCTTTTTGGTGCGAAAACGCAATTAAAATTTGGTCGTGCTACAGTCGACTTGATTGCTGCGTCATCTAAAGGTAAACGACAAGAAATCAATATTACGGGTAAGGCACAAGTTCAGAAATTTGAACTTTCTGCTGATAATTATGAAGCAAACCGCCATTATTTTGTCAATCTGTATCATCATGATCATTATGATGAAGCAATGTCTACAATTCCGATTGTCAGCTCTTCAGCGTACATTACACGTATGGAAGTTTGGTTAACGAATCGAACAAACAATACTGAAAACACGCGAAACATTATTGCATTTGCCGATTTAGGTGAAGCAAAACCTGAAAATTGTGAAGGAGCGCCTGGTTCATACGGACCGAGTGAAATGCCAGACAATGATGCCAATGGATTATATGATTGGGCTTCAACTCAGCCATTGGTTCGTGGTTTTTCCAATGCTGTGTCGGCACTTAGTTCTCAAGTAGCTGAACCTGGACCATTTCAGCAAGCAGTTCATTATGAAAAAGTTGAAAATGCGCGTAAACTTACAGAACAAGAATTTACGTACAACGCGCTTTTGGGATATATATCCTTGAATTTGCCATTGAATAATGATGAGGTTCTTGCAGTTGCATACGAATACACATATCGCGGAGAAACATTCCAAGTTGGTGAATTCTCAACAGATGGTGTTGCCGGACAGCAAGCATTGATCTTGAAATTGTTAAAACCTACAATTACAAATCCTAAAAATAAAGTTTGGGATTTGATGATGAAGAATGTTTATTCAATTGGTGCTTACCAAGTAGATCAAACTGGTTTCAAAATTGACTTATTGTATAATAATCCAGCGACTTCTCTTTTAGTACCTTTCTTCCCAATGCCAGGTGTTGATGATGAGCAAATTGTGACATTGTTAAACATGGATAAATTGAATCAAAATAATCAGCCATTTTCAGATGGTGTTTTTGATTATGTTCCAATTGTTTTTAATGGAAATAGAGCTGAAAATGGAGGAACTATTAACACACGAAATGGTCGTGTTTATTTCTCCACTATCGAACCGTTTGGTAAAACATTGAGTGCAAAATTGGCTGCAGAGAACATTTCTCAATTGACAATTAATCAAGTGGCTTTCACTGAATTATACGATTCAACAAAAACTGCAGCGCAACAAATTCCAAGTAAAAACAGATTTAGTTTTAAAGGGGAATATCAATCTTCTATTACTTCTGATATTCCATTGAATGCATTGAATGTGCCGCAAGGAGCTGTAACGGTTACTGCTGGTGGAATCAAGTTGGTTGAAGGAACGGATTTTACGGTAGATTATAATTTAGGACGTGTTAAAATTTTAAATACGGGTATTTTAGAATCCAACACTCCAATAAAAATCTCTATTGAAAGTAATTCCGTCTTTGGTTTCCAAGCTCGTTCCTTAATCGGAGGCCATTACAATTATAGATTTTCGGATAAATTTAATGTTGGTGGTACTTGGATGAGAATGATGGAACGACCAGTCACTCAAAAGGTTGATATTGGCAGTGAACCGTTTAAAAACAATATTTTAGGTTTTGATTTTGCCTATCGTACAGATGTGCCATTTTTGACGAAATTAGTTGATTTATTGCCTGTAATTTCGACAACTCAGAAATCAACATTTTCAATTAATGGTGAGTATGCCTACTTAATACCTGGTCAGCCAAAGGCAATTAACAAAGATGGAACTTCGTATATTGATGATTTTGAAGGTTCTCAAAGTGCAATTGATTTACGTTCCGTGACATCATGGAGATTGGCATCAATACCACAGGGACAGCCAGATTTGTTCCCAGAAGCTTCAGTAAAAAATCTTTCTGCTGGATTTAAACGTGCAAAAACCGCTTGGTATTTAATTGATCCATTATTTTATCAAGGAAATGCGTTAACACCACAGCATATCAAAGACGATCCAAGTCAACTTTCGGATAGTCGTATGCGCCTTGTGCAACAAGTAGACATTTTCCCGAACCTTCAGCAACAATATGGTTCTATTCCTAATATTCCAATTTTGGAGTTGGCGTATTATCCTGCTGAGCGTGGTATGTATAATTATGATACAACCAACACCGTTAATCCGGATGGAACGTTTACAAATCCTGAAAATAGATGGGGTGGAATTATGCGTTCTCTTTCAACAAATGATTTTGAACAAACGAACATCGAATTCATTCAGTTTTGGGTATTAGATCCGTTTAATGATGATGCCGAAGCAGTTAATCCTGGAGCACATAGTGGAGGTGATTTGTATTTCAATTTAGGAAACATCTCAGAAGACGTTTTACCAGATTCACGTAAAAGTTTTGAGAATGGATTGCCACCAACTGGAGTATCAGCAAATGATGATTTAGATACTACTGCATGGGGAAGAATTTCGACTCAACAAGTTGTTGTAAATGCATTCGACAATGATCCAAATTCACGTTTGAATCAAGATGTCGGTATTGATGGTTGGAATAATACCCAAGAACAAGTTGCCTATCAAAATTATGTGAATTGGGTACAAAATTCTTCCGTGATTGATCCAGCTGTTAAAGCAAAAATGATTTCTGACCCATCGAATGATGACTATAATTTTTATCGTGATGATGTGTATGATGCGGATACATTTAACATTCTTAAACGATACAAAAAATACAATGGAATGGAAGGCAATTCGCCAACCACTGAAATGTCGGATACGGCGAATACGGATGGTTATCCAACACAGGGAACAAACATGCCTGATTTGGAAGATATCAACCAAGACAACAACTTGTCCGAAACTGAAAACTACTTCCAGTACAAAATCAGTATGCGTCCTGGGGATATGCAAGTAGGAAAAAATTTCATTACAAATGTTCAGGTATACCAAAATGGTACAAAAACAGAACGTTGGTATCAATTTAAAGTTCCTATTTCTGATTATGAAAAGAAAGTAAATGGAATTCAAGATTTTCGTTCAATTCGTTTCATGCGAATGTTCATGAAGGATTTTGATGAAGAAGTCTTGTTGCGATTTGCTCGTTTGGAATTGATTCGTGGAGAATGGAGAAGATATAGAGAAGATTTGACTGAACCAGGAGAAAGCGTTCAAACAGATCCTAACTTGACAAGCTTCAATATTGCAGCGGTTAACGTTGAAGAAAACGATCAGCGTAGTCCAATTAAATATGAAATTCCGCCAGGAATTTTGAGAGAAATTGATCCTTCTCAAACGTATCAACGTCAATTGAATGAGCAATCATTGGTATTGGATATTTGTAATTTACAAGATGGTGATGCGCGTGCAGCTTATCGAAATGTTCAGTTCGACGTTCGCACATACAAAAAGTTAAAAATGTATGTCCACGCTGAAGAAGTATTACCTACTCTACCTTTGAACAATCAAGATTTAACGCTTTTTGTTCGATTGGGGACAGACTTCAATGACAATTATTACGAATATGAGATGCCCTTGAATGAAACTCAATGGGGGGCAACATTGGCCGATGATATTTGGCCTGCATCAAATAATGTTGAAATTGTATTCGATGATTTATTGGATTTAAAGAAAAAAAGAAATCAATTAATTGACGGAGGAAGCACGGATGTTTCATATGTGATTGAATATGTAGCTCCCGATCCAGCAAATGATCAACGTCAATTGAAAGTAAAAGGAAGTCCTAATTTACAAGGTATTAAGACATTGATGGTTGGTGTGCGCAATCCGAGCAAAACAGCAAGTAATCCTTGGCCAGATGATGGGCAAGCAGATTGTGCAATAATTTGGATCAATGAACTTCGTTTAACTGATTTTGTGAGTGAAGGTGGTCAAGCTGCGGTTGCACAAGCTCAGGTTCAATTGGCCGATTTTGCAACAATTTCTGCATCCGGTAATTATTCAGGGATTAATTGGGGAAGTGTTGAAAGCCGCGTTCAAGAGCGTCAACGAAATGAACGAATTGGTGTTGATATGAACGCAAATGTTCAATTGGGTCAATTTTTTGGAAAACAAGCGGGCGTTTCGTTACCATTCTTCTATGGTTATTCGTTAGGAATTATTAATCCAGAATACGATCCATTCAATCCAGATGTTAAATTGGCAGACTACGACATGGCTACGAGAAAAGAGCGTGCACGTGCAGGTCAAGATTTCACGGAAAGAAAATCATACAACTTCACGAACGTTAGAAAAGAAGCGAAAGCAGGGGCAAAAGCACATTTTTGGAGAATTTCAAACTGGTCAGCTAGTTATGCTTACTCAGAAAATATGCGTCGTGATTTTAATACAAACTACGATAAAACTAAAACGTGGAATGGTGGTTTGAATTATAACTACTCTTTTGCAGCAAAACCTTTGGAACCATTCAAAAAAATGAAGTTTGTTCAAAAATCAAAATGGTTAGCGCTGATTAAAGATTTCAATTTATACTTAACGCCAAAGAACATTTCTTTCACGAATGATGTGTTGCGTTCTTACAACGAGCGACAAGTGCGAAACAATATTGTTCCGGATTATGAATTTAAACCTGTATATGTTAAACGTTTTACTTGGAATAGAACATACAACTTGGGTTATGATATTACTAAGAATATTAAATTCACTTTTGCAGCGACAAATCGTTCTATTTTTGAGGAGGGTAATGATCGTGTTGATCGTAAATTAGATCCAGAAGGTTATCAAGCTTTCAAGGATACCATTCGTTCTCAAATGAATACTTTGGGTAAAACCATGGATTATTCCCATAATTATAATTTGAGTTACAATTTGCCTTTGGATAAACTTCCTGCAACAGATTGGATGACGGCAAATATCAAGTATGGTGGAACGTACAATTGGCAACGCGCACCATTGGCTCAAGCAGAATTTGGAAATACGATTCAGAATAATCGTACAGTAAATATTGCTGGTCAAATGAATTTCACAACTTTATATAACAAGGTTCCGTTCTTGAAAAAAGTGAACGCTGACGGAAAAGGTGGAGGCAGAGGACAAGTTGGAACGAAAGAAGTTGGAGGCAGAAATACAAGTGATGGCGGAACAAAAGACGAAGCTGGAAAAACACCAGAAGAACCAGAGACGCCGATTGATGAATCCAACATGACAGAAAAAGAAAAGAAAAAAGCAAAACGTAAAAAAGAACGCGAGAAACGTAAGAAAGAGCGTGAGAAGAAACGTAAAGGAAAAGTTCATCCTGTTGCTGGCTTCTTTGCTCGAGCGCTTATGTCAGTTCGAAATGTTTCTGGAACGTATGCTATGACAGATGGTACATTATTGCCGGGTTATAACCAAGAGTCGAGTATTTTAGGGTTCAACAATAATTTCAGTGCGCCAATGGGTGGTTTCGTATTCGGTCAACAGCGTTATGACTTATGGGGACGTGAAACTGGCTATAATATTGCAACGACTGCGGCTGGGAACAATTGGTTAGTTAAGAATGAAGAACTAAACAAACAATATACGACAACTCATACTCAGAACATGAGTCTACGAGCTTCGTTAGAGCCTTTGAAAGATGTTACAGTTGAAATGAGTCTTACACGAACATTTGGAAATAATTCAAGTGAATTTTTCAGATGGAATGAAGCTACTCAACAATATGAAGGTCAAAGTAGAGTGGAAACAGGTACGTTAACATACACGAACATTACTATTGGTTCTGCTTTTGCACTTATTGATAGCAAAACGTATACGTCAGAAACGTTTAAAACGATGTTAGATAATAGAGAGGCAGTTTCTGCATTATTAGGAGCAAATAACTCAAACTCTAATCCACTTGCATCAGGATATTATTCTGGATATAGTGGAACGCAGCAAGAGGTGGTTACAGGTGCTTTCTTAACTGCTTATTCTAAAAAATCCGTGAATGAGAAAAATGTGAATCCGTTGAAAAATGTGCCGCTACCAAACTGGTCTATCAATTACAATGGCTTAACAAAATATGAGTTCGCTAAAAAGTACGTGAAAAACTTCGTTATCCGTCACGCTTACAGTTCAACAGTTAGTGTTGCTGGATTACAAACGAATTTGAATGCTGGATTTGATGCGAATGGAGATGCAAATGCTCGCGATATCAATAACAACTTCATTGCAGATCGCCAAATGCAGAACATTACGATTTCTGAACGCTTCTCGCCACTTATTGGTTTTGATGCAACATGGAATGTTAAAAAACGTGGGGCTTCAAATGGTCAAGGATTGATTACGAAATTTGAATACAAAAAAGACCGTAGTGCAACACTTTCTTTGAACAATAATCAGGTTACTGAGGTATTGGGAAGTGAATGGATTATTGGAACAGGATACAAATTTGAAAAGGTTAAATTACCTTTCGATAAAATTCCAGCTAGTGCCTTGAATATTCGTTTTGATTTATCTTTCAGAGATAATTTAACGGTGATTCGTAAAGTAGTAGAGAACACAAATCAAGCGACTGCTGGACAACGTGTTGTTTCTATTAAATCTTCGGCTGATTATAATTTGACTCAAAACTTAACAATCCAATTGTATTACGATCAAATTATTAATACACCGAAAATTGCAACATCGTATAAAACGGCTAATATGAGTACAGGTATTCGTTTACGTTTCAACTTAGCTGGAGTTCAATAATATGATTCGTGAAGCTCGAAAAGGTGACGAACAGGCTATTATGGATTTAATCCATGGTTTAGCCTTGTATGAAAAAGCTCCTGAGCAAGTTGTGAATACAGCTGAAGATCTCGCGATTCATTTGTTTGAAGAAAAGATTTGTGATGCCATTGTCGCAGAAAAAGACGAGCAAATTGTTGGATTTGCATTGTACTACACGAATTATTCCACATGGAAAGGCAAGTGTTTATACCTTGAGGATTTCTATGTTTTACCCGAATTAAGAGGTGAAGGTATAGGCTCGCTGTTGTTTGATCGGGTTGTAGAAATTGCAAAAGAACGTGGAGTGAAACGTATGGATTGGCAAGTGTTGGAATGGAATGAGCCCGCAATACAGTTTTATCAGAAAAAAGATGCCGTACTAGATTCGGAATGGATCAATGGAAGATTTTTCTTTTAACAAAACTATTTTCAATAGTACTTGTTCTACCAATAAAAGAAGATAATGAAACATGTACTAATTGCTGGAGGATCTGGATTAATCGGAAAAAAACTTACGCTGCGTTTGTTGGAGAAAGGTTATGATGTGTCGGTTTTGTCGCGCACACCAAGCGGACCAGATCAGTACTATTGGAAACCTCAGAACAAGCAAATAGATTGTCCAATATTGGATAAAGTTGATGTGTTAATCAATTTGAGTGGTGCTGGAATTGCGGACAAGAAATGGTCGAATGAACGCAAACTTGAATTGCAGAACTCTAGAGTTGGTACAAACGTCTTTTTGTTTTCATTGGTCGAGCAAATGCCAAATTTGAAACAGTTTATTTGTTCATCAGGAATTAATGCATACGGTTTTATTGAGAATAAAGAATGTACTGAAGAAGATCCGTTTGGAAATGATTTCTTATCTCAATTGGTTAGAGTTTGGGAATTAAGTGCCGAACAATTTTCTGCCAATTGCAAGGTAGCTAAGATTCGAACGGCTATGGTCTTATCGCCAACTGGTGGAGCTTTGAGTCGATTGTTACCAATCGTAAAATTGGGCATTGGTTCTGCGATAGGAAATGGAAAACAGGCTTCTCCATGGATTCATATTGATGATTTGGTGGAAATGTTCGTGTTTGCAATTGAAAACGACTTAGACGGCTCTTATAACGCGCTTGCGGGCAATGAATCAAATAAGGAATTAATGAAAACGATTGCCTCTGTGCTTAACAAACCATTTTGGTTTCCAAATGTACCAGCATTTATGTTGCGTTGGATGTTTGGTGAAATGTCATTGATTCTTTTGAAAGGTGTTAAAGCGTCAAATGCCAAAATCGTACAAAAGGGTTTTGTGTTCAAATTCACTAATTTGAAGGATGCCTTAACGAATTTACTGAAAAAATAAACTGCGAATTCAGGATAAATCCGCAGTTTGGAATTGTTTATAATAAGTCGTTTGCAAGGTTTGCAAGTTCTGAACGTTCGCCTTTTTCTAATTTAATATGCGCAAAAAGTTCTTGGCCTTTCAAGCGGTCAATTAAATAAGCTAGTCCGTTACTGTTTTCATCCAAATAAGGTGTATCGATTTGATGCACATCACCTGTAAAAATGATTTTGGTGTTTTCTCCGGCACGTGTGATGATTGTTTTGATTTCATGTGGCGTTAAATTTTGTGCTTCATCAATGATGAACATGATGTTAGACAAACTTCTTCCACGAATGAAAGCCAATGGGGTAATTACGATTTTTCCAGCCTCTTCTAATTCGATAATAGCCCGATATTTCTTTTCATTTTCCCCAAATTGTGATTTAATAAACTTTAAATTATCCCATAAAGGTTCCATGTACGGTCCAATTTTGTCGTTAGCGTCGCCAGGTAAGAAACCAATGTCTTTATTTGATAGTGGAACAATTGGTCGTGCTAAAATCACTTGATGAAAGGATTTAATTTGTTCAAGAGCAGAGGCTAAAGCAATCAATGTTTTTCCAGTTCCGGCAACACCTTGAAGTGCGACTAATTTCACGTTTGGATTTAAAAGTGCGTTAAAGGCAAACGCTTGTTCCGCATTTTTAGGCTTGATTCCGTAGATGTATTCCTTTTCAATGCGTTCAATTTGATCAGTGTGATGATTGTAAACAGCCAGTGAAGATGTTTTACCATTCTTTAAAATGTAATACCCATTTGGCGCTTTTTTAGATCCTAAAATACCATCTTCATCGATTTTACCTGCTGTAAAGATTTGACGAATAACTTCCGAATCAATTCCTTCAATTGTGTACGATGAAGCTTCTTCTAAGTGGTTATTATCCACTTTTCCAGTTTCGTAATCCTCTGCTGCAATTCCCAATGCTTTCGCCTTGATGCGCAGGTTGATGTCCTTTGTAATAAGAACAACTTCTTTCTTCAATTCGGTTTCTTTTAAGAAGAGAGCTGCATTGATGATTTTGTGATCATTCTTGCCAACTGAGTAGACATATTCGGCATTAATTTCCCGTGGATTATTTTCCAAGACAACACGAAAGTTCCCCATGCCTTTTCCCAAAGAAATCCATTCTTGTAAACCGCCGTTTCCGGAAAGTTTATCAATGAACCGAATGACTTCGCGAGCAGAGAAATTCTTTGTGTCGTTTCCAACCTTGAATTTGTCTAATTCCTCCAATACCGTGATTGGAATGGCTACATGATTTTCCTTGAAATTCATGATGGCTTGATGGTCGTGCAATAACACAGAGGTATCAAGTACGTAGATTTTTTGCTTTCTAGACATGGTTGAATTTTTCATCAATGTAATTGAATAAATTCAGAAAATGGCAAAAACGAAAGTGCGAGTTATTTACAAATAGGTGTTAGTATAAATTAAAAGAATGCACAATAATTGGCACTGTTAAACGTTTGCCATCAGGTGATTAACAGAAAGTTAAATCAATTAAAAGAACCTGTTACGACTTATGATTCGATCGACCGGAATATAGATTGATCCGAATGCTTCAAAGCGACTTAAGGAATCCAAACTGAAAACCAAACGTGTTCCTCTTTGTGTCCAAACACCATTGTTTACTGTGCTTGATTCAGTTTTTGGCGCATATTGCCCTGTATGGAAAATGAAATAATTGTTTTTCGTTGACATTTTCAATTGCGGCGAGAACAAGAAACGGAAGTATTGATCTTCTTGCGTTAAAATTCCTTTTGATAATAAACGGTTAATCAATTGCTTTCCATTTTTGTTGACAGAGAACATGATTGAATAACCCGGAACTTTCACATCCTTTGTTTTTTCGACTTCCGTGACGTTAAAATCATCGTCTAAAATAGATTCAATGTACGTTTCTTGTACAGTTTGAAATCCTCCTTGTCGCAAGGATAAATCACCTTCCCAAGCATTCAAAAATTCTGCAGTAGGGAAACTAATTTTCTTACCAAGTTTCACCATCCATTTGTATAATGGATCTTCTGTGTCATTGCGTAATTTTTCGATGTCTAAATGAACGTTCAGCATTTTGCTCGTGGATTCACCTGATTTTAGATTCATCCCTTCTTTTTTCATTTTAACGTTCAATGGTTTCTTATTACGCACGTATGCTTTCAAACTGAAACTTGTTGAATCGCTATCATGTGCAAACAAAGCCGTTTCGATTCCATTTTCTTTTAATTTGGACCAGTTTGAATACAAGACCAATTTTTCATCTTTAAACTGCTTTTCTTTCAAGAAAGCGCGCCACGTAGGTTCGATATCAAATCGTTTCGCTCGATGAACACGATCGTAGTTTTGTTTGAATTTTGTTCCTTTATAAATGAAGAGATAATTGTGGCCATAATACAAATAGCCATTTTCCTTTTTGAATTGATAGACTTTCTGATCTTCAACAATCGTATCTGTGATATCAATGAATTTCCCTAGTCGTTCAATTCCTTCGTAAATTTTACTGCTATCGGTTACTTCAACCAAAGCACCCCAATCTCCACTTTCATTTCCATAGAAATAAACAGGGTTTTGAAGATTTAAACCGTATAGCTTTCCTTGACTTAAGATGAATTCGTAGGAGAATAAATCGCGAAAGGGAATTTTGTGATAATACATCATTCCGCTGGTTTCGCGTGCAACATCCAGCACGTATGCACGACCTAAAAAATCGGCATCTGGTAAACGGTCTTCAATTCTTGGCGGAACATTCTTTCTAAAAATGTAGGGGCGAAGAATTAAAAAAGCACCTAAAGCAATTGATAAGAATATGATTAAGGAAATCTTCTTAAACATGAATTTGCTTATTTTGAAATAACGTAAATGCTATTTAAAAGATCCAACAAATATTTTCCTGAATTGTCGTAATTACCACCAAAGTTATAGACTAAGTCAAAACTTGTTTTATCCTTACTTGTTTTAGAAGTAGTCAATTCCATTTTACCAGTTTTGCCTCGCATCGCATCAATCAACTCATTTTCTTGATCAGTAAAGAAATCTCTTGGGAATCCTTCAATGGCTTTTGCCCAGTCGATTTGACCATACATGAATCCGCTTTTCTTCGCTTTCTTTGCTTCTTTTGCAGATAAGGCATCTCCACCGTAACCATTTGAATGATTTTTAGCTAAATCTTCATCGTTTGTGAAAATGAACATGCCATTTTTGCTAATCATATACAAAGGTGCAGCTTCTAAAATTGCGTCTTCATACACCCAATAATCACCCATATTTTGAAAACGAGACGTTAAACGTGCCAAATGCTTCAATACTTTTTCAGGAATATCAGAACGTTCAGTGCTGAATCCTAAAGTAAAGATTGGCATATCTTCTTCTGCATCCACTTCTTTCTCGTAGTATTCGAACGTATTTTCGTCGTAAATGAATTCAATTTTTGTCGTTTTGATTTTCTTCACGCCATTAAATGATCCGAACATGCTTCCTTTGTACGTTCCAAATAAAGCATCCTTATTGACAAATTCATTCAATAATTCTATCGTCAATACATTCGCAGACATTTGAGGATTGCGTTCGTCCGTTAATATAGGCATGATTACTTTGTACGCTTGTTCATATGCTTCGCGCATATTTACGTTGTATGTAAAATAAGCTGTATTGTTTTCGTTGATGTATTTAAGAATGTTTTTGTCAAATTTAGAATCATTCATTTTTTGATAAATCGATCCCAATGCTTCACCGTATCGTGCTTCCATTTTGAATTCAACAGACGTTTCATTCAATAGTAAATCACCTAAAAGAACATTTCCGGTATACACTTCTTGCATGTCTTTGTACAAGGTTGGGAACATTGTTTGGAAATACCAAAGTCCACGCGCTTCTTGTACATTTCGAGAATTATCCAAATAGAAAACACCTTCAGATGTGTGTGTTAATTGTTCCGCGAAACGAGCATCAAATTTCACTAAGTTCATTTTCTTAATCAACAATTCTTCACACAACCCTGTTAAGAATTGATTTTGAAGAACAATTTGAACACTGTCGCGTAATTCGTAATAATTTTTCTCATTTGGATTTTCGCTAGCAGATGGGAAATCATATCCTGAACCAGGTTTTGACTCATCATCCATCTCTTCATAAATTTCTTCCTCTAAAACTTCTTCGTCAGATTCAATTCCTTCATCCATTGAATCTTCACTGTACCAAGGATTTTCATTTCCGCGGGCATACCAAATTGAATCCGTCATTTCATCAACCGTATTCATGTTTGGCTCTACACGAATTAACAAAGCTGAGTTTCCAGAAATAATTAAGTTATTGAAGTAAGATGTATAAAATTCAGTTCCTGGATAAGGGCTTTTCACTTGTTCAAAATCGTCGAAAACTTCAAAAAGCAATTTTTTGTCTTTAATCCCAAACGTGAATCCTTGAACTTCATGCGTTTCACCACGACCATAAAAAACATTCAGTTTTTGGTCAAAATCGATTCCAGATTCTTTGATTGTTTTTCCTGAAGTTGATCCATCAAACAATTCCTGTTGAACCTCTTCCATGAATTCATATTTCACCAAATCATCGAGCGAAACTTTTTGCAATAAAGTAATGTTGTTGATACTGAAGACAGTAACAGCATCTTTGGGGATTAGTTCCTCCGATTTTTGTGCCAGCACGAAACCTCCGAAAAGAACGAAGGCAATTACAGGGAATAGCTTCATTTGTAAGCGTAAAATCACTTTGTTTATACTAAAATCTTCTGCGAATTTACGAAAATAAAGTGTCTAATTCTTGATTGGCGACAGATAGATGATATTTTCTAAAATATTAGAATTTTGCGTCAATGCGTATGGGTTTGTTTTTATCATCACAGCCATCTTATTTTTCGATAAAACTGCTGCTGTATTGTCGAATTTCTCTACAGGACGCTCAAATCGAGTAATCGAAGTGTAATTTCCTTGTTTCATTAATTCGATATCTTCCGTCTTTAAATCTTTAGTTTTTTTAACAGTTATCTCTGGAATTGATCGTGTCATTTTTGATCCATCCCAACTTAACCAATTGTGATCTAATTCTGGAATATTTTTCTCTTTACTTTCTTCTTCAATAACATCTTTCAATGCATTTTGAAGTGCTAAGACATTTGTGAAGTCACATTGCAATTTGAAAATGTAATCTGTGAAATTCGATTCGATAGTAACATTTGATATTCCAGTTTTTGCCGATAATTTTTTCTTGAATGAAGCAATGCGCTCCTCCATTTCTGGAATACTTGGAACTTTTTTACCATCTAAACTGTCCAACGCTAAGATTGAGTTGATTTTGACTTTACTTGAACTTAAGTTAATGGTGTATTTCAAGGTACCACTTCCATCATTTTTCAATGAAATATCATCAATAATCTCAATACATGAGGTCAAACCAAAAAAGGATAAGAAAAGTACTAAAGTGTAAAAAAGTTTCATAAAGCAAATTTAGACATTTTCGCTTAAGGCAAAAACAATACCAAAGAATTCCTAATTCCTAATTCGTAATTTTATTTCTTAATCACAAATCACAAATCACAAATCACAAATCACAAATCACAAATCACAAATCACAAATCACAAATCACAAATCATGAATCCTGAAAGGTTTTTCCAAATTCTCTAGTATATTTGCACAAAATTCAATTCTATGTCTGAACAGTCACGTATTTCGACGGAAAGAGCTCCAAAGCCTGTAGGTTTATATCCACATGCAAGAAAAGTGGGGAATTTGTTGTTTTTATCAGGTGTTGGTCCGCGTGTTGCAGGCTCTGATGCAACAGATTCTGAAGTTCCAGGTTTAAAATTGGATAAGAATGGAAATTTTATTGAATTCGATTTCGAAGCACAATGCAGAAGCGTTTTTGACAATGTTCGAATTATTTTAGAAGAATCAGGTTCTAGCTGGGATCAATTGGTCGATGTTACTGTTTTTCTTGTGAATATGAAACGTGATTTCCATACATACAATCGCGTTTATGCAGAATATTTCAAGGATAATTTGCCATGTAGAACAACCTGTGAAATTAACTCATTGCCAACACCGATTGCTATTGAATTAAAATGTATCGCAACTATTGATTAATTATGAGAGGATTTATTATTCGCTGTATTGTAGCAGCTATCGCACTTTTCTTTAATGTTTACTTATTTGTTTCTGGTCATTGGGGCTGGGGAATTACCTTCATCTTTGTAACGGCTATCGTTGGTTTGTCATTTTTCAGAAATGAGAACATGATTTTAGCCTTGAACCAAATGCGCGTTGGTAACACAGACAAAGCGAAACATTACATCAACAAAATTTCGCATCCAAATTTGTTACCAAAGAAGCAACACGCTTACGTGATTTTCTTACAAGCAGTAATGAATACCCAAGAATTTGGTTTCACGAAAAGTGAGCAATACCTACGTAAAGCAATTGGCTTAGGTTTAAGAACAGGACAAGATAACGCTGTTGCACGTATGCATTTGGCTGGTATTTGTATGCAAACTGGTCGTAAAGCGGAAGCTGAAAAATTATTGGCTGAAGCGAAAAAAATGGACAACACTGGAATGTTGAAGGACCAAATCAAATTGATGTTGGATCAAATGAGAATGGCGCCTTCAAAAAATCAAATGCGTCAAGCGCAAATGATGGGTGGACGCAAAAAGATGCCACGCGCACGTTAATCGTCAATGTCTGAAAAAAATAGAATCTACGCTCAATCATGGGATAACTATGAATTGATCGATGCTGGAGGTGGTAAAAAATTGGAACGTTGGGGTTCAATTATCACCATTCGACCAGAAGTTCAAGCGTATTTCAAATCCGAAAAAACATTCAAGGAATGGGAACAAATGGCGCATTTGGAATTTATTTCAAAAGGTGGTCAATCGGGTACTTGGAAAAAGTTAAAACCGAACGTTTCGGATGATTGGGAAATAGGCTACAAGGCACTTAATTTTCAGTTGGAACTAACGAAATTCAAACACTTGGGCTTGTTTCCTGAACAACAAATCAATTGGGATTTCATTGCATCGAATTTAAAGCCGAATGATAAATTCTTAAACTTGTTTGCTTACACAGGAGCGGCTTCTTTGGCTGCAAAATCGAGTGGGGCAGAAGTGTTTCATGTGGATTCAGTCAAACAATTGATTTCATGGGCGAAAGTGAACATGGAAAAAAGTCAGTTGACGGATGTGAAATGGGTCTTGGAAGATGCGTTGAAGTTTGCCGCTCGCGAACAAAAACGCGGAAACAAATACAAAGGAATTATCATGGATCCTCCTGCTTGGGGACTTGGAGCAAAAGGCGAAAAATGGAAATTGGAAGACAAAATTGAAGAGTTGTTATCAACTGCTGCTTCCATCTTGCGTCACGATGGATTCTTACTTATGAATACCTATTCTCCAACAATCGATGCACGTCGAATCAATCAATTAGCTGGTAGATATTTCCCAAAACGCAACATCAGCGTGAAAGAATTGTGGATGAAAACCACAACTGGAAAAGAATTGTATTACGGGATATTGTTGAAGGTGAATTAAGTTCAACCGTTGACTTCGATATCCGTTGCCTTCGAGAGCCTCACCGCTGCCTTCGAGTGCCTCAGTCAGCGGTTATTGAAGGGAATACTATTGTTGACTGAGGCTTTCGAATGGAACCCTGCCATTGTTGACTGAGGCTCTCGAAGGCAACAACAATGGCTCTCGAAGGCAACAGTTTATAGGCTGTAATGCTCAATAATTTTATCCGCTAGAACATCACTCAATTTGAAATAGCTTTCTTCGGTCCAACCGCCGACATGAGGTGAAAGAATAACTTTGTCAGAATTTAATAAATACGAGAAATCTGTTGGAATTTCTTGCTCAAAAAAGGATTCAAAACTTGTTTTTTCATATTCTAATACGTCGAGACCAGCACCAAGCACTTTTCCAGTTTCCATGGCTTTTACCAACGCAGCAGTTTCAACGATTTTTCCACGCGACAAGTTCAACAAGAATATTGGTTTCTGAAGTTTTGTAAAAAATTGGTCGTTTGCCATGAACAAGGTTTCATTGTTCTGCGGAATGTGAAAGCTAATCACATCAGCATTCTTCAAAATAGCGTTGAGCGTACATTCCATCACGAAATGATCGCCAAAGTTCTTTTTGTACTTATCATATGCCATTAATTTGACATCGAATCCACGTAATTTTTTAGCAAAAGCACTTCCGTTGTTTCCATAACCAATGATTCCAACTGTTTTTCCATCCAGTTCCAAACCACGATTTCCTTCACGATCCCATTTTCCTAAACGCACGTCACGATCGGCAGTGTGCAATTTATTCAAGAGTGCTAATAACATTCCCAACGCATGTTCACCAACCGCATTTCTGTTTCCTTCAGGGGCATTGAATAGAACAATTCCACGTTTTTTGCAATAACGCTCATCGATGTTTTCCATTCCAGCACCTGAACGCGCAATGAATTTTAATTGTGGCGCAAATTGAAGAAATTCTTCATTCATCGTGAAACGCGAACGGATTACAATTCCATCTGCCGAATGTAGTTCCTCTAAACATTTTTCCTTTGAAAATCCTGCTGCATCAATGCACGTTGAACCCAAAGCACTTAAACGCTCGGCAAGAATTGGATGAACTGTATCAAGAAAAAGTATTTTCATAGGGCAATGTTACAAAACATTCTGAGTAGCACAAAATTTAACTTCACTAATCCGATACCGAGAAAAAAAGAAGCAAAAGAATTTAGGAGAAAATATAATTTACCTGAATTTTCAGTTTCTTTTGTATTTCAATTTTATAATTTTAGTTAATTGAACGAACAGAATAAAACATGTTACAATTTAGACTCATTCTCCTTTTTTCCCTCGTTTTTACATTGAACGCATTTTCACAAAACCAGCAAATTGAAAAAACAAATTCTCAACATATATTTTTGAATAAAAAAGAAAACAGTTTTATGTTGTTTGATGATTCCACTTTTTATTATGAATATAAAGTGGCTCATGGAAAATGGAGAAAGCATCCTATTGCATATCGAGGGGAGTGTAATTTTGTAGACTTTCAAAAAGACTATCTCCCAGTTGCATCAGAAGAAGGGCAAATCTATTTTGTTTACAGAGGGTGTGGAGAGGTGTATCAATTGATAAATGATACAATTCAGCGGATAGATCAATCGTTTCGGCATGAAAATCAATTCGGTGGATCTATATTTATGTATAAGAACAAAATCTGTTTTTTTGGAGGTTATGGTATGTTCACCGCGAAGAATTTTATTTCATATTTCAATTTGAAATTTAAGGAATGGATGGTCAACGATATACCTTCCAATTGTAAAATTCCAGCCCCGCGTTTTAATCAATTTGCACAACTTGAAGATGATGATTTTTATATTCTTGGTGGTCAATGGTCAAGTTCAAAAGAGAATAAAAGATATTCTGATGTGTGGCGATATTCCTTTAAAACTAATCGATGGAAACACTTAGGCAGATTGAATACAAACGCTATGAAAACTAAGTATATGGGGTTCTTTGAAGCAAATTATTCAAGTAATAAATTGATTCAGATGGAGAATAATATTTTCCTTATTGATTTTAAAACGAATAAGCTCTCAAGGTTTACATCGAGCGATTATAGTATGATGCATTATCCTTTACTTGATACCACTGAGCAATATATTTGTGGAGTCGTATTTAAAAGTGAGACATATAAAAACATTGCAGTTTTTAAACGAACCGATTTTTTAGGAAAACCAGTTGAAGTATTGAATATTTATATTGAACCAACGATTAAAGAAAAATCGTTTTCACTTTTGTATTTGGTTATCATCTTGCCGTTTGGTCTTTTTCTATTTATTTTCCTTAAAAAGAGAAAATTAGCTAATAATTCAATAGCAACCTTATCAAAAAATAAAGGTAGTTATTACCTAAACGGACATCTACTTTCTGAAGAGTTTTCCGTTATCGATGCGGAAGTATTAATGCACTTTTTATTGGCTGAAGAGAACACATTGGAAATAGCCGATATAAATCGAATTCTCGAATACGATAATGCCACCATTGATGCAGTAAAAAAGAGGAGAGAACAGAGTATTAAGAATATCCGTGAGAAATTAGCACTCTATAGTAATATACCGGCTGAGAATGTATTTATCAGCTCCCAGCATCCGCAAGATCGACGGATAAAACGATTAAAATTAAATCCAATCTTACTACAAACAACAACCAAATGAAGATAGGAGAACTTACGAGTTCTCCTTTTTTTTGGACCTGAAATTCTGAATTGAAATAGTTTTGTGCTTAACCGCTAGCAACTATATCTAGTGAGTGCTCTGTTGTAAAATGAAATGTTTTAAAATCGATTTGCAATAGGAGAGAAAAAATCAATTAGAGATGTCAATATTTAAAAAGATAAATGACCACCAGAAATTTGCTGAATCAATTTTGGAAGAAATTCAGAAATTGCCATTTGGAAGTTTGCCAAAATCTGAATTGGAATTAGTGATACTCGATGCCATAATTCGATCTCTCGAACCAGATGACCCTTATTCCAACATTGAAAAACAATTCAATAATTTGAGGCAAACCTTAAAGCTCAGTCATATACAACTCAAAAATAAAATCCTTGCCGCGCAGTTGAGGTTTGATTTGAAAACTGATCGCGATGTTGAGCAATTTATCTTCAATACACTTGGGACAAAACAATACCTAATTGAAGGAGATTATATAGTTTTTTCAATTTTAAATCCTCTATTGAATGACCAAACAAAAAGTTATTTTGAAACAAGACAAATAATTACTGACACCACTTTTAATAAGTCTATTATCAAAATCAATTTGAATGGATTTTTAAAGTTTCTTTTTAAAGCAGATACAATCAATGAGAAGCAAAGACAAGATATTAATGAACTACTTCTCGAAGCAAAGGAGGAAGGTTTAATTTCTATTTCAACTGAAAAAACATTTGACACTAAAATTGATCGTATAGACAAAGTAATGTCGATAGGAACAAACCTTATAACTTTTATTGAAAAATTAACCCCAATAATAACCAATATTATATCATGAAAACAAAACTACTAACCGCGTTAATCGCACTGATTACATTTCCTGCTATTAGTCAATTAATAATTAATTCAAATACTACTTGGACTACCAATCAAGTTCTCACTCAAAGCGTTATTATACAGCAAGGAGCTACATTAACAATCAATCCAGGTGTTCAAGTCCAGGTCCTATTTATTGATAATAATACTGATTTAATAGGTGATGTTAAAATTGAAGTAAAAGGAGCTTTGAATGTTCTAGGTAATGCATGTAGTAAAGTTAATTTCATACCCTACATCAGTACGACTAATAAACAGTACTGGAGTGGTATTGAACTTGATACACTCGCCACAAATTGTTCAATTGCAAACGCATCAATTCAAAATGCCAATTATGGAATTAAAATAGAAAATACAAATATTAACATAAATGGAGTTGAAATATTAAATTCAAAAATAAATGGTATTTATGCATTTGGCGCTAATGCCAATGTTTTGGTTAACAATTGTGTAATTAAATCATCTGATGGTGAAGGATTGCGGGCAAATGCGGCGGCCGTTTTAAGTATAAATAATACTAAGATAAAATTGAATGGGTCCAGTGGCATACATGCAGCGGCTATTCAAAATGTTACGATAACAAACTCAGTCATATATAACAATGGTAAATCTGGATTATATTTTAACGCCTCTACAGCAAATATTAGTAATTGTATTTTAAGAAAGAATGTTCGAATGGGTGTAATACTGTCAAATTCTGCACTTACTTGTAATTTGACGGATATCGATTCGAATTCTGTGGACGGTATTTTTGTTGGAGGAAGTTCGATACTTACCATGACAAATTCTTCCCTTAAGGATAATACAGGATTTGGAATTGAAACTTCAGAGTATATTTTTAATTCTGACTTTGGAAATATTGCAATGACAAACTTGAATCCGAACGTGAGTATTAATTCGTCCAATTTTATTGGTAATCATAAAACAAGTACTGTTATTAGTACCACGGACATCAATGGTTCGGGATCTTACCCTTTTGGGGTTGGAGACGATAACATCATGACCGCTTGTGGAATGGCTGTTTCTTTTTGTGGAGGTGGGGGCAGCGGTAATTCACAATTGCTACCTTTTTTAAAGACATGTTGGGGTTTTCAGTCTCCTGCGGGTATTTACAACTGGATTAATTTATTTTCTATAGAAGTCCCTTTTGGAATGTATGATGGATTCAGTGGTATTGTTGGTAGAAGAAATTATTTTCCAGGATCAGTAAATATAAGGCCTAAATATGGTGCTTTTGAAGAAGGATCTACAACTCCATTTTGGACACATGATACACCTAATAGTGGAAATACTCTCTGTCAACCGTTGGATGTAGGGTCTTTAGCCAACAATGATAGAATAATTTTTAGTGGGGGGTTAGTTGGAACTTGTTTTAATTCTACATTCAGTTCATGTTATAGTAGCTCAACAATTGGTTACAGATTTGATAATTTTAAGTTTAGAGTAGGTGGCTACAACTACAGAAGTTTAATAAACAACACTTTGGTTACAGATATTTTAACTGGAAATTATTGGGATACAATTGTCCCCACGGCAGTAACTAACTCAGTTGGAGCGGTTTTAAATTTAAATGGTTTTGTTATAAGCGAAATATTGGCTTCTCATTCTAACCTTTCGAATAGTTTCATTTATTCTAACGCGTCTACTTTCCAACTACAACAAAGCTCTGCTCCTTTTTGTGTAGGAAACACAAATTATTTGATCGCACCAGCTGGCCCCTACAACTACCAATGGTTTAATAATAGTGTTCCAATTGCGAATAACAATGATTCATTATTCGTTACATCGAATGGAATATATTCTGTTCTTGTTTCTGGGTCTTGTGCTATTTCCAGTTCACCATCAACCATTAATATACAATCTGGTAATCCAATAACAATTACCCCTAGTGGTGCCACATCATTTTGCGCAGGTAATACTTTAACATTGACATCACCAAGTGCAACAGGAAATCTATGGTCAAATGGAGCGACAACTCAGACCATTGTCGTTAATTCTTCTGGAAATTATGGTCTTACAGTCACAAATCCACAAAGTTGTCCAAGTATTGCATTTCCAATTCAGGTAAATGTAACAGCTCTACCTTCTCCACCGGTAATTTCAAGCTCTGGCAGTACAACATTTTGTGAAAATGGATCTGTATTTTTAACTTCTAACTTACCAGGTAATCTCTTATGGTCTAACGGCTCAACATCACAATCGATCTCAGTAAATACGGGGGGTACAGTGAGTTGTCAAATTACAAGTAACGGTTGTACTTCCTTACCATCAAACACAATACAAGTTAATGTAATTCCAAATCCAGTTAGTACATTAACTCCTTCTGGACCGACCACATTTTGTCAAGGAAGTAGTGTGGTTTTGAATGCACCTATATCCTCAGGAAACACCTATCAATGGTTTAATAACGGTATAGCAGTACCTGGAGCAGTTACAAACTTTTATAATGCGACTTCAACTGGAAATTATTCGGTTTTCGTAACAAATAACACTTGTTCTTCAAGCTCTTCTCCAATTAGTGTTGTGTCTAATCCAATACCACAAACACCGATTATCTCTGCAAATGGAAACACTTCCATTTGTCAAGGTAATTCGGTCACACTTACTTCAAATGTACCAGGAACTTTTTGGTCTAATGGATCCACAAACCAATCAATAACAGTAAATCAAAGCGGAATTTACACGGCTCAAGCATCAAGTAGCGGATGTTTATCAGCAAACTCAAATGCGATTAACGTTACTGTAAATCCATTACCGAATATACCATTTATAACCCCCTCCGGTCAAACAACCTTCTGCAGCGGTGGAACAGTTACGCTAAACTCATCTAGCTCAAGTGGCAATCTTTGGTCAAACAACTCAACTGGTCAAAGCATTGTAGTAAATTCGTCAGGTATTTATTCAGTATCAACTTCAGATTTAAATGGTTGTTCGTCTGTATCAGCACCTGTTACAATAACAGTTAACCCAATTCCTGGTGCTCCTGCGATTAGTGCAAATGGACCAACAACGTTCTGTTCAGGGGGGAATGTTTCACTCATTTCGAGCAGTCAAAATGGAAACAATTGGAGCAATTCTATTTCTACTCAAACGAATACGATTAATTCTAGCGGTACTTATTACGCAACTGTCACAGATAATGGATGTACATCAGCTCAATCAAATAGCATTACTGTTACGGTAAATACCACACCACCACAGCCAACAATTTCAGCCAACGGTCCAACAACCTTTTGTTCTGGTAATTCAATTGTATTAACCTCTTCAGCATCTTCGGGAAATTTATGGAGTAACAATCAAATAAGTCAATCTGTCACTATCACCAGTTCTGGAACTTACAGTGTAGAAGTCACAAATAATGGTTGTTCAATAACATCGAACCCGATTACAATTACTGTTAATCAAACTCCAGCTGCGCCAATTATTAATACAAGTGGACTAACAACATTCTGTCAAGGATCGAATGTAACATTAACAACAAATGCAACATCTGGAGTTACATGGACAGCATCAAACGGAAGTCAATTTTCAGTGCCAACTTTAGTTGTTCAAAGTACACAATCGTCAATTTATGCTACAACAACACTGAACGGTTGTACCTCTTCGCCTTCACTTCCGATTAGTACCACAGTTTTACCCATTGGTACTCCAACCTTTACACAAATTCAACCAGTATGTGCTGGAGAACCAATTACTTTACCAAGTACGTCAAATAATGGATATTCCGGAACTTGGTCTCCTCAAGTGAATAACTCTGCAACAACGACATATACATTTACTCCATCAGCTGGACAATGTGCTAATAATCAAACAATGAGTGTTACAGTAAATGCTTTACCCCAAGTTACTTTATCAACATTCTCGGTTGTATGTGATACCCTAACAAATGTTGTTTTATCTGGAGGGACTCCTTTTGGAGGTAATTACACAGGTACTTCAGTAACATCTAACACATTTAATCCAGCAATTGGAATTGGGACATATCCAATAACATATTCATATACGAATGGAAGTGGTTGTACATCAAGTGCTAGTCAAAATTTAACAGTGATCTCATGTAACGCTTCAGATTTACTAGATTTATCAAATCAAATTATTTCCATTTACCCAAATCCAACTCGCGAACTTCTATTTATTAATTCTGAAATCGAATTATTTTCTTCTTTCGAATTAATTGATAACCAAGGAAGAATTATATTGAGTGATGTGTTGACAGGAAATCAAACAAGTGTAAACTTAGAGGCTATATCTCCTGGTAATTACTATTTAAAAATCGAAGAGAGAAACATACTTGTAAAAGTAGTGAAACAGTAATTTGATTTAAGGCACTTTATTACTTGCTCCAAATAGAGTAACTTGGTTTTCAATTTACTCTATTGTTTTTATGAACTTTTTCATCGATAAGCAATTAAACACACATGTATTTAAGGCAGAATTGATACTCAAAGAAACGGAAAAAATGTGAGGGAAGTTATATCTCACCACACTTCTCTATTTTCTAACTTCTATCTTCTAATATCTAAATATGATACAACAGCATTCCAACTGTGAAGTAGATAAACAGACCAACGATATCGTTTAAGGTAGTAACGAATGGACCTGTTGCCAAGGCTGGATCGATTTTGTAGTGATTCAACACCAATGGAATCAGCGTTCCGAAGATGGCGGCAAAGATAATTACGGTGAATAAAGAAATACTAACCACCATTCCTAAAGTCGCATTTTCAAAATAATAAGCAATTCCGAAAATCATTGTGGACAAAAGCAATCCATTCACGAGTGCGACAATGGCTTCTTTTGATAATTTCTGTAAAATACTCCCGAATTGGTCGTTTCCTTTGGCAAGAGATTGCACAACAATTGCAGATGATTGCACACCAACATTTCCACCCATCGCTGTAATCAGAGGAATAAAAAAGGCAAGAGCTGGTACTTTCGTGATTCCACCTTCAAAGCTCGCAATAACTTGTGCGCCCAAGGTTCCACCCAACATGGCAATGATCAACCAAGGAATACGAGCACGTGTGATACGCCAAACACTAAAGGTTGACTCAATACGCTCAGAGATACCCGAAGCCAATTGGAAATCTTTGTCTGCTTCTTCCTTGATCACATCAACAACGTCATCCAAGGTAATTCGACCAACCAATTTGTTTTGTAAATCCACAACGGGAACCGAAACCAAATCGTATTTTTCCATCACTTTCGCAACAGCTTCACTATCATCGGAAGTTTTAACAGAAATGATATTTTTTCCTTGGTACAAGTCAACGATTTTCGTTTTTGGCGAGGCAAACAACAAGCGTTTTAATGATAAAACACCAACTAATTTATTGAAATCGTCTACGACATAAATCGTATAAACTTTTTCTACGTCTTCGGCCTGGCGACGCAATTCAACCAAGCAACGATCTACTGGCCAATCCAGTTTTGCTTGAATGAACTCTTTCTGCATCAAACCACCGGCAGTATCTTCGTCGTAATTTAAGAGGTCGACAATGTCTTCAGCAGCTTCGTCATCCTCCATTTGAGAAATGACTTCCTGAATTTGTTCGTCGGATAAATCACCAAGAATGTCGGCAGCATCATCGGAATCCAAATTCTCTAACTGGTCAGCAATTTCTTTAGAAGAAAGGGAAGCTAAGAAACGATCTCGCACTTCCTCCTCCAACTCCATCAATACATCCGCCTGAACTTCTTCTTCCAATTGGAAATAGATGTATTTGGCTTCTTCGTTGGAAAGTTTATCGAGAATTTCTGCGATATCCGCAAAGTGTAATTCTAAAATGTTTTCGCGAATCCAAGACATGTCCTGCTCCGCTATTTTAAGGCGAAGTATTTCAAGAAAGTCTTTGGTGAGTTCGAAACGCATTGAAAAGAATTTTTGCAAAGATAGGTTATTTCATCGTATCATTAATTTGAAAGGCAGCTAAAATAAAATGAAACAATTATCTTTGCTCTCAAACTTAATTTTTGGCAGATGAACTATTTTTTTGAACACCTTCTTTCTGAGTTTCATTTGCCCTTGAAAAACCCCGTTTTAGTTTTTTCACTTTTGCTTTTTATCATCCTACTTTCTCCTATTATATTGAGAAAAGTGAAGATTCCCGCAATCATTGGATTGATTATTTCAGGAGTAATAATCGGGCCACATGGTCTAGGACTGATTGGACCTGAACACATGAAAGCTGAAGGTTCAATTAAGTTGTTCTCTACAATTGGTTTATTGTACATCATGTTCATGGCTGGTTTAGAGCTTGACATGAATGAATTCAAAAAATACTTAAAGAAAAGTGTCACGTTTGGAGCATTAACGTTTTTCGTTCCAATTGCACTTGGGTTCCCGTTGTGTTATTATGGTTTGCATTTGAGTCAAACTGCAAGTTGGTTAACAGCGAGTATGTTTGCAACACACACATTAGTAGCCTATCCAATTGTTTCGAAATTTGGTTTAACGAAGAACAAAGCTGTTGCCATTACGATTGGTGGAACAATTTTAACAGATACAGCGGTACTGATTATTCTTGCTGTCATTACAAGTTCAGCACAGGGCAATTTGGATGGCGCATTTTGGTTGCGTTTGATTACTTCACTTACAATTTTCTCTGTAATCATGTTCTTCTTGATACCAAAAGTGGCGCGTTGGTTTTTTAGTAAATTGGATAGTGAAAAATCGTCGCAATACATTTTTGTACTATCAATTGTCTTTTTTGCAGCCTTCTTAGCGGAAGTTGCTGGTGTTGAACACATCATTGGAGCCTTCGTTGCTGGTTTGGTGTTGAATCGTTTAATTCCACATAACTCAATTTTGATGAATCGCGTTGAATTCATTGGTAGTTCCTTATTTATTCCATTCTTCTTGATTTTCGTGGGAATGGTGGTAGATTACAAAGTGTTTTTCACAGGAACATGGCCATTGATTATTGCGGGTGTTTTAACAAGTTTCGCAATCATTAGTAAATGGTTGGCAGCTTTTATCACGCAGAAAATATTCAAGATGACGGGAACTGAACGTCAAATCATTTTTGGTTTGAGTACCTCTCATGCAGCTGCAACCTTGGCGATTATCATGGTTGGTTTCCAAAATAAAATTTTGGACATAAATATTGTTAACGGAACCGTTCTTTTGATTTTGTTTACGTGTATGGTTGCATCTTTTGTGACTGAAAACGCAGGTAAACGTTTGTTGATTGAAATTGCGGAAAAAGGTGATGATGATCAAACAGAAACACGATTGCGTAATAAGCACTTATTGGTTTCGATGAACGAATTGAAAGGAAATGAATCCTTGTTGGATTTTGCCTTGATGGTTTCAGATCCAAAAGTGATTAATCCAATTTCTGTTGTAAGTGTTTATCCGAATAATGAGGATGCTGAACGAATGATCCGTAAATCACGCAAATCGTTAGAGGAAATCGTGAAACATTTTTCAGGCCATGAAGCAAAAATAAATACAATTGCCACGATTGATCATAATTTGTCATCCGGTATTTCGCGAGTTTCCAAAGAATTGGTTACGGATATTGTTGTTTTGAATGATAACCGAAATATGAATTTGTTGAAACGTATTGTTGGTGACGATCGAGAACATTTATTGGACGTATGTGATAAAACGATTTTCTTTTGTCAATTTGATAAACCATTCATTTCCCACAATAAGATTATTGTCATTGCACCACCGATGGCCGAATTGGAGAGTAGCTTTGCTCTTTGGGTTGAACGACTTTTACGACTTGGCAAAGAGTTGAACATTAAATTAGAATTATTTGCTACTGCGGCAACATTCGAAAGATGGGTGAAAGTTGGTGAGGCAAATAAGATTTCAATTGAAACGAAACTTATAGAAATTGAGGAATTAGACGACTTCTTTTTGTTGAATCAGAAGAAATCAGATACCGACTTATTGATTTTCTGTTCTGCTCGTAACGGAGGGATTTCTTATGCGACAGGTATAGATTCATTCCCAGGAAAATTAGAAAAGGCATTTCCAGAAAATGATACTATTTTAATTTATCCATCTCAAAGTATCGTGGAAAATATGTTTGGTAACTACGAGGATATTGACGGTAGTGCAATCACCAAAGGTGTTGAGGCAATTCAAAAAATCGGTAAAGAGGTTGGAAATATCTTTAAGAAGGGGAATTAATTTTTTTCACTGCAAACATTCCATAGAAGAAAGCAAAAAAGCTAACACCCATTTGCGTTTCTAAGGTATCTTCAATTAAGAATGTACTCATTGCTACAAGTATGAACATAATTCCAATTAGATTTTGTTCCGTAATTTGCCATTTTAAGTACAAGAAAATCATCAAAAGAAAGAGAGCGATTCCAAGTACTCCAAAACTGATCCAGCTCGTTAAATAGGAGTTGTGTGCTCTTAATCTATTTTCTGGTACTAGAAGAGAATGACTGCGCTCGTATTCTTCATTAAATGCTGTTTGAACATCACCAGTACCAACTCCAAATAACCAATTTCGTTTAATTAGTTCTATTCCTGCTTTCCAAAAAGCAACACGTTGAAGCATGGAATGACCATTTGGATTTTCATTGTGGCGCAATTGAAATTTGATTCCATCAATGCGTGACAATAGTCCGCTTCCACTTTCTTGAATTGAGCCAATTCCGTGTTCAATGTTTCGAATGTCTTGTTTGTTTAATCGGCTAACTCCAACAGAATCCTTGTTCAATTTTTTGGAAGTCATGTAACGCAAAATTGTAAATCGTATAGCTTGCTTGCGGTCGTCGAGTCCATCGATAGGATAGCTTGAACGTTTTGCCCATTCTTGATTTAATTCATGTTCGCAAACATTTACAAAAATGGGTTTAGTATTTATACTTCCATCTGCATTGTATAAAGGAGTATAAGGATTTCCAGATTTTGTGAGGGTGTTGGAATTAATGGTTTTATAATTTGAATCAAATTTTTCACTTGGTGAACCCGAGAAAAGTATTACCACAGAAATAATCGTGAATAAAGCGGTAAAAATGAGTGAAGAAATTCCCAAACGTTTTGATTTTTGAAATAGTAAAAACACAATAAAACTTATACTTACAACAAAAAGTGCAACGACGCCCGATATTATTTGAGAATAGTATGTGTAATAGCTAAACCAAGCGTATAAACTAAGAAACACAAGTCTTAAAAGACCTTTGTTTTTATTTGAATAATACAAACTTATTCCAGCACCCATTGCAATAAGTATCCCATAGCGTATATGCGATCCGAATAATGATAAACCCCGAATGTCTTCATAGTGATGGTGCCCAATCCACTGATTGAAACAAGCGTAATTGTATGAAGAAGTTACAAAAAGACTAGCAATAAAAAATCCTAGGGGAAGAATCAATACCTGTTCTTGTTGAATTGGCTTGGCTACTAAGATTAACGGAATTAAAAGCAGTGTAACTTTAATACGAACGTCATTAAAGGCGTAAGAGAAATCAGTTGTCCATAGTAGAGCAATTAAATGTAAACTCCAAAAGGAAAATAGAACTACTAATAAAGGATTCGAACGGATGTTTTTCCAATACATTTTGAAATCAGCTTCCAACAGTAAATTCAATAGAAGCAACATGGATGCAAGCGATAAAATAACCTTACTCGTTGGAAGACCAACGGCAAATGCGCTAATTCCGAATAAATGGAAAGAGGTGTGAAAATTCGTACCGAAAAATCGGTTCAACATACGTAGTTTGTTTTGGGTAATGTACTAACGATTAATTCCCCAAAATAGTATTGTATTCTACTTTGTTTTTCAAAATTTCCAATGCCTTTTTAATGTAATCGTCTGATATAAAAGAGTTTTCAGCTCTACCTTTTTGGTAATAATAACGCGATACAATTTCATTTTCCAAAAGCATTTTAATTTCGCTTTTGAATTTCTCCAAATCACGTTCTTTTGATGGTACAACTTTCGCCATTAAAGCATCATATTCAGCTTTTGAATCGCCATAAAAACCTTCTTCTTCAGCGGTTGCTTTCATTTTCTTTAGCATTTCTTCGGAAGCCGTTGAATAGGTGAATTCTTCTTTTAAAACGTATGCTTTGAAAGCATTGTATTCCTCGTCACTCAAACTAAATGATTTAGCGGCAGGAATTGTCGGATGTGATGATGCATATTTTGTAGCATAATTAAATACTAAGTTATTGGCATAAATTGTTGCAGTAAGACGGCTCAATTCTTTTTCGTCAATTTCAACATCCGGTTCAATTCCTCGGCCATCAATTACGTCACGACCATTTTTCGTTTTAAAAATTTTCAATAACGAATCAGCAATTTCTTTTGGTTTTTCGCCATCCTCACGTTCGTAGTATTCTAAACGTTGCACACATCTTCCAGATGGAGTGTAGTATTTTGCAATCGTCAATTTAACTTTCGAACCGTATTTCAAATCGTACGTGCGTTGTACTAAACCTTTTCCATAAGAAGTGGTTCCGATAATTACACCGCGATCTAAATCTTGAATACTTCCAGCAACGATTTCACTCGCAGATGCAGATCCTTCATCAATTAAAACGGTCAGTGGAATGGTTAAGTCCATTGGTGTTTCCATTGTTTTGTATGTACGATTTTCTTCAGCAACGCGTCCTTTTGTCGTTACAACTACTTGATCTTTTTTCACGAACAAATTGACAATTTTTACAGCTTCAATTAATAAACCACCGCCATTTCCGCGTAAATCCAGTACCAATTCAGTCATACCTTTTGCTTTTAAATCGATAAAAGCAGTTTTAACATCTGAAGATGCCGTATTCGTAAAACTATTCAATTTGATATAACCAACTGTTTCGTTTAACATTCCCGAATAAGGAACATCTGGTAGTTTAATTTCATCGCGTGTTACAGATAGTTTCTTTTTCCCTTCGTTTTCACGTTCAATTTCAATTTCTATTGTTGTTCCTTTTGGACCTTTCAACGAATTAGAAACATCATCTGATGGAATTCCAATCATTGTCTTGCCATCAATTGAAATGATTTTATCGCCTGCTTTTAATCCAGATTTTTCTGCAGGATTTCCTTCGTAAGGTTCTGCAATGTATGTGAACTCACCAATTTTACGAATCAATGAACCAATCCCACCGTATTGACCAGTTGTCATCAAGCGGTAATCTTCAATGTTTGATTCATGATAATAAACAGTGTAAGGATCTAATTCTTTCAGCATTGCATCAATTCCAACTTTTGAAAGCTTTCCTGTCTGTGGTTCGTCAACATAATACATTTCAAGGTGCTGATAGATTTGGTCCATCAACTCCATGTTTTTTATTACTTCAAATCCATTACTTTGAGCATGTAGATTCGCAATAAACGTAAAGGCAAAACCAACACTTAATAGAATACGACGCATTGAATTAGTTTTTTGTGTCTTTTGATAGTTCATCGATCAATTGTTTGAAAAGTTGTTTTGTTTTTTTCTGAAGAAGTTCAATTGTGAGTTCTTCGCGGGCAGTATAAATCATAAATAGTGCCACTTGTTTCGTGTTATCAATTAAAAACGGTTCTAAATTTAATTTATTCTTTCGAATACATTCACGCATCAATCGTTTTATTCGATTTCGGTCGTGCGCTTTTTTAAAAATTCGTTTGGGAACAGAAACTGTTATTTGAAATGGAGTAGAACTAGGTAAGGGCAATTCGAAATAGGATAGAACAAACGGGTAGGCTTTGACACTCTTCTTTTCAATGAAAATGGTATCGATTATTTTTTGACTACACAGCTTGTATTCCTTGCCGAATTGTTCATTCATACTGCAAATATATTAAACCGATTCGCTATTCGTGAAACTTGTCCTTAAATTTGACCAAATGAAAAAAGGAAGTATTGCAATCGTTGGAACGGGTCCTGCTGCATTAATGGCGGGAACCTTGCTCGTTGAAAACGGTTTTGATGTTAAGTTTTTTGATCATAAAAAAGCTCCTGCACGAAAGTTTTTAGTAGCTGGTCACGGTGGTTTTAATTTAACCAATGCGGAAGAACTAGTTTCTTTCTGTGATAAATATGATCGTGAATTAGTTAAAAATGCAGTACGTTTTTTCACTCCTCAAAATTTCATTGATTTTCTGGCAAAAATTGGGATAGAAACCTATGTTGGTTCCTCTGGTAAGATTTTTCCTAAAAAAGGAATTAAACCAATCGAAGTGTTGAATGCCTGGTTGAATTATTTGACTGCGAATGGTGCGTCATTTCACTATGAGCATAAGCTGAATCAAGTTGAGTTGTCCAGTCTTGTTTTTGAAACGAAACAAGGTCAATTAACAATTGATGCAGATGCAAAAATTTTCGCTTTGGGTGGTGGATCTTGGCAACAGACGGGCTCATTAGGTGATTGGTTTGACATCTTTTCAAAAAAGAACATTAAATGTGTCCCATTTGAAGCGAGTAATAGTGGTTTAGTCTTGGATTCAAAATTACTTGATGAAGATTTGGAAGGTGGTCATATAAAGAATTGTCGTTTGATTTCAGTTGAATATTCTAAATTAGGTGATGTAGTTTTAACACGATATGGTTTAGAAGGAGCGCCAGCCTATGCTATGAATCGTGATTTTAGAAATGGTCACAAAATAGTTATCGATTTTAAGCCGTCGCTTGATGAAAGTGATATTGTAAATCGCATGCAAAAGGCAAAGAATGTTACCGAAGGATTGAAAAATTTGAAACTTTCAAAAATTGCTATTCAATGGATCAAAGATTCGGTTTCAAAGGAAGATTATTTGAATACCGAAAAATTAGCAAATCTTATTAAGTTATTTGAATTGCCGGTTGTTGGTTTACGACCAATTGATGAGGTTATATCTACAGTTGGTGGAATTGATTTAACTGAAATTGATGAAAATTTTCAATTGAAAAAATTACCTAATTATTTTTGTGTAGGTGAAATGTTAGATTGGGATGCTCCAACTGGTGGATATTTAATTCAGGGAGCTGTTTCAACTGGAGCAAAAGCTGCTCACTCAATTATCCTTAATCTTGGTCGATTCGAGGGAGATTAACCAATTCCTTAACAATAAAACTTGTTGGGAAATCTTTAAATAAGTTGTCTTTAATTCGCTCTGCTTCGAGTTCTGAACGGAAATCGCCAACTTTCAAAACATAATTGGGTGCAGTAAATACGACATATGAATCAACCTTTGGATAGGCTGCAATGAATTTACTTCTCGCTTCGTCTACTAATTTTCGATCGGAATCAAAGAAAAGTTGAACACGATATCCTGTGATTTGAGGCGACGTAGCCGGTGGAACTACTATGCCTTGTTTTTTGACCAAAGCATCAATTCTTGCATCTTTAATTATGTCCACATTACCAGTTTGAGAATATGCATGAATTGAAACGAAACTGATAATTAGAAATTGGATTGCAGCCTTCATGTTTAATGATTTTATGCAAATGTATAAAATCTTAAGTGTTTTCTGAGGGTTGTTTATAAAATGCTAAAAAGTCAAGGTTCCTAAAATTTGTTAAATCAATACAAATCAGGGATTAGTGGAACATCCTTATTTAGAATGAATTTAAATTACAGTTTTATCGATTAAAATTGTCATAAAACTGTCATAGAATACTGTGATTCTTCTAAATTTGCTTCCGTCAAATACCGTTTTTTTGACGATAGACTTACAGTAGTTTACATGAAAATATCTAGAAGTCAGATGTTTAGAAACTTTAGAAATTGGTGTTTCAGCGCTCTAACGATTGTGTTAGCGACTGGATCATTCACAACGTACGCTCAAGGTGATGCTCTTTTCAAATCGAAATGTGCTAGCTGTCACCAACCCCACAAGAATAGTACTGGACCGAAGCTTTTCCAAGTTCGTCAGAAATGGACGGATGGCGGAGCCAAGGAAGGGTCAATCTATCAATGGGTAAACAATTGGCAAACTGCTGCGGCAAGTGACCCTTATGCTCAAACTGTTTCGACTTGGTCGCCATCGGCGATGAGTGCGTTCCCAGATTTGAAAAAAGAGGAAATTGACGCAATATTGGACTGGGTTGATTCTCAGCCAGATCCAGCTGCTGCTGGAGCAGGAGATGCAGGTGCAACAGGTGAGGCTGGTGCGGAAACAGATGCTACTGGAACAACTGAAGAAACTTCTAATGGGTGGATTTGGTTGATATTAGGCGTAATTTTCGTTACAATCATTTTAGCTGTTGGCGGTGTTCGTCGTCAGTTGAAGTTTGCTGCGGCGGATGAAGCGGGTGAACCATTAAATGAAGGGATGTCTTATGCTGAAGAATTGAAATCTTGGGCATGGAAATACCGTTTGTATGTTGGTTTAGCTTCTTTAGTTGTTGTAATCGGTGTTGTTGTGACACTGTTCCTAGGCTTGTATAGCATTGGTGTTGTTGAAAATTATCAACCATCTCAACCAATTGCTTTCCCTCACGCAATCCACACGGGCACGAATGGAATCGATTGTAAATATTGTCACAGCTCAGTTACAAAATCCAAAACTGCAGGTATACCTTCAGTGAATGTTTGTATGAACTGTCACAAACAAATCAATGGTCGTACACCAGCGCAACAAGAACAAATTGCTAAAATTTACGAAGCAGCAGGATGGAATCCTGAAGGAGCAGGTTCTTACACTGGAAAAACGAAACCAATTGTTTGGAACAAAGTTCACGTTTTACCTGATCACGTATACTTCAATCACTCTCAACACGTAGTAGTTGGTGGTGTAGATTGTAAACAATGTCACGGTGACATGACAAAACAAGTGGAAACACAAAAAGTGTGGCCAGTTGAAGAATTAAATAAAATCGAAGGAAACATTCCATTAACGAAACCTACAATGACAATGGGTTGGTGTATTGAGTGTCACGCTGAGAAAGAAATTTCTACAGGTAGTATCGATACCAAGAATGATGGATATTACAATGAAATTCACAAACGTTTGTTGAACAACGACAAGAAACTGTATGAGAAATACCTTGAAGATGGTAAAGTATCAGTTGCAGAACTAGGTGGTTGGGAATGTGCAAAATGTCACTATTAATTAACGAATCGAAGAAGTCATAATAAGCATATGGGAATG
>CAJAVU010000011.1 GCA_903945495.1 uncultured Flavobacteriales bacterium | reverse complement strand
TGATTGAGGATTTGTGATTTGTGATTTGTGATTAGAGGGAAAAATTGGGGAAATAATGAGATTGATATTTACAATTTGTTTATTGGGATTTGGAACGGTTTTGTTCGGGCAAGCGAGTTCAACGAAAGAAGTGATTGAGAATTGGATGGCACAAAATTTCAACTTCAAGTTACCTGACACCTTGGATTTTGAAACGACGATTGATCCGAAAAACTATACTCAATTGTTACCCCTAGAAATCGTTGAAGAATTAAAAAAAGACGAATGGCAAGGCGATTTTAAGGTAGCAGCTGTTGAATCTGTTGAAGATGGATTAACTATTATTCTCGATGATGAATATTCCTATCGCATGTTATTGATGGAGAATTTTTTCATTGTTTCCTTCCATGGTATGATAGGTGATTTCAAGCAAACGCTTTTGTACAATTTCGAATCAAAAGAACTCCTAACAACCTATGATTATTATGCTTTGCGTCCAATCGGAAAAAACGAAATTTCTGTAACAGTAGATTACTACGATAGTCGCGATGTTGAAGATCCAGATTATGAAGGTCATATCTATGAATACGGAATGATTGACTTAACAACTGGAGAATACACGCTTTTGGAGAAAGAGTAATTACGGCTGTAAAAAACTCTTCGGTTTGGTGCACACATCGCAATCAAAACCTAAATATTTTCCAACGTTTACCGCTTTTTTCTTTTTCTTGAAATACACATATGCTAAGTCAAGTGGAATTTTCACCTCTTTACCTTTTGCATCGACACCAACCACAAAAACTTCAAAATATTCACCTCCTGGTGTTACTTCAAAACCTATTTCAACTACTTGAATAATTTGTGCATCGTGTTGTTCACAACAACCACAAAACAATAAAATCGATTCTTGTTTACGCAAAAATTCAGCAGCTTTGCGCGCCTGTGCTTCGGTAATCCATGCCAATTGATCTGCTTGTACAACCCCAACGATGAATAAGAAAATGATTAAAATGAGTGATTTCATAGTGGTTAAAAATAAAAATGGTGCAAGAAAAACTCCTGCACCATTGAATGATTAGTTACAAATTGTATCTTCTGTTGCTTTTAGAATCACGCGCACTTCTTCAAGTGTTGGTGCCTCAGCATATGTTCGTAAAACTGGTTCTGTTCCCGAAGGACGAATCATTACCCAACGCTCGTCGTCAAAGAAGTATTTGAATCCATCGATCGTTTTTACTTCACGCACATTGTACGGTCCAAACGATTTGTAATTATCTGCTTTGCAATTCGCAATAATGCGTTGTTTTAATTCTTCAGTAATGTGTAAGTCGTTACGTTCGAATTTGAACGGTCCAACGATGTCGTACACTTCAGCAATCAATTCATCCAATGTTTTTCCTGATTTCGCCATGAATTCCCAGATGATCAATCCCATCCAAATACCGTCGCGTTCTGGAATATGTCCTTTCACAGCAATTCCACCAGACTCTTCTCCCCCTAACAACACATCGTCTTCAACCATAATTGTTGCGATTTCTTTGAATCCAATTTTTGTTGTTTGAATCTCTAAACCGTAATGTTGACACAATTTCTCGATACGTGGTGAAACAGAAAACGCAATTACAACTTTTCCCGTCATTTGTTTGTATTTCACCATGTAGTGAATCAATAACAAAATGATATGGTGTGAATCTACAAACTCACCTTTTCCATTGTATAATCCAATTCGATCAGCATCACCATCCGTTGCTAAAGCACAATAGATATCGCCTTTCGTTTTGATATAGCTTTCTAATTCTTGTAAGTTTTTAGCAATTGGTTCTGGCGCTTGTCCATAAAACGAAGGATTGTTCTCGCAATGCAACAATTGTGTGTTTGGTAAAATGCGTTTGATTACATTTTGTCCAGCGCCGTACATTGCATCGTATACCAAATTCATTCCTGAATTAGATATTGAATCCAAATCGAAATTTGCTTTTACGTGATCGACGTATCTTGTTTCAATGTCTACAATTTCCAATTGTCCTGCAGCGATTGCACCGTCAATAGAAATCGCGTTATAATCAACCGGACAAACATCTGGAATAATATCTTCAACTTCTTGCACATGCTCAGGAGACAAAGGTCCACCGAAATATGCTTTCAACTTAAATCCATTGTAACTTGGAGGATTGTGACTTGCTGTAATAATTACACCAATTTCACATTTGTATTGAAATGCTGCTAATGAAATCATTGGCGTTGAAACAAATCCTTTTGCCATTCTGACATGGATTCCTTCACTTAAGAATATTTTCGTTGCAACATCAACAAACAATGCACCTGCGAAACGACAATCGTGACCGATTACCACTCTTGGATGATCATAATTTGCTTTTAACCATTTTGCTGTAGCATATGAAACACGTGCAACATTTTCTGTTGTGAATTCCTCGGCGATAATGGCTCTCCAGCCATCCGTTCCAAACTTAATTTTATTAGCCAATTTTTATCTATTTAATACGGACAAATATACATAAAGTGATATTTCAAACCATGAAAGAAAGAAGAAGAATCTATTAAATTTTGTTATTTATCGAACTGAACCGTATAAGTAAGTCCTTCAGCGGAACCTTTAATCGTTAATTCGGCATCAATTTGTTCGCAAAATATACTTAACAACGAATTCTTTTGATTGCGCATTGGTTCTTTAGTGAGTGCTTCTATTCGATTGTCTTTACAAATAATTCTAAATGCTTTATCGCAATCAGACAGAGAAAATTCGATTTTTCCTTCATTTTCGAAAGGTACACCGAATGTTTCAGAGGCAATTTCATTTAAAATAAGACCTAAGGGTATTGCTTTATCGTGATTTAGTCCAGTATTTTTAAGGTTGAAATTCAATTCTACTTGAACATCATAACTTTTGAACGGATACTGTTGCTTAAAGGTAGAAATCAAGCGAGCGACAAAATGTTCTAAGTTGATTACTGTCAAATTTTCCTCAGAATACATTAAGTCATGAATTTGCGCTAAGGTATTCACACGATCTAAACTTTTCTGAAACACTTTTTGAAACTCACGGTCTTTGATATCAAACATTTGTAATTTAAACAAACTTGAAATCAGTTGTAGATTATTTTTAACACGTGTGTGCACTTCTGAAAGCAAAGTTTCTTTTTCTTGTAACGATGCTCGGAGCTTATCTTCTACTGCCTTTCGCTTAAAGAAAACAGGAACATCGTATTGTCCGTGTGTATCAAACGTAACATCCTTTAAATAGTCGTTAATTCGATGTGTTGGTGCCATAATAAACGTACAACATTCATCTCCTTTCGCTGCACAACTAATTTCAACAGCCGTTAACGGAATTTCAAAACTTTCTTCACACCAACCAGCAGAGTAACCAGCGTTCATTACACAAACAGGTTTGTTGGATTTGCGTCCAGCTTTAATCCATGATTGCGCTTCGAACGAATTGTGATGATGGTACTTTAACAAAAAATCATCGTCTGGCGTAGGATTACTTTCTGGTAATATTTCCACATTCGCCCATCCGGTATACGCAAAATGTACTGGTCCTGCCGACAACTTTTGAAGAGGTTCAAACAAGCCCATTTCTGTATGAAACGAATTCGCATCCTTTCTACCTAATACTTGACCAATGTCATACAAGAAATTGTTACCGATACGAACGGCTTTTTCTTCTGGATAATTGCTGTATAGTTCTTTTAATATATCAAGAAACTCATAGGAAAGCGATGCGCTACGAATCAAGACATATCGTTGTCCATGAATTACAATCTCTCCGCTTTCTGCAGAATTGTATATTTCCGTAAAATACTCAGCGACCTTATTTTCAGCTTGCTCAAAAATAATTTTAAATTCGTCAGGTACAGTAACAGTCTTACCACTAGATGACAAGTCAATCTGAGCCTTTAAACGTTTGTTTTCTTGCTGCAATTCTTTTATCTGAGACCTAAGGAGAGTTAGTTCTTCATTCATTATTCAGTGGTGATTGTCCAATAAATTTAGTAAAATATTTTACTAAAACGATTTTTTAAAATAAAAAAACCGCTAAGAAGATTCTTAGCGGTCCATTATCATTTATTTTATGAATTACTTCTTAAATGCGCGAATTGTTTTTTCAATAATGGCAACACACTCCATTAATTGTTCTTCGTTCATTACCAATGGCGGTGCAAAACGAATGATATTTCCATGTGTTGGTTTTGCTAACAAACCGTTTTCTTTCAATTGTACACACAAGTTCCAAGCAGTCGCACTATCTGGTGTATCGTTTACAATAATTGCATTCAACAATCCTTTTCCGCGCACTTTCACAACTAAATCTGTTGTATCGATGATGCGTTGCATTTCTTTGCGGAAAATTTCACCTAAACGGCGTGCATTCAATGCTAATTGTTCGTTTGTAACGACATCCAAGGCTGCAACAGCAACTTTCGCTGCAATTGGATTTCCTCCAAATGTTGATCCATGTTGACCAGGTTTAATCACCATCATGATCTCATCATTTGCTAACACAGCAGAAACAGGATAAACACCTCCCGATAATGCTTTTCCTAGGATAAGAATATCTGGTTGCGCATAACTAGCTTGTTTTTCACATTTATTTTCACATGTACAATTTCCACAAACTGCTAATAAACTTCCTGTTCTTGCAATTCCTGTTTGTACCTCATCAGCAATAAACAAAGTGTTGTATTTCGTACACAAAGCACGTGCATTCGCCAAGAAATCTTCTTGTGGAACATAGACACCTGCTTCACCTTGAATTGGTTCAACAAGGAATCCAGCAACATTTTCTGTTTGTAAAGCTTTTTCTAAGGCTTCGATATCGTCATAAGGAATGCGTATAAAACCTGGTGTAAATGGTCCAAAGTTTTTGTTTGCATCTGGATCGTTTGAAAATGAAATTATTGTTGTTGTACGTCCGTGGAAATTCCCATCACACACAATGATTTTTGCATCATTTTCGTTGATTCCTTTTTTCTCGTACGCCCATTTACGACATAATTTGATTGCTGTTTCAACTGCTTCCGCACCTGTATTCATTGGCAATACTTTGTCGAAACCGAAGTATTCTGTTACATATTTCTCGTAAACTCCTAAAGTGTCATTGAAAAAAGCACGCGATGTAAGCGTCAAAGTTTGCGCTTGCTCAATCATAGCTCCGATAATTGCTGGATGACAATGTCCTTGGTTTACCGCTGAATAAGCAGACAAGAAATCGTAGTAACGTTTTCCTTCTACATCCCAAACGTAAACTCCATCGCCCTTTGCTAAAACGACTGGAAGCGGGTGATAATTGTGAGCTCCATATTTATCTTCCAATTGCATCAATTGCTCTGAAGACAATGCTGTTGTTGTTGCGTTCATATAGTTAAATTTGAATCGTGAGTGTCACTCATCACGGAGAGCAACCATCCTTTCCTCATTCACGGCGGAGAGAAATCATCCACGGCAAAGATAAAGAAGAAAAGATAATTTACAATTGAAAATTGAAGATTCAATAATGAGAATCCGCCTTATTCCACAAATAAAAGTACTTGCTTGTTTTTCGAGGACAATTCAGGAGCAGCAATGCGTTTAATTTTAGTCGTTTTACGGTTTGGGATCACGTAAATATCCCATAAATCTTCGACCTGTACACTTTTACCTTGCGAGATAAAATAACCGATTGCTTGTTCACTTTGTTTCTTCAAGACAAATTTCTCGGATTGATCAGAACCTGTTTTTTTATTGATTAAGATTTCTATTTTCCGTGAACTTGCATTTTTTAAAAAGACGAAAACCGTATCATTTTTGGGTTCAACAACGGCTTTTTTTGGTTCTGGAAAATCATAAATAGGTGGAGTGCGCAAGGTTAATTCTTTATCCCACGAATTCTCTTCTTCATGATGAAAGGTTCCGTCTTCATTGAAAAAACTCGTTGCATCGTAATGTTGAATTCCACCATCTGGTTGAAAGGTTTTACGTGCTGTTCGAATGGCTCCATTTTCATAATAGGTAACGTCAAGCGAAGCTCCTCCATGCAAATATCCGTGGTGTGCTTTTAACGATTCATTGCCTTTTGTATCATAGGCACGGAATTCAAAATAGCGATCGTGTTCAACGATTTCGAAATCAATAGTAGAAACTTTTCCATTTTTGTGGAAGCATACAGTTGAATCACCCCCAATTCCTTTAAGCTTTTTACAGCCTATTTGAGCGTACAATTGACTTGAAAGTATGCTTAAAAGAAGCAGAAAAAGTGTTTTCATCTCGATTATTTTTTAAGACTTAACAAGAAGAATGCCTAAAACCAAAAAATCAGTTCATCAACATTCCTCTAATTTAAAACAGCGTAATTTGTCCGTCTTCATCCTCCTCATCTTCTGGTTTTTTTGTCAAATCCCATTCGATTGTTGTTCCATCCTTTCCTTCTTCACCTTCTTCTGTATCGATAGCTGCATCTGTATCATCATCTGCGTCTGGACCTTCTACCTGAACATCTTCTGGCCAAGGTTCTTCGCCTTCGATTTCATGCGTCAAGACAATTTCTTTGACCTTTAATTTCGTCAATTGATTTCCTTGCGCTTTCATTCCTTTAACCTCGATGAAGTCAGCAATGTTCACTTCGTTATCCGGTAGATTCTTCGTTTCCTTCAATAACTTGTTGTAAACGATACGAACATTCGGACGATATGCTGTTGAAACAACATCCATGTATGAGCCTTCTCCTTCACTGATGAACGACACTTTTTTATCGGTTGTTACCTCACACAAGAAGCGTTTAACGTAATGCAAATCTTTCTCTGCGTCGTAATAAACGGTTGAAATAGGACGATCTGGAACCCATTTTTCAATGTGCATCATGTCTTCGTCAAAGTGGTTTGATAAGTCGAAACTACTCAAACGATAATCACCTGATTTGTATAAGGTCAAAATACGATCTTCACCTTTAAACGAACCTAGGAATTTACCTCTTCCTTCATCATTCAAACGTCCAACAACTGTGTCAAACCAAATTTTTCGTGCTGCCAAGGTCGAACCTCCAACTTCTTTTTGAGTAATCTTTTGAATGATTTCTTTTGTAACACGATTTCCACCAGATTGACGACCTTTGATCAACAAATCTCCCATGTCTACATCGAAGCGTAAACGTTTCAAATGTGGACGTGGACGTAACAATACCGTTACAACTTCGCGCTCTCCGTTCGGGTGAACAGAGAAATAAAGCATTTTCGAGCCTTTTGTTCCACGGGTTAAATCATATTCGGTATCACGCGTGATTGAATTCACATAGAAACGTTTCATCATTGCTGCACCGCCAACACCATCTTGGTAAATCAAGTGATAAATTGTTCGTTTATCGCCCTTTTTCCAAACATCGGCATGCACAATTCCTTTTCCAACAAATTTCTTATCAGCAACCTTAGTCACCATCATTTTACCTGTTGCAAAGAAGATGATAATGTCATCGATTTCAGAACAATCGTTGACTGGTTCGTTTTTCTTCAAACCGTAACCGATAAATCCTTCTTCGTAATCAACATATAATTTGCGGTTTGCAATAATTACTTTCGTAGCGCTGATATTGTCGAATACTTTGATTTCCGTTTTGCGTTCTTTTCCTTCGCCGAAACGTTTCTTTAAATCTTTGTAATATTCAATCGCATATTCAACAAGATTCGCCAATTTCTCTTTTACCGCAAGCATTTCTTCCTCAATTTTCAACAGTAGATCATCTGCTTTCGTTGAGTCAAAACGTGTGATACGAATCATTGGGATTTGTGTCAGTTTCTGCAAATCTTCATCTGTAATTTCACGAATGAGCTGTTTCTTGAACTTCTCAAATCGTTTGTACAAGTATTCATATAAAGATTCGCGATCGCTGTAATGCTTGAAATCAATGTACATTTCTTCTTGGATGAAAATTTTCTCCAAGGTTGAAAAATGCCATTGACGTTCCAATTCATCTAAACGAATTTCCAATTCCAATTTCAACAAACGAACAGTACTTTCGGTGTTTACTTTTAGAATTTCACTAACACCCATGAAACGTGGCGTGTCTTTATCAATAATCGATGAATTCGGAGAAATGGATACTTCACAATCCGTGAACGCATACAATGCATCCAATGTTTTATCCGGAGAAACGCCAGGTGCCAAATGAATCATTACTTCTACTTCCGCAGCCGTATTGTCCTCAATTTTCTTAACCTTAATTTTTCCTTTTTCGTTTGCTTTAATGATTGATTCAATCAATGAACCAGTTGTTGTTCCAAACGGAATCTCATTAATAACAAGCGTTTTATTGTCTAGTTTTTTGATTTTCGCACGCACACGCACTTTACCACCACGTAAACCATCGTTGTAGTTTGAGAAATCAGCCATTCCACCTTGCAAGAAATCAGGGAAGATCTCCACTTTCTTTCCACGCAAGTGATTGATAGATTGGTCAATTAATTCGATGAAGTTGTGCGGTAAAAACTTACATGCTAAACCAACAGCAATCCCTTCAGCTCCCTGCGCAAGCAACAATGGGAATTTAACTGGAAGTTGTTCCGGCTCTTTGTTACGACCATCGTAACTTGATAACCAAGCCGTTGTTTTTGGATTAAATACGACATGTGACGCAAATTTCGACAAACGTGCCTCAATGTATCGAGGAGCAGCCGCGCCGTCACCTGTCAATGTATTCCCCCAGTTTCCTTGGCAATCGATCAACAATTCTTTTTGACCCAATTGCACCAAGGCATCACCAATTGATGCATCACCATGTGGGTGATATTTCATGGTATTTCCGATGATATTCGCTACTTTGTTATAGCGTCCATCATCCATTTCTTTCATGGAATGTAAAATTCTACGTTGTACAGGTTTCAAGCCGTCATACAACGAAGGAACAGCACGTTCAAGAATTACATAACTTGCATAATCCAAGAACCAACTTTCGTACAAGCCATTAACCGGAACGATTTTGTCGTCTACCGATTTATTTTCAAAGGGACTTTTTTCTTCTCCTTCGTTTAAATTCTGGTCTTCAATTTCGTCTTCTGCCATATTATGAAGCTATTTCCATATTATCACTTGCATCTTTTTCTTCTTCGAGCTCAACTGCCAAATCTTTCTCAACACGCAAATTCTCGATGATAAAATCTTGTCGTTCTGGTGTATTTTTCCCCATGAAATACGATAAAATCGAATCAATTGAAGCGTCTTTCGAAAGTAAAACAGGTTCCAAACGAATATCGCGTCCGATGAAATGTTTAAACTCATCCGGCGAAATCTCACCCAATCCTTTGAATCGCGTGATTTCTGGATTTTTACCAAGTTCTTCCAAAGCCGAACGACGCTCATCTTCCGAATAACAGTAGATTGTTTTCTTGTTGTTACGCACACGGAAAAGCGGCGTTTGCAAAACATACACGTGATTACGTTTCACTAAGTCAGGGAAGAATTGCAAGAAGAAGGTCAACAACAACATGCGAATGTGCATTCCATCGACATCGGCATCGGTTGCGATTACAATGTTGTTAAAACGCAAATTATCCATATCTTCTTCAATGTCTAATGCAGCCTGAAGCAAGTTGAACTCCTCATTTTCGTATACGATCTTCTTCGTCAAACCATAACAGTTCAAGGGCTTACCACGCAATGAGAATACGGCTTGAGTGTTCACATCTCTCGATTTCGTGATTGATCCACTCGCAGAATCTCCCTCGGTAATAAACAAGGTTGTTTGCTCGCGACGCTCATCTTTCAAATCAGTCAAATGCAAACGACAATCGCGCAATTTCTTATTGTGTAAATTCGCTTTTTTAGCACGATCACGCGCAATTTTACGAATGCCGGATAGTTCTTTACGCTCACGTTCCGATTGCTTAATTTTTCGTTCGATTAACTCGGCAACATCTGGATTACGGTGTAAGTAGTTATCCAATTTATCTTTCAAGAAATCATTTACGAATGCACGCATTGATTTCCCTCCTGGTTCAATTTCTTGAGATCCTAATTTTGTTTTTGTTTGTGATTCGAATACTGGCTCAATCACTTTCACCGCAATAGCTGCAACGATCGATTGACGAATATCTGAGGCTTCGTAGTTCTTGTTGTAGAAATCACGAATTACTTTCGCAACTGATTCACGAAATGCACTTTGATGTGTACCACCTTGTGTTGTGTGCTGACCATTGACAAACGAATAGTAATCTTCACCGTAAGTTTTTCCGTGTGTGAATGCTACTTCGATGTCTTCGTCTTCAATATGAATAATTGGGTACAATGGATCGCCATCCATGTTGTTTTCCAATAAATCTTTCAAACCATCTTTTGATTGGAATTTCTCACCGTTGTAATACATGGCTAAACCACGATTCAAGTAACAATAGTTCCACATCATTTTATCTAAATACGCCGTTTTAAACGCATATTTTTTGAAGATTGTATCATCTGGGATAAACTCAACATATGTTCCGTTTTGTTCATCCGTTTTTACAACTTTTGCATCTTCAACCAATTCACCTCGAACGAAAGACGCTTGTTTCTTTTCGCCATCGCGCACAGAATACACCATGAAATGTGAAGAAAGGGCATTCACAGCTTTTGTTCCGACACCGTTCAAACCTACAGATTTCTTAAAGGCTTTCGAATCGTATTTTCCACCTGTGTTAATTTGAGAAACACAGTCGATTACTTTTCCCAATGGAATTCCACGGCCGTAATCGCGAACCGTTACTTTTCCATCTTTTACTTTGATATCGACACGTTTACCATTCCCCATGACAAACTCATCAATACAATTATCCACCACCTCTTTTACAAGAATGTAGATCCCATCATCTGCTGCGGCACCATCGCCGAGTTTCCCGATGTACATCCCAGGACGTAAGCGAATATGCTCTTTCCAGTCAAGGGAACGTATATTATCTTCCGTATATTGATTTTCAGCCATTTAATAGACATTATTGCGTAACTAACAAAGTTAAGCAGAGAAAACCCATGTTTCACAGTAAGTTATCATGACTTTTGAACGTTTTAGTGTTAACTTCGCTATCAATTTTGGCAAATTTTGAAAGCTATTCTCAAAAGCGTATTTTCGCTTTAAAAATCAACCCGATGAAAGGATTCAACTTCTTTATTTTCACGTTTATATTTTGCACATTCATACCTGTTTATTCATTCACACAAGAGGATGAAGAAACTGAGCAACGGGATACTTTAGAATTGTTTCAAAAAGATGAAATAAGTTACATTTTATTTGATAGTATTAATATCAGAGAAACACCAAGCTTACAAGGTAAAATTGTTACAAAACTTCCGATTGGAACACAAGTTACAATTACAAGAAAAAGTACGAATTGCTTGTATTTAAATGGTGTTAAGATTCCTTGGTATAAAATTGAATTTGGAAAAAATCAAGAAGGATACATTTGGGGAGGAAAATTATCATTGGCTGCTGAAAAATCCGCAAAAAACACCAAAACATTATTTTTGTTTGGTATTGAGAAAGCCGGAAGCAATCATCTTTTCTACACAGTTAAAGCCATTCAAAACAACAAAGAGGTGAGCTCCGTGACAGTTAAAGGATTTACTGGGATTCAGAAAGATCACTCATTTGAATTACTTTCCAATAAAGGACTTGAAAACGTTGACGACATTATTAACATTCACGGCTATGGAGGATTTTGTGGTGATGATTCCGGGCAGCATGTTCTTTTCTGGGCGAAAGAAAAACTGCATTACGTAGAATTGCTCCACTCTGGTTTTGACGCACCCTATTTCTACACTGAATCATTCGTTTATCCTTCGGAAATTGAAGGTGAAAAAGGAATTGTTTTGAAACATATTTATTCTGGTGAATACAGCGAAGACTATGAAGATGATTGGGGAAATCCAGCAATCCTTCTTTCAGAGGATTCGTACAAAAAATTCAGATGGAACGGAACAGTCTTGCTTGAAGTAAACTAAGCAATTTTATACGTTTCACCGTCTTCCACAACGATTGTATTGTTAAAAACAGTGCATGCTTCAGACATATGAACATCTGTATTTTCGTAGCGAGCACTCAAATGACCGATAAGTAATTTTCTAACATTTGCTTTTGCAGCAATACGTGCCGCTTGCTCTGCAGTACAATGAAAAGTTGCTTTTGCTCGCTCGCTATCTTTTTGTACAAACGTCGCTTCATGGTACAAGACCGTCACATTCTCAATGTGCGGAACGATTGTTTCCCAATAACAAGTATCGGAACAATAAGCGTAGGAAAGGCTTGGTTTTGGCGGATAAGTAAAATCCTCAAATTCAAATACATTTCCTAATTCATCCGTCACGTTCTCCCCTTTTTTCAAGCGAGGAAAATGTTCAAGTTTCAAACCAGATCCTTTGATTGCATCTGAAATCAATTGTCGTTCTTTCGGTTTTTCCTTGATGACAAATCCGTTTGTTGGAATGCGATGTTTTAATGGAAATGTATGTATTTCAATCATTCGATCTTCGAACAATAGTTTCGCTTCTTTACCATTCAAATGCACAAATGTCAAATCAAAATCTAGACGAGCGCCACCCACTTCGAGTTGACTTCTTACGATTCCCTCCAATTCTTCGGGGCCATAAATTGTCAAGCCTTTGTCGCGCCCCATCAAATGCATGGTACTCAACAATCCGACTAACCCAAAGAAATGGTCGCCGTGTAAATGAGAAATTAAAATATGATTAATGCGTTGAAACTTAACGCCTAGTTTACGAATTTGCATTTGCGTTCCTTCTCCACAATCAATTAAAATGTGGCGATCATTGCAAACTACATATTGGGAAGTTGGATTTCTTCGAGAGGTCGGTACTGCCGCCCCACTGCCTAAGATGGTTACTTCAAAACTCACTGATGAATAACTTCAATCGCTTGTGCTTCGTTTTCTGTTATTGAAAGTACTTTATCTAACTGAGCAATTTGAATCAATTTTGAAACATTGTCTTGAAGTCCACATAACACAAAACGTCCATTTGTATCTTTGCACAAACGATTCGCAGTTAAAATTGAACTCAAGCCAGAAGAGTCGCAATATTTTGTTGCACTTAAATCAATCACAATATTGTTCACGCCATTTTTGTTCAAAAGCACCAATTCAGCTTTCAATTCAGAAGCATTTGAAGCATCAAGTTTTTCGACATTTGTCTTTACAACTGCTTCATTCTTATTTTGCGTCGTTAGGAAGTTCATGTTGTTGTGTTTGTTCAAATGTAACATTTTTTTTAAATGAAACCGTTCGTTCTAAAACTTGTTTCTATCAATTCTACTTGCTTATTGACGTTCAATTTTCGATGCCAACAAATAAATAACAGCCATTCGCACCGCAACACCGTTTTCCACTTGTTGCAGGATGATGGATTGTTTTGAATCAGCAACATCACTTGTAATCTCTACTCCGCGGTTAATTGGTCCAGGATGCATCACAATAATTTCTTTCGGCAAAGAGTCTAAAATTTCTTTTGTCAAACCAAACTGCATCGAGTATTCTCTCAAAGAAGGGAAATACTTGATATCTTGGCGTTCCAATTGAATACGCAACATATTTGCAACATCACACCATTCGAGTGCTGCACGCAAGTTATGCTCCACTTTTACTCCTAATTCATGTATGTATTTTGGAATCAAAGTTGTTGGTCCACAAACCATCACCTCCGCACCTAATTTTTGCAAGCAATAGATATTTGATAGAGCCACACGTGAATGTAAGATATCACCCACAATCACCACTTTTTTTCCTTCAACAGAACCCAAACGTTCGCGGATTGAAAAAGCATCTAACAAAGCTTGAGTTGGATGTTCATGCGTTCCATCACCAGCGTTTACCACTTTTGCACCAATACGCTCAGAAAGGAATTTTGCTGCTCCAGGGTTTGGATGACGCATCACCACCATATCCACTTTCATGGATAGAATATTGTTTACAGTATCGATTAAGGTTTCACCCTTCTTAACAGAACTGCTTGCCGCAGAAAAATTGACAACATCAGCAGACAAACGTTTTTCAGCTAATTCGAACGATAACCGTGTACGTGTTGAGTTTTCGAAAAACAAATTTGCGATCGTAATATCGCGCAACGAAGGAACTTTCTTGATGGGGCGATTAATCACTTCTTTGAAACTATCAGCGGTTTTGAATATCAATTCGATATCCTCACGCGTCAGGTCTTTTATACCTGTTAAATGTTCTACACTTAAATTATTCATTTGTTTCCGGTGTGTACAAAACGACTTTATCTTCTCCTTCTATTTCTTTCCATTCAACTGAAACGCGTTCAGAGTGAAGGGTGTCAACCGTGCTACCAACATAATCAGCTTGTATTGGTAAATCACGTTTGAATCGACGATCAACCAAGGTTAATAATTCAACCTTTTTTGGGCGACCAAATGCTAAAAGCGCATCCAATCCTGAACGAATTGTTCTTCCAGTGTAAAGCACATCATCCACAAGGACAACATTTTTACCTTCAATCACAAAATCAATATTGGTTGCACTCGGGATCAACGGTTTCTCTCTTCTGCGGAAATCATCACGGTAAAACGTGATATCCAAATTTCCACAAACAACTTCTTTCCCTAGAATTGCTTCTAACTGACTTTTTAAACGCGCAACAACATTCACTCCGCGCGGTTGAAGTCCAATTAAAACAGTGTTCGAGAAATCGTTATGAGATTCAATAAGTTGATAGCAAAGTCGATTAACAGTTAATTCGAAATGTCGTTTATTTAAAATGACTTGCTTTTCCATCTCAACAAAGATACGTTCTTTTCAATTTAACGATTACGAGCTGAAGATAATTTTTCGTTTTTTTTTTAACAGAGTGTTGAAAGCGCACTTTTGCATCTAGTTTGTTAAAACCAATCATCACTATTTTGACTTGTATGGAAAACGCAAAGAACGAAAACAGTATTATTCTCAATAATGTAATGTATTCCAAAATCGAATTTTTTCAAAAAATTCACTCGAAAGTTCTTGTACCTGAATTGACATTTAAGAGGATTCTTTTGAATAAAATTCATTCCCCTTTCAATTTCCTTGATGAACTTAACCTCCAAACCTGGGGATTGTTCAAAAAACCAAGTTGCGGCTTTCTCAATTTGTTGAATCGCGCGGTCACTAACAACCAACGAAAAATTCATTTAATATTGAATTTTGTGTAAAGATTTTCCTTAACATCATTCCAATCTGTAAAATTCTCATTCCCCGAAGAATAGCGTTCTAAGGATTGATCCAATTGTGTTTGCTGCCATTCAGGAAGTTCATCCACTCGAACAAAATCCAGCGTTTTCAAATACTCTAAAAGAGCTTTTGCTTTCCCATTCGAATCATCAATATGAATTGTATGCAACATGTTTTTTGTTTTTTACTCTATCAAAGATAAAATAAATTTAGCATAAAGAAAAGTAAAGAAAATGGCTTTAATACAAAGCAATAAAACACAACAATACATTTCACATTCTGAATGAAACCGTTTAATCAATGAAAGAAACAGATTAGGTTTTTCTTGAAAAAGTTGAGAAAAAGGGTGCTACATTAGAAGTGTAGTAGTAGCGGATAAATAATTATTACAATTGTTTTCGTTTGTTTTTGGTTTAGGTTAATAACGGACTTGAAAAGACCCCATTCTTTCCAAGTCCGTTTTTTTTTGTTGAATTGTTTATTTCTTATTCAATAAGTAGATTACTGCATTTTCAGCATTAACGAATCCTCCTGAAATAGCCAATTGGTTCATTTTTGCTTTCTTTTTTGTTCCAGGAATAACAATTTTCTTTTTGTAAGTAGAAGTTGTATTCATCAACACTTCACGCACTTGTTCAGCTGTTAATTCAGGGAAATATCCACGAATCATCGCAGCAACACCCGCAGTTGCAGGACAAGCCATACTTGTTCCAGATGCATCTTCATACGTTCCATTTGGCACAGTTGAATAGATATCTACACCTGGCGCAAATAAATCGACAGTTGTTGAACCGTAATTTGAGAAATCAGCAATTAATTTCTTTCCTTTTTTCTCACTTGAACTTGCTCCAACTTCAATCCAGTTAGAAGCAACTGAACCATCTGTCAAACGACGGGTTGGATAAGAATCTTCAACATCTTTGTTTTTTGCATCGTTACCAGCAGCATGTACAAACAATACATCTTTGCTTTTAGCATATAAAATTGCCGCATCGATTGCTGATTGATTTGGTGTATAATATTTACCAAATGACATGTTAATCACTTTTGCACCGTTATCAACTGCGTAATAAATTGCATTGGCAATATCTTTATCACGTTCGTCACCGTTTGGTACAGCACGCAACACCATGATTTTCGCGTTAACAGCAATTCCTTCTACACCAATTCCATTTCCGCGTTTACCAGCAATTGTTCCCGAAACGTGCGTTCCATGCATTGCATCTGGACCTTCGTAACGGTTGCAACCATAATAACGATTCGTGTAATCGTTTGGATCATCTCCAACAACCGCATGACGAACACTATCAGCATCCATCAAGTTGAATTTAATTAAACCACCAATTTGATCTGCTCCGCCTTCAATTTGTTTTTCTAATTCGTCAGCTGGATACATCATCAAAATCATACCCATACGTTTTTTCAACTTGATATCCATTTCATCAGTCGCAACGAACGCTTTGTTTGTTTTCTTCGAAAACTCACCATTTGATGCTGCTTTCACTTTCTGAATGTATTCATTCAACATCTTGATTCCAGCGTATTGTTGCTCCAAGGTTCCTTGTTCTCTTTTGAAATCTTTTTTCACTTGAACAAAAGCTTTGTATTTTGCAATATCATCACCTGTTAAAGCAGTAGTATCTTTTCCTGTAAAGTATTTATTTCCTGTGTGATACATGCGCGCAATTTCCATTGCTTCGTGATCAATATCTTCTGTTGCACCACCTAAAAATGACCAACCGTGCACATCGTCAATGTAGCCATTTTTATCGTCGTCAATACCATTTCCTGGAATCTCATCCTCATTGACCCAAATCACATCTTTCAAATCTTCGTGATCTACTTCTACTCCACTATCGATTACAGCTACAATTACTTGTTGCGGTTGTTTGTCTTTTAACAATTCATAAGCGTTGTCAACTGCTGTACCAAACATTTTATCCTCTTTCGGACTGTTCAAGTACCAGTTAATTGGTGCTTTTTGTGCCATTGTCATGTGTGCCGTCAAAACAAGCACTGGAATCAAAATTCTCTTCATCTTTATTTTATTATCTAACTTCTATATTCTCCGCCATGGCGGACTATCTTCTAATTACCGCCTTTTTTCTTCACTTGATAGCCTTCTTTTGTAAGCATATCAAATACTTTATCTCTAAAGTTTCCTTGAATAAGGATTTCATTGTCTTTTGCTGTTCCTCCAACGCCACATTTGCTTTTTAGCAATTTTCCAAGATCTTTTAAATCATCGTCCGATCCAACAAACCCTTCAACGAGTGTAACTTCCTTACCACCGCGCTGTTTTCGATCAATGGAAACATATAATTTCTGTTGATTTTTCGGAAGTGTTTCTATCGTTTCTTCCTCATCAAATTCATAGTTAAAATTTGGGTTGGTTGAATAAACGACATTCAATTTTTCCTTTTTCTTAGCCATCAGTATTTTTCAATTAGTGTTGCTCTCAAATCGTCCGTTAACACTCCTGTGGGATATTTCTTTAAAGCAGAACGAATTCCTTTAGGTGAACGGATTTCGAAGATAAAAACTTTTTTATTATTGGCCTTAATTTCAGTGATATCTGCTTTGGAAAAATCATCATTTTTTACAACAAATCCTTCAATCATTGGAAAACTTGATTGGTATTGGTTCACTTCATCCATGGAATAAACAGAATAGAGAACGGATAAGCCTGCGTTTTGAAAGTCATCAATCCAATTCGGATTTCCTAAAACACAAGAAACATTAAAACTTACAGGATGAATGAATCCTATTTCCTCCAAATGTGAAATCAGAACGTTTTGATCAACAACTTGATTTGCACATTCATTGTAATGCCGAATATCTAATAGGATTTTCTTCCCTTTAAAATAATTGGTATCCAAATCGCGCAAACGCACTAATTTTTCTTTTCCGAATGTGGTATAATGCGTTTCATTTAAATCACTATAATTCATATTCGATACACAACCTGAGGTGTTTGTTTCAAGTTCGAGCTCCGTATTATGAAACAACCATAATTCACCATCTGCCGACAGTTGAACATCTATTTCAATCCCATCGCACCCTTCCATTGATAATGCATATTCAACAGCTTCTTTGGTATTATCATGGTAGGGAGAATTGATGTTTTCCAATCCAGTAGCTGCATGTCCAAGTACTTCAATTCCATCAAATGATTTTGGTTTTGAACATGCAGAAAGTATAACCACTAAAAATAAAAGTTTAAAACGCATAATTCACCCCACAATTAATTGAAAACCCAAGACTATTCGCTCCTTCGTGTTTACCTAAATAGGTCGAATAAAAACGTTCATTTTGCCAACCTGTCAATAGTGCCATTTTAAATTGAACCTTTCGGCCATAGCAGAAATACAAACCTCCATACAGCTCATTGAATTGATTCACGTGACTGCTCGATTTATTTATTTTTAAAATTGAATAAGAATACGACAATTGAGGTCCGAATTGAAACACAGAACTTTTGATCACTGAATAATCTGCGCCTACAGAAAGTCTTGGGAAAAAACGCTTTTGAAAAATGGTTCTATTTATCCCAAACTCAAGAATTGCAAAGGGTTTGACAGAATACTTATCATATGTATACCTTGCACCGATTTGAAAATCCATACGATTCATTCCGCCTTGTAAACCAATACGATTCACCGTTGCATTTTGAGCAAAATAGATGAAAGGAACCAACGAAAGAATAATTAGAAATAATCGCACGTTCAAAGATAAAGAAAGCACTGAAAAAGGAAACTAAAGCTTGGGACACTTTTTACAATGAACTCCTTTTTTCTTGTATTTTTTACAACACTCTTTCTTTTTTCCACAATTGCAACCTTCGCATGAGGCGATGATTTGCGGTACGGACTGTTGATCGATTACGTGTTTACTCATTCTTATTTAGAATAATTCCAAACAAAAATAAGAAGGAAATTTTACAATTCGTAACTTTTTGAAATAATTCTACGTATTTCCACTTATTAAGCTCCGCTAGCTTCTATGTAGTTTTCATACGAATAGCGTTCTGCACTGATTTGTTTCAAAAAAGCCGCTTTACTTTGTCATATAAAACAAATCGCTATGAAAAATATTTACATCTTATTATCTTTTTCCTTAACAGTCTTAACTGGTTCATTAAATGCCCAATTTAATCAAACACAGTTTGTACATTCAAATGAAACATTAATGGATAATCAAGCTGAAAAACATGCAGCAACATTAAACATGTTAATTAATGAATTAGAAAGCACATTTGATGTTACTTTGACATTCGAAGAAGATGGAATTTTATTGATTCTTACTACAAATGGATCAAACAATCCTTATTCAGTTTCCTTAAAAGACAATAATGGGAAATTAATTTTGGACGGAAACTTAGATCCTAACATGACACAAAAAGTTGCTTTGAATGATTTAACTGTAGACAACTATTTGTTACGTGTTTCAGATATGCGTACCTTAAAAACTACTGTTTACAAAGTATTAACGCACTAAAAGAGAATCGTTTGAATTTCGCGAAAGGTATTTGCATGCGCTTCAATAATCGTTTTGATGTCTTGTGAATAACCTCCGCCCATAGAACATACGACGGGAACATTTAATTGTCGAACAGTATTAAATACAAGTTTGTCTATCTCTCTACAACCTTGCAAGGATAAACCAAGTCTTCCCAATTTGTCTGATGCAAGTACATCTACTCCGCATTGATAAAAGATGAAATCGGGAGTAAATTGCTTCAATACCTGATCAATGGATTTGTTCAATAAAAATATAAAATCATTATCGGAAGTTGCATCTTCCAACTCTATATCTAAATCTGATTGTTCTTTGTGCAAAGGATAATTATTTTTTCCATGCATACTGAAGGTAAAGACGGCGGGATTATCTTTAAATATTTCGGCTGTCCCATTTCCCTGATGAACATCTAAATCGATTATTAGAACATTTTTCGCCTTTCCTTCTTGAATCAACCAATTAGCAGCAATAGCTTGATCATTTAACAAACAAAAACCTTCTCCGCGATTTGTAAATGCATGATGCGTTCCGCCAGCAATATTCATTGCAGCTCCTGAATTTAATGCCAACTCTGCACCTAAACGCGTACCTTCCATAATCGTTTTTTCACGATCAATCAAACTATAAGAATGATGAAATCCAGTTACTCGCTCTTCTTTTGCACTAAGTTTTAAATTACACAAATTCGAATAATAAACTGGAGAGTGAATTGCTAATACGTGTTCTTCTGCGATTGAAGTTGGCTCAAAAAAATTAGTTTCATCCAACGTGCCTTCATGGATTAATTGCTTCGGAAGCAAATCATATTTTTCCATTGGAAAACGATGATTATCAGGTAAAGGATGAACGTAATTTGGGTGAAAAGCAACTTTGAGCATGAGAGAATAACACGTGAAAAATTAAATTGTTTCGAACTCAGAAAACTATTCAATTACCACGGTTAAACACGATTTATTTGAGCATCAACACTGAAGAAAGCAGTTCCGTTTGGAAATCTTAAGATTTGATGGGATAATTGATTTTCAGATTTCATTCGCATCGTTAAAAAACCAAGGCCAGCTCCTCCTTTTTTAGAAATGTATCCGTTCGTTAAAATTGAGGTGTACAACTCCTTTAATTCCAAAGGATTCATCCCATTGATTTTCACTAAGTATCTTTCAATTTGTTCAATATCGTCTTGCTGAATCAAATTTCCAAAACCAAGTTTATAATACGTTGGATTTTTCACTAAAATGAGATACGCTTGTTGTTTTCCATCTTCACCTCTTTCTCCATGCAAACGGATATTTTGAAGTCCTTCGATTAAAATGGAAAAAACTCGCTTGACAACCTTCTTTTGATCACCCGCATGGATCATTTGTTCTTCAACACTTGAAGCTATACTATTGACAAGGTCTTGAGAAAATTCACCAAAATGATTTACCATAATGCTTTTCTTCTTGTCTGAAGAAAACTGTTCAAGAAGGTTCAGAAAATTATTCCTTACCTCTGACGAAATAGCGCTATTTGTAGTTTCTATCATTAATGTAAATCAAGGCAAAACTAAATCAATTTAGTTACTTCTAACGAATTAAATGAACAAATCCATGATATTTTTTTCCTTCAACTGTTGAAACGATAAAAGTATAAACTCCATCTGTCAACAATTGACCTGACGAATCTTTTCCTCCCCAATCATTTAAATAATTATCAGAAGTGAACACAACGTCTCCCCAACGATTCAAAATAATCACCTGAGTATTTGGTTTCAAACCAGAAATCTCAAACTTATCATTTACATTATCATTGTTTGCAGTAATAACGTTAGGAATCACTAGTTCATCATACACAATTATTGTCTGAGTTGACGTTCCAATACATCCATTTGCATCTTGTTCTGTCAAAGTCACGACATAAGATCCAGCAACTGTAAAGACATGTGTAATATCTGTTGTTGTCAAGTTCTGTCCGTCAATTGTCCAAACTGGATTCGTTAAACCTGTTCCTGTTGATGTATTTGTAAAAACTACTGTTTCGTCAATATTTGGTGCTGTCGGACTCCAAACAAACTCAATTGAAGGTCCAGCAGGAGCAGTTAAAACAATTGCAGTACCTGTTGTTTGACAACCATTGTTATCTGTTACAGTCAATGCATATGAACCTGCTGCCAAGTTTGTGATATCCAATGTTGTTTGTGCAGTTCCAGTCCAAGTGTATGAATATGGATTTACGCCTGTTACTGTAATTCCAGAAATCGAACCATTAACCGCGCACGTTGGCTGAACAATAACAGCTGTAGTTAAATCGATAACGGGTCCACCAACCTCATTAATTGTGACAGTTTCAGTATCGGTGCATCCTGCAGCATCTGTTGTTGTTAGGGTGTAAGTTCCACTTGCAACATTCGATAAATTCGCTGTTAAAGTTGGTGGTGTTGTGTTCCACGAATAAGTATATCCTGGAGTTCCTCCATTTACCATGATTCCTGTAATTGAACCATCTGCTTGGTTACAATGTTCATCACTCACAACCATTGTAGCAGTGCTAATTGTTGGAGCATTCATCACTGTGATAGAAACCGCAAGATTGTCTGTACACCCTTGATCGTCATTTACTGTTAAAGTATACGAACCAGCAGCCAAATTGGATAAATCAAGTGTTGTTGCTGAGCTATTTGTCCAAGAATATGTTGGATTCACGCCTCCTGTTACTACAATACCAGTAATTGACCCCGTGTTTGCAGCACATCCTGTTGGCATGGTCATCATGTTTGACGCATCAATCGCTAATGGAATCGGCGCATCAATTGTATAAGGAGCAGAAACTGTTGAACAACCATTTCCATCTGTAACAGTTAATGTATATGTTCCAGCATTCAAATTCGAGGCATTTATCGAAGAACCACCACCGTTTGACCAAGCGTATGTTAAACTTGTTCCTGTTGAAGTGATTCCTGTAATTGAACCAAGCGTTCCAGTACATGAAATATCTGTTACTACTGCATTCAATTCGTTTAATGAAGGTCCACCAGCATTTGAAACCGAGAAAGGACCGGCATTTGCCACACATCCATTTCCATCTGTCACAGTTAAAGCATAAGAACCTGCAGAAAGATTACTCAAGTTCAGCGTAGTTTGTGCTGTGTTTGTCCACGCATATGTTAATGTTGGCGTTCCACCATTCACCACAAGTCCTGAAATCGCACCATTTGCTTGACCACAGTTTTCTGGCGTCAAAACAACATTCGTCGAATTGACAGTTGGACCTGCAATTACTGAAATAACGTGAGGGCCTGAAGTTGCTGTACAACCATTTCCATCAGTTACTGTTAAAGTATATGAACCAGCAGCCAGTGAAGAAGCGTTCAAAGCATTCCCTCCACTTGGAGACCATGCATATGTCAAACTAGTTCCTGTTGCAGTGATTCCTGTAATTGAACCATTGTTATTTCCACATGTTGCATTTTGAAGTACAACTGCTGTTGCATTCACACTTGGTCCAGCAGTAAATCCAACAGAATAAGGTCCTACATTTGCAGTACAACCATTTCCATCCGTTACTGTTAAGGAATAAGATCCAGCAACAAGATTCGTTGCATTCAAGGAACTACCACCACCATTTGTCCAAGCATACGTTAAACTTGTTCCAGTTGCAGTAATGCCAGTAATTGACCCCAAGGTGCCGTTACACAATTCATTTTGAATGGCAACATTTGTTGTATTAATTGTTGGTCCACCAGAATTTAAAATTGTGTATGGTCCTGACGTTGCTGTGCAACCGTTTCCGTCTGTTACTGTTAACGAATAAGAACCAGCGGATAGGTTTGACAATGATAGCGTTGTTTGTGCTGTATTCGACCAAGCATAGGTAATTGTTGGCGTTCCACCATTCACCACTAAGCCTGAAACTGAGCCATTTCCTAGCCCACAGTTTTCATTCACCACTGATACAGCAGAGGCATTCACCGTTGGACCAGCAACAGCAACTAAAGCATGTGGACCTGAGGTTGCTGTACAACCATTTCCATCTGTTACTGTTAAAGAATAACTTCCAGCTCCGAGAGATGAAGCATTCAACGCCGCTCCACCACTTGGTGACCAAGCATACGTTAAACTTGTTCCAGTTGCCGTAATTCCTGTAATTGAACCATTGTTATTTCCACAGGTTGGATTTGTTAAAGTAACGCCGGCAGCATTCACACTTGGTCCAGCAGTTAAACCGACAACATGAGGGCCTGAAGTTGCTGTACAGCCGTTTCCATCGGTTACCGTTAATGTATATGAATTAGCGCTAAGCCCTGAAGCGTTCAAAGCTGACCCACCGCTGTTCGACCAAGAATACGACAATCCTGTTCCCGTTGCTGTGATACCAGTGATTGATCCAAGTGTTCCGTTACAACTTTGATTTGTTATTACAACAGCTGTTGAATTGATGATTGGTCCTGATGTCCCAACTAAGGTATGCGGTCCAGAAGTCGCTGTACAACCAAGTGCATCCGTAACTGTTAAATTGTATGTTCCTGCTGGAATATTTGTGTAATTCATACCTGGAGTTGCTGTTCCATTCCAACTATAGGTATAAGAAGGCGTACCTCCACTAACTGTTAAGCCTGTAATTGAACCCGCTGTAGAGCATGTTGGATTTGTTAAAACAGCTGTTCCTGCAATAGTTGGCTTTGGATTCACTGTAACAACAACTGGCACTCTGAAAGAACCAGGACACACGCCTACATAATATGTTGTTGTAGTTGTTGGTGCAGGAGAAGGCGTATATGTTGTTCCCGTTGCCACTGGTGAACCACCAAATTGTGTTGTGTACCAAGACAGTGTTCCTGGTAATGTTCCAGTTGTAGTAGCTGTAAGTGTTACTGGCGAACCAGAACAAATTGTTTGATTTGAAGCAGTAATATTGTACGTAGTGATGATATTTCCAGAAATTCCTGCAGCACCATTTGTAGCACCGTTTGCAGTAAACTCAGAAACTTGTGATGATGTTGATGTTCCATTTGCACCACCCGTTACCGTTTGAATTGGCGAACCAGATGTATAAGCAATTCCACCACCTGCACCACCGCCACCAGGACCACTTGCCTCAGAAGATATTGCTGCATTGTATAGTGTTAAATTGTGATTTCCGCCAGCACCACCGTTGGCATTAATCGTAATTGTTGCTGGTAAAGCAGTGCTATTTTTAACAATAACCATTCCTCCGGCACCGCCACCACCAGCTCCATCATTTCCTTTTTTATTTGAGCTTGAAGGAAAAAGGGCAGTCGCTTGGCCAGTTGGATTTGAATTCAATCCAACAGCACCATTTGCTTCAAAGGTTCCAGTTCCAGTAATTGTTCCATACGCTTGCACGAACACAATTCCACCACCAGATCCACCAGATCCACCTTGTGCATTATCTTGGTCACCAGCACCACCGCCACCGCCCATGAACATGCGCGTTGCATCATAGGTTAAAGGATGACCACCTAAACCACCATTTTCTCTACGAGCATCGGTTGTTGAAGCATTTGGACACCATGCTGCGTTATTTGGTCCAACAGTTAATGCATCTTGATTTGCACCAGACAAAGAATATCCTCCTCTTCCACCACCAGGGCTTGAAGAAGTTGCAAATCCAGCTAATTCAATGTTCCAATAACCTGCTGCATATGACGATGAAGGAACACCTTTTCCTGTGTATGTTGTGGACGCTCCAATATTGGCACCACCACCACCGCCGGCGTTTTGGTAACCACCGCCACCACCACCATTTGCAGGGGCACCAGTTGCATAGTTTGAATATTGCGCAATATATTCCGCTTCGTAACCTCCGATACCTTCACCTTTTCTTCCTCCTTCATCATCAATAGCAGAACCAATTTGGGTTCCACCATTTCCTGGTCCATTTGTATGAGGTGTACAACTTCCAAGCCCCCCCGCTTGAACAGCTGGAGATGAAAGTGTACTCGAGGTCATTCCACCTCTAAAACCTTTTCCTGATGCTGTTATTTTACTTGTTGCCGTCATTGTTAAGGTTCCATTCACCTCAACTGCAACAACACCACCAGTTGTGCCATTCCATGTTGCTGGAATAATAGTTGACGCAGCATTCAACGTTAAATTGTTGTAGCGAGGCACGCGAATCACTTGTACATGTCCAGAACTTGTATAGGTATTTTGCAAAGCACAACTTAAATTGATGGTTGTCGCACCACTCACACTTAGTACTTCAACTTGTTCGTATTTTCCGCAATTATTATATGCTAAAATCTTACCCCATTCTGCTACTTTTGCGTTCGATTGCGTCCACGTATTGTCCCAAACATACGCTGCAGGACGCGTAAAAGTCGTATTTGTTAAATCGATGTCCATGGATGCTCCTTGCATTTGAACAATCAGAATTAGATCTCCAGCGGCTAAGTTACCCGTAAAATGGGCCCCCGAAAGAGCATTGCTTGTTACAGAAATAGATGTTGCACCGGCCGTCGCATTTGAAGTCAACGCAGTATACGTATTGACGATGTCATTTGATGTAGTTACTGTATAATTAAGATCCTTGCCTCGCTGAGCTACAGCGATAATTGGAGAGATAGCAAGAAACCCTAGCAATAGTCGAGCTAGTTTAAAGTTCATAGTTTTATCGTTTCACAGTTCTTCTTAAGACGAAAATAATCATAAAAAGGTTGGCTTTACTTATATTTTAAAACTATTTCATCAACAATTCGCGCGACAGCAGGACAGATTTCTGTATTTTTTTCTGTAAGTGGTAAAATTTGAAACATGTTTTTGCGATCTGTGTGCGGATATTCTCGGCAAGCGAGTGGCCTATATTCGTAGATATCACATTTATTATCAGCCCCTAAAAACGAACATGGAGATTGTTGCAAAACATAATCATTCTCTTCATCCATGCGCAAATATTGTTGAATAAAATTCTGTTCCTTCATGCGTAAATATTTTGCAATTCGCTTAATATCAACGTCTCTAAATATTGGACTTGTCGTTTTACAGCAGTTCGCACATGCTAAACAATCGATTTTTTGGAATGTTTTATCGTGCAAAGAATGAAAAGCAGCGTCTAATTCTTTAGGCTTCTTTTGTTTGAGCTTTTGAAAGGTCTTTTTAATTACGTCTTTCTCCGCTAAAGATTTTTCGATTGATTGTTTATACTCTGCTTTCAACTTAATACGATTAATGCTTTGTGAATTGGCTTATATTTCTAAATTTACTTGCGAATTTAATGAAAACATGGACAAATTTGACTTAATAGTTATTGGTGGTGGACCAGCGGGTTATGCGGCAGCGATGCGCGCAATTGATTTTGGTAAACGCGTTTGTTTAATTGAAAAAGACAAAGTTGGTGGAGCTGGTGTTTACAACGGTGCTCTTTCATCAAAAACGTTATGGGAAATTGCCCACAAAGTTTCGAGTATCAATGATACGATTGTTTCTGACGGTAGAGCACCTTATGAAATATCATGGAATGAGGTAAAGAAAACACTTGCCGAAGCCATCTTTGAACGAAAATTTCAATATTCATGTCACATCAAACTTTTACAAACTGAAACAATGCAAAAATTATTGCATTACGAACGTGGAACAGGAAGTTTGTTAAACACACACGAAGTCAATATTCACCATGAAGGTGAGGACAAAACGATTTGGGGTGAAAACATCATTTTAGCAGCTGGAAGTCGCCCGAGAAAAGTAGGTAATATTTTAGTGGATGAGAAGACGATTTTAACGAGTGATGGTATTGATTCGATTGATGATTATCCCAAAAGCTTAGTTATTGTTGGAGCTGGAGTAATTGGTTGTGAGTATGCAACGATCTTCTCAAATTTCGGAAAAACAAAAGTATATATCATCGATCGACAAGAACGTATTTTACCTTTTGAAGATGAAGATATTTCAAAACTAGTTGCTGGAAATTTGGTCAATAAAGGAGTTGTCATTCATTCAAATGCGACATTGGAACGTATGGAAACGATTGACGGAGAAGTTGAATATGAACTTTCGTATCCAGATGGTCGTCGCGAGGTTATTCGCGTAGAAAAAGCCTTGTTATCAATTGGACGTATTCCAAACGTTGAACACCTTGGATTGGAAAATGCTGGTGTTCAAATGTCAGCGCGTGGTGTGCACATTGGCGATGATGATACACGTACAAACGTTCCGAATATTTATGCCGTTGGTGATGTTTCTGGTCGAATTGCCTTAGTGAACATGGGAGAAATCGAAGCGCGTCATGCAGTTGAAAAAATGTTTGGTGGTAAGGCTGAACGTTTGAGCTACGACAACATTTGTACAATTATGTTCTTACATCCAGAGGTAGCTGCTGTTGGATTGAATGAGCAACAATGTGTCGCTCAGCACATTCCTGTAAAAGTGGTAAAAGTTGATTTTTCCGTGATGACACGCGCTATAGCGATGCGTAAAACGCAAGGATTCTTTAAAATTATTGTTACGAACGACAATGAAATGCGAATTCTAGGCATGCGTGCTGTCGGCGAACATGCCTCTACAGCGATTCAAGCAGTTGGATTATTGATCAAGTTGAACATGCCAATTGAAGTACTATCCGAATTGATTCATCCACATCCTTCTATTGTTGAAGGAATTCAAGAATGTGTTCGAATGTTGTTGAATAAATCAATTTTCAAATCCTCAGTTTTCAAGGATAAGCTAGCTTGTTATTCGTTGGTGGAAGGTGTTAAAACTCCTTTAGAACGTCTTTAGGAATTACTTTCCTTTCAATTCCATTGCCTTTAATGTATTGATCATTAAAGAAGCAATTGTCATTGGGCCCACTCCACCTGGTACGGGCGTGATAAATGAGCATTTTTGAGCAACTTCGTCAAAATTCACATCACCTTTCAATCTCCATCCACGTGCACGTGATTTATCTTCAACACGTGTTGTTCCAACGTCAATTATTACTGCGCCTTCTTTTACCATATCTGCCGTCACGAAATCAGGTTGTCCGATAGCAGCAATAAGAATATCGGCTGTTTGACAAATTTCTTTGAGATTTTGCGTGCGACTGTGAGCAAGAGTTACCGTACAATTTCCTGGATTGGAATTACGTCCAAGCATGATGCTCAAAGGTGTTCCAACAATATTACTTCGACCAATGATGACACATTTTTTTCCTTCTGTTACGATGTTGTTACGTTTCAATAACTCAACGATACCCGCTGGTGTTGCAGGTAAAAAACCAGGTAAATTCAAGACCATATTTCCCAAATTCACTGGATGAAATCCATCCACATCTTTTTTAGGATCAATTGCTTGGGTGATTTTCAATTCATCAATATGAGCAGGTAATGGCAATTGCACGATAAAACCATCGATACTTTTGTCTTCGTTTAAGGATTTAACTTTCGCCAATAAGATTTCTTCAGGAACAGAATCATCATAACGAATCAAGGTACTTTCAAAACCAATTTGATCACAGGCTTTTACTTTCGCACCAACATAGGTTAAAGATCCACCATCGTTTCCGACCAAAATTGCAGCTAGATGAGGAATTTTTTTACCCGCTTTTTTGCGTTCTTGCACTGCTTCGGCTAATTCCTTGCGAATTTGCTCTGCTGTTTCTCTTCCATCTAATAACTGCATGCTCTTTAATTTTTGTGCAAAGATACGTTGCTTGTGACGATAATGAAAGTAACTTTTAAAAAAATAACTAACTTTAAACTTCAAAATAAAGTTCATGAAAAAGTACATTACTTTAGCCTTAATCGCACTCAATTTATCTGCCAATGCGCAAACGAAAGCAATCGAGGGTTATGAAATTGGAATCGATGGATTTGTATCCGCTTCAAATCAAGGTGGAGCATTTGGTTTGGGACCGAAATTTGGTTTTCGATTAAATGAAAATTTGATCCTTGGCCCTTCATTTAGATGGCAAAAAACGTGGAGTAGTTTCAGTACACAAAAATTCAGCTATTCCATTTGGGGTGGTGGAATTTTCGTTCATGGGCGATTTAAAAACGTATTGTATGGTGGCGCTGAATTTGAAATGTTAAAAAGTCCTGTAAATTATACAGTCGTTGCACCAAGTACCAATTGGGTTCCAACCTTATTTTTATGCGGAGGTTTTTCGAAAGAATTTAACCACATCGTTCGCGTAAATGCTGGTCTGTATTATGATGTAATCAATCATGCAAATAGCCCATTTCGAACGTCGTATTTCATGACTATAAAAAATCCTCAAACTGGACAAATCCAAAAATACCTTCCGTTAATTTATCGAATATCCTTCTTTTTCCCACTGGACCGTCCTGATAAGGACAATGGAGATCCAACCGAAGAAGTTGAACCAGAAGAAGAATATTAATAGACACCTTGACTAGTCCTAAATAAACGATACAGATTATTAAAGACTAAGATAACTAATTATATCCCAGTAAACACGTGTTTACTGGGATATTTGTTTTTATAGGTTTTTATTTTGATTTCTTTTTGTTGATGCATTTGCTTTGGCGT
>CAJAVU010000010.1 GCA_903945495.1 uncultured Flavobacteriales bacterium | reverse complement strand
ATCTATTCAATAATTGGAGAACCAAACGCAATGCTGTACGTTTTCCAATACCAGGAAGTGAAGACAATTGCTCAACGGCATTCTCAATATGTTTCGATGGAATATTCACGATTTAAAAGTAATCAAATCCTTCTTTCAATGAAAAGTTTTCAAGTTAAATCAGAGTATTTTATTGTGAATGCTTTGCTTTTAGTCAAAAAGCTTAACTTTGTCTAGATTCAATTTGAAATGTCAAAAAACGAAGTTAATATCCGAAATAAACGCGCAAAGTTTGAGTATCACTTACTTGAAACGTTTACTGCTGGAATTCAACTTGGTGGAACTGAAATCAAAAGTATTCGAAATGGAAAAGCGAGTATTCTAGAGGCGTATTGTGTTTTTGTGAATGGGGAAGTTTTTATTCGAAATATGCACGTTACGGAATATGAGAATGCATCTTTTTACAATCATAAACCTCGAAGCGATCGCAAGTTGTTATTGAACCGCAAGGAAATTGACAAGATTGAAAAGTTCTTAAAAGTAAAAGGGAATACCTTGATTCCTTTAAAAATGTTTCTTTCCGATAAAGGATGGATCAAATTAGATATTGCATGTGCGCAAGGTAAAAAGCTGCATGATAAACGTCAAGATTTAAAAGAAAAAGACGATAAGCGCGATATGGATCGAGCAATGAAACGCTAAGCTAGATAAATCCTAAAGTAATAAGGTGTGCCCAACGATCGCTCATGATTAAATAAATGACCATGAGACTAGTCGAAAAATACAATGCAAGTTGATACCCCAGAGTATACCAAACGGTTCTTCTTTTTAAGAAAACAATTATTATCGGAAGTAAGAAAAAGATCATGACAATCCAGTGCAGCGAATAAAAACTGAAGATAATTGGATATTCGGAAAGGTGCGTTTTTTGATCTGAAATTATAGTTACAGCATTGTGAAAAATCCAGGTTTTTTCAATATATACCTCGGGATATTCATCATATAATCGATGGTCTAAGAATTCTAGAAAGTACTCATCTCCACTAGCAGTTACGATTAAATTTCGTGCTACTGAATGCCCACCATTATCAATTCTATTGGCATAAAAAGTAATATTATCCTTAACAAAATGGCGCGGCAGAAAGTTGTCACAAATGATGAGTAGCGACAAAACAACTCCCAAAAAAGCAGCGAATTTTAGTGTTTTCCATTTTCGACCACGAAATAAATTCTGAAAATAATATTCGTTTTCTTGCCGTTCCTTTTCTTGTTGTTCAAAAATTCGCTGTTTTGCTTCTTTTACGCGTTCCTCCGAAGTCTTTTCAGCAGATTTAGAAATTGATCGACTTGTTCTTGGCGCTGGCTTTTTACCAATTAAGATTTCGTATGCATCTGTCAATTGCAAGAATTCTTCTTTTGCTTTAGGCGAAGGGTTTCGATCTGGATGAATACGCATTGCCAATTTGCGGTACTTCTTTTTGATCTCATCGTGTGATGCAGTTTCCGGAAGGCCTAATATTTGAAAATACTTCTTCAAGATTATTCTGAAATCATTTTTAAAGTCTCCAAACGATTGATTTTTCCACTTTCTGTACGAATGAACTTTTGTAAAAAATAAATTTCCTTTGGATTGTGGAACTTAGGCAATAATGACTTTAATTCAAAAAGTGTTGGCGCTTGCGTGATAGTTCCCTCGATGATTAAAATTAATCGTTGACCTAATTGTTCGTCTGGAATCCCACTGACAAAAAAGGATGTTTCAACATGCGTTGATAGCAATTCTTCAACTGTTTCCGGATTTATTTTTATGCCACCAGAATTAATAATGAAATCTGCTCTTCCTTTAAATTTAAAATGATGATTATCAATTAGTTCTACTAGGTCATTTGTAGTTAAATTTGAATACCCGATTTCTGCATAATGCACATGTAATTTACCGTTTTCTTGAGAAAATTCAATTCCGTTTAGTGCTTCAAATGTTTCCGTTTCTTCAGTTCCAACCTTTCGAATGGCTACATGAGAAATTGTTTCAGTCATACCATACGAATGATATGCCTGTATGTTTTTATTACGTAATTCTGTTGAAATCGATGTGTTTATTGGTCCACCACCAATTAGAATTGTCTGAATCGTTTTTAGTTTTTCTGAATCAGTTTTTACTAATTCTTCTACTTGCAACGGAACAAGCGCAATAAAATCAATGTGATGATCGCAATTCTTTAAAGGTGCTGAATTGATATCATTTACTAGCAAATTCAATTCTCCAACAATTGAGCGTACAATCATCATTTTTCCTGCGATCGTTTCTGGGGAAAGACAAAGTAGAGCAGTGTTACCAGGTTTTAAAGCGAAATAATCCAGCGTTTTTTTTGCTGAAATCAGCATGTGTGATTTAAGAATTTCCGTTTTCTTTGGTGTTCCTGTTGATCCTGAAGTGTTTACTACAATTGTTTCGGCAGTCGAATTCCATTCTTCAATGAATGCAAGCACTTTATTTTTAAGTTCTGCAGATTGAGTAATAAATGTAATTCGTTCATTCATAGTTTATGGAATGGTTTTTGTCTCAAAGGTAACAACTTTGCAGCGGAAGTTTTTATACTCTGTTGGACGATTAAAAAAATGTTTGTAATTTAAACACAAAATAAACTAGAAATGAAAAGAATTCTTGGAATAGCAGCAATCGGATTAGTGTCAATGGCCTTTACAATGAAAAAAGCGCCAATTCAAAAACAAGAAGGCACGGGAATTAAGTTTGAGCACATTACATTGGAAGAAGCAAAGAAACTTGCTGCAGAAAATGAACAGTTGATTTTTATTGATTGTTATACTAGTTGGTGTGGACCTTGTAAGAAAATGGCAGCAACGTCATTTATGAATGAAGAAGTTGGTGAAGTGTTTAATGAAAGTTTCGTGAATTTAAAAGTTGATATTGAAAAAGATGCTGATGGACCAGAATTAGCTCGATTATATAAAATCAAAGCATATCCAACTTTGTTGATTATTGATAGCAAAGGAAAATTGATAAAAGAAGTCGTTGGTTTTCAAACAGAAGATAAACTGATTAGTTTAGCGAATTCTGTTAACTAAAACAAAAGATAGTATTATAGGAAAGGTTGGTTCAAATGAATCAACCTTTTTTTTGTGTCAAAAATTTTTGGTCAAAAAAAAACCGTTCCGAATAAACGGAACGGTTTTCTTTAAAAGTATGATGGATTAGTTTCCTTTTTCCATTTTTTCTTTCAATGCTGATAAAGCATCTAAATCACCTAATGTAGATTTCTCTGTATTTTGGTTGATTGCTTTTACAGCTTGAGAAGTTGATGATCCAGCACCACCTTTTTTACCTGCTGGTTTAGCAGATGTAGTTGGTTTGTCTTCACCTTCTTCAAATGTACGTGTATGAGAAACAACGATTTTCTTAGACTCTTTGTTGAATTCGATTACTTTGAAATCAAGTGTCTCTTCAACTTTAGCGTTAGAACCATCTTCTTTTCTCAAGTGTTTAGAAGGACAAATACCTTCAACACCGTAAGGAAGAGCAACAATTCCAGACTTGTCTTTGTTCTCGATAATAGTTCCTTGGTGTACTGAACCTTCTCCGAAGATTGTTTCGAATACATCCCATGGATTTTCTTCTAATTGTTTGTGACCTAAAGAGATTCTTCTGTTTTCTCTATCGATTTCCAATACAACAACTTCCATTTCATCACCTACTTTGCAGAACTCAGATGGGTGTTTGATTTTCTTTTGCCAAGAAAGATCAGAAATGTGAATTAATCCGTCAACACCTTCTTCTAATTCAACGAATACTCCGAAGTTAGTGAAGTTGCGAACTTTTGCATTGTGTTTAGAGCTAACTGAATATTTACCTTCGATGTTAGCCCATGGATCTGGCATCAATTGTTTGATACCTAAAGACATTTTACGCTCTTCACGATCTAATGTTAAGATAACTGCTTCAACAGTATCTCCAACAGTCATGAAATCTTGAGCAGAACGTAAGTGTTGTGACCAGCTCATTTCTGAAACGTGGATCAACCCTTCAACTCCAGCAGCGATTTCAACGAACGCACCGTAATCTGCCATAACTACAACTTTACCAGAAACTTTATCTCCAACGTTTAAGTCAGCATTTAAAGCATCCCATGGATGTGGTTGTAATTGTTTTAGACCCAAAGCAATTCTTTTCTTATCATCATCAAAGTCAAGAATAACAACGTTTAATTTTTGATCTAACTCAACAATCTCTTCTGGGTGGTTAACACGTCCCCAAGATAAATCTGTAATGTGAATCAAACCATCAACACCACCTAAATCGATGAATACACCGTAAGATGTGATGTTTTTAACAGTTCCTTCCAATACTTGACCTTTCTCAAGACCAGAGATAATTTGTTTTTTCTGTTCTTCCAACTCAGCTTCGATAAGCGCTTTGTGAGAAACAACAACGTTACGGAACTCTTGGTTGATTTTAACAACTTTGAACTCCATGTTTTTACCAACGTAAACATCGTAGTCACGAATTGGTTTAACGTCAATTTGAGAACCTGGCAAGAATGCTTCAATTCCAAATACGTCAACAATTAAACCACCTTTTGTACGACATTTTACATATCCAGTGATAACTTCACCTGTACGTAATACGTCATTCACACGGATCCATGCTTTGTGCATACGTGCAGTTCTGTGAGAAACAACCAACTGACCAGTTTTGTCTTCTTGGCATTCTACATAAACGTCAACAGTATCACCAGCTTTCAAATCTGGGTTGTAACGGAATTCAGAAGCAGGAACAACTCCTTCTGATTTGTAACCAATGTTAATGATTACTTCTTTTTTTGTAACGATAACTACAGTTCCTTCAACAACTTCTTTCTCGTTGATTGAAGTTAAAGTTACTTCGTATTTGTCTGATAACTCAGAACGTTGGATTTTTGAATATCCGTCTAGTGCTAACGCATCCCAGTCGAAATCAGCAGTCCCCTGCGTGCTTGTGTTTTTTGCCATTTGGCTTTAATAATTGTATTTCGAGCACCCTAAAAACCCGAAAGTGATGAATACTAAACTGTCAAAATAGGGTAACAGTCTTGTTTTAAGGCTGCAAAGGTAGTGATAAAAATAGTAAAACCAACTTTTTACGCATAAAAAAAGGTCGACGGTGGTCGACCTTTTAAACAATTTAATGTTTACTTATTTAATAGCGTCAATACGCTTTTTGTATTCATTTGCTTTCTCATAGTTTCCGATGCTACGGTAAATTTGAGATAAAATCGTTAATACATCCTTGTCGTTTGGATTTTTAGCAATAAATTTCTCAAGAGGAATTAACGCACGTTTAAATGTTTCTTCAGATTGCGCTGACATTTTATCGTAGTTAGGGTCTTTCAAATTTAATTGCCCTGCAGCAGTTCTTACATCAGCGGCCCATGTAACAAGGTGAGCACCTAATTGATACAGCGCATCTTCATATTCTGGGTCAATTTTTAACGCCTCGTTTAAAGCTGTTTCTGCTTTTTCGTTTTGCTTAAGCTCAATATAAATTGTTCCAATCGTGTAGTGAAGTTGTTTGTTTTTTGGGTCAGCAGCAATTGCTTCTGATAGTGCCGCTTCAGCTCCAGCTGCATCACCTGCGTCAATGTTTGTGTTAACCAATTCTAACAATAAATCGCGATCACTTGGGTACTTTTTACGTCCTTCAGATAGAATAGCTTTTGCTTCTCCGGAATTACTCGCTTTTCTATAACAAGCAGATGCACTTCTGTATGTTCCAGGAGCTTTATAGCCAGTTCTTGCTGCTTCAGAATACATTTTTGCCGCTTTTGCGAAATCATTTGCTTTTTCATAACACACTGCAGAGTTGTAGATTGACAATGTGTCAACTTCGTTAACGCCTGAAGAAAGTTTAACTTGCATTTCATATGCTTCAGCACATTCAGCAAATTTCCCTTGATCATAAAGTGCATTGATTCCCATTGAGAACAAAGCTTTCTTTTGATCGATAGACGCCTTGATATCCTCTTTGTATTTTGTGCTAATACTTAACGATTTTTGATAACTTTCAATTCCAGTATTGAAATAGTTTTCAGCATTTGCACTCATGAAAGCAGTATCTGTTGCGAAAGCCATTAAATAACCCGTGTAGATTTCACCTTTATAGAAAAGTGTCTTAGGGCTTTCTTTTGTTGTTTCGTTTACAGCAGCTAAGTCAATAAACCCTTTTGCTTTTTCAATTGCTTTCTGTGCAACTTCCATGTCTCCTGTCCCTGTCAACATTAACATAGTCATCGCGTCAGAGTATTTTTTGTATTCAATGGCTGCTGAAGTTTCGTTCGTTTTTTGCGCCATTACTTGCGAGCTGAATAATACAACTCCTGCAAATGCTATAAATTTATTTTTCATCGTTTTTTTCATTTGGATGCATTTTTCTTTTTATTCCACAACCGGCGTTTCAATATCCGTGCCATTTTCTGGTTCAATTGGATTTCCTTCTTCATCTAGAAGTGTTTCCTCTTCGTCTTCAGATCTTGGTACACGAGCAATTGCTGCAATTTCTGCACTTCCTTTCAAGTTGATCAAACGAACACCTTGAGCGGCTCTTCCCATTGTACGAATTGTATCAATGTGCATACGAATTGTAACACCAGCTTTCGTGATAATCATCAAATCTTCTTCGTCAGTAACGTTAAGAATCGATAACAATGGACCAGTTTTGTCTGTAATGTTCAATGTTTTAACACCTTTTCCACCACGATTTGTGATACGGTAAACTGGCTCTTGATCTTCTGGATCGTTCAAGAAGGTACGTTTTCCATAACCCTTCTCGGAAACCACAAGAATTGTCGAGAATACATCCTCAACGCAAATCATACCAACAACTTGATCGTTATCTCCACCAAGAGTTACACCGCGAACACCAGAAGCATTTCTACCCATTGGACGAACAGTTGACTCGTTAAAGCGAATCGCACGACCTGAACTTGTTGCTAAAACAATTTCATTTGTTCCGTTTGTTAATTTAGCTTCTAATAATTCATCGTTGTCACGAATAGTAATGGCGTTAATACCATTTGAACGAGGACGAGAATATGCTTCTAAAGATGTTTTCTTAATTACACCTTGTTTAGAACACATAACGATAAAGTTATTTTCAACGTAATCTTTATCTGTCAAATCTTGAACTTTCACATATGCTTTAACTTTGTCGTCTTGCGGAATGTTGATCAAGTTTTGAATCGCTCTACCTTTGGATAATTTATTTCCTTCAGGAATTTCGTATACACGCATCCAGAAACATCTTCCTTTTTCAGTGAAGACTAGTAAATAGTTATGGTTCGTAGCAACAAATAAATGCTCTAAGAAATCTTTATCACGTGTAGTTGAACCTTTCGATCCCATTCCTCCGCGGTTCTGAACTTTGTATTCAGTAAGACTTGTGCGTTTAATGTAGCCAGCGTGAGAAATTGTAATAACAACTTCCTCATCAGCAATTAAATCTTCCATTCTCATTTCTGAAGCAGAATATTCAATTTGCGAACGACGTTCATCACCGTATTTCTCTCTAACTTCTAATAACTCATCTTTAATGATTTGCATACGACGATCTTCATTTGCTAAGATGTCTTTTAAATCTGCAATCAATTTCATCAAATCTTCGTACTCAGCACGCAATTTATCTTGCTCTAGTCCTGTTAATTGACGTAGGCGCATTTCAACAATTGCACGAGATTGAATATCAGAAAGCGCAAAACGAACCATTAAGTTTTCTCTCGCTTCTTCTGGGGATTTAGATGCACGAATGATTTTAATTACTTCATCAATATTATCTGATGCAATAATTAATCCTTCTAAAATATGCGCTCTTTCCTCAGCTTTGCGCAATTCGTATTTTGTTCTTCTAACAACTACTTCGTGACGGAAATTCACAAAGTGCGTAATTAGGTCTTTTAAGTTCACCATTACAGGTCTTCCATCAACTAAACAAATGTTATTCGCAGAGAAAGAAGTTTGTAAGGAAGTAAACTTGAATAATTTATTTAAAACGACATTAGCAATTGCATCACGTTTAATTTCATATACGATTCGCATACCATTTCTATCCGATTCATCGCGGATATCAGAAATACCTTCGATTTTTTTATCGTTCACCAATTCAGCAGTCTTTTTAATCATGTCTGCTTTGTTGACTTGGTAAGGAATCTCTGTTACGATGATTTGCTCACGACCGTTTGCTTCTTCGATTTCAGCTTTTGCACGCATAACAATACGTCCACGACCAGTAAGCAATGCTTCACGCACACCTTCGTATCCGTAAATAATACCACCCGTTGGGAAATCTGGCGCTTTTACATATTTAATAAGTTCTTCAATTTCGATATCCTTATTATCTATGTATGCTGTAATACCATCAATTACTTCAGTAAGGTTGTGCGGAGCCATGTTTGTAGCCATACCAACTGCAATCCCTGAAGCACCATTTACTAAAAGGTTAGGTATTTTTGAAGGTAAAACTGTAGGCTCTTCTAAACTATCGTCAAAGTTAGGAGCAAAGTCAACTGTTTCTTTGTCCAAATCATTCAGCATTTCTTCAGCAATCTTTTTAAATCTTGCTTCCGTGTAACGCATTGCTGCAGGGCTATCACCATCGACAGAACCAAAGTTACCTTGTCCGTCCACTAAAGGATAACGTAAAGACCATGGTTGCGCCATACGCACCATTGTATCATAAACTGAGCTATCACCGTGAGGGTGGTATTTACCTAATACCTCACCAACAATTCTCGCTGATTTTTTATAAGGACGATTTGAGAAGACTCCCAAGTCTTGCATACCATATAATACACGTCTGTGCACAGGTTTAAACCCGTCGCGTACATCTGGTAGCGCACGAGATACAATTACCGACATCGAATAATCGATGTAGGCTGACTTCATTTCATCTTCGATGTTAATTTGGATTATTTTTTCTCCATCTGCCATCTTGTCACAATTTTTTATTTAGCACATTTATTGTGCGGGTTAAAGCAAGTTTCGAAATTAGTTATTTTGCACCTATGGAAAACACTGAGAAAGGTGTTTTTACTAACAAAAATCTGTGGAAAATTGACTTTTTCGTTTACTTATTAACAATTTTTTCGTTTTATATTTGTAAGTAAGGATAATTAGGCAATTTTATCCTAGAAAGTTAAAAAGTATGGAAGCAAAATTTTCACCCCGAGTTAAGGATGTAATTAGTTACAGTAGGGAAGAGGCGTTGAGATTAGGGAATGATTTTATTGGAGTTGAACATTTATTACTAGGTATTATCCGTGAAGGAGATGGTACTGCAATAAAATTATTAAATGAGTTTCATTTGGATTTAAAACAAATCCGCGTCGAAGTTGAGCAGAGCTTGTTGAAGTCGGCAAATTCGGTGGCTCAGCCTATGACAAATATTCCACTTGTAAAACAAGCGGAAAAAGTTTTGAAAACCACGTATCTTGAAGCTAAATTATATAAGAGTCCGATGATTGGTACAGAGCATTTATTGCTTTCGATTTTAAAGGATGAAGATAGTTTGGCTTGCAGGGTTTTAAATAAATATGGAGTTATTTACGATAATGTTAAAGACGAATTAGAAGCAATGATTGAAGAAAACACAACTCCGAGAGCAGAATTCCCAGGAGGTTCAGAAGAAGAAGGTGGAGAACAATATTCTGCACAGCGCAAACCTACGGATCCAAAGTCAAAAACACCTGTTTTAGATAATTTCGGTAGAGATTTAACTAAAATGGCTGAAGCGGGGAAATTAGACCCGATTGTAGGACGTGAAAAAGAAATAGAACGCGTTTCACAAATTCTATCTAGAAGAAAGAAAAATAACCCAATTTTAATTGGTGAACCGGGAGTTGGTAAAAGTGCCATCGCTGAAGGTTTAGCGCTTAGAATTGTTCAACGTAAAGTTTCACGTGTTTTATTTAATAAACGAATCGTTTCGTTGGATTTGGCTTCATTGGTTGCTGGTACCAAATACCGTGGTCAATTCGAAGAGCGAATGAAAGCAGTGATGCAAGAAATTGAGAAAAATCCTGATGTGATTTTATTTATCGATGAGATTCACACGATTATTGGTGCCGGTGGAGCAAGTGGCTCATTGGATGCGTCAAACATGTTTAAGCCAGCCTTGGCGCGCGGTGAAATGCAAGCAATCGGTGCAACGACCTTAGATGAGTATCGTCAGTACATTGAAAAAGATGGAGCTTTAGAGCGTCGTTTCCAAAAGGTAATTATTGAACCAACAACGATTGATGAAACTATTCAAATTTTGAATAACATCAAAGAACGTTACGAAGAACACCATTCAGTTACGTTTACAGATGAAGCAATTGCGGCTTGTGTGAAATTGACAGAGCGTTACATTACTGATCGTCACTTACCAGATAAAGCAATTGATGCTTTAGATGAAGTTGGTTCTCGTGTTCACTTGAAAAACATCAATGTTCCTCAAGAAATTTTGGATGTTGAAGCGCAAATCGAAGCGTTGAAAGAGCAAAAAAATGAAGTTATTAAATCACAGCAATACGAAAAAGCAGCTGAATTAAGAGATAGCGAACGTAAGTTGCAAGATCAATTAGAAGCGGCTAAAAAACGTTGGGAAGAAGATTCTAAAACAAATCGTGTTACGGTCACAGAAGAACATGTTGCAGAAGTAGTATCGATGATGTGTGGAATTCCAGTTACACGTGTTTCACAAACGGAAACAGGTAAATTGGTTCACATGGGTGAAGAACTTCGTGGTAAAGTGGTTGGACAAGATGAGGCAGTTTCTAAAGTTGTTAAAGCAATACAACGTAATAGAGCTGGACTAAAAGATCCAAACAAACCAATTGGTTCATTCTTCTTCCTAGGGCCAACAGGTGTTGGTAAAACACAATTAGCGAAAGTTTTAGCAAAATATTTGTTCGACACTGAAGATGCGTTAGTTCGTATTGATATGTCTGAATACATGGAGAAATTCTCAATCTCGCGATTAGTTGGAGCGCCTCCGGGATACGTTGGGTATGAAGAAGGTGGTCAATTAACAGAGAAAATTCGTCGTAAACCATATTCGATTATCTTATTAGATGAGATTGAGAAAGCGCATCCAGATGTATTCAACTTGTTGTTACAAGTATTGGATGATGGACATATGACGGATGGTCTAGGTCGTAAGATTGATTTCAAGAATACGATTTTAATCATGACTTCGAATATTGGAGCGCGTCAATTAGCAGATTTCGGATCTGGAGTTGGTTTCGGAACTAAAGCGAAAGAAGAATCACGTGATGAAAATGCAAAAACTGTTATTCAGAATGCATTGAGAAAAGCCTTTTCTCCAGAGTTCTTAAACCGAATTGATGATATGATTTTGTTCAAATCATTGGATCGTGATAGTATTCACAAAATCATTGATCTTGAATTGGCGAAATTGTATGGTCGTATCAATGAATTGGGTTACCAAATTGAAATGACTGAAAAAGCGAAAGATTTTATTGTTGACAAAGGGTATGATGAAAAATATGGTGCGCGTCCATTGAAACGAGCGATTCAAAAATTCATCGAGGATCCACTAGCAGAAGAAATTATTCGTGCTACATTGCAAGAAGGTGATAAAATTAAAATCGATATCATTGATGGTCAAGAAGAGTTGGCAATCAAAATCGAAAAAGGAAAATCGAAATCAAAATCAAAAGAATAAATTTAAAAGGTCATCGAAAGGTGGCCTTTTTTTGTAACTTGGTTTTTCAATTAAAAACAATGGTTAGATTTTTAGGTACAACATTATTTGGTTTTGCAGTTATCTTAATTTTGAATCACTGCGTATCCGCAAAGGTTCAAATGCGTGATTACATTACAGAAAACGTAATTGTTTTGGTTGTGGATGGCCCTCGTTATTCAGAAACATGGGGAGATAATTCACATGCAAATATTCCGAAAATGGATTCTGTTTTAGCGTCGGAAGGAATGATTTGTTCCGGATTTTACAATCTTGGAGAAACATATACCACAGCTGGACACACAGCAATTACAACTGGATATTATCAGTCAATTAATAATTCTGGCGCAGAAAGTCCAAGTCATGTTTCATTCTTTCAGTTATTGTTGAAGGAGAAAAATTGGACATCAGAGGATGTTTGGTTGGTAACAAGTAAAGACAAATTAGCGCGATTAGCAAATACAACGGATTCAGATTGGAAAGATCAATTTATTCCGTCGATGAATTGTGGTGTAAATGGTTTGGGAACTGGTTATCGCGATGATAGCACAACTTTCACCGTTATAACAGATGTTTTGCAAAATCATCATCCGAAAGTGTTGTTTGTGAATTTCAGAGAGCCAGATTACTCTGGACATCAAGCGAATTGGACGAATTACATTAAAGGAATTCAAGATACTGACGAATACGTTTATCAAATTTGGCAAATGATTCAAAACGATCCTTTCTATGCGGGCAAAACAAGTTTATTTGTCACGAATGATCATGGAAGGCATTTGGATGGTGTAAATGATGGTTTCCCATCGCATGGAGACGGATGTGATGGTTGTCGACATATAAATTTCTATGCATACGGACCAGATTTTAAAAAGAATATAGTTTTCACCAATTCCTACAGTTTGATTGATTTGAACGCAACAATACTTGAGTTACTAAACGTAAAGAATCGTTCAACTTCTGGAAAAGTGATGATGGAATTGTTTAATTAATTTCCATACTTTTTTAGTATCGCCATTTGTCCAGCATGATAGGTTGTATGCGAAATAATTCTTCCAAATGCTTCTGCTTTTGTTTTTGTACCAAATTCTTTCGTAACAATTGTTTCGCTCCAATTTTCTTCCGATTGTTTCATTATAATTGCTTCTAATATTTGAAAGGATTTGCTTGTATAAGCTATCAGTTCGTTCAAATTAGTCCATTCACCAGAATCTTTTTGATCGATTACCGTTTTTGCAATCACAGAAACCGTAGAATCTCCAAAGACATTTTTAGCAAACAATAATTCAACATCGCCGATGTGTCGAATTAAAAATCCAATGCTATTTGAATTGGAGGCAATTTTCTTTTTAAATCATCCTCATTTAGTTGACTCAATTGGTTCGAAAAGCGTGTTCTCGCTTCTTTCCATAATGCGAGTAGGGAAGTGGTCGTGCTCATAGTTACTTAATTAGAATTAAACTACTTTGTGCGATTCCCACCAACCAATGTTTGACATTTGCTTCAATGGTCACATAATCACCATTTTTCAAAGTGATATTCGCATTGTTTTCGTCTTCATAAACTGTTTCACCAGAAATACACAGTAATAATGCTGGTACTTTCGTGATATGTTCTTTTAGAAAACCATTTTTTTGAAGTGAAATATGGATTACTTTTCCTTCACTTGCTTCAAAAAGTTTACTGGTTTCCAAAGGAAGATTTTGCGTGTGTAAATCTGCTAAGTTCATGATAATTTGTTTTCCTGTAAGTTAGTCATAATTATCTGGTTATGACTCAAAAAACGACCTGTGAACTAGTACAATTTCTTTTTTAACCAAAACGCCAATTGAACCATTAAAATTAAAGCCGGAACTTCGACTAAAGGACCAATGACTCCAGCAAAGGCTTGTCCTGAATTAATTCCAAAAACTGCAATTGAAACAGCGATTGCTAATTCAAAATTGTTCCCGGAGGCAGTAAATGATAATGTTGCGTTTTCGTCATATTTAGCTCCAGACCATTTTGCAACAAAAAACATCGTTAAAAACATAATTGCAAAGAAAATAACCAGTGGAATTGCAATGCGTACGACATCCATTGGGATTGAGACAATCATCGCACCTTTTAAACTGAACATGACAATGATCGTAAACAATAATGAAATTAAGGTGATTGGAGAAATGAACGGAAGGAATTTAGTATTAAACCAAACTTCACCTTTTGTTTTTAATAAGATTGTTCGGCTAAGAACCGCTGCAGCAAAAGGAATTCCTAAATAGATTCCAACTGTTTTTGCAATTTCTGCTACAGTAATATCAATTTTTAAGGCTTTGATTCCAAACCAAGGTAAAACGATTTCCAAATAAAAATAGGCGTATAGACTGAAGAATAACACTTGAAGCAAGGAATTAATCCCAACCAGTCCAGCAACTAATTCACGATTTCCTTCAGCCAATTCATTCCAAACAATCACCATTGCAATACACGGTGCTAATCCGATAATGATTAATCCAGTCATGTAATCTGGGTAATCTTTTAGAAACGTAACAGCTAGCAAAAACATCAACATTGGCCCGATAATCCATGTGATAAAAAATGAGATAAGCAATAATTTTGGCTTTGCAAGTACTTTAGGAATCTTAGAAAATTCAACTTTCGTTAAAGGCGGATACATCATTAATAACAAACCAATTGCCAACGGAATATTTGTCGTACCCGAAGAAAATGAATTGATAAAATCGTCCGCAGTTGGAATGAAATAACCAATACTAATACCGATTCCCATTGCGAGAAAAATCCATAAGGTCAGATATTTATCTAAAAAGCTCAGTTTTTTACGTTGCTGTGTCATAATGTGGCTTATTTAATTTGAGAAAAAACAAACAAACATTCTGTTGCAATTTGCTTAGAACGTTCTTGGTATTTAATAGTTTGTAAATCTGTTCCATCAAATGCTTTTGGATCTTCATACGTTGTTCCAATGCGCAAATCAACTCCAGGAATGAACGGGCAATTTTCATCCGCATCCGAACAGGTCATAATTGCGGCGAAATTTGCGATTGGATTTGTCTTATCATCTACAGTTTTTGAGAAGCATATTGTTTTATCTGTTGGTCCAAATTTGACAGCATAAGAAGGGTTTTCTGTTTCACTTAGTTTATCAATTTCAAAACCAACCTCTTTTAAAGCATTGATTGCATTTGGATTAAAAGCTGTTGCTTCAGTTCCACCTGAAAAAGAATTTACATTCTGAATACGATAATAATTCGCGGCCACAGCAGACCAAACTTGACCAAAATGACTTCTGCGTGAATTGTGCGTGCACACATATACTAAGTTGATTTCCTGATTCTTATCTTTTCTTTCTTGTATGTATGAGCTGATTTTTGACAACAAATCTTTTCGTTCTTTTGGAATTGAATCGAAATCAAGGATTAATTCATCACAAAGTTGATGTATGGAAGTAAACATAATTCAATCAATTAATTAGCAACATTTACCTCCAGGCGCACAACAAGCCGCACTGTCTGTGCTTAAATCCTTTAAGTTTACTTTCAATTTTTCCTGTGGAATCCCACATTTATCTTCAGCAAGACAAGCCGTTTGTTTTGATGTTAAAAGGAAATGATTTCCGTTGAATTCTAATCCAAATTTACCGATTGTATCACTTTGATATTCAACCTCGATATCCAAATCAGGAAGATTTAACATCTTCTCAGAAAGTTCGATGATGTTGATTAATTTTTGTGGTGCCAAACGGTGATCGAAATCATTTGCCTCCCATAATTGGAAATTGATGACCTTTTCTTCTCGAACGGTTCCACCGCAATCAATAAAGTTCTTAGTAATTAAACCGACTTCTGTTACATGGAAATGTTGAGGTACTATTGAACCATTAGGTAATTGAAAAGTTACGGCATTTAATGTATTCAGCGTTTCTTTAATTGTTGAAAGTTTCATGACTTTATGATTTGAATATTTGATAATTTGAGAATTCGACTATTAGTTTAACAGCATCTTGTTCCTTTGCATTTTTCCGCTTCTATGAAAATAGAAATTGCACTGCTTATTTTATTCAATGTTTCTGGGTTTAAGCAATAACAAATTGAATTACCTTCTATGGTACCTTGAATGATATTAGCAGATTTTAATTCTTTCAAATGTTGAGATATCGTTGCTTGTGAAAGTGGAAATTTCTGAACTAAATCGCCGCATACGCATGATTTTGTCTCAAGAATCTGTTGAATAATTGCAATTCTGGCTGGATGTCCAAGTGCTTTAAATAGGGTAGAGAGTTCGTTTTGTTCGTCTGTAAAATGATCTGATTTTGATGCTCCCATTTGTAGAGTTTTAAAATTTAAATAATGCTATAAAACAATATTGCAATATTACGATATATTAATTTTAAGAACAAAAAAAATGTATTATAATTATGTTAAAAAGAATTATAAAGATTTGTGAGATGATTCTGCACCAGATTTCATACCGTTAGATTGTTAAAATTACTTTTCCGAACTTTTCTTGTTCTCCCCTCTTTTTTTTTACTAAAAAAAATGTAAATACATATGCTTTCTTTTTGAAAATCAGTTAGACTGCTACATTCTTATATTCGTTTTCTTGAACTGGATTTACTTTATTTATTCTCTGTCTGAAAAGTGGGAAGGCAACAAAACCATTCCGGTATTCGCACGTAGAGATGTGTTTGGACTATTATTCTTTTTATTTTCATTGTATCAAAAACAGTGAGTCTTAATTCATTGGATGTTGCATCATACTTTCTTAAAATTTAAGTTACATTAGATACCAGAAAAGCTCAATACACATAACCAAGCGAGTGATGAAAGAACAATTAATAGAAGTTCTGATAATGCAATGAATAGTTTACTTTCTTTGTATTTTTCATTTTTAAACAATCGTTTTAAAAGAAGTACAATTACTAATATTAATGAAGTTATATTCAACAGAATAAGCCAGATTCCTAAACCTAATGATAATTCTGCTGTAAGACTGAAAAATGAGAAAATAATTGTTAATACAGCAACGCTTAAGGTAATAATCATAAAAACTCGGAAAAATGTATTTGCCTTTTTTTCTTCTTCTATAGGTACAGTCTCATCGATTTTTTGAATCGTTAATCTTGGTTGTTGTTGTTTAATCTTTAATGAAGTTGTAAGTAGATTATCGCGTTCAAAACCATCGAATTTTTCTGTTGATTGGTTGTCCTCTTTCGTTTCTTCGATTTTTTCTTCAACTACTTCGATTTTGTTAGATACTTCAATTAATTTTTCCTCAGGCTTAGATGATTTGAATGAAGAGGATTCTAAATCATTTTCCAAAGCTTTAATCGCTATTACTTGTATTTCAGATTCATTGTTTTCTTTATTTTGATTACGAGTAAACAATTCTTTTATATGCCAACCTTTTGTATATTTTCGTTTTTGAAGGGCAAAATTAGTTGTGACATTGGAACTACTCGCGCAAGCTTGTAAGAAAATTGCGGTTAACACAAATAAATAAATTTTCTTTTTCATACTGATTAATTTTCAAGCGAATATAGTAGTAATACCTTTCTAATCATTTTACAATTAAGTAAGTGAATTGAAAAGACTTGCGAAATTCGAAATTATCACATACAATCGGATGAATACTTTTTTCTCACAAATTCTTCTGCATACTAGAACGTTCCATCAATTTTTTGCGTTCATTTTCACTTGCACAGTGAGAATGAAAGGTGAAAAATGGTTCCCAGTTGGTGCCAAAAAAAATAAGTTCTTTAGAATTACTGCTAGACTCACTTACTCCGAAGAAATTGCGTTGCCCAAAATTAGTTGGCGAATAACGATTATCACAAATAAAACCATAAATGCGAATTTCCTTTCCATCCAGTTTCATTGTTCCCGTTTCATAAATCTTTCCAGATTTAAAAACCATAGATCCACGGAAGCGATAGGAAATAACAACATAATCGTTTAAAATTTGCAAGTAACAATCCTTTTCATCCATGCTAAACTTTCTGTTAGATCGATAGTTTTGCATTGTGTCTAAAATGTACAGCGAATTTTGTTGAGGAATTGCAGAATCAAACACGATGGCTTGTTTGTTTCGAATGTTAAACAAGGCCAATATCCAATTTTTTGATGCATTTCTTTCATTGAAACTTGTTGATTGAGCACTTTTTACCGTTTTCAACGGTAATTTATTAAAACTAAAAACTTGAAATGGTTCGTTGGGAATGTTAGCGTCTGTTTTTGCTCTGTCTTCCTGAAAAGTGGATGCTTCCAATATTGTTACATCTTGTGGTGGTAAAACTTTACTAGGATTTAAGTTTTCAATTGGTAAAACTGAAGTTGTTTTATTCGTTTTGATTATCAAATGCTGTTCATTTAATTTAAAGAAAGAATATAACACAATCAGAATAATTGATAAACCAACGATACTCGATGCAATTTTAAAGCGAAATCCAGGAGACTGTATGTTTTTCACCCATTCCGTAATTTCTGAAATTTGAACTTCTGTCGCTTCTTGATTCAATTCTTGAAAAAGCTGATCTAAATTGATTTCTTTCATAGCTTAGGGATTAGAACTTAGTTGATTTAGGTGAAAGTATTTGTACTAAATTTTGTCTTCCACGACTTAATCGTTGTTTCACTGCAGATTCTCCAATTTGTTGAAGATGTGATATTTCCTTAATCGAAAAGCCAACGATTTCAAATAGCAGCAAGGTTTCTCGTTGGTCTTCCGGCAAACGGGATAGAGCGATTTTTAAATGTTCCAATTCGATTGTTCGTTCAATATCTGTTTTTTCATGCGTAATGAATTCCAATTGATGTAAATTTTCTGTATAGTCAAGTGACTTTTTTTTAGAATTATTGGAGAGGATTCTGATCGCTACACCGAATAAGAAATGGAGAAAAGCCTTTGCTTCCTTAATGGTTTCAAACTTATTGTAGGCAATAACAATCGTGTCATGCATTAAATCTTTATAATCGAGTTGACCGTAAACACGTGCTTTGCAAAACCGTTCGAATTTCTCATGAACGGGTTCATAAAGTTTCATGAAAGCTATTTTTTTGTTTTCAGCCATTGAATCTTTTACTTATTTGCAGAGTAGGTGTAATGAAATTCAAAAAAGTTACTTTGCATAGAAATAAATTGAAGGATTCACTATTTGTTGAACATAAGTGGTAATGTTTTAACGTAGTAAGTGTTGTTTTTTGGTAGTGATAACTATACAAAATTCACCATGTATGCTGTTGTTTCATTTGAACCGTTATGGGGCGTATAGGCGTATTTTAGCTCCTTCGCGATGATTAATTCAAATCCATCAGTGTTATAAAAACGATAAGCCGGATACTTTTTGTCGTTACGTGAAATAAAGAAGTAATCCGTGTAAATACTTGATGTGTCAATTTCGATAATCGTATGAATTGAATCTTTCTGCACCCAATCATCGAGAATATCCAGTTGCAGCTCCAAATGAAAACTATCAATCGGCATAATGTAAACTCCACTGATGATTCGTTTTTCTTCTATTTCATCTGAGCCAACAAATAAAAGTCGTTCTTGTTTTGTGAATTCAAGCTGGGAGAATAATGGAAATACTTGGAAACTAAAACTAAGGAATAAGCTCAATTGAATAACCTGAATTTTTAAATTACTCATTTTAATAAGTTTTATTCGAAATTGCAATTTACCATAAAGTCTTTAAATCACATACAAAAACCAAATGTAAATTGTGGGGTTTAATTGATGAAAGAACAAGCTTAAACACAACGGAATTTGACAAAAAGTAGTTGTTTTATTTAATTGGTGAACGATTTGTCGTTTCTAGTGTAACTACTCCCAATGAAAAATGCGTATTTAATTATTTGGTTTCAATTTGTCTGCAATTTACTTTTTGCTCAACCAGGACCAGAAGTCTTTTATCCTGTTCAATTGAGAAATTATGACTTGGAATTAGCGAAAGATTCCACTAATGACGCAGTGCGAATGAGTCGAATTCATATTGGTTTAAGGCAGCACAATACGGTTCTTGTAGAATCAGATGTTAATTTTATTTTGAAGCGAAAAGAAGCTGGATTGGTTGATTCAACAATTTCGTATGCGCGATTGTATGAAATTCTTGGTGAATGTTATAAGGATTATCTCCAACCAAATTTCTCAATTGCGTATTATTCTAAAAGTTTGAGTTATGACACACTTCCCGAAGTTTGCAACGCGCTCTTTCAACTCTACGGTTATAAAACAAATCAAATCGATAGCGCACTATTTTTTTATGATCAATTGTACAATCATTATTCGGTTAATAATCATATTTCACAAACCCAGGACAATTTGAATTTTTACAAAATAGATATGCTGAAACGTTTTCCAGCGAGATCGGAAGAGTTAAAGGCGTTTTATTTGGAATGTGCTAGGGAAAAATTCGACTATTATCAAGAACTAGTTTCGAACGGGGCGGAAGAAAATAGTTATAGCATTCGTTCGCAAAAGGAAGAAGGATTTGATTATGTATTCAGTTTGATCGACTTGTATTTATCAGAGAACAATCTTAAACAAGTAGAAAAACTATTGTCGCAAATTGAATCGTATATTCCGCATAATTCGGAAGGAGGTATTTTAGAAATCTATGCTTATTTCAGATATTATAAATTGAAGGGGGATGTTTATTTCAAATCAGGTAAGTTCAAGAAAGCATGGGAATATTATTTACTAACTGCCGAAAATTCCAATTTCAAGGATGTTGTTTGGGCAAAACAGTTGTCAGAGCAATTCCGAAATGAACCAAAAGTAAAAGTCTTGGTGGCAAAAATCTACGCGAACAACAAAGAACATGAGTATTTCCAAGATAAAACGGGTGATTTGATGGCCTTGACCTTAACAGAAGAAGCCTTGCATGATGGTGCGACTGATTTTCAATTGTATGTTATTCGAGCGAAACATTTTATGGCCTCAAATAATTACGAATATGCATTAACGGAAATGAATAAAGCAATGAAAGTTTGTCCAAATTATTATTGGATTCCGGAATACATGATTATGATTTACAAAGAAATGTTGTACGATGATTTGATTACAGAAAAACAATACTATGCGCTTGTTAAAACACCAAGTGAGCAATCAAAGAAACTGAGAGAAAATGTTGTTGTTGGAATACCGGAATTTTAATTCTCTTGCCAAACATCTGAAATCAAAAAAGAATTTTTGTGTTCTTCGACTATTAGTTGAACAGCAACTGTTCCAGAATTTTCAGAATAACTGAATGAAACCAAAAATAAATAGGAGGTAGGAGTAATTTTCTTCACGAATCGGGCACGTTCAACTTTTACCGTTTCATAATCTTGAACACCTAAAATAAAACTCAAACCTATTCCAGCTTTCTTGGTGTTAAACTCTTTTTTCCATTTTACGTGAAAGTCAGCTTCTGATAAACCTCCATCAAAATCCAGATTTATAGCATCTGATTTATACTTTTGATACTTAACAGTTGTCAATGTTTCAATTGGATTTAATTGTGAGTTAAACGCTTTTGGGATTTCGGTTTCAATCCATTTTTGTGCTTCAACACGTTTGTCGGAGTTTTGACTAAAGGAACTTGTAATAATAGCAAGTAAAAATAAAGCAAAATTAAATTTAAAAACCATATAATCTTATTGATTAAAAGCTTCAACGGCCTTTCTAACTGAACCATGCGTTTCTAATAATTCAGCAGCTTGCTCATACGTCACATCAATTTCACCCATGATCATTTTTACACCACGATCGACCAATTTATTGTTACTCAATTGCATGTCAACCATTTTGTTTCCTTTTACTCTTCCTAATTTAATCATCAAGGAAGTGGAAATCATATTTAGAACTAATTTCTGAGCTGTTCCAGATTTCATACGTGTGCTTCCAGTAACGAATTCAGGTCCAACTTCTGGGGTCATTGGGTATTCAACAACTTGCGACAAAGGACTTCCAGGGTTACAAGAAATTCCACCCGTCAAAACACCCATTTTCTTTGCTTCATCAATCGAGCCTAAAACGTAAGGTGTTGTTCCTGAAGCTGCGATACCAACCAATGTATCGTTTGAATTAATGTTGTATTCCATCAAATCTTTCCAGCCTTGTTTTGTGTCGTCTTCAGCAAATTCAACTGCTTTACGAATCGCTTTGTCACCACCTGCAATAATTCCTACAACAATTCCATGTTCTACTCCAAACGTTGGTGGACATTCACTTGCATCAACAATTCCCAAACGACCACTTGTTCCTGCTCCAATGTAGAACAAACGTCCTCCTGTTTTCATACGTTCAAAACATGCTTTCACAAAAGCTTCAATCGCTGGCAATTCTTTCTCAATCGCTAGAGGAACAGTTTTGTCTTCGTTGTTGATATTGCTTAACAAATCAGCGGTTGACATTTTTTCTAAAGCTTCGTAGTTGGAAGATGCTTCTGTTGTTTTGCGCATGTGTGACTGTTTTTTAAGGGGAATTAAATCGTTTTAAACTAAGGATTCGAAAATTTGAAAAATTTGAAAGATTTGAAAATTAGTCCAAAAATTGAATTTTAAATCATCAAATCATCAAATCATCAAATCATCAAATTGAATTTATCATACTAAATAAGCCATCGAATTTGATTCATTCAATTCTACTTCAACGCGTTCTTTCAAGGTTGTAGACAAACTAATCCCAACGAAATCTGCTTTAATTGGATAACGACGGTGTGTACGATCAACCAAGGCAACTGTTTTTATTGATTTTGTTGGTCGTTCTAAAAATTTCATCAAGGAATATTGCATTGTTTTTCCTGAATTCAAAACGTCGTCAACCAAAATGATATAAGCATTTTTTAATAAGCTTTCATCGATTGAAACCGAAATAGGAGAGTTCCAAGGTTCTTCTTTATCAACGTTTATTTCGAAAACAACAATTTCTTGATCCGAATTAGTTGCCATTATTCGTTGAATGTCATTTGCAATTTTGAAACCATTGCCACAGATTCCACCAATATAAACAGTTGGCTCTTCAAAACAGTTCTCGAGAACTTGATGAGCTAAACGTGTGATTTTTTGTTGAATTTCTGCGTGACTAAGAATGCTATTCATGACTTGAGATTTTAAGCAAATGTAGAAATTATAATGGGAATGAAAGTTACGATTGACTTGAAATTTTACTTACTTATGAAGAATAGGGAAGTAAGTCTTTAAATCTGGGAATTGCTGATTTTTTAAAGAAGTTATGACCGTTTTCGATTTCAACAACACACGCTTTAATTCCTAATTTTTCAGCAAACTGATACGCTTGTTTCGGTCGAATCACTTGATCAAATTTCCCCATTATAATTAATAATGGAATGTCATTTTCTTTAAGCGTTTTAGAAATAGCGTCATAATCAGGTAGCAACAATCGAAAAGCTCTCCAAGTCAAAGATGCATAGCGAAAAGTATCCGGATTAGAAGCAAATTCATGAACAAACGTTTTTACTTTTGGGCGCATCAATTTCAGCTTTGTTGCCAAGTTGCTGTAGCGTATAACTTTATGTGGTTTCTTTTCAAGGTAAGTGAATAATTTCCTTGCTAATCCTTGACGAGAAGACCAATTGTAAAAACTATAATTATCCATTCCATCGGGCGCAATCAAGGTTAATGATTCTATCTGTTGACCAAAGAAAGGTGTCAGACAAAGTGTAAATCTACCTCCTTGACTAAAGGCTAATAAATGAAATTGAGCTACCTTTTCTTCTGTTAGAATTAGATTAAATAATTCAATGAACTCATTCGTTTTAAGTGGTTCTTTTTCAACACGATTAATTGGGAATAATGAGTTGCCATGAAAGAATAAATGGATTGAAATTACACGTCTATTTTCTTGTGCTAAAAACTCAAAATCAAAAGCAGAACGACCATGGCCATGAAAACAAATAATCGTTTCGGCACCTTGTCCAAAAACAAAGTACTCGAGTTGTAATGCATTTTGATGAACGATTTTGCCAACGGAATTCATTTTACAAAGTTAGTATAAGATTGTGTTTGTTGGATTAATACTAAACCGATTTGTCAAATGCTAATTTTTAAACCTCAGTTCGATTATTATTTTGAGTTCAGACCGCTTATAAATGGCTATATTCGACTAAAATGAAAGAGCAATAATCATTTATTGTGAATGAATTTTAGGAAGAAAATGGGCATTTAGAGGCGGATTCAACCTAAAGCTTTCCATTTTGATTTTATTGCTTGTCGTTGTGATTAGTCGCTTAAGCCAGCTTAAACTCCATAATCACGCCTAAATCAATCATTTAAAATGAAATCTGAATTTCTAAAGAATAACCGAACTGAGGTTTTAAATAAGTGATGTAAAATAGTTTTCCACGATAATTGTTAAAAACAAGCAGAGAATTGATTGGGAAGTTGAACTTTTTGGGTTAAATTTGCGCTCAATTTGTTGAATAGTATTCAAAATTGAAAATCAAAAGCAGAAGATGCCAAAAGACACCTCTATCAAGTCCGTTTTAATCATAGGAAGTGGACCAATTGTAATCGGTCAAGCATGTGAATTTGACTACTCCGGATCTCAAGCAGCAAGATCATTAAGAGAAGAAGGAATTGAAGTAACATTAATCAATTCTAATCCAGCAACAATCATGACAGATAAAGTCGTTGCTGATAATGTTTATTTACAGCCTCTTGAACCAGAAAGTATTGTTGAAATCCTTAAACAACACAAAATTGATGCAGTTCTACCAACAATGGGAGGACAAACAGCATTAAACCTGTGCATCAAATGCGATGAAATGGGGATTTGGGAAGAATATGGAGTTCGCATTATTGGTGTTGACATTAAAGCAATTGAAATTACAGAAAACCGTGAGGAATTTCGTGAGTTGATGTTAAAAATTGGCATTCCGATGGCGCCTCAAGCAACTGCTAAATCTTTCTTAGAAGGAAAAGAAGTGGCGCAAGAGTTTGGTTTCCCATTGTGTATTCGTGCATCATTCACATTGGGTGGAGCAGGAGCATCTGTAGTTCACGACCCAAAAGAATTCGATAGTTTATTAGAAAGAGGTTTACAATTATCGCCGATTCATGAGGTAATGATTGATAAAGCCTTATTAGGTTGGAAAGAATTTGAGTTAGAATTGTTGCGCGATGCGAATGACAATGTGGTAATTATCTGTTCGATTGAAAACTTCGATCCAATGGGAATTCACACTGGAGATTCAATCACGGTTGCGCCAGCTATGACTTTGTCAGATACAACATTCCAACGCATGCGTGACATGGCAATTAAAATGATGCGTTCAATTGGTAACTTTGCTGGTGGATGTAACGTTCAGTTTGCTGTTTCTCCGGATGATGCTGAAGACATTATCGCAATTGAAATCAATCCACGTGTTTCACGTTCTTCGGCATTGGCGTCAAAAGCAACAGGTTATCCAATCGCTAAAATCGCTTCGAAATTGGCAATCGGTTACCATTTAGATGAATTGAATAATCAGATTACAAAAACAACTTCAGCTTTATTTGAGCCTACATTGGATTATGTAATTGTGAAAATACCGCGTTGGAACTTTAATAAATTCCCAGGAACAGATCGCCGCTTAGGACTTCAAATGAAATCAGTTGGTGAAGTAATGGGAATTGGACGTTCGTTCCAAGAAGCATTGCAAAAAGCATGTCAATCATTGGAAATTAACCGTAATGGTTTAGGAGCTGATGGAAAAGAGTTGACAAATCAAGATGAAATTTTACACAGTTTAGAATTCGCAAGTTGGAATCGTTTGTTCCATATCTATGATGCAATCAAATTGGGTATTCCATTCAAGAAAATTGTTGAGAAAACAAAGATTGATATTTGGTTCTTGAAACAAATCGAAGAATTGATTAAGTTGGAACGCAAGATTGAGAAATTCCATCTTGATACACTTCCAAAAGAATTATTGTTCGAAGCAAAACAAAAAGGGTATGCAGACAGACAAATTGCTCATTTAGTGAGATGTCTTGAATCAGAAGTGTATAAAAAACGTCAAGAATTTGCAATTAATCGTGTTTACAAATTAGTAGATACATGTGCTGCTGAGTTCGAAGCGTTAACACCATATTACTATTCTACATTTGAATATGAAAACGAAAGTCCAGTTTCGGATAAGAAGAAAGTAGTGGTTTTAGGTTCAGGTCCTAACCGAATTGGTCAAGGAATTGAATTCGATTATTCATGTGTTCATGGTGTTTTAGCTGCAAAAGAATGTGGTTATGAAACGATTATGATTAACTGCAATCCTGAAACAGTTTCTACGGATTTCGATACAGCTGACAAATTGTACTTCGAGCCTGTTTTCTGGGAACATATTTACGACATCATCATGCATGAAAAGCCGGAAGGCGTGATTGTGCAGTTGGGTGGACAGACAGCTTTGAAACTTGCTGAGAAATTGGATCGTTACGGTATCAAAATTCTTGGAACAAGCTACGAAGCATTGGATTTAGCAGAAGATAGAGGACGTTTTTCAAAAGTATTGGAAGAGAATAATATTCCTTTCCCTAAATACGGAATTGTTGAAAGCGCTGAACAAGCAATTGAATTGTCAGATGAATTAGGATTCCCATTATTGGTTCGCCCTTCGTATGTATTGGGTGGACAAAAAATGAAAATCGTCATTAATAAAGAAGAATTGGAGCACCACGTAGTTGATATTATCAATGAAATGGGAAATAACCAAATCTTATTGGATCATTTCTTAGGCGGAGCAATTGAAGCTGAAGCAGATGCGATTTGCGACGGTGAAAATGTGTATATCATTGGAATCATGCAGCACATTGAACCTGCTGGTATTCACTCGGGAGATTCGTACGCGGTATTGCCTCCATATAACTTGGGAGATTTCGTGATGCAACAAATCGAAGATATAACGAAGAAAATTGCTGTAGCTTTAAAAACAGTTGGATTAATGAATATTCAATTTGCGATTAAAGACGACAAAGTATACGTAATTGAAGCGAATCCACGTGCATCTAGAACAGTACCTTTTATTGCAAAAGCGTATGACGAACCATATGTGAATTATGCAACGAAAGTAATGTTGGGTGAGAAAAAAGTGACTGATTTCAATTTCCAACCACGCAAGGAAGGATACGCAATTAAAATCCCAGTATTCTCTTATGAGAAATTTCCAGATGTGAAAAAAGAACTTGGTCCAGAAATGAAATCAACAGGTGAAGCAATTCGTTTCATTAAGAATTTGAAAGATCCGTTCTTTACGAAAATCTATTCGGAACGTAACATGCACTTATCAAGATAAGAACCAATGGTTGTTGTTGAGGCAAGCGTATCAGGATTCTTTCGTACAATTCTCATCATCATTGGTGCAATTGTAGCGTTGCGATTCTTAGGTCAACTAATGATTGCAAAGCGTAACATGGAGGAGGAGCGAGCGATGAATGAACGACAACGAAAGTTTGAGCAAGAACGTTCTGAAAAACTAAAAAAGTTTGGTAAAATTAGCATTCTCGGAGGATCAAAAAAGAAAACATCAGATTCTGATTATACCGATGTTGTGGATGTTGATTACGAAGAAATAAAGGAATAAAAAAAGGGAAGTGTAAGCTTCCCTTTTTTAGTTTTATTATTCACTCTTATTTTTTCAATACAAAAGCTTTAATGTTCAATACTTGAACCTCAGGATCTGTATTTGCAGAAATTGTCACTGTTTTATTTTGGTCATTTAATTGTCCAACTTTCGGATGGAAGACGATTTCAATTTTATCAGATTTTCCTGGTGCAATTGGTTTTTCAGGTTTCTTCGCTGTTGTACAACCACAACTAACATCAACTTTTTCAATAATTAATGGGTTCTTACCTGTGTTCGTCACAATGAAAGAAGCATTATTCTCGGAATCTTCTTTGATTTTACCGAAATCTATCGTTGTTTTATCAAAGCTCATGGTTGTTGTCGAAGCAGCTAATTCTCTTTCCTCTTCTTCAATTTCTTTCAATGATTGTTTTAATTCAGCTTCACTATTACCGTCAGCAGCAATTTTAGAAACAACTTCACCATCTTTTGATTCACCTGATTGCGAGCAAGCAACCAATCCAAGTACACTTAAACTTACAATAAATATGTATTTCATTTGAACGTTTTTACAAATGTATAAATTACTTTTTAGACAAATTTGCTTTTTCATATTCACCATTTTCAATGGCTTTCACTGCACGAAGAACAATTTCATTTGATTGATTGTAAACCTGGTAAAATTCGTTATAACCCCAAATATCTTGAGCAAGAATCGATTTCATGCGCAATTTTAACAAGTTTTCACTTGTTTTATATTGTTCCTCATTGAATTTCAATTCTTTATCTTCTTTTTCAACAAATTTAAAGAATTCATCCATTAGTTTTTGGTCAATTGAGAATCCCTTCAAATAACTATCAAAGCTAGGGTACTGAACCAATAACTCATCTCTGTGTTTGTCTACATATTCCAACGAAAAACTGTTGATGTGTCCATTTTGAATTAGGTCTTTGTAATAATCTGTAATCTCAGCTGTGTCCAAGGGTACAAAAATATCTGGCATAATTCCACCACCACCATAAACAGTTCTTTTCGTAGATAAGGTTGTATATTTTAACGAATCTGCTAAGTGAATTGAATCCATATTCGTGAATTCTCCATTTTTATAGCGATTGTTTAAATCATTGCGATAATCATCAATGTCATCATACGGTTTTTGAACACATCTTCCCGAAGGAGTGTAGTAACGCGCAATTGTTAAACGCATTTGGGAACCATCAGTTAAATCAATTGGACGTTGAACCAAGCCTTTACCATATGTTCTTCTTCCGACGATTAATCCACGATCCCAATCTTGTATTGAACCAGAAAGAATCTCACTTGCAGATGCGGAATATTCATCCGTTAAAATCACTAATTTACCTTCTTCCCATAAACCTTTTTTGTATGCTTTTAAATTGCTTCTTGGTTGAGCACGTCCTTCAGAATACACTATAAGTTTATCATCAGAAAGGAATTCATCAGCAATTTTTTGAGCAGCATCCAATAATCCACCACCATTTCCTTGTAAATCGAAAACTAAGTGTTTCATTCCTCTAGTTTTTAATTCTTTTATACTTTTTTGAATTTCCTCAGATGAACTTCTTGAAAAACTACTTAGTTTAATATATCCAATTTCAGGAGTTAACATATAGTAGGCATCCACAGAATTTAACGGAATATTATCACGTGTAATGACAAAATCCATCGGTTTTTTTGCGCTTTTACGTTGAATCTCAATTTTTACTTTTGTGCCAAGTTCACCCAATAAGCGCTCTTTTACTTGAGCATTTTTCAACCCGATGCCAGCGACATTTTGATTTTCAATCTTCGTGATTTTATCACCAGGTAAAATACCAAGTTTTTCAGATGGACCACCAGGAATGGTTGCAACGACCATTAAGGTATCTTTTAAGATCTGAAAACGAATACCAATGCCAACAAAACTACCGTTAATCGAAGAATTTGCTTCAGCCACTTCCTCTTTACTGATATAAGTAGAATGCGGATCTAATTTTTCCAAAAGAGCGATAATAGCAGCATCCGTTAATTGATCGCTATTTACCGTGTCAACATACATGCGTGAAACGTAGGTTAATACTTCATCAAATTTTTGGGTTGTTGCAACTTTGTTTGGGTCTGTTTGAGCAATTGCTGAAGCACTTAAAAGTGCAATAAACACGAAAGAAAGTAATTTTGTCATAATACGTTTTAATGTAGATTACTAATGTAATTCAAATAACGGCGTTTTGGTACAAAAAGTGAAGAGCGGTTTTAAAAAAAATGTTAACAAACCATTTCATCAATAAACAAATGACTGTTGAATGAAAAATAGTTGCGTTCAAAATGAAATCAGATTAATTCGTTATTTCGTACACTAAAGATAATGTGCATGAAGTTTTTTGTTGGATTTTTAATGGTGATTGGATTTGCTTCTTTTGCGAAAGCTCAAGTTCCTGAATTTGATAAATTGGAAATGCTATATGCTCAGAATCACTATAAAATGGTTTACCGTAAAGCGAATCGTTTATTAGATATTCCTGATTATGATTGGTCACAGATTCCAAAGTTTTATAAAGCGTTGAGCTTGTTTCAATTGAGCCAAAATGAGCATTGGTTGATTAATCATCCGAAAGCATTGGATGATGCATCTGATTTGTTTCGTGAAATTAAAAAATCAAGTGACGGTAGAAAAATTTTCAATGCGCATATGTATGAAATTTCGTTTTTAAAACATGATTTAATTGCGTGGGCAGAAGATTTGAAACGTAGAAATCAAAAAGATGAATTCGAACACCTTCAAAAAGCCATGGCCGGTTTGTTTGATGAAATACCTGACCTTGAGTATCCAACAAGTAATTCGAATGAATTTGCAAATACGAATAAGGGAGCGGAATTAGATATGTATGCAAAAGAACGTGTAGCGATTGTTGAATATGCGAAGAAATACATTGGGACACCTTATGTTTGGGCTGGAAATGAACCAACAGGATTTGATTGTTCAGGGTTCACGAGCTATGTAATGAAAAATTTCAAAAAGGAACTACCGAGAAGAGCGGTAGATCAATACAATTCTTCACGTCAATTGAAGGAGAAAAATGTAATGATGGGAGATTTAGTTTTCTTCGATAATGGTTCAGGAATTTCTCATGTTGGAATGATCATTTCTGAAAAAGGGAAACCGTTGGTCATGATTCATGCTAGCTCATCAAAAGGAGTAGTGATTACTGAAATAGAGAAGTCTGATTATTGGTTGAAACGTTTGTACGGATTCGGAACCTATGTTTATTGATTTGAAGTCTTAAGATTTAAGCCAGATGATAAGCCATACGCTAAAGTACTCGCTGCAAATAAATACGTAATCGATTGATGAATAAATATTTGCTCAAGTTTAAAGAATAAAGCAATTAAAACGAGCGCTCCTGTTATATAAAAAAGAAAAAGAGTAGGGAGAGCTAGAACATTTTTAAAACTTTTTAGTCGATCAGTAAACCCATAAAAAATCAACAGAAAGAAAAGCGCGAATGAAAAATTCCATGTAGCTTTCAAAAGATCTGCGCTGAAATAATCGATGCAAATCAATCCTGAATTTAAAATTCCCACTATCGACAAAAGTGTATAAATGGATGAATGGCGTTTTTTAATTCTATAAAGCGAAAGAAACATTCCAATCGCGAGTATTGAACCAATCATTAACAAAGAATATGGATAGATACTCGACGTAAAAATCAATTTATAGGCACTAAAAATTAGTAAGCCTATAACAATCCATAAAAATGTCAAATTGATGTTTCGAATCATTTCGTCGCAATTATTGAACGAATATACACAATTGATTTACGCCAGCTTACTTCTGTTGAAAAGTTAACTTAAGCCTTGTGCAATCTTCTGTTTTTCTCAACTGCACAGATCAAATTCCATAAAGCGCGTGCACCTACATTTGCGTCCCAATCATCATCTTTTCCTGGAGCCACCTCATTCAAGTCAAATCCAACAACTCTTTTGCCTGATTCAACCAATTTAAATAACAAATAATTGATTTCTTCTAATTTAAATCCACCAGCAACTGGCGTTCCCGTATTTGGACATAATTCAGGTGATAAACCATCAATATCAAAAGAAATGTAAACATTTGACGGCAGATCAGCAATGATTCGATCAACTTGAGAAGACCACGTTTCACCATTGAATTGACCTTCTTTCAAATTCCAATCAAAGTAAGTGCTAACGCGACCATTACTGTTTTCAATAATATCAACTTCAGATTGAGCAATGTCGCGGATACCAACTTGAACTAGCTTTATTAAATTGGAACAGTTTTTTAAACAATTGAACATGATGCTTGCATGAGATTGATCGAATCCTTCGTAAGCATCTCTCAAATCTGCATGTGCATCGATTTGTAGAATCCCAAAAGCTTCACCTTTAGCATCTATTGCCTCAATTAATCCAAGTGGGGTAGAGTGTTCACCACCTAAAACACCAACCAATTTACCCTGACTCATCAATTCAGTAGCACGCTGCTTTAAATTCTCTTTCAAGGCAATTTGCGCTTCAGCAATCGAATGAACAGTTTGTTGAAAATCAGCATTTTCTTCTAGTTTACCACCATTCTCAAGGAAGTCGATGTATTCAACACCTTCAATACACAATTTTGCATTGATCTCTTTCCATTCTTTGGAAATTGGCGTTAAGAATATTTTTGTTTGATACGCATTCTCCAATTTGGGGTGGTAAAAGTCCAATTGCGTTGAAGCATCTAAAATTGCTTGCGGCCCATCACTTGTGCCTTTTCCGTATGATGCTGTTGCGTCCCATGGAATTGGAATCATTACAATATCAGCTTCTTGTTCTGTTACTGGAAAACCGAATAAATTTCCGTTGGCAATACCAACACCGTTTGGATCGAATGACATATTATAGTAATTTGAATATTTGTTAAATAAAAAAGCCACAGATGCACAGATGAATTCTGTATTTCTGTGGCTTTCTATAAATGTTTACTTATTTTTTAAGTAGAGCTTTCACAAAGTTTGGAGTTGCAAAACTTCCTTTGTGAACATCTGAATTGTAGTAACGTAATCCTTTTGCATCAACAAATGCATCAATTACTGATTCATTTGAAACAGTTTTTGGATGTTTGTCACCTTTGATTCCGTATTGGAACGACCACATACCAGTAGGGTAGGTTGGAACGAAGAATAAAGAAACAGGTGCATTGTTCGTACCAAAAATATCTTGTAAGGTATGATTTAACTCAGCAAATGCTTTCTCATTGAACTTAGGTGATTCACCTTGCGCAACAAGAATTCCATCTTTTGATAAGGCATTGTAACAGTTCGTATAGAATTCAACAGAGAATAAACCTTCTGCCGGACCAACAGGATCTGAACCATCAACAATGATTAAATCGTACGATTCTGGTTTCGCGTTTTTGATGAATGCAATTCCGTCATCAACAATCAATTCCAATTTTGGGTTATCGAAAGCAGCTGCAATTTGAGGTAAATGTTCTTTACAAGCAGTAATTACTTCACCATCGATTTCAACCATCGTTACTTTTTCGATCGAATCGTGACGTAAGATTTCACGAACAGTTCCACCGTCACCGCCACCGATTACCAAAACATTTTTAGCATTTCCGTGAGTAAACATCGCTGGATGAGAAATCATTTCATGGTAATGGAACTCATCTTCGATAGTTGTCATAACCATATCATCCAATGCTAACATTTTACCGTATTTGTATGATTCAATGATACGAACGCGTTGGAATGGCGATTGAACATCAAAGAAAACTTCACCTGTAAAACGCAAAGAAAGCGCTTGGTATTCATCTTTATCTGTAAACCATACGTTGCGTGTAAAGAAGTCTGGATTTCTCCATTCACCTGCTTTTTGACGCATAGTAGCCATGTCGAAATCGTTTCTCGTTAACAAGTTAACTGATCCGCGTTTCATTTCAATCGCAGAATAAGACTGAGACTTAAATGCTTCTTTTAGGAAATCAAAAGAAATCCAAGCATTCATATCACCACATGTAAATAAATCTACTGCAGCATAACCATATTCTGGCCAAGTATGAATAGCTAAATGACTTTCTTGAATTACCACTACACCAGAAACTCCCCACGGAGAAAAATGGTGAAATGTTGAATTGATAACTGTTGCTCCAGCTTTTTGTGCTGCAGCCACCATGTCTCTTTCAATTCCTGCCACATCGTTCATGATGTGCGGGTCACAATTCATAAACTCTACGAGGATATGATTCCCAAGTGCTGTACTCATTTCTTATCTGTCAATTTTAATTTGGGCGCAAAGGTAAGTGTTTCTGATAGAACTTATATAACATTGGTTACAAATATCCATTTTGTAACATGTTAATAATCTCGTTATAACAATTATATGGTTAAATAACACTATCGTAAAAAGTGATTTTTTAATAAAAGGTGGGTAAATATTCATTTGAAGTAGGGGTTTGGTCATTTAACAACAATCAACTAAGTAAAACTACGTAGATTGCTCTCAGTAAAAATTATCACGAAACCAACTAGATAAATTTTATTAATTGAAACCATAACAGTATGAAAAACTCTACGCTACGATTTTCTAATCGGACTTTTTTAATTTTTGGAATTTGCTCAGTGTCAGTATTCTGTCATTTTACCAGTTATTCCCAAGCTCCTTCCGTTTCTGCAAAGAGTCAGGATCTGAAAAATATTCAGGTTCCCCAATTTACAAATGAAGCTGAGCGTCAAGAATGGATTCAAAACCATCCTGATGAATATTTATTTCTTTCAGGGGAACTTAAATCAACAACTATTCAACAACCTGTTGATGAATTCCCGAGCTTTATTGATACTGGTGATTCTAAAAAGGATATTGAAGACCATCAGAAAAAGAAAAACGCATGGATAAGTGCACATCCAGAAGAATATCTAAGAATGCAGGAAACCTTTACACCAAGTCCTGAACAGTTAGAAATAATGAATGCTAAATCAACTAAAACTAACTGATATGAAAAAGATTACTCAAACAATTCTCTCAATAATTTTTATTTTCCTTTTAAAAACATCTGTTATAGGGCAATGTACCTTTGGAGGGGCTCAATATCCATTTGGAATTTTTAGTTCTCCACCATCAGCATTTACAACAGTAAGTACGTGTATTTATGGTGGTGAATATCAACTTTACAATGTTGTGAACGGAACTCAATATGAATGGTCATATTGTACCGGCGACGGCGCATCGAATGCGGCTGGTGAGGATATGCAATTAACATTATTTAATGATGGTACAGGTGCCTTCATTGCATATTCAGATGATGTGTGTGGTTTAGCTCCTAAAATTACTTGGACAGCTAACTTCACAGGGACAGTTAGAATGCTGACAAACCTTTATTATTGTGGAACAAATACAACTTGTCATACGCTGTCATGGCGCACAGTTTCGGCACTGCCTCCTCCTCCTTCATCAATTACCTCAACAGCAAGCTCAATTTGTACTGGTGCTTCAGTAACGATGACAGCTGTTGGGCCAGTGGGAACAGTTTATTGGTTTTCTGGAGGCTGCAATACAACCGGTCAAATAGCTACAGGTAACAGTGCGACTGTGTCACCAACTTCAACAACAACTTATTATGCAAGAAATTTTAATGGTGGTCAATGGAGTCCTTCTTGTGCATCTTTCACAGTTGTTGTGAATCCACTTCCAACTGTAAATGCTGGGACAGATGTCTCAATTTGCCCTTCGACTTCAACAACATTGTCAGGAACTGTTCCTGCACCATCAACTTTATCATCAGTATTGGCGGCAATAAATGCTAATCAAGCTGCCTTGACTTCTTCCATTCCATCGCCATATGGATATGTGATGGACGGTCCTAGTGGCGTTAACTCAAATTACATAGGTGACGGTGGAAATGATATGTATGATGGGGGAAATTACATCAATACGAACCTTGGGGTTATGTTAAATTACTCAGATAATGCTGTTGTTTCAAATGCTGCCTTTGGTGCTGGTGGTCAATATTTTACACGAGTTATTGGGGTGCAAGGATATAGTACTGTCGCACCAACGATTTTTTATTGGGCAGCCGATTTAAATGGTGTTTCTTCTGTAAGTATTACAGGTAATAATGGTGCTGATGGATCCGGAACGCAAGATTTGAATACATTTACAGTTACTGCAAATGGCATTACCTATAATTGTTTCTTAAAAAGAGTTCACAGTGCTTTCGACCCATCTATAAATCAACTATTCATGATTCCACAACCGAATTCTGCATCTCAAAGTATAGGTGGAAGTACGGATGATAATTTACATACCATTTCAGGTTTAACAGGCGTAACTCGTATGTATTATATGTTGTATGCTGGTAATGGAGGTGCAATAATTTCGGTGGCTCAGGCAACCAACATTGCCCAGACATTTGCCAACATTATTCCTTCTGGTGGAACTTATTCCTGGACTTCCGTGCCTGCTGGTTTTACATCAAGCATCCAAAATCCAACAGTTTCACCTGCAACAACAACTACTTATACATTGACAACAATGGCAAATGGATGTTCAAATTCGGATAATGTAGTTGTTACAGTTAATCCTGGACCAACAGCTACCTTAACCACTGCTTCATCAACAGTTTGTAATGGCACACAAGTTAATTTAGGAGGGAATGTTACCGCAACAGGTGCTTGGACATTGACATTGAGCAATGGACAAACTGCATCTGGAACTGGAAATGGCACATGGTCAATTAATGCTGCTCCTTCTTCAACCACTAGTTATTCAATAAGTTCAATTACCAATCCAACTGCTTGCCCTTCATCGTTGACAGGGGGAACAACCATTACTTTGCCTTCAGCTGGATCTGCCCTTGGAAATAATAACGAATCAGCTACCTGTCTCGTAAATCAAAATGGTTGGATTCATTTCTATCATTCAACAGGACGATTGTTGGCATCTGTTAATTCTTTAGGTCAAAATTTAGGAAATGTTACTGTTACTTCATATGTAGACGTAACAAATGCTTCGGTGCCAGCATGCTCGAATACCAATCCAATTTATAACACTAGTGTTATGCAACGCCATTGGGTAATCACACCAACGATTCAACCAACAACACCCGTTCAAGTAAGATTACCTTATAGCAATGTTGAATTTTCGAATTTGACAGGTGTATCAACCGTAAATGCAAATCCAAATGATGATGTATTTATTCCTGCAGATGTTAAACTGAACAAATACAATGGGCCATTGAACGTGAATGCGAATCCTCTAGATAATTGTCCAGGAACGGGTGGAAGTGGAGGAACAACGCAACATGACCCAATCGCAAATGGTGTTGCAACTGCGTATTCAACAGTTGGTAGTGCTTATTATTCAGAGTTCTCAATTCCTGGATTTAGTGAGTTTTGGTTGAATGGAAATTTAACAGCATCACCTTTACCTGTTGAGTTAACAAGTTTACAAGCGAACTGTATGGACGATCAAAAAGTTGAAGTAACATGGTCAACAGCCTCAGAACATAATTCATCGCATTTTGTTGTTGAAAGAACTGTTGATGGGGCAGAATGGTCTCAATTAGCAACTGTTGAATCAGCTGGTAACTCTAATAGTTTATTGACATATTCAATCATTGATTCAGAGCGGTCATTGGAAACTGTATACTATCGTTTAACTCAAGTTGATGTTGATGGAGCTTCGAAAATGTACGATCCAGTTTCTATTAATTGTGGAGACTATTTCCCTCAAGATGAAATCAAGACGTATCCTAATCCAAGTAATTCTGATTTCTATGTTCAAATTAAGTCAGCAAATTATGAAGGGGATGGAGTTTTAAAAGTGATTGATGTTCATGGCGCAACAATTCAACTCTTGCCCATAACAATTCAAAAAGGAGTGACGATTCAAACAATTGAAAAAACTCATTTGGCTCCTGGAATTTATTACATCAGTGTAGAGAACCCATTAGAAAATTATCAAATTGTCCGTCATATTGTTAAATAATTAAAGATTATAATTTACTAAAAGGAGGGTTTAATT
>CAJAVU010000009.1 GCA_903945495.1 uncultured Flavobacteriales bacterium | reverse complement strand
CAAATACAATGTTTTATACTCAAAGATTTCTTGGTGATGACTATTTTAACAAAGCTTCAAATTTCGGAAGTCAATCATATATTGATTCATCAAGGATTTGGTATAATAGAATGCTTTTAAATTTGAATCCTGATAGCACCTATGCGAAACAACAATTAACATTAATTCAACAGAATGAAAATACCTGGAAGATTGAAGGTCCTAAAAATGCTCAGCGATTAAAAGAAGAGCAAGAGAGAAAAAACCAACAAGAGGCACAAAGATTAGGTGAAGAAAACAGGAAAATAAATGAAGAAAGAATTGAAGCAGAGAATAGAGAAAGAGAAATTGCTGAGAATAAAAGAAAAGATGAAATAGCTAAACAAAAAGAAGAGCAGGATAAAGCAGATGCCATAAAATACAAGAATGTTTTTAAGTCTATTGATAGTTTAATTATAATAGAATTACCCAAATTAACATCAATTCAACTTTGTAATAGTTTTATCTCAAAACTGGAAAAATTTAAAACTGAAAAAAATGTACAAACTCAAATTTTCCCTGTAGACGTTGTTGTATATGGTCAGACAGTTGAAAATGTTCAATCATCCACGATTAATTCAAGTATTCCTAGTTTGGAAAAATTATTAACTAAACGTAATTTTTTAATTTTTGAAGAGTTAAAAAAACAAACAACTCTAGAATTAGTAAATGCATTTTTGTTAAATCAATTTCTTGTTGAAAATAATTTAACTACCATACAAGGTAATGAAAACTATTATATAGAAAGTATGTACAGAAGAATGCTCAATAATCTTGATGAAACAGCCAATGGGTTAATATTTTTTGCAAAACAAAATTCTGAAGAAGAAGGTCGTATTTATAACAATGTTCTCAAATTGAATTTTTTTAAAGGTCAGATAAATAAAATAATATATTCAGATGGTTCTATTTACACAGGTGAGACAAATGATGTTTTTCCAAATGGATCAGGAAAAGTTGTTTTGGGTTCAGAGGGTGATGTATTTGGAATAGAGAATGATCAAGTAATTTCATTCGAAGGTTATTTCAATCTTGGATTTATATCAGAGTTTGGAATTTTAAAGTTCAAGGATAAAAGTATCTATGAAGGCGCCAATAGTAGTGGTGTCCCCAACGGTAAAGGAAAATTAACAACAGCTGCCGGAGTAGTACAAGATGGCGAATTTGTTGATGGTGTGCTTAAAAAGCCCTTCTCATGTAAAACTGCTGTAATTGGCGAACAGACATGGATGGCTGAAAACCTTTCGGTTACTAAATTTAGAAATGGAGACGAAATACCTAAAGCTTCTAGTTTTAATGATTGGCTATTTTATCTCAATGCTAAAAAACCTTGTTATGCACATGAGTTTTTTGATGACTCTAAAGGAATTATTTACAATGCTTATGTGATAGATGATGAAAGAAATGTGGCTCCAGAGGGATGGGGAATTCCAACATTGGAAGATTGGGACGAATTAGGTCAAAAAGTATATTCATTGAAAAAAGTAACTCAGAACAAATATACTCTAACTGAAAGTATTGATAATGATAAATTTGAATATCCTATAAGTAAGTTTATGCAATCAAAAATTAGTTGGGTTAATGAATCTAAATCTTCCACCTATAATCCGAATGGGACTAATGATTTTAATTTGAACATTGTTCCAAACGCATGGATTTTCTTCGAAGACCATATTCAGTTTAGTTCGAAGCAATGGGCAACATTTTGGACACAAACAACTTTTCCTCTTGGTAATTCATATGGTTATCAAGGAGCAATAATTCACTCTGATTATTGGACAGGAGATCACACTAACTATGCTAAAATGACTTCTGTAGCTGTTGATTTGAATGAAGGGATGGCTATTAGATGTATCAAACGTTAAGTGTTGCAATTACTTACTTCAAATTGGAGAAAAGGAAACGCCAATTAAGTTGATTAAACAATAGAAAATAAGCTATCAGAGCCATTGAGGCTCCTTAGAAAAAGGAAAAATTACATAATAATAAAACAAAATGAAAAAACAGTTATTAATACTAACAGCCCTTCTTTGCTTTAATGCGTTTTCACAGATTCCTAATTACATGCCGATGAATGGATTGGTTGTTTATTATCCGTTCGACGGAAACGCTAATGACATTAGTGGTAATAATTTTAATGGAACAGTGAGTGGTGCACAATTAACAACCGACAGATTTGGTAACGCTAATAAAGCATATAATTTTGTCTCTGGTGATCACATAGTTTCTAACCCTAATTTACCAATTGGGAATTCACCCCGTTCTGTTTCATTGTGGTTTTTAACAACAAGTACCAGCTATAATAATTCAACGGGATTAGGAGCTAACGTTATGATGTCATATGGTCTTGAAGTAACCGGTTCACCAGTAGGAGCTCAGTTACATTTAGAGACTCAAGTTGGCGAATTAAATGTAAATCATTATGTATTAGGATTAGGAGGAAGTCCGATTTTCGTAGCTGATGGACAATGGCACAATATGGTCTATACATTCAATGGCACAATTCATAATCTTTATTTGGATGGAACATTAGTTGATTCAGATAATTATTCACTAAATACAGGATTAACAGCTCTTTATTTTGGTAAAAGAGCTTCTGAACCTAATTGGCATCAGTACGATGGGAAAATTGATGACACTGGTATTTGGAATCGTGCTTTAACCCAATGCGAAGTTCAAGATTTGTTCAGTGCTCAATTAAATTCTGTTTCTGTCAATGCTGGAATCAATCAAATCGTGTGTGCTGGAACTTCAGTGACACTTTCAGGAAATGGCGCAACTACCTATTCTTGGAATAACAATGTAAGTAATGGGGTAGCTTTCACGCCTACTGTTTCCAATGAATACATTCTAACAGGAACTGATGTTAACGGTTGTTTAGGAACAGATACAGTCGAAGTGACGGTCAACAATCTTTCAAGTTCTACACTTACTGAAACAGCACTAGATTCATACACATTAAACGGCCAAACCTATACACAATCTGGAACCTACACGCAAGTGATTCCGAATGCTGCTGGTTGTGATAGTACAATCACCCTGAATTTATCGTTGGATTTCACAAGCCTAAATGAGATTCAAACAGGATTTACAATCGCACCAAATCCAACAATCGACGTTGTGACAATCTCATCAACTGATGCCCTGTACGATGACTATGTGCTTTTCAATCAACAAGGTAGAAAAGTACTTTCAGGATCATTAACGGGAACCACAACACAATTGGATTTGTCTAGACTTGCACGAGGAAATTACATACTTCAAATTGGAGAAAAGAAAACGCCAATTAAGTTGATAAAACAGTAAACTTTTAATAAATGGTCTGTCTCAAAAGAGACGGCCTCTTTTATTAACAAATAAAAATGATAAAATGAAAAAACAACTTTTACTCTTTTCAGCTTTAATTTTAGGTTTTAGCGCCTTTTCACAAATACCAAATTATGTTCCAACGAATGGTTTAGTTGGCTGGTGGCCGTTTAATGGAAATGGCAATGACGAAAGTGGGAATGGTAACAATTTAACTGCAAATGGTAATGTCCAATTTAGTAATGATAGATTCTTGAATCCTGGACAAGCCATATATTTATCCGGCCAGGATCAATATTTAAACAAATATAATCCCAATCTACCAAGTGGAAATACAAACAGATCAGTTTCTGTCTGGTATAAAATTACAGCAACTGGAATTGATGGTCCTACTGTTTTTGCACAATGGGATGGAGTTTATAGCGGCACATGCTTTACTGAATTCTCTTTATTTGCAGATCAAGATGTTGGCTATTTACACGGAAGATGTGAAGATAAGGCATGGTATTTCCCTCTTGATAATCAATGGATTCATTTAGTTATTGTTTATGAAGGTAATTATATCAAGATGTATAAAAATGGTCAACTTATAAATGACATTGCTAATCCTGGTTATTACGTATTCTCTAATGACTTAAACACATCAACATTTGAATTTAGGGTTGGACACCCAGGCGCAAGCTATACATGGCCAAGTCAATATATTGGTTATATTGATGATTTAGCCTATTGGAACAGAGTATTAACCGTATGTGAAATTCAAGATTTATACAATGCGCAATTGAATTCAGTTGAAGTAAATGGAGGTTTGGATCAAACCTTGTGTGAAGGACAAACGACAACATTATATGGAACAGGAGCATCAACTTATTCATGGAACAATGGCGTTCAAAATGGAGTTGGTTTTGTCCCAACGTCAAGTTCTAACTACACAGTAATTGGAACCGATGCAAATGGGTGTATAGGAACGGATACTGTTTCCATTGTAGTGAACAACAATTCTTCATCAACGTTAAACGAAAGTACACTAGATTCCTACACACTAAACGGACAAACCTATACGCAATCTGGAACCTACACGCAAGTGATTCCGAATGCTGCTGGTTGTGATAGTACAATTACATTGAATTTATCGTTGGATTTCACAAGCCTAAATGAGATTCAAACAGGATTTACAATCGCACCAAATCCAACAATAGACGTTGTGACAATCACATCAACTGATGCCATGTACGATGACTATGTGCTTTTCAATCAACAAGGTAGAAAAGTTCTTTCAGGAACATTAACGGGAACAACAACACAATTGGATTTATCAAGACTATCACGCGGTAATTATTTACTTCAAATTGGAGAGAGGGAAACTCCAATTAAGTTGGTGAAACAATAATTGATTCAATCCCCATTCTTTTAGGATGGGGATTTTTTTTTCTACACCCTCTTCAAATTACCCCTAATAAACTGATCAACCAAAAGATAATCAATGTTGTATTTTTTGAGGCGTGTGTAGACGTGTTCTACATCGAGTGAAACTTCATAGGCTGAAAAGGTGCGGGTATTGTCCTTCAATTTGTAGTCTTTGCTTTTGATCGTGCGCTGCGTAAATAAGTCGTGCATATCTTCGTTCAAAAAATCCATTGGAAGTTCTTTTTGCTCTTTCGCTGCTTTCTTCGTGAGTAGATCCGTTTTTGCAGTTAAGGTCACGGCATTTACTTTGATTGTTTTTGTGTCAATTACTATGCTAACATCTGTAGAATCCATTTTACGCATGGCGTCATAAAAATCTTTGAAGTAGAACACTGATTTACAATACCCAATCGGAACGATATTCAAATAGACTTCGTTGCCAGGTAGTTTGAAAATTACCTTCGTTGGTGTAGCAATTAATTCGCAGCGCATGAAATATACATCGTTGCGACGAACGGTAATCGGACCCTTTAATTGACGCAACAATTGCAGGAATTCTCTTCTTGGGTAACTAAAACTAACCATACTTCTATTTTTTACTTTTCTTATTTCGATGAACGCAAGTCAAAGAAGGCTTTGCGCATACGCTGAAACATAGGATCTGATTGACCGCGCACTTGACCAATAAATGCAATGCTTCCTTCAAGTCGGTTCACGAACAATAAACGTTGTTCTGGAGAAGCCCTCTTTACCAATTTAAAATGGCGAATTGTAGCTTCCTCTATTCCATTCGTATTTAAATCGTGTAACATTGCGCGTATACGCTTCAAATATCGCCGATCTACATTCACCTTAGTGTTTACGGTTAATCCAGTTACTGTTTGTTTTCTGTTTTTTAGGCGTTGGCGCAGTTTTTTTTCATTGATAACAAATCCAAATGCCTCAATCAGTTTTCTTAGTTCAGCTTGCTGCTCCTCCGAAAAAGCAACATCCGCTGAAAAAGTCAAATCGTCTGCATAGCGCGTATAATTGGCATTATGATTCAATGCCCAAATTCGCAGCGTTTCATCCAATTGCAAGCAGATAAAATTTGAAATTACTGGTGACGTCGGCGCTCCTTGTGGTAATTTCCGTTCAGCAGTCATCAACAAGGCCAGTGGAACCGCAATGTGTTCATTGAAGTTAAAAGGCGTGCCCATTAATAGATCTTTCACCTTTTTAGCAGAAATGGATGGGAAGAAATCCACTAAATCAATCGATAAAATGGCTCTTTTCCCAACATGAACCTTCGCATTCTCAACAATATTTGCTTGTAATGAACCGTCTGAAACCTGCATCACAAAACCATGTACAGCTGTTGGTCTAACTCCCAGATAGACAAATTGCAAATAGCGGTTCAACTTTTTCTGCACCCGCAACAAACGTTTATCTGGCGCTGATATCTCTCGCTTCCCTCCTCTTTTTTTTGGAATACTAAACGAATGATAATTTGGACGGTTGATCATCTCATTGAGTGAATTATAATCCTCCTTCACCAATTTACATAAATCACTCGCTACCTGCATTCGCAGAAATCGTCCAACAAATTTTTCGCGACTGTGAATCGCTTTTAGTCGGTTCATTTTTCGCTCTGCTTTGGCTTCCGATTGTATCTGAGCAAAAAAACCTTCCCGTATCTTCTCTGTTCGTTCGTTATCTGAATGTGTCATGTTAAAAAGTAAAAAAAGAGCCGTTGTACTTATCTTTCAAATGGAATGTATGCGTGTGGAACGAAGTGGAAAACGCATGCATTGCGAAGCTTCGCACTCGTCCCTTAAAAAATGGATTGCAGGAACACAATCACAGGTCGTCCAATTCGACGCATAAGTTTTAGACAACGGCTCTCAGTTCATTAAAAAGGGGCTTCATCAAAATCGCTAAATCGATCAGGATCAATTGTAAAACCACCCTTTGGTTCAATGTATGGTTCAAATTTAGAATAGTGTTCATCTAACTGCAAACGAACTACATCCAAGTTACCACTGCGGTTCTTACACATAATTAATTGGACTTGACGCAATGTACTGTTGCCATCCTCATCTTGTAAGAAACCATAGTATTCTGGGCGATAGATAAACAGCACCTTGTCTGCATCTTGTTCAATTGCACCACTCTCGCGTAAATCAGATAAAATTGGTCGTTTGTCACCTCCTCGTTGCTCAACAGAACGACTTAACTGGCTCGTCGCGACAACACAGATATTTAACTCGCGGGCAATGTTTTTCAATTCGCGGCTGATGTATGAAATCTCCAATTCACGATTGTTTTTGTAGCGATTTGAACTTAACAATTGTAAATAGTCCACAAAGATCACTTTCAACTTGTGTTCTTCCACATGTTGACGACACAAAGCTTTGAACGCCGTCATACTTTGCATTTGCTGATCAAGCACCCTTAATTTCAAGCGCGATAAATCCAACTTTGCAAGTTCCAATTGCTTCAATTGTGACTCATTCATATTGCCATGCATGTAATAATTCGTTGGCAGTTGTGTCAAGGAAGCCACAATGCGTGCACTCAACATAAAATTTGATAAGTCCAACGAATAATACAACACTTCATGATTAGCCGCAATATTAATGGCCATATTCACCAATAGAAGCGTCTTCCCCATTGCTGGCCGACCACCAATCACCACAAACTCTCCTGGCCACAAGCCACCGAAAGCGAGATCATACGCTTCTAAACCTGTTTTAATGGATGTTGTATGAAACGGCGCAGATGATCGATCGTGTTCAGCTACGATTTCACCAATCAATTTTGAGCCAGCAATGTGAAAATGGGACGCATCAAATTCCAACAAGACTTTTCGAATGTACTCGATTTTAACACCTTCTTCAACATTTTCGTAATTCAGAATTTGTTGAAGTTTTTGAATGTAACTTGAGGGATCTGATTGTAGGCTCATACTTTGTTATTGTTTGTTGCCCTCCAAAGTCAATTACCTCGCCAAAAATAAAACCCGCTAAAATCCTGAGATTTTTATTCAATCATATATCAGAATATGAGAAATGTATCAATTTTTGAAATAGATATGTTATTCGCGGTATCCGTCATACCGTAAGACCAAATCTTTTGATTTTATCGTCACAACACATATAAAATGGACCTCGCATTCAATCATGTGTTCAATGAATAAAACAGTTGCTTCGCCTTTATCTCTATCGTAAGAATTCGAATATTTCCATTTGAATCTGTAGGCTTTCACATTTTCATCAAGATTATCTAAATCAAAATCCAAGGCAACATCTTTATCCACCTCTTCCCAATCCCATGTTGGCCCCGTTGAATAGGACGTCACTACAACCCATTCATTCGTAAAGTAATAAAAGTCATCTTGAAGCGAACTCGTTATGGATAACTCTATCCCATTGTATTCAGCAAAATCTTTTTTTAAAACATCATTTTCATAATAATTCTCAACGATAAATGCACCTCTTGATTGTGCTTGGACACTATAAGCGAATGAAAGAAAAACGAACATTAACCCAACCAAGAAAAGAACTTTCCTACCTAAATAATTCAAATTCATATATATAATTTGTCCGAATATACACTTATATAAATAGCCAGTTTCCTTGAATGAAAATTCCGCTCATTCGAATTATCAACGATCCCATTGATTTTTATTAATCGAAAAAAAGTAAAAATTCCATGTTACTTTTTTTTAATTCATGAATTCCACTAAAAACTAGAAACTATGAAAAAGATCCTTTTATCAGCACTTATTAGTGCGATCTCTTTTGGCAACTTCGCACAAATGTTCAATATGTCAGATGGCTTGGTCTATACGGATGGAACATATACCTCATTATACACTGGGACGTTTACAGTCAATGATTTAAGCGGTAAACTCTGGCGAAAAGTAAAAACATTGGACGGTAAACTAAATGGAGCATGTTACTATTATTATCCAAACGGGCAACTATGGGGAAACATGCATTATAAAAATAACATCTTGGAGGGCGACCAAACAATTTATTATGAAAATGGGCAATTAAAATCGAAAGAATATTTTGTTGACGGAAAGATGCACGGCTATAATGTTCACTATTATGAAAATGGAAAGATAAAGGAAGAAGCGAATTTAAATCATGGCGTGTGGGAAGGGAAATATGCATGTTATGATATAAACGGAATACTTTGGCAAGGCGGTTACTGCAAGCAAAATAAACCTATTGGAACATGGGTTATGGATAATGGACCAAATGGCATTCGAACTGTTATGTTTTAAAACCCAACCTACCTTTCAACTAAAATCAAACGCTTCTGCAAGGTTGCAAAGAATTTATTTCCCGCGAGGGCTGCTCTACTTTTGTTCCATAATCAATAAAAAAAACGATCATGAAGGACAAAAAAACAATTTACCATTTTATCATTGACAAAAGTGGATCAATGACAGGAATGCAGCACCAAGCCGTAGCAGGATTCAACACACAATTGGCAACCTTGCAAGAGTTGAAACAAACGTATCCAGACCAAGAATTTAAGGTCTCCCTTACCTATTTCAATGAAGAAGTTCGAAACCTTATTACCAATGGAAATGTTGAACAACTGTTTCCGATGAACCCAAACACCTTTCATCCAAATGGATCAACGGCTTTATTGGATGCTATTGGAAAATCAATTTATCAAATCAAATCAGATTTTGGTCCGGCAATCGAAAACAATGAAGCAACGGTTGTTATGGTCATCATTACGGATGGAGAAGAAAATGCATCTCGTTTTTACACCTATCATGAAATTGCGCGCATGATTAAAGAATTGGACGCTACTGAAAAATGGACCTTTAGTTTTCTTGGTGCCGATTTGGATGCCGTTCACACCTCACAAATGCTCAATATTCGCAGGGAAAATGTGATGTCATTTAATAAATCAGACTATTCTGGAATGATGGAAGATGTTTCTTCATCTATCAGATGCTATGCTGAATCCAAAGCGGAAGGAAGAACAAAAAAGAATATTTTTGATATCTTTGAAAAGAAAGATCGCCGAAATTCTTAACTACTACAAAAGCTGTCAATTCATGAATATTCATCTTATTCGCTCGTCTGAACTCAGTGTACAAACTTACACCAATGTGTTGAATTTATTGCTCAAAACACAAGGTCCACTTAAGTATATTGCATCTAAGAATACTGACTGGGAAACAATCAATTATGAAAAAGATTGGATTACAGAAGAGCAGTTTAAAAAATCGGAACAGACCAATTTTGATGAAGAGCGCCACTTGAATTATTGCTTGGAAAGACCTATGTTTTCGGAAAAGGTTACATACAGTGCTGTTATAGAAGATTTTCCCTTTAAAGAAAAGCAATCCACTTGGGACAATCTATTTTCGAGTTGTGAAACATACCGTAAAACATATGCCATACCGGAAAACGATTTAGTGATCTTGTTAACGGACATCTCCAACGACAAAAACTGGTTCGGTTCAGTCGATCAAACGATGCGCAACGTATTTATTCAAACATCGAATTGGTCAAGTTTTTTCGGTTCCGAAATTGATGCACGCTTTCCGATTGCCTATGAGGTTGTAGCTTGGGTAATGCGCATTTTGATGTTCCGTAATCGCTATGAATTGAGTCAGCTTTTGCACCTTCAGCCCAAAGGATGTATGATGGATTTTTGTGAACATAAATCGCAAATTGTGTTGAAAATGCGAACGGCGGATATCTGCGGAGATTGTTTGGACCATATTCAAGCGCGTGATGTCAATCGCACAGCCTTAAATCAGCTGTTGGAAACAATGGATGGCATTCGCAGCAATATATTATTTAGAGAACGTTCAACTGTTTTGAATCGCCCTAGTCGACTGGAAATACGTGGATACATGAAGCGTATTTTCTTGGTCGATTTAGGAGATCTTGAGGTACGCTTGAATCCAAAAGAAAAAACCTTATTTCTCTTTTTCTTGAATCACCCAGAAGGAGTTCGAATTGTCGATTTAATGGATCACAAAGCTGAAATATTAGACTTGTACAAACGCTTTAGTCGCGCATCTACTCCATCGTTAATTGAAAATGCCGTTGATTTAATGTTGCAACCAACCGATGGAAACATTAATCAAGTTTTGACCCGCATTCGATCTAAATTCAAACAAACAGCCGGTGATTCTATTGCTGGATACTACACCATCGAAGGAACACGCAACGAACCGTATAAAATATCCTTGAATCGGGAGTTGGTGAACGTGATTGAGAATTAAAAGAAAAATAATTAATTTTAGTCCACTCAACATTAGATTAATACGATGAAAACTTTCCAATACATTTTAATCGCAGCAATATTATCTTTTTCAAAATTTACATTAGGTCAATCCATTGGTAAGAATTCAAATCCATATTTCAAAATTGTGAATATTGATGAAAAAGGTAATTCATTGCCCGCTGAAGTATTGTTTTATAAAAAAGTTAATCATAATGCTCTCCATGACTCGTTAATTAATTTTGATTTTGACAACAATGGAATTGACGAAAAAATCTTCTATCACTTGGGGACACAATCTTTTGCTGAATTTATTCTCTTGCCTAATAATAGAAAAGATGCAATTGCTCTATTCAATGAAACATTTGATATACCTAATGAGGATGAAGGATTTTGGTTTTATCTGGCAGATATCTACAATGACTCAACCCCTGAGATATTGATTTTCTCCAAAATTGGTGAGAATTGCAACTTGAAAATAATTAATTATTCTTTCCATAAACAACAATATTTAGAACATAATTATGCCTTAAACCCAATAGCTTTAACAAAGAATTTACTGGTGAAAAACGAACAAAAAATAATTACTCCTTATGGGAGCCAAGGGCTTTTTGAAGAAGAAAAATTGGTATATGAAGTTGAAAATAACAACAAAAATAATTCAGAAAACGTTGATCTAAATTCATTTCCTGAATCTGTAATGAATGCAATTTTTCAAGCTGCAAAAACTGGAATGGTTGAATTTCTCCCACAATTGCTTCCCCCAATTGATCAAACAACTGGTCAAAGACCTTGTGATGGTGATTGTAAAGCTTTGTGTTACCCTGGCAATGAATCCATGAGGTCAGAATTGAGGACAAATTATATTACACTCGAAAATTTCCAATTAGTTCTATCCAAGGCTGTTATTCTTAAAACTACTATTCTTTCGGGTAATTCAGCGGAGGTAACTTTTCTTTTCGGACCTAATTTAGAGAAAAATGAGACCATGAATCTGCAAAAAATTAATGATAAATGGTATTTGAAAAGTTTTTAAATCTGTTTTTGTAGATGCTCATCTATCCAGACTTTGACGGAACCGTGATAGAACACGCTTACCCAGAGATTGGTCTCAATCTAACTGTAGACTAGTAACAAAGCGTTAAATCACAAATTTAATCGTTAAATAAGTTAGAAAACTTCATTATTTTTTTTAAATATCTTTGTGCTTTCAAAATTTCATGCTGAAAGCAATAATAGTAGAAGACGAACCAACCGCGCAGGAAGTACTTACAGACTTACTATCAATCTATATTAAAGATAAAATTGAAGTTGTTGGCACTTGTTTTACAATTGAAAGTGCTATTGACTTGCTTTATAAAAGACCCGATATTCAGTTGATTTTTTTAGATATTCAACTTGGTGAAGGTCGTTCAGGATTTGAACTTTTCAAGTATTTAAGTCCAGATAAACATTCTGTTATTTTCACAACAGCTTTTGAAAAACATGCCATTCATGCATTGAAACTAAATGCAATTGATTACCTAATAAAACCTATTCATTTTCCAGATTTAATTCTAGCAGTTAATAAGGCAATTGATTCTATAAAATTTAAGGCAAACTACTCTTATTTAGAAACAATTTATCATGAATTAAGAAATCACAATCTGGATTTAAAATTCAACAAATTGGCCATTTTAAAAGGTGAAGAATACATCTTTATTCCATTTTCACGGATTAATTATTTAGAAGGTGATGGTAACTACACTAAAATTTATACTTTAGACGGTGAATCTTTTCACACACCTAAAACATTAAAAACCTACGAAGATATTTTACCAAAAGACCTTTTCTATAGAATTCACAAATCCTACTTGATAAATCTTAACTGCATTAAAAAATACAATCGCACCGATGGAAATATGGTTTGCCTACAAAACAACATTAGCCTCTCTGTTTCAAAACGCAAAGCAGAAGATTTTTTGCGTACTATTCAGTCTGGCGTTACTGATTCTGACTAATTTTTCCTTTTCGCAAAATTACAGCTACAAACTTATTTCAACAAAAGATGGATTGCCTTCATCCACAATTACGGGTATAACCAAAGATAAAAATGGTGTCATTTGGATTGGAACTGAAAAAGGACTTTGTTACATTTCAAATGGTCAGATTCGTCAATTCAAAGGTTTACCGGATGAAGGTGTGTTGTCCGTTTTCGCGAGTTCAGATGGATCATTGTGGGTTAGTTTTGGAATCGAAAAATTTTTGGTTAAAATTAAGAATGGTAAAATTACCTCCTACTCGAAAGAAAAAGGTGCTATTAAAAATGGTTCTGTTCTTTCTATGTTCGAGAAGGACAAACATATTTATTTAGCACAAAACGATGGTATCACAGTCGTTTCACCTGATGGGAAATTTAAACCATTGGTGAATAAAATCAAGTCTGACACGATGATGTCCTACTGGACAATCGATTTTTTCACCTACAATAACAAAGTCTATTCATCCAACCTACTTCGGGGAATCAATGAAGTAATTGTGCGCGACAAAGATGTAATCTTTAAAAATGTTTTTACTGGTGATTTTATCTATGGCTCATCTTGTGTCAATAACAATTTGCTCATAACCTTTGATCCAGAAACCAAATTATTTGATGCGAAAAAGTTTTTAAGCAAGTACTTTCAAAAACCTATTAAAACGCTTTCATCGAGACGACCAGCAACATTTGTAACAGACAATAAAAGCAACATTTTTGGTGGATGTTACAACATCAATTATGGATTTCATGGTTTGATAAAGCTGAATCATAAATTTAAGGAAGAATTAATTTTACCTGAGAATATTCCTGGTCAAGAACTATTTTATGATCAATTAACGAACGAGATTTATTTTGGAACTGGATTTGGATTATACATCGTAAATGCGTCCTTCTATTCAAGATTTTTCAACTTTCACACTGAAAAAATTGAAACACCTATCATTTCAAGTTACCCAGAAAAAAATGGATTGGTTGCTTTAACGGAAAGTGGACTTTTTCAATTAAATTTATCTAACGCAATTCGAAAACAACTATCCATTGCCGACCTATTGGCTTTTGCGAATAAACAGCAAACAGAAAGCTCAAATACACAAATCACAAAAAGCTATATAAGCAAGGATAAATTGACGCTTAAAGGACTTCAGTTTGATGACTTAAAACTCGTTAATGGTAAATGGATTGTTTTTAGTAGGATTGGATTTTTCATCATCAATAAGCAATTTAAAATTGAAAGCTTCACCCCTATTTCCTCATCAATTCTGAATTTTACAGCGGATGGAAGTTTAATTTTTGACAATTATCGCCTCAGTTTAATTACGCTCACTACTTACCCAAAGCAAAAAATCCTATTTGACTGTTTTAAACAGAATCAATTTGTATTAAAGCATCTGATGGGAATTGAACGATTTGGTCAAAAAACAATTGTTATTACTGAAAATCAAGGCGTTTATTCATACGAAAGAACATCTCTAAAGCGAATTAAATTAACCAATCTCACAACGGATGTGTACAGAAGCACCTCATTTCAAGGGCGCTATTTGATTGTTTCCACAGTAAAAGGTGACATTCTTTTCTATGATAGTCGAGCGAATTTTAAACTGGTTAAGACAATTAAAAAATCAGCATTTTTTCATGAATCAATCATTGATCTGAAGGGAAATGAGCATTACCTTTCCTTTATTACATCGAAACGATTATACATTTGGGATGGAAAAAACCTAAAAAGTTATAATGATTACCAAAGTGGTTCTGACCTTTTTGACAGAATCAACATCAATGAAAAACAGCTTGTTATTTATTCACCAAAAACAATTATACGACTTGATTTAGAAAAACTATTGAGCGAATGTAAATCCAAATCCGTGTTCACCGTCACAAATCGATTTACGAAAGCAAAAGAACCTATCTTTAATAAATCAACCCAATTTTTCACTAAAAACAGAACAATTACCTTACAATTTTTATCGTACAACGAATTAAGCACAGAAATTCTGAAGGGATATTATCGCATTAATCAAGGAAACTGGATTGAAATCGACCAGAATGGAAAAATCTATCTGCAAAATTTGGATTACGGTGATACGGAAATCGAATTTAAAGTTACAGATAAGCGAACAGGAGTTATTTCATGGCATCAACATTACACCATTACTGCACCAACACCATGGTATTTACATTTCCTAGCAATCACATTATACATACTTCTGTTTTCCGCATGTCTAATTTTTATTACACGCTATTTTGTACTTAAATCAAAGGAAAAAGAAATTGAGCGATTGACAATAACCAATAAAATCAACAGCTTGCAAATGGAAGCCTTGCAATCGCAAATGAATCCTCATTTTGTGTTTAATGCTCTAAATTCTGTACAAAAATTCATTTTGAACATTGATCAAGAGAAAGCACTGTTGTTTTTAAATCAATTCAGTGTTCTTATACGAAAAGTTCTTGACTTTTCCAGTTTAAAAGCCATATCAATCGAAGAAGAATTGGAATTTCTTGATTTGTATATTTCAATTGAAAACCAGCGATTTCAAAACAGTATTCAACTTATTAAAGAAATAAAATGTGATGATGAAATCCTTTTGCCTCCTCTTTTAATCCAACCACTGATTGAAAATGCAATCATTTATGGTTTAAGAAGCGATTCAGGTGAAATGCGCATTGACTTTTCCATTCTTGAAGTAGACAATCAACTT
>CAJAVU010000008.1 GCA_903945495.1 uncultured Flavobacteriales bacterium | reverse complement strand
GAATAGTATTTAACGCGCTCTTCGTAAGATTTTCCATTTTGAATTGGATGTTTCAAAAATTCTATTGAACCATTTTGAGGAATAGAAATCCTGAACTGAAACGTCGACGTTCCCAGGTTTTCTTTTTGAAAGGTAGCATACTCCTTTTTTGTATACTTATTTCCTTTCATGTAGTTCAGAAACAATAAATCTGTAGGAACATATTTCAATTCATATACAACTCCATTGGATTCCTGTTTCTTTGAAATCTTTGCTTCGTTTTGTGCAACATATGCAACAAATTTCTGTGGCGTCAATTTACCTCCAAAACTCATTTTAATTGTAAATGAGTAGAGTAAACCGAACACAAATAAACAGATGTAAGTTTGCCTCTTAGTCATTATTCAATAATAAATTTCAATAAATACTTTTGCTTCTTACTATCAAGAATGTTCAACTCATACACTCCCGCTGACATGTTCGTTCCTAAATCAACTTGGAAAAAATTGGTTCCCGTCTTTTTGATAGAAAATTCTTCTTCTTGAGCCTCGTCCCTTTCATCATGTCCGTCTTGAACAATGTTCTTTTGAACTAATTGATGTGCTTCATTATAAATTTGGATAGTCAAATTGGATGGTTCATATGATTCTTCCATCGTAAAAAACAACTTACCATCTATTGCTGAATACAGTACCCCATCAAAAGATTTTTTAAGCATGGCATACTTCTGATATACTGGCAATTCGGGTAATGGTATATAAAATTCCCATGCTTCTGACTGATAAGTTTTTACTTGATTCTCAATTTTTTGTAGTTGCCATCCATAGTGTTTTCCTTCCTCTAATTCAGGCGCATCAAACGGATAAAACAATTGTGTTCCCTGAACTTGATCTATTTTCACTAAAGGAGGATTTATAATCACTCCTGAAGCAGCCGATTGATTCTCTTCAAGTTCTACAATAACCAATGAATAATATTCTCGACTATTCGTGTAAGGTATTCCTCCTAAATAACTCCACGTTAATAAGGGGTTTTTTGTTTCAATCGTATCAGTATCATATGGCATTAGTAACAGAATAGTGTTCTGACAATAACCCGACAATCCAATTAATAGTGAGCTTATAAGTAAGCTGTTTTTTAGTACTTTTTTCATTTGAACTTATAATTTAACTGTGTCATAAATAAGAATGGAAACCGGTTGAAACGGTCAAGATCGAAACTTGAATAAAAATTCCCCAAAATGAATTTTTCAATTTTTACACTGAAATTCAAGTTAGAAAACAACTCCCTATTTAACTCGAATTTGAAACCATAGTCATCACCAAAATCTTTACTGTACGATAACTTTAAACCAAGTTTAAGCTGAGTTTTTTCTCCAATGAAAGACAATTCATCCCCAACAATTATAGTTTGTTCAGGTAATGAATCCGTTGAAGCAACCATGAAATAATTAATTGAAAAACAATTCTGTCCGTTATTCAATTTTGTTAAATTCTGAAAGCTTATATTTTTATACCTTCCCTTATCGTTTAGAGTGCTAATCAAATAGTCATTGTATGCTAACGAAAGTGCATTCTTAAAATCTCCAATTTTATATCGTGTGCTTCCTCCAAACGAATACATATAATTTTCTGAGTTCGTTTCTGATGTAGTTGAATTTCGATTTACACTCTGGGTCAGGTAATTAAGATTTCCAAAAACATCAATTTGATCTAAAATCCTACCTGTTAAGGTTCCTCCAACAAGCAATAAATTCATCGTAGAATCAAGCTGATTGTTTATATTATTTCGATCTTTTCTAAAATTAGTTCCGAAACTAAAATTGTGGGATATAGAATGTTTGGTTGTTATTTCTAATCGAATATTATTTGGTTGTAAAACTCCTATACTAGCCATATCAGCATATGGATCAATCCATCTAATCGTACCACTTAATGTTGTTTTTAATTTTTGAATTGATTGTGTCACTTTAATTATGCCAACATGTGTACGGTAAGAAGAGAACAATGATGGTAGCG
>CAJAVU010000007.1 GCA_903945495.1 uncultured Flavobacteriales bacterium | reverse complement strand
TTGGCGGTGTGGATTAATGAATCTGTAACCGATGAAGATTTAGGAATTCATTACAATGATGTTTCTTCTTCTTCAAAAATAATTACAATTATTGGTGCTGGCCCAGCTGGCTTATATGCCGCATTGCGCTGTTTAGAAATAGGTATTAAACCGGTAGTGTTTGAACGTGGTAAAGATGTGAAGGCGCGAAGAAGAGATTTGGCAGCCATTAACAAGGAACATATTGTTAACCCTGAAAGTAATTATTGTTTTGGTGAAGGTGGAGCCGGAACATACAGCGATGGAAAATTATATACGCGGTCGAGCAAGCGCGGTGACATTGAACACATTTTAAAAACATTTGTATTTCACGGAGCAGACGATGTTATCTTAGTTGATGCTCATCCGCATATTGGAACAAATAAATTACCAAACATTATTTCTAATATGCGCGAAACCATATTAAAACATGGTGGCGAAATTCATTTTCATTCTAAATTGATAGATATAAATTATAGCAATGATGAAATATCATCGGTGATAATCGAAAAACTTGTCACTTCGAGTTTGTCAATCCGAGATTGTCACTTCGAGATTGTCACTTCGAGCGGAGTCGAGAAGCAAGAAGCGAGAAGCGAGAAGCAAGAAATTGAACATCGTTGTTCCCATTTAATTTTAGCTACAGGTCACTCGGCTAGAGATATTTATGAATTACTAGATAAAAAGAAAATCGCTATCGAAGCAAAACCTTTTGCATTAGGAGTTCGTGTAGAGCATCCTCAGGAATTTATCGATAAAATACAATACAGTTGTCATTCGCATGATGAGGTAGTTTCAAAACGTGATTATTTGCCGGCGTCCTCTTATAGTTTGGTTCATCAGGCAAAAGGTCATGGTGTGTATTCGTTTTGTATGTGTCCGGGTGGCATTATAGCGCCATGTGCAACAGCTCAAAATGAAATTGTTACCAATGGTTGGAGTCCCTCAAAAAGAAATAATCCTTATGCTAATAGCGGCATTGTGGTTGGTATAGAATTAATTGATTTTGAACCCTACAAAAAACATGGAGCATTAGCTGGCTTACAACTACAAAAAGAAATTGAGCAAAAAGCTTGGCAATTGGGAGGGAAAACACAAACTGCTCCAGCGCAAAATTTGCAAGATTTTATCAGTAATAAAGTGAGTTCTAAATTAATTGATTGTTCTTATCAACCAGGGACACAATCAGTGCAAATGAATGACGTGTTAGGTAAAATGATTGGCACAATTTTACAAGAAGGCTTTAAAGCTTTTGATAAAAAAATGAGAGGTTATGTGAGTAACGAGGCTATAATTGTGGGTGTTGAATCTCGCACATCAACACCTGTGCGAATTCCGAGAGATAAGTTTACATTACAACATGTGCAATTAAAAAACTTATATCCTTGTGCCGAAGGTGCCGGTTATGCTGGTGGAATTGTTAGTGCGGCAATGGATGGTGTGAATTGTGTAAATGCAATTGCAGCTATACTGTAGGAGGATTCAAATTATTTTTATCTTTTTCCTCCATAACTTTTCTTTGTCTTTTATAGATATAAACCCC
>CAJAVU010000006.1 GCA_903945495.1 uncultured Flavobacteriales bacterium | reverse complement strand
GTGATAGCATTTTGACAATAGATTTAACTATTTTAAATCCTACGACAAACACTTTTTCTGTAACATCTTGCGGTGCTTATTCAGCTCCGAGTGGCATTGTGTATTCTTTGTCAGGAATTTATAACGATACAATTCCAAATGCTTTTGGATGTGACAGTGTCATAACAATTAACCTAACAATACCAATTCTAAACAATACAGTTACTGAAACAGGTAATGGAGAATTAATTTCCAATCAAACCGGAGGAACGTATCAGTGGATTGATTGTGATAATAATAATTCAGAGATTTTAGGAGAAACGTCAAATATCTTTGATTATACATCCTTCGTTTCCGGGAATTTCGCAGTTGTAATTTCAGAAAACGGTTGCGTTGATACTTCTGCTTGTATGAATGTTGCTTTGTTCGGAATTTCTGAAACAAAGGCGTCTAATGATATAAGTGTTTATCCAAATCCTACAAGTGGCAATTTCACTGTTGAATTGAATCAATTTGATGGATCTGCAACAATTGAAATAGTTGACGTTCAGGGGCGTATTGTAATGACAAAATTTGCAACATTAAACAAAATTGAGTTTACTACAGATACATTCTTATCCGGATTATATATCGTGCGTGTTTCAACAGACAAGGCATCGACCGTAAAACTTTTAGTTATAGAGAAAGATTAGGAAATAAAAATTAAAGGATAAATGGGAGTTAATTAACTCCCATTTTTTTTGGTGATTCATATCGAGCACTCATGTTATCAACATGAATACTTGGATATTTAAAACTTTTCATCCTTGTTAGAACGACAATCTCGTTTAATTTTGATAGCTTAGAAATATCGTATGCAAGTAAAAATTATTAACCGTTCAAAACATGCACTTCCGGCTTACGAAACTTCGGCTTCTGCTGGGATGGATGTACGTGCAAATTTGGACGAAGCAATTGAGTTAAAACCACTTGAACGCACCTTGGTAAAAACTGGTTTGTTCATGGAACTCCCTGTTGGATATGAATGTCAAGTTCGTCCACGTAGCGGATTGGCCTTGAAAAAAGGAATTACCGTGTTGAACTCACCTGGAACTGTTGATGCAGATTACCGCGGAGAAGTTGGTGTGATTTTAATTAATCTTTCCAACGAAACATTTGTTGTGGAAGATGGTGAACGCATTGCACAATTGGTATTTGCAGAAGTGGCGCAAGCTGAATGGACGCAAGTCGAGGAATTAACAGAAACAGATCGTGGTGCCGGAGGTTTTGGTAGCACAGGAGTGAAATGATAATAGAAAACGGGGCTTCGAGTACCTCAGCCACCGTTTTAAAATTAACTTGGGCGACTGAGGTGTTACAGTGAGTTTATCGAACTGCTCTCGAATTCACCCTATTGAAAATGATAATAAAATGAAAGTAATTGTTCCAATGGCGGGACGCGGAAGTCGCCTTCGCCCACATACATTAGTAACACCAAAACCATTAGTGCCAGTTGGTGGAAAACCGATTGTTCACCGTTTGGTAGAAGATATTGCTGCAGTTTGCACAGAAAAAATTGATGAAATCGCCTTTGTGATTGGTGATTTTGGTCCAGAAGTGGAAAAAGAACTAATCGAAGTTGCTGCTAAACTAGGAGCCAAAGGTTCGATTCATTACCAAGAACAACCGTTAGGAACTGCTCATGCCGTTTTATGTGCGAAAGAGAAATTGGAAGGACCTGTAGTTGTTGCTTTTGCAGATACCTTGTTCAAAGCGAATTTCAAAATCGATCCAAACGACGATGGAATTTTATGGGTAAAACAAATTGAAGACCCAAGTGCTTTTGGAGTAATTAAAATGAATGAGCAAGGAGAAATCATTGACTTCGTTGAAAAACCAAAAGAATTTGTTTCTGATTTGGCGATGATTGGAATTTATTATTTCAAAGATGGCGCACGTTTACGCCAAGAATTGGAATACTTGATCGACAATGATATTATCAAAGGCGGTGAATACCAATTGCCAGATGGATTGCGTCGTTTGACGGAAGCAGGTTACAAATTCAAACCAGGAGAAGTAATTGAATGGTTGGATTGCGGAAACAAAGAAGTTACGGTTCACACAAACCAACGCGTTTTGGAATACGATTTCGAGAAAAACGTGAAAATGGTGAGCGAAACTGCTGAAATTATCGATTCAGTGATTATTCCACCGTGCTACATTGGTGAAAATGCTGTGATTGAAAATTCGGTTGTTGGTCCACACGTTTCGATTGGTAAAGGTACACGTATCATCAATTCAGTGGTTTCGAATACGAATATTCAACAAAATTCAGAAGTCGCTAATGCCGTATTAGCAAACTCAATGATTGGATCGAACGCTTCGTATGTTGGTTCGGCACGAGATTTGAGCCTTGGCGATTTTTCAACAATAAACGAATGAGATTAATAACGTATATAGCTGTTGCTTCTTGCTTGACGTTGGTGGCGTGTAAGTCGACCAAAAATGCAAAGAAAGACGATCAAGTCTTTTCAGCGGCAGATTATCCGTACATCGAAAAGTTCCACGAAGGCGTTCGTTTGAAAGCACGTGGACAAGTGACTGAAGCAATTACAAAGTTTGAAGAATGTCTGTTAATCAAACAAAATGATGACGCGGTTTATTATGCCTTGTCGGAATTGTACTTGATGAAAGAAGATCAAACGAAATCAGCTGAATACATCCAAAAAGCAGCGCAACTCGATCCGAAAAACATTTGGTACACCCAAGAAATGGCGTACATGTATTTTGAACGCGGAAATTATGCTGAATCGCTTAAAAACTTTGAGAAATTGGTAAAAAGCGAACCGCGAAATGTTGAATGGTTATACGGTTACGCTGAATGTTTGATGAAAGAAGGCAAAACAGCTGAAGCCATCAAAGCATTGGATCGAACGGAAGAGCAAATTGGGAAACATCCTGATTTAACGATTCAAAAATTCAACTTATACGTTCAAATAAAACAAGCTGAAAAAGGCATTCAGGAAATTGAAGCAATGCGCAAACAGTTTCCAGAAGATCCAAATCTTATTGCAACACTAGTCGATTATTATTTCCAAACAGGTCAAGAAAAAAAGGCCGTTGAAATGTTGGAGAAATTGACACTCGCTTCACCTGAAAATGGACGCGCGCATTTAGCAATGGCTGATATTTATCGTCAACAAAAGAAACAGAAGGAAGCGTATGCTGAATTGAAAAAAGCATTTGTGTGCGAGGATGTTGACATTGACACGAAGATGAAAATCTTGATAAACATTCACGAAACGAGCTTCAAAATTGATCCAGAAGTATACGAATTAGTAGATTTAGCGGTACAACAACATCCTGAAGAAGCGAAAGCACATTCCATTCGTGGCGATTATATGTTGCGTGCAGAAAAAGAGGATGAAGCATTGATTTCCTACAAGGAAGCATTGAAATACGACAAAAAACAATATCCTATTTGGAACCAAGTATTGATCATGGAATACCAAAATGGAAAGTTTGAAGATTTGTACCAAGAGAGTAAAGAATGTTTGGAGTATTTTCCGTCAATTGCGACAGTTTACTTGTTGAATGGAGTGGGAGCAGTGCAAACAAAACGTTACGATGATGCGATTGCAGTTCTTGAAGCAGGAAAAGATTTAGTCGTGAATGATAAAGAAATGGAAGCGGAAATGTTTGGTCAGCTCGGTGAAGCCTATTTCTATCAAGCGAAAACCGACTTGGGAAAAGAAAATTATGAGAAAGCATTGGCTTTAGATCCTGCGTCAAGTTTGTTGCGTAACAATTATGCGTATCGTTTAGCAATCGCTAAAATTGATCTCGATCATGCCTTAGAATTGATCAATGCGATTGTTGGTTCTGGCGAAACAGCTCATTTTGTAGATACCAAAGGATTCATTCTCTTCCAACAAGGAAAATACGCTGATGCAATGACTTTGTTCGAAAAAGCATATAAATCACAACCTTCTGACAAAATCGTCGTTGAACACATGGGTGATGCTTATTTTAAAACAGGAAACAAGGATAAAGCACTTGAATTTTGGAAAAAAGCAAAAGAATTAGGCTCAACAAATAAAAACCTTGATAAGAAAATTGAAAAGAAAGAGTACTATGATCCGAACTATTAATTTCTTTAGCCTTGCGGTGTCAATGCTCTTTTTGTTTTCGTGCGCAAAACAATTGACGGATACGCAACAGGAAAAATTACCGCGTAAAAAAGCACAGGAATTAATGGAGGTGATGGATAGTTTGTCGCATCGCAAACCTGATTTTTTCTATACGAAAATTTCAACGAGCTTCTCGGACACAACACGCAGCATCAATTTCAAAACATCGATTCGAATGGTGAAAGATAGTGCGATCAACACATTGATTACCTACGCAAAAATTCCAATTGTCAATTCGATTATTACCCAAGACACGGTAAAAATTGTCAATAAGAAAGACAAATGTTACATCGTTCAAAGTTTGGGATACATCAAAGAAAATTTTGGAATCGATTTCAATTACCGCAACTTGGAAGAATTGATTCTCGGAATGCCATTGGATTACGACACAACACAAAAGTATTTCCAAATTCACGATCCATACAATTACATCATTTCTTCGCACAAAAAGAAAATGGCAAGACGAGGTGATCGACCTGAACGTTTGGACCGACAGGATGAGAAAGATGATATCATTATAAAATATTATTTAACGAATGACGGACATGGATTGAAAGCCATGAACATTGAAAGTCCTGAAGATGGCACAACCATTCAAGTGGATTATTTGACGCGTGAAATGGTCGAAAATTACAATGTGCCAAAAGACGTAATGATCGTTATAACATCACCCAAAAATGTGATGCGTATTGAAATGAGCTACGACAAAGCGGAAATTAATCAACCGCAACCATTGTTTCTCGTAATTCCGGAAGGTTATGAAATGTGTAAGTAAACTTGTTTTAGTCCTTGGTTTCTTATCGAGCACTGTTGTGTTCGGTCAAGCTGCGAGCGAAAAATTGAAAACAGAACAATCGCGCCTTGAGAAGAAAATCAACAACACGAAATCACTTTTAGATAAATCGAAAAAGAACACTGAAACGTCGCTGAACGAATTGCGTTTGATTGATAATCAAATCAAATTCCGCGAAGAATTGGTGAACAACTTCGACAATCAAGTGCGTGGCGCTGAAATGAAAGTGATTGAAAAAGGAAGTGAAATCAAGAACTTACAAGAAAAACTTGCACGCCTAAAAGAACAATACAAAGCACTATTAATTTATGCGTACAAACACCGCAACAAATTCGGTCGTTTGATGTTTATTTTCGCTTCGAACAGCTACAATGAAGCCATCAAGCGTGGAAATTACTTGGAACGCGTTGCGGATATTCAGCAAAAACAATTCTTGATTATTCGTCAGCATCAAGGCTTAATCAAAAAAGAAATTTCTTCCATCGAGCAAGAAAAGCAGTACAAAATGCAAATCTTGGTAGAGAAAAAGAAAGAAAAAGAAGCCATCGAAAAGGATAAGCAAAAACAAGAAAAGGTATACAAGAAATTCAAGCAAGAAGAATCCAAATTGTTGACGCAATTGCGTGAAGACGAAAAGAAAAAAGAAGTCTTGAAGCAAAAAATCAACTCGGCTATTCAAAAAGAAATTGCTGCTGCTGAAGCAAAACGTGTCAAAGATGAAGCCGCTGCGAAGAAAAAAGCAAATGCTTCAACTACAACAAGTGGTTCTGGAACAAAACCTGCTGGTGGAACGACAACGACACCTACTACAGAAAAGAAAGAAGTAGCCTTTACTGAAACAAAGGAAACGACAGCGCTGAGCAAAAGTTTTGAAGGAAACAAAGGAAAGTTACCTTGGCCTGTTGACAAAGGATCGATTACGGAAGGATTTGGAAAAAACCCGCATCCAACCTTGGACAATGTCTTCACGAATAATAATGGAATCGACATCAGTGCACCGAAAAATGCGCAAGTAAGAGCAGTATTTGAAGGCGAAGTAACGAGTGTATTGAACATTCCTGGAGCTGGAAAAGTTGTGATTATCAAGCATGGAAATTACCGTACAGTTTACAGTAATTTACAAGATACGTATGTGAAAGCTGGAACGAAAGTCACGACAAAACAATCCATTGGATCTTTATTGGTGAAAGATGGAAGTTCAACTTCTGTGGCGCATTTCGAAATCCATCAAGTTGTTGGAACGGCTGTACAATGTTTGAATCCATCGCTTTGGGTAACGCATTAAGCGCATGAAAAAACTCGCTTTCTTTATTTTTGTCACCACTTTTTTTCAGGGCTTTTCACAAGATACCTTGAAGATTTGTTCATTCAACATTCAATTTTTGGGACATTTTCAAACGCGTGAAAATGCAGTTTTGGCGGATGTCGTGAAAAATAATGATATTGTTGTTGTACAAGAAATGGTCGCTGCGCCAGTGGATGGTTTTTATCCAGATGGAACGCCTTTCAAAGCAGATAAAGAAAGTGGCGCATTCGTAGCAGAAATGACCAAACGGGGATTTTCTTATTGGATGTCAACAGAAGATACTGGACCGACGAAAAACCACACCCCAACAACTGCCAGTGAATGGTGGATTGTATTCTACAAGAATTCGAAAGTTGTACCGGATACCAATCGTTGTTATGGATTTGTAGCGCAACCATTGGTCGCAAACACACCGTATGATCGCGTTCCGTATGCATTTCCGTTTAAAGCAGTACATGGAAAATCGAATTTCACCTTGGTTTCGGTTCACTTGCATCCAGATGATGGAAAAGCGGATGTAATTGAACGAAAAGCTGAATTGGATGCCTTGGTTTCGTGGATGACCAGCTTAAAGGAATCTAACAAAGATGTGTATGTCTTGGGTGATTGCAACATTTACGACCAAAAAGAATTTGTCGATTACAAAACGAAGAATATTACAAGTTTGAACGATGCTTGTGTTTCAACCAATTCATTACAATACGGCGATGTTGCAAAAGGTGAACCGTACGACCACGTTTTTTACTCGAGTTATTCGACGGAAGATTTGGTAAAGAATTCGTTTAAAGTGGTGGATTTAAAAGCGGAGATTTTGAAATTGGTGCCTGCAGGAACGTATCAATTAGATCCGTATGTGCATGATGATTTCCGAACCAAATTTTCAGATCATTTACCTGTTACATTTCAATTGGTGACAGGAAAAGATACGGATTTATAGGTTAATTTTATTTTTCCTTCTCAGCACTTTACATTTCCTAGTTGCTTCATGGTGTTGTAAACAAAAATTATAACAGACTCATTAGTTTAATGGATAACGAAGTTATTTATCACCACAGAGACACGTAGGACACAGAGTTTATTCACTTCGTTCATTTTGAAGTAGAGCTGATTATTGGTATGACTCATACTTTTCCTTTTCGCCTTTCACTTCGACTCCAGTTTGGATAATAATAAATTATTTATCGAGATGATAACTCTGCGTCTCTTCGGTTAAAGAAAAATGATTCAATCAATAAACTTATCTACCAAATCCTCTGTGCCTCTGTGGTTAAATTAACCAAAGCAAAGCGCAAAGCAAATATTAATAACTTTTAGGGTTATCTCAAGTGATAAAAATAATCACTCTTGATTTGAAACTGCCTTCTTTTCCAACGACATTTCCAAAGCAATAAACATCGCGCACATTCCCCAGATTGGAACCGCAGCTTTATCAGTATCGAGGTAATTGTTCAACAAACCGTGCACGAAATAAGTCACCAATGAAAGAATCATAGCGAGAATCAAGGTGCGCATCTCCGTATCGTCTTTTGGCCATCGAACATAAAGTGTAATGCTTTGATAGAAAATTGCGGCAACCATTAACAAAAAGGCTATAAATCCAATCGTTCCCATTTCTGCCAATGGACTTAAATATTCACTGTGTGCATTCCCTAAATAACCAAAGTTGGTAGAAATGATTGTTAGATTATCAGGATGCTGAAAGCGCGCGTATTCAAAAGCATAGGTTCCAGGTCCAAATCCAAAAATAGGTCGTTCCTTGTACATATCAATGGCACAAGACCAACGATTGATGCGTTCCAAGTTGGAGGCGTCGGTTGTAACATTCGTTGCCGATTGCAAGCGCTCACCAAATTCTTCTGTCGTATGCTCGGCATTGTTTTTCGCCATTTCCATTTGGATGACATCCCACGAAAAGAATAACACGAGTCCTAAAACAGCGGTAAAACTAGCAATCCAACGAAACTTAATTTTGAAACGAATCAATCCCCAAACACCAACAGCAGCAAAAATACTTAACCAAGCCGCACGCGTGTAAGAGAAGAACAAGCCAAGGAGTACAATTCCGATAAAGCCTAAAATAATTGCTTGAAACAAGGGATTGTATTTGCGCGACCAGTACAAACCAAAAATGAGTGGAACCACCAACGCGACAATTGCTCCGTAAATCGTGTGATCTTTGAAGAATGGCCACATCACCCAATGTCCTTCTTTTTCTCCAAAGCCGTAACTTGCATGCACAACCAACGTGTACAAAATTGCAATCACCATTCCGATCACAAAAAGCCACAAGAAAATGCGAATGTTATTGCGTTTTTTAAAGAAATAGGTTCCAAAAAACAATACAGGAATGATGAACCACAAGCGTGCAAGTATAAATTTGAACGAAGCCAGCGGATGTGAACTCGTAAGCGATGTAACACACGCCCAGGCAATGTAAAACGTAACTGCCCAAATGATGTAATTGTTCCAAATGCGTTTGTCGAGAATCGGTTTTCGAATTTGCATCAAGAGAAACAGCAACATGAAACCAAACAACATCGGTTCAGTAGGGATGAAGAGCCCGAAACTCTCGGTCCATTCTTCAATATTGATGGAAAGTGGTGTTAGAAACGCTAGACTTAAAAACGTCCATTCCATTTCGTAAATCGCAAAATAGATCGCAATTAATCCCAGTGGAAATAAACTCAAATAGCCTTGATCGTTCCAGATAAAATAACTGGAAAGCGCTATGTAAGCAATTCCAAGTAGAAGGAATAGACTATTTTGTTTGATGTTTTGCACGAATTAAGCGATTTTCTTCAGCTCTTGAATTCGATCAAAAATTAACAAGGCGAATACCATGAAAACGAAAGCACCAAGCGTTGAAAGAAGGATCAGCATCAAACGTTTTGGTTTATCTTTCTTATCAGCTACAACTGCTTTTTCCACGACGAATTTGTGATTGAAAACAGCGTAAGCATCCGATTCTGCTTGTTCGTATGAATCTAGGAATTTCTCCAATTTGATAATCTTCTCATCACGGATTTGCTCCAAGGCATCGAATTTTGCTCCATACTTCAAGTTGACATCAATTTGCTTGCGCAAGAAAGCTCTATCTTCTTGATTTTTTGCATCAACGAAGGCTTGGAACATGTTTGTTCTACCTTCCAATGAAACAACACCTAAATCGGCTAAACTGTCCATTTGCACCAAGATAATTTTCAAATCTTGATCCAATAAATCGCGTTTACGCTTGTTCACTTCGAAAGCTGGCCAAGTACGTTCAGCCACCATTGTATTTTTCACTGTATCAATTAAATCTACAATCTTATTCGCCATTTCAGCTGCCAATTTTGGATCTTCATCCAAGACATCAATAGAAATTGAACCGTAACGCGTGCGTTGAAATTGAAAATGATTGGTGTATTCATTCATCAATTTGTAATACTTGTTCGCATCATTTTGATCAATATCGTAGTGTTTCATCAAATCGAATTGTTGAACGATTTTATCGCGAATACGAGAAGATTGTAAAATTTGAACCAATTGTTCTGCTTGTTCCTCTTCCCCAAAGTCCATTGCTGCTGCTTTTGCATTGCGTTGTTCAGAGAACGAAACGGTACTTGTTGCTGCTGGGAAGACGATTGCTGTTGAGCGATATTGTGGAGTAATTAAAAATGAAATCACTAAAGAAACCACTGCTGCGATACCTGAAACAAGTATTAAGATTTTGCGCTTGCGCCAGATAAAAATCAATAAATTTTGTCTCTCTTTTTCAATTTCGTGCAATTGTTCAGCCATTCGTTTTTGTTTTTGTTGTGCGAATTTAGTTAAAATAAGCTTCGCTGCAATTCAAGGAGGTTAGCGTTTGTTTAAATTCCAAAGCATTAACTCAAAAATCAAAGGAATATTGTTTAAAATTGAGAATTGAGAATCACATTTCTGTGCTAAACTGCTTCTTCAATTCTTTCACATCGATTAACTTGAAAACGAACAAACCAATCGTTCCTGCTACTAATTGAAGGTAGATGCTGTAATCGTTTTGAGGAATGAAAAAATAGAAGACAAGGAAAATACTTGTAAATCCTGCGAAACGAAGTGTTTGGGTAAAGCGAAAGGGAATCTCCAATTTTGAATGGGCATAAAATAGTTGAATGAGCGCTGTAAATCCTTGCGTTACCAAGGTCGCAAAAGCAGAGCCAGCAGCACCATATTCTGGAATGAGCAAGGCATTGAATGCAATGTTAACGACAATTCCAACAATGGACAATTGATTCAAGAAACGCATGTCGCCTTTTGCAGTGAGCAAAGTTCCGTAGATTAAACTCAAACACATGCCAATGAAGGATAACATCAACCATTGGAAGCTTTGTGAAGACGCCGAAACATCATTTTTGTAAATCAAACCAAGTATAAAATCGGGATTGAAAAAACACACGGCTGCAATCAAAATTGAACCTCCAACCAATAAGTTTCGACTGGAAACAAGCATCTCAGGAATAGCCGTTTTGTTCTGTTTGAACATGCGTGAAAAGATGGGAAGCAACATGTTAGCGAAGATCATTCCGAACATGAACAAGGCGTCGAGCAATCGAAATCCTTGTGCGTAAACACCAGCTTCGTATTTTCCATTCGGGTGAATGCGCTCAATCATGACAGAATCAGTACGCGTGTAAATCATCATCAACAAAATCAATAAGGCATACGGATAACTTTTACGCAAAATCGCGATAGAAAAGGCCCAATGAAAGGTGAATTTCGGAATTCCAATTTTTCGGGTTAACAAAATAAATGCAGTAATCAAGGTGATGAGGTAACAAACGGTTTGCATCCAGATGAACCATTCTATTTCGAAATGCTTACCTGTTACATTGGTAAACAGCACAAATCCACAAATAAAAATGAGTAAAATGCGATCTAAAACGGAAATGAACGCATCTGTTTTGAATAAGTGCAATCCACCAAAATGACTTCTGAAATAAGCGATAAAAGTCACCAACCATTGATTGAAAATGAGAATCAACAGCAAATACAATTCTTCTGAATCGTGTCCAATCGCGACGCCAATGGTGATGGTTACCAAGGCATAAATTGCAAACAAGATCAGTCGAAAACTAAAGAGTTTACCGACATAACTCGAAATGACTTTTGGGTACTGCGCAACGTGTTTTGTGGTGAAATTATTGATGCCTAAATCCATCAAAATATTGAAGAGGAAACTTAGGTTGAGCAAGGAGAAATACATTCCGTAATTTTCGGCTCCAACACGATTTTGCACGGTTGCATCGATAGCAAAAATAGCGTAAGGCTTTACCAGTAAATTCAGTAAAATTATGAGAAGAAGATTTGAGAAAAATTTCTTTTGCATTTTATCTGGTAATAATTCAGCTCGCATTAAGCCAGTTAACGCAAATATGACTGATTAATTTTGTTCAGCAAGCGTTTTGGGTGCAATAAAAATGAAATTCTGATTTTTATGCTGTGTTTCATCAAACACGGTTAATTCATTGTTCACTACAACATGTGGTTTGTAATTCATCGAAGTCAACAAATCGATGCAATTACTGCGGTTTTCATTGTCCCACAATTCAGCGTAAATAATTGGGTGATTGGATTCAAGAATACGTTTCCCACCTTTCAAAGCGTAGTATTCAAAATTCTCAATATCGATTTTAATTCCTTGAATTGGTTCACCGTTTAGCAAATTATCTAAGGTGTTCAGTGGCACATTGAACTCTTCGCCTTCGTTCCATTCTGTAATAGATTCGTGCTTCACGTGACTCAATCCTTGCATCTTTGTTTTGCCTTGATGTGGAAGAATCATTTGCACATTTCCACTTGTTTCGCCAACGGCAACTTCGTGAATTTTAATCTTTTTTAAATTGAATTTTGCGATTATACGCTTTAAAACCGATAAATTGTCTGGAATTGGCTCGAAGGCATGTACCGTAGAATTAGGTAATTTATTTGCCAGGTGAACGGTCATAATTCCAATGTTTGCTCCAACATCGAGCACGGCACCTTTACCATCTTCTAACAAGGATAGAAAGTGAAAGAAATCTTTTTCTTTAGAATCCGAGCGCAGGGTTTTGATTTTGAAGATTGCGAACACGTATAAGTACGTTCGAAAACCCATCAATTTTTGCAATATGTATTTAATCGAATTCTTCACTTCTTCTAAAACGCCGCTAAGTTAGAAAAAGTTGGGGACTTTTAGGGATTTATGATTCGTGATTTGTGATTTATGATTTGTGATTGGTTTGGAATCGGGATTATGGAAAATTATTGAAATAGTATAAAACAAAAAGAGGTGCGATTAATCGCACCCCTGCAGCTTTAGTATATTTTAAAAAAAATGCTTCGTTTTTGCGGACAAATCACGAATTAGAAATCATGAATCACCCTGTCTGCTCTGGAGGCTACGACAGGCAGGAAATTATTTTACAATCAGCTTAAATCCTTTTCCGTGAACGTTCATGATTTCAATCGCTTCGTCTTCTTTCAATAATTTGCGCAATTTCGCAATGTAAACATCCATACTTCGACCGTTGAAGTAATTGTCATCACCCCAAATGGCGCGCAAAGTTGCTTGACGATCTAAGATTTCATTTTCATTTTTCACCAACAATTGCAACAATTGATTTTCTTTCGTTGTCAATTTTTTCACGCCTTCTTCTAAGTGAAGCAAACGCAATTCTGGTTCATATTTGATTTTACCAACTTTCAATTCTTCACTTGTTTCTGAACTTGTTGTTTCAGTTCGACGAAGAATAGCAGAAATACGTGCAAGCAATTCTTCCATGGCAAATGGTTTCGTCAAGTAATCATCTGCTCCTATGGCAAAACCTTCCAACTTATCTTCTTTCATTGATTTAGCAGTCAAGAACAAAATCGGAACTTTGCGATCGATCTCACGAATTTCTTTCGCAAGGGTAAATCCATCCATTTCTGGCATCATCACATCGAAAATGCAAAAATCGTATTTCCCATTTGTGAATTTTTCAAATGCCGCTTTTCCGTTACGCGCTAAATCTGCGTCATATCCTTTTGTCTTAAGAAACGTGTGCAACAATTGCCCAAGATTCTCATCGTCTTCTGCTAAAAGTAAGTTTAGTTTTTTGCTCATAGTTCTTTCATTACTAGGGTAAATTCTGATCCTTCTCCATATTTGCTTCGCACAACAACATTCCAGCCATGTAATTCAGCAATTGCTTTCACATAGCTGAGTCCCAAACCGAAACCTTTCACATTGTGAACATTTCCTGTCGGTACGCGATACAATTTGTCGAACACTTTGTTCAAATGTTCCTTTTTAATACCAATTCCATGGTCTTTAACGCTCAATAGTAACTTCTTATTTTCTCTGCGTAAAGAAATTTCTATATCCGGTGCTTCCGAACTGTATTTAATGGCGTTGTCAACCAAGTTGGTAACAATGTTTGTCATGTGCATTTTATCCGTTTGAATCGTGATTAATTCATTCGGAATATTCAACTTAATTGTTCCACCACTGTTCTGAATTCTGAATTGTGCGTGATTTGTTACTTCATGAATGATTTCGTTCAAGATCACTTTTTCTTCACGTAATTTCACTTCTCCACGTTCCATCACCGCACTTTGAAGAATGCGTTCCACCAACAAACTTAAGCGCTTGTTTTCGTCGTTGATCATTTTAACGAATGGCGCAATATCTGTCGTGTTTTGTTTCATCATGTCTTGATCACTCAAGGCTTCGCAAGCAAGGGAAATCGTAGAAATCGGTGTTTTGAATTCATGCGTCATGTTGGAGATGAAATCATTTTTAATTTCAGAAATCTTTTCCTGTGTCAAAATGGTTCTAAACATGAACATCAAGGCTACAACGATTAAAATCATCAAGGTCAAACTGATGGAAAAGGGTCCCCACATTTCTTGAAAAAGGAAAATACCTTTCTTTGGAAAATAGATGTGTAAGTATAAATCTTCGTCCAAAATATTACTTGGGAATAAAACTGATTTTCCTGTAAGCAGCGTATCTAATTTAGTATCGTAGTTACTTGGTGCATTGTCGAATTGAATCGGAATTCCAAATTCATTTGCAACCATAAAACGATAGGTTTTCGGTAAATTATCGTTGGCAATTTCAGTTCGAATAACCGAATCTAAAAACACCACATCAACACGTTTGGAAGGATCTTCGTAGACATTGTTGCGGAAAGCTTCGACCATCATGTCGTTTACGAATTTCGCTTTTTTGAAGATTTGTTGCAGTACGCGCTGATCTAATTGAATCGCCAATTTAATTGAATCGTTGTGCGGAATTTGCTTTTTTTGCTTGTCAAATAAATCGCGCAATTGGCGAACGTCGCGTGCTAATACTTTTTGTTCGGTTGTTAATCCAGTCAAGGAATCGAATGATTTTCCTTTAATGATGAGATAATTTTGAATTTCCCCGTTTTCATATAAAGTCGTGTCCTGAATTGAAATGGATTCTTGTGCAGAAACTAAGTGTTTGAATTCTTCTTTTAACACGTCTTTGTATTGTCCACTAAAATCGCGATTAACAATGTGCATGTAGCGACGAATATCTTCAGCTTTTTCGTGACGAATCGCAATTCGTTCCATCGAAGTCGATAAATTCATTTCAAATTCCGCGTGTTTGCGATCGTATAATTGCAAGGTTTGAAAGGCCTGAATGACCAAAACCGCAATCAAAGCAACGACTACAAGGGCAAAAATGAAATTAACACGAATTTTACGCACGGACATAGTTTTTAGCGAAAATAAGATTCGCTAGCGTTCTACCGCAGAGGCTTAACGTTTTTTAACAGCACAAGATTGTTGTTACCTTTCGGAATTAAACAATTATTCTCTTAGCTTCACGTTCTGAATGAATACTATTTGGTTCGATTGTCGACCCTTGAAAACTTAACAATTCATGCATTTTTGGTGTAGAATTTTCTTGCTTACCTTTTTCTTGTCGAGCTTTTTAAGTTTTGGTCAAACAAAAGTGCGTTGGATCAATCGTGACAAAGAGCCAAAATCGTTGGAGGAGTTGCTGACAAAATTAAATGAAGGTCAATCCAATGATTCAGTTAAAGTGATGTCAGTTTACAAATGGATTACCGGGAACATTTCGTATGATTATCGCAGTTATATGAGCGGACAGCCATTTCGTCATCAATCGCCACAACTCGTTTTCAAACGTCGAAAAACAACATGTACAGGTTATTCAAATCTGATGGTTTATTTGTTAACAGAATCTGGAATTCCAGCTTACACTGTTGAAGGATTCACACATGATTTTACATTAGGATTGGATTCAACTAAACTTTCTTCGGATCATGCGTGGGTTGCTTTTTCATTGAATGGAAATTGGCATTTAGCAGATCCAACGTGGGATGCTGGGAGCATTGGTTATTTGATGGATATCGAAATAAGGGAGGTGAAAAAAACCTTTTGGCAACGTTTGAAGAAATTCAAGCTGAAATATCTGTTTCGAAAGAAGAAGAAAAAGAAAAGAAAGACGGAGAAAACAATAACCATCAGCTATAAAAAAGGATTTATTTCGGAGCCTCGAACGGATTACATTTTTAAAGAACCAGATGAATTTTTAAAAACGCATTTACCGAACATTGCACACATTCAAATGAAGTCGGCACCGATTTCTGTAGAGCAATATTGTGATTCATCTCATTGTTTAGGAGATCTGTATTACAGTGAGAAAGGAACCTATAGTTTCAATAAACAGAATGAAGTCTATTATCAGCTAGAAATTCCTGAACGTTTGTTGTATGTTTCAGATTCTTCCTTGAATTATCATCCATTGAATCACGGTGACAAAGCCTTAAATGCGCACAATTATTTGGGTCATTTTTACGGATCGAATACGAAATCGGTAAGTACATTGGAACATTTTGTTTCAGTCGCTGATACTGTTTTAGTACACGGTGCTTTGGCCATCAAATTAAACAAAGCAGAATTTAAGAAACGCAAAGGTGCTTTCACAAAATCATTTGGGCAAGAAAATAGAAATAGGGTAAATCAATTGAAACAGTTGAATTATACAAGAACCTTGATCAATTTGAATCCTGACGTTTATCGGAAAGGACGTGACCGTTTATTACTGAAGGAAGATGTGTTATTGAATAATTTGGAAAGTCGATTGATACAACGTTTCGGATTTCAGTTCGACACACTTCCACCGTTGGGAATGGATACCTTGCCGGAAGCCAAAAAGATGGTAAAGGAAATTGAAAATTTGCGCGATTCGATTGTCTATTATCAAAAGCTCGAACATACATCAGGGCAAACATTTTCGCAACAACTCGATACGTTGATCAACAAGAATTATATGTTGATGGAAGAAAATATGTATCTGATGTTTGAAGGAATGTATTTGAACGAGCGTGAATTTTTGCAGAATGATGGAAAATTGATTGATTCGGCATCGTGTCTTACAGCATTAATGCGTGACAGTATCAACGGATATTTGGGTAGTCGCAAATCGTTTGTTTTACTTCAAAAAATGGATCAGCAAATTAAGCTACAAGAAAAAAAGTGGGCACTCATCAAGAAAAATGATTCATTGGTTCCAACGAAAAATTATTTGTCCTATTTGTATGGTTTGGAAAATGAGTTAATGCATGAAGAGCAGAAGATTATTGAAAATCGCGTAGAGGTTTCACGAGAAATAGAAAGCGAATTGAAATATTACTTCAAACCACAGTTTAAGGATATGATGGAGTATTTCAAAAGTATTTCAAAAATCAAAGCCGAACGTCAAGCCTATCTGATCAAGATGTTGAACAATAAATACAATCGCTCAATTAGAGTTTACACACTTATTGTCGCGAATGCCAAAAAGTGGAAAGCGAATTATACTTCAAGAATAAAAATTCTGACGCAGTAGCGCATTTGAGTCTAGTGAATTAGAAACCAATGATTCGTGATTAGTGACTCGTGAATAGAAACTAGACGGATAGTTCAAATCAACCTAAGTAGTTACTGTTTCTAAAGAAATCCTTTTAAACACATTTTATTGTTTTCAAGCGAATGCTAACTTATTAAACGAATAAGTTGGTTCTTATCTAGTGACTAGATACTAGTGACCAATGACTAGTGGTTTTATTTAAATCAATCTATTTGTTGTACACCTTAATCTACTTCAATCAATTAGTATGGTTTAAAATGAATACGATCTTATCAAACCAATAAGTTGGTTGTCACTAGTTTCTAGTCACTATTTTCTAGTTTCTGATCACTAAATACGTACAAGTACTTAGCCCCATAATACCTTCTACGTAGCACTACCTAGTGCGCATCATGTATATTGATTTTGGAAACGGAAATTCCCATGGATAGGCGGTTTTTGTGATGTTCCTTTGACTCATGAAACAAAACAAATACGCCATGAAAGCAAATTTTTTAAACACAGTTAAAAACGCAGTTCTTTTCGCAGTTGTTACTTTAACAGCTCTTGCTGCTCAAGCACAAGAAGGAAAAGTTTGGACACGTATCAACAACTTTAACGCAACTGGAATTTCAACAGTAAACGGTCAAGTTGTTTCTACCAACCCAACAATCAACAACATGATTGCTGATTTGAACATTACATCAATCGCTCAAGCATTACCTGCAGCTCGTACAGAAGGTCTGAAAAATGTGTACGAAATTGCTTGTAACTGTGACGAGAATGTTTTATTACAAGAAGTAGCACGTTTATCTACAGTATTCACTAACCCAGAGTTAGCGCCTGTATATGAGACATTAAATACACCAAATGATTATTACACAACGTTCGCAAACGATTACGCATTAAACTTGATCAATGCGCAAAACGCTTGGAACGTTACAACAGGAGATTCTTCAGTTGTTATTGCAGTGTGTGATCAAAACTTCGCATTGAACCACGAAGAGTTAGTAGGCAAATACAACTACGTAACACCAAACAACATGAACCCAACAACTACACACGGAACTGCTGTTGCGGTTACTGCTGCAGGTAGAACAAACAATAACTTAGGAAAAAGCTCAATTGGCTACAACAGCACATTGCAATTACGCGCAATGAACTACAACGAAGTATTGTCAGCAACATACGGAGGAGCACGTGTAATTAACTTAAGCTGGTCATCAGGTTGTTTTGCAAATTCATACACACAACAAATCATGGATGAGGTATATAACAACGGCGTTGTATTAATTGCTTCAGCAGGAAATGGAAACACATGTGGTGGACCATCAAACTTGGTTTACCCAGCAGCACACGATCACGTAATCTCTGTAACAAGTGTAGGCCCATTAAACAACCACGAACGCACAATTGGTAACCCAGCAACAACGCACCAACACAATGCAACAGTTGATATTGCAGCACCAGGATACGATGTAGCATTAACAGTAGCATCAGGTTACTACTTAACAGGAAACGGAACATCATTCGCAGCACCTTATGTTTCAGGAACTGTAGGATTGATGTTAGCAGCTAACCCTTGTTTAACAGTTGACCAAGTAGAATACATCTTAAAACAAACAGCTTTCAACTTAGATTCTATCAACCCAACATACGCAGGTGGCTTAGGAGCTGGACGTTTAGATGCATACGCTGCTGTTTACATGGCTTCAACATTTTCAACAATGCAAGTAGGTGGAACGACATCTGTAAACTGTGAGACATCTTCACAATCAGTAGCATTAACAGTTCAAAACGGTGTTGCTCCTTACCAAGTTGTTTGGAACACAAACGACACAACATTAACAATTGACAACTTACAAGACGGATTCACTTACACAGCAACAGTAACAGACGCAACAGGATGCATTGGAACATACCAAGTGATTGCAGACACAGTAACAGCAGTAACATACGATGCACAAATCAACAATGTAAACTGTAACGGAGAAAACTCAGGAAGCATCGAATTGGAAATCACAGGAGGACAAGGCGCTTTCCAATACATCTGGAACAACGCTGAGACAACAGAGGATATTTACAACTTGGTTGCAGGATCTTACAATGTACGCATCGTTGACACTTACGGATGTTTCACATACGCAAACTTCGATGTTGCACAACCAGAAGTGTTAACAGCAACAGGAGTAGGAACAGCGAACATTACAAACTCTTACGGAGCAGTTGATTTAACAGTAGCAGGAGGAACAGCACCATACAACTACGCTTGGAACACAGGTGCAACAATGGAAGACTTAAGCAACGTAACAAACGGATTCTACGAAGTAGCAGTTACCGATGCACACGGATGTAACACATCATTCAACATCTCAATGGATTTGAATACAATCGTAACAACAGCAGCTGGTTCAGTAGTAAACAACCCAATCAATCCAGTTGAAATGCAAGGCAATCCAAGCACACAACAAGTAATGGGTGTGACAGAAAACACAACAGTTGATATGAATGTATATCCAAACCCTGCAACTGAAGCAGCATTCATCAACTGGAATGGAGTTGAAGTGGAAGCGATCACAGTGTACAACATGGCAGGACAAGAAGTTCAAGCACACGAGATCACTAGCACAGTAAACAACTTCAGATTAGAAGGTTTGGAAGCTGGAGAATACATGGTTCGCTTGACAACAACAACAGGCATGAACACAGTGAAAAAAGTAACATTCTTATAAGCAACGTCATGAATTATTCAACACTAAGAAAATCGATTTTTGTACTGGTATTGTTCGTGTCGTTTTCAGACCACACGTACCTAACAAAAGAAATCTCAAACATTACTAAAGAGATTAAAACAGAATTAAAAATAGAAAAACAAGATATCAGTTCTTCCATTGATTTAGATTGCAATCAATAAGAACAACAACTTTAAACTATGTAATCGTTTCATTTACACAGTTTACTTTCAGAGGTAGTTTCATGGTTACGAAAATCCCGGCATCAGACCCCGGGATTTTTTTTGTGCTTTATGATTAGAATCTTTTGATATGAGGAATTGTTCTAGTGTATTTTTATTCCTTAAACACGATTTTTCTAAATTCAACGTTGTACATTCGTACGAATGTCGGTTGGAAAGCGCATATCTCTTCTTTTTTGTTGTTTGTTCTTGGTGAATTTTAGCCAAGCACAAACGTCAACCTTGCGCGTAAAAACGATTGTCATTTCAGCGGACACCTTGCAATTGGATACCTTGAGTATTTATCCGAATTCGTTTCAGTTATTCAATAACAATGAGCTTGTTAGTTTCGAAAGTTATACCTTGAATCATGCGAAAGGCGAACTCATTTTACACCAACATTTCGATACAATTCATGTTTCTTACCGTGTTTTACCAATGAACTTAAATAAAGTTTATGGTTCGCGTGATACAAATACAATCTATTCAAAAGAGAAGGGTGATCGCGAGAAATTTTTGCAAACGAATGAGTACAATGTCAATGATGTTTTTGGTGGAACAAGTATTTCGAAATCGGGAAGTATCTCACGAGGAATTACGTTTGGAAACAATCAAGATTTGGGAGTAAACTCTTCGTTGAATCTTGAATTAGCTGGTGATATTGCTCCAAACTTGAAATTGTTAGCATCCATTTCTGATGATAATTTACCGATTCAACCGGATGGAAACACAAACAAATTGCAGGAATTTGATCAAGTGTTTATTCAAATTTACAATGACAGATTGAAAATAATTGCGGGCGATTTTTGGCTTACCAAACCTAAGGGCTATTTCTTGACCTATAAAAAACGTGCGCAAGGATTAACCATGGATTATCAATGGACAACTGATACAGCACGTGTCTGGAAAACGCAAGTGAGTGGCGCTTTGTCAAAAGGGAAATTTGCGCGACAAATAATTACAGGAGTTGAAGGAAATCAAGGGCCGTATCGTTTAAAAGGAAATGAAAACGAACCATTTATAATTGTTCTTTCTGGAACAGAGCGTGTTTACATTGATGGGAAATTGCTAGAACGAGGACAAGAGTATGATTACGTAATCAATTACAATTCAGCGGAAGTTGTTTTTACCTCACGCAATTTGATTACCAAAGATTCACGTATAGTGGTTGAATTTCAATATTCCGACCAGAATTATGCGCGTTCCTTGATCCAAATGTCAACCACGTATTCCTCAAGAAAAATGGATTTTTGGTTCAACGCCTATTCTGAACAAGACGCGAAGAATCAAACGATTCAGCAAGATTTAAGTTTTACTCAAAAACAACAATTGGCGGCAATTGGAGACACCTTAAACTTGGCACAAATCAATAGTATCGATTCGATTGGCTATTTCGATAATCAAGTTTTATACAAAATGGTTGATTCATTGGGATATGATTCTGTTTTAGTGTATTCAGTTCATCCCGATTCAGCTGTGTACAAAGCAACTTTCACATTCGTTGGTGCAGGAAAAGGAGATTACGTCTTTAGCAATTTCAATGCTTTAGGAAAAGTGTATAAGTGGGTAGCGCCAATTGCAGGAGTTTCTCAAGGAGATTATATTCCATCACGCATCTTAATCACTCCAAAACAAAAACAATTATTCTCATCTGGAATTGCCTATCGTATCCGAAAGAATCTCGTATTAGAAACAGAATTTGCCTATACCACAAATGATGTTAACACGTTTTCACCCTACAATTCATTGGATGATCATGGCTATTCTAATCGAACGAAATTGGTGGGAACAATTCCTCTTTCAAAAGATTCAATTCCACGATGGGAGTTAGAAACCAAAGTTCAGTTAGAAGCACTGGACAAGAATTTTGTTCCGATTGAACAGTACCGTGCAGTTGAGTTTGATCGAGATTGGAATACACGCAACAAAGGCTTTTTAGGAAATCAAGTGGCAAGTTCTTTAGGAGCAAATTTCAAAAATCGCGAATTTGGAAATTTAGTCTTGGAAGGTCAACACTTCATGATTGGCGATGATTATCAAGGAATTCGTTCTGCAAGTAATGGAACGTGGAAACAGAAAGGTTTTTATGCCCGTTGGGATGGAAGTTATTTATCAAGTGAAACAGTACAAAAAAATGAATTTGTTCGTCACCGAGCTGAATTATCGAAAGATTTGAAATGGCTGAAAGTTGGCTTTATTGATGATCACGAATTGAACCGTTTTACGGGAGGAACAATGGCATTGGAAACCAATAGTTATCAGTTTTACGATTATCAGTTTTATCTTGCCAACGGTGATTCAATTAAGAACAATTACAAGATTTTTTACCGCGAACGCTACGATCAACGTTCGGATAGTTTGAATTTAACACCCGTTGCCAAAGCGCGAACCGCGGGAGGAGAAATCAAATTAACTGAAATGCGCAACCAATCCTTGAATGTAGTGACAAGTTATCGTGAATTGAAAGTATTGAATTCTAGCTTGCTCAATCAAACACCTGAAAACTCTTTACTGGGACGAATCGACTACGAATTACGCTTGTTTAAGAATGCCTTCACATGGAACAATTTCTATGAAGTTGGTTCGGGATTAGAATTGAAACGTGAATTTCAATACATCAAAGTGAATGACGGACAAGGAGTTTATACCTGGATTGATTACAATGCGGACGGCATAAAGGATTTGAATGAATTTGAAATAGCCCAGTTTGTTGATCAAGCGAGCTATATTCGTGTGTTCACGCCGAGTAACGAATACATTAAAACGTATTCAAATGAATTCAATCAATCGATTTACTGGCGACCAGAACGCATTTGGGCATCAAAGAAGGGAATCAAAAAGTTTTTGTCACGCTTTTCGGATCAAGCACGTGTGCGCATTAATCGTAAAACAAATTTGTTCAACGGTGCCAATTCTTTCAATCCATTTTCAACGGGCATTCGCGACACCAATCTTATTTCGACAAATTCAAACTTGAGAAATACAGTCTTTTTTAACCGAACATCGAGCATCTTTGGTGCAGAATATTCCTTTCAAGATTTAAGCGCAAAAACCTTGTTGGCAACTGGATTCGATTCAAAATCGAATCGCTTTCATGAACTTTCTTTCCGTTGGAATATCAAACGTGTATTTTCAATAGAAACAAAAGGTCAGGTTGGAACTAAAGATGCAGAAGCTGATTATACGTCAGGAAGAAATTATTCATTGAGTTATTATTTTGTTCAACCTAGTTTCATTTATCAGCCCTCAACAACTTTTAGAATTACATTGGATGGACGCTACTCTGAAAAACAGAATTCAGTGGATTATGGCGGTGAGAATGCGACTCTTTATGAAATTGGTTCAACATTTAAATTTAATCAAGCAGAAAAAGGAAGTTTACAAGGCGGTTTGAAAATGGTCAATATCAAATATGACGGAAACCAAAACTCTGCCTTGGGGTTTGAAATGTTGGAAGCCTTAAAACCAGGCATAAATTATACGTGGACCTTAGGCTATCAACGAAGCGTTTCGAAGAATTTGCAGATTTCAATTCAATACAACGGCCGAAAATCTGAAACCTCGAAAATGATTCATAGCGGTGGAATGGAAGTAAGAGCATTTTTTTAACTTCAATCATCAATCATCAATCATCAATTTCAGATAGACTTGTATAGTTTGGTATAAGATTGACAGGAAATCCTAAGTTGATTCTACTTTCTTTTTTAATTTCGATCTATTCCCAGTGAACCAATCTACTTGATACATGTAACAGCTTACGTAAATTTGAAAGTATGCAAGTAAAAATAAATGAACCGTGTTCAGAAGATTGGAACAACATGCGCATCGGTTTGAAATCACGTCATTGTGCCGCTTGTGAGAAATCTGTGATGGATTTTACACAAATGAATCGCGTCGAAATAATTACCTATATAATGGAAAATTCTGATAAAAAAATCTGTGGTAGAATGAATTACAAGCAATTTGATTTCCAACATGAAGATGTACCATTAATTGTTGATACACTGAGTAAAAAAGGAGGGAACAGTTCGTTTTTAGTACTTTCTTTGTTATGCTTGAGTTTGGCTGCGTGTAGCGAGGCTCCGCAAAAGAATTCGGTGAAGGATAAGCCAAAAGTTGAATTAACTGGCGAACGAACGATGGGTGAAGTTGCAATTGAACCAACCAACAAAAAATCAACAGATGACGAAGCATCAACAAAACCAGTTAAAAAAATGATAATTCCAGAAGTGGTACCACCGTATTATAATCCTGGACCGATGCCAGAACCCTATCCAGAGCCTTATTTTTTAGGTGAACCGATTATTGAACCAGTTCCAGAGCTTAAACAAAAAGCTGAGGATGAAATTTTAGGCTATGCAGAAGTAATGCCCGAATTTCCAGGAGGTATGGAAGCGATGAAAAAGTACCTTGCGGACAACATCAAGTATCCAGAGATGGAATTCGAAAATGGCATCGAAGGAAAGGTATATCTTCGTTTTGTTGTGGATGAGCTTGGCAAGCTTTCTGATGTTAAAGTGCTACGAGGTGTAAATGGAGGACCAGGCTGTGATAAAGAGGCGAGAAGAGTAGTTCAAGCAATGCCAGATTGGAAACCAGGAATGAACAATGGCAAGGCGTGTAAGGTTTATATGACAATTCCCGTTGTTTTTCGTTTAAATTAGTGGTTCAAAAGTAAAAGAATGGTTGTTAAAAGAGTAAGCTTGTTTTTGGGTGTTGTGCTTGTCGGATTGTCAAGTGCATGTGCGGATAGTGTAAAAGAGCAAAAAGATATCAAAGCTGAAACAACCGCAAAAGAAGTATCTGAGGGGAAAACAACTACTAAGTCACCAGCTCAGACATCTTCTTCCAATGCTCGATCCACTGCAACTGCAAAAACGATCAATGTTCCAAAGCAAAAACGTGTAATTCAATTTACACCTCCAAAAATCGTTGAGTATGACGATGAATATCCTCCAACTGTTCAGGACATTACGGATATTGATTGGTCGGCTAAAACACAGAAAGGCAGTGATGATTATTATGGAGACGTGGAACCAGCTCCAATACCAGAAATTCGTGTCGAAAGTGATATTTTAGAAATTGTTGACGAACCTGCAGAGTTCCCCGGCGGAATGGATGCCATGCGTGAATATCTCAAAAAAAATATGATGTATCCCATGAGTGCGAAAGAGGCAGGGATACAAGGCAAATGTTATTTGCGCTTCATTGTAAATACCGATGGCTCGATTTCAAATGTACGCGTTGTACGTGGCGTTGTAGACTGTCTAGAGTGTGACAAGGAAGCGATGCGTGTGGTTAAAAATATGCCAAATTGGAAACCAGGAAGAATGAATGGTAAAGATGTGAAAATGTATTTTACTTTGCCAATTGCGTTCAAACTGGTTTGATTCCTATTTCTTCTTACTATTTAAATGCATTTGATAAATCATTCCATCAGATAAGCCGATTTTTGGAACGAGAATATCTTTTGCTTTGAGCTCTTTCAGGATATATAAATAAATGTCCATCGCAGGAACAATTACGTCTGCACGGTCTGGTTTTAATTGAAATTGATCGACACGTTGCGAAACACTTAGTTCAGCTAATTCGTTACGCAATGTTGAAATGGCCTTCACTGATAACGCTTCCAATTGTCCAGCACCCAGCATTTTGTGAACTTTATTGATGTTTCCACCAGTTCCAAATAAGCGATGTGGTGATTTCAAATCAACATGAGAAGCAATCCAATCATGAATTTCCGTCCATATATCTTTCTTTACTTTTTCCTTTAGCAAACGAATCGTCCCAATTTCAAATGATTTTGAGGCCACACGTTCACCACTTTCAAACACGCTGACTTCGGTGCTACCTCCACCAACATCAATGACAATGAAAGGATGCGTTTTATCAAAATCGAGCAAGAAGAAGGTTCCAAAAATTAATTCAGCTTCTTCATCTCCACTGATCACTTCAATTTGAACACCTGATTCTTCCAGAATTTTTTCAATTATTTTTTCGGAATTAACGGCTTCACGCATGGCTGAAGTGGCAACAGCACGCAATTTTTTCACATCAAAAATCTCAGAAATCAACTTAAACGCTTGAATCGTTTTTACAAAATCTTCAGTTTTCTTTTTTGAAATTTTTCCGTCATCAAACACTTCTTCACCCAAGCGCAAAGGAACACGTGTATAAGATATTTTCTTTACAAACGAATGTTCTCCTTCCTTTTCAACTTCTCCAACGAGTAGTCGAGCGGCATTGGTTCCAATATCGATTGCACCGAATTTCATGAATACTTATTTCTTTCTGAAGTAAATACGAATAGGAACTCCACAGAAATCGAATTTTTCTCTCAAACGATTTTCTAAGAAACGCTTATACGACTCAGGAACATATTGCGGTAAATTACAGAAAAATGCAAATGCCGGTGAATGCGTTGGCAATTGTTGAATGTATTTAATGCGTATGTATTTTCCTTTTAAAGCTGGCGGTGGTGTTGCTAAAATAATTTCTTGCATCACCTCATTCAAAACAGACGTTGAAATTTTCTTCGTTCTGTTATCATGCACCATCATTGTTGCTTCTAAGGCTTTGTGAATACGTTGCTTCGTTATTGTCGATGTAAAAATGATGGGAACATCGTTGAACGGAGCCAATTGTTCACGTAGTTTTTCTTCGTATTCATTCATGGTATTTTGATCTTTTTCAACCAAATCCCATTTATTCACCAAGACAACAACTCCTTTTGAGTTTTTCTCAATCATGTAATAAATACTCAAATCTTGCTTTTGAAGTCCTTCTTCAGCATCAATCATGAAAATACAAACGTCTGCTTCCTCTATGGTACGCACTGAACGCAAGACAGAATAATATTCGATGTCTTCTTGTACTTTCGCTTTCTTACGAATTCCTGCGGTATCAATTAACATGAAATCGAATCCAAACGCATTGTAACGTGTATTGATTGAATCGCGTGTTGTTCCAGAAATGTTCGTAACAATGTTGCGTTCTTCGCCTGTTAAAGCATTTACCAAGGACGATTTTCCAACATTTGGACGTCCAACAATCGCAATACGCGGCAAGTGATCTTTTTCGTTTACACTTTCGTCTTCTTTGTCAAAGTGTTTAACCACTTCATCCAATAATTCTCCTGTTCCAGTTCCGTTTGTTGCAGATAAATCGAACACATCACCCAATCCAAATTGGTAGAATTCAGCCGATAAACCGATGCGATCATTACTGTCCACTTTATTCGCAGCAATAAAAACTGGTTTTTTAGATTTGCGCAACAAAGCCGCAACTTTCTCATCTAAATCAACAATTCCTGTGGTAACATCCACCATGAACACAATGACGTTTGCCTCTTGAATAGCGATTTCCACTTGCTTGCGGATTTCACCTTCAAAAATATCATCCGAACCTTTCACATAACCTCCAGTATCAATTACAGAAAATTGTGCACCGTTCCATTCACCTTTTCCGTATAAACGGTCGCGTGTTACACCACTAATCTCTTTTACAATCGCATTGCGTGACTCCGTCAGGCGATTAAACAAGGTCGATTTTCCCACATTCGGGCGACCTACTATTGCAACTATATTTCCCATATTTTTTTAGAACCGAGAGCCTAGAGTCGTGATCCGAGATTGAATCAAGAATTATTGTCTCGCATCTCGGGTCTCGAATCTCAGATCTCATTAATATCCGTATTTCTTTAATTTATTTTCTGTTGATCTCCAGTCTTTATCCACTTTCACAAATGTTTCCATGAATACGCGGTGATCAATGAATTTTTCAATTTCAATGCGTGCTTCGCGACCAATTTTCTTCAACATTTCCCCACCTTTTCCGATTACAATTCCTTTTTGCGAATCGCGTTCCACAATGATCACAGCACGAATACGCGTCAAGTTGATTTCGTCTTTGTATTCTTCAATTTCTACTTGACAACTGTACGGAACCTCTTTATCGCAGTGCAAGAAGATTTTCTCGCGGATAATTTCCGAAACAAAGAATCGCATTGGTCGATCCGATAATTCTTCTTTATCAAAGTAGGCAGGACTTTCAGGAACCAATTCAAGAATTTTTTCCCAAACTGCTTGAACGTTAAAATCGTGTAAGGCAGAAACTGGATATACCAATGCATTTGGTAATTTTTCTTGCCAAAATTGGATTCGTTCGAACACTTTCGCTTGGTCGCTTAAGTCGATTTTGTTGATCAAACAAATCACAGGAACACGCAACTTCTGGATTTTCTCCAATGTTTCCTTGTGATTCATGTCGTTTTCTTTCGTGTCGGTGATGAAGATAAGTACATCCGCATCTTTCAACGAAGCGTTCACGTAATCCATCATTGCTTCGTGCAGTTTGTAGGCTGCATTTACAACTCCAGGAGTATCGGAAAAAACAATTTGATAATTCTCATCATTTACGATTCCGAGAATACGATGGCGCGTCGTTTGTGCTTTGGAAGTTACAATGGATAACTTTTCGCCAACTAAACGATTCATTAATGTGGATTTACCAACATTTGGACTACCAACGATATTTACGAAACCTGATTTGTGAGACATTACACTGAAATTAATTTGCAAAGGTAGATAAAATGCAACTAGTATCAAAGGATGCAGAAAGCTTTCGGTAGACAAATGACTTTAAGACTTTAGGATGTTAGGACTTTAAGACAATAAGACGAAAGACAAAGGACTTTTGGACTTTAAGACTTCAGGATGTTAAGACAATAGGACGGCAAGACAATAAGACTTTAGGATTTTAGAAAGAATAATTTCAGTGATTTAACACTAATAAGTCCTTAAGCGAAGCGGTCTTTTGTCTTTCAGCTCAGCGGTCCTTGTTCTTTGCTCCTTGCTCCAATCAATTCACAATCATCTTTTGCGCCACTTTCACATCTCCAATTGTCAAGTAAACAAAATAAACATCGCCACGGTTTAATTTTCGGAACTTGATGGTTTCGGCATGTTGACCAATGGTTAGTTTTTTCAAGGTTTTTTTCAAACGCAAAGTTCCATCCATGTTACTGACTTCTACAAGCACATCTCCAGCATTTTTAAGATTAAAATTTAAGCTTAATCGATCTTCAATTGGATCCGGATACAACTGTAATTGAACACCGTTGATGCTTTGGTCATTCAATACACCCTGATCATTGTTAGTTTTTATTAAATAAACTGGGTAAATCATTTCACTTGCTTTGCTTTCAACGCCTGTATTGATCCAGAAAATATTTGCTGCTGGACTTTGAATTCCACCATAGATGTAACCTAAAAGTACAGTATCACCAATTAATTTATCCATTGGAATAACTTCATTCGGAAGAATTGAAAGTGATGGATTGATGATGAATTCGGAAGCAGCGCCTAAATAAGCAGGCATACTCACGGGCATTTTGTATTCAGCTAATCTTCCGTTTTTATCAAAAGCAACACGTGCAACCGTTTTTACAAATGGAACATCATTGTCTTGCACTAAATATGTTGAACTATCATAATATTGGGCAATTCCTCCAAAAAACAAATTATGCATGGTTTCGTTTCCATAAAGAGAGACAGTTGCACAATGATAATGATTGTAGTATTGAGCGAAATCTGGAACAACGGTAAATGAATCTTTATCAATCACAACAGCATTTAAGTAGGGAAGATTCACTTCTTTTTGAAAAACTCCTGAAAAAGCAATCAGTCCATCTTTACCGTTTGGAAGAATTTGTGGCAGTACATTGAAATCTCTTCTGTGCAAATGATCTTCACTGATCACATCGCCAAGGTGTTTGTAGTTAAGTGTGCTGTTACTAACGGAAAAAGTGAATTTTCGAATACCACTTAAATACGTTTGAGTGAAGGTTCCATTTCCCATAGGGTTATATAATCCATCAAAGCGATGACCTCCTGTTAAATAAAAAGCATCATTCAAGATGAGTAATTGTCCACCGGTCAGCGCAAAAAGTTCATCTTTCACTTGTAAAATATGTGCTGAAAAATCTGTTTTGTTGACTATCGCTTCAATAACACTTGGTAAGTGAATGGCAGTTAAATAGGGAAAAGTAATATGGTCGTCGGCCGTTTTCGAAATACCGTATCCACCCATCAAATAAAGGTATTCACCTTTTTGGATGAATTCCATATTGGTTGAGCTCAATTGTTCTTGTAAACTTGTTGAAAGTGCTGTCAAAGGAGCTACCCAGCGTTTTTTCAGAATCGGATCAATGACAACTAATTGCGTATTGTGTCCAGCTGAATCAAACGTTGCCCATGGCTGACGACGGTGTAAACCATCCAATCGACCACCAACAACCAACCATTTTCCATTTGCTTGTCCAACTCCAAAGGATTGTAATCCACCCAATTGCGGAATGGAAATCGAATCAATTTTTAGATTGTAAGGAAAAGATTGTGCTTGAGCATACAAGCCCAAAAATATAGTTAATGCGAACAGAAACAGTTTCATACTATCGAATTTGGGTGCAAAATAAGAGGAAATTCTTCGGTTGAAGTATGACATAAGTCACATAAATTCAAAATACTTTCCGTGCATGTAGACAGCTTCGAACTTTGTTTTGATGGAACCTTGATCAGGTTTGTTTTTTTGTGAAAGTACTTCAAGATCGCGCAACCAATCGAATACGAAGGCATAGGTTTTTAAATCAAAATGTGGATGTTGTTGATGCTTGCGTTTCATTTTTTGTACGTAAGCCATGTGTTTTGGATGATATACCCACGGATTCCAATGCACTTTCCCATAGAGTTTAATTCCAGGAATCATCCATTTTTCACCTCGAACAAAAGGATCTGCGAAACGCTCAAGAATGGTATCGTCACTCGCGTTTATTTGAATTCTGAACAACTGTTGGCTTGCCTGAAAGACTTTAATTTTTCGTGCATGAGCAGGAGAAAAGTGAACGATTTTCCCAATTGGTAGATTATTTTGACAAAATACTTCAATCATACCTTCGGCAAAAGCGGCTCCCATGCTATGTGAAAGAAGGTTGATTTTTTCATTTTTTTGTAGTAGTGATTTGTAAGTGTTGATCCTTTCTTGTGCATATTTTTTTCCTGCCGAATAACGGAATGAAGCTAGAGAACCAAACCATTTTCCCGATCCATTGACAAAACTTTCATTGTTGATTGTATTATCATTGAAATACACACTAGCCTCCTCTAAAAATTCGTTTGGATTCTTGGAAGAAGACCAGTAGGGTCTAAACGGCTGACAGCCTAATGTATATCCATTTACAAAAATGAGCATTGTTTGATTTTAAGGAAGGAGTAAAGGTAGAAAAAAGCGGAGGTTCCCGATTTTAAACGGGAAAATTTAAAATTATTTAGTGATTTTGTTTGAAAACAATAAAAAAGGCGTATCTTTGCAGCGCATTCGAACATTCGTGTATCGATTGAATAGAGTGCGAGGTGGAGCAGTTGGTAGCTCGTCGGGCTCATAACCCGAAGGTCGTCCGTTCGAGTCGGGCCCTCGCTACAAAGAAAACCTGAGTCATTTGACTCAGGTTTTTTTATGCCGTGAACTGAATCAAGCCGAAGAGTTGAATGAAAGATTAAGGCATAAAAAAGAGTTGCGAAGCAAATCAGGTTTTCTTTGTTAAGCTCCATTAACGTCCATCCGAAATGAAATGGAGGATATTCGGCTCGCTACAAAAAGAAAAGCGCTGTTACGAAAGTAATGGCGCTTTTTCTTTTTCACTCATTCTCGTTCTGTTTCTCGCTCTGAAATTCCGGGCGCTTTTCTTTCAGAAACAGAATGAAAACGAGAGCGATGAAGAACGCGAAGCGGTCTGAGCTTCATTAAGACCGATGAATTATTGACTTCAGACCATCACATTGATATACATTCTGAATTTTTTGTTGATGCAAAAATAGTTGGACAATAGGATGATTAAGCACAACGGCAATTATAAATATTGTCCTGAATCAAGTCCAAAGTGTAAATTAAATTTAAATTTCCCAAATGATTCCAATGAAATGATTCAAGGTCTTGTGAAATTCAATTCCTTTTCATTAAAAATGAACCCGCTCTTACTTTTCGTAAAATGTACTATATTTGAATATCAAAATTGAGTCACTTGAATTCCTTTTTTAGCTTATTAATTTTATTTATTTCATCTTTTTCCTTCGGTCAACTAGTTATCAATGAAGGCAGTAATAAAAATTACTCCGTTTTAGCTGATGAAGATGGCGACTACGAGGATTGGATTGAGATCTATAATTCAGGCACAACTGCCATTGATTTGTTCAATTACAGTTTAAGCGACAATTCAACGCCAGGGGAATGGTTTTTCCCCCATCAAATTATTCAACCCAATGAATATATAATTGTTTTTTGCAGTGAAAAAAATCGTTTTGCATCCACACCATTTACAAATGTATTAATTGATAGTACTTTCCAACCACAGCCAGGTTGGAATACCCATTATTTTACAACACCCTTCTATTGGGATGGTGTTTCTAACATTGTTTTAAATCTGTGCACTTATAACTCATTTTATGAATGTAATTCTATTCATTCGCAAAGCACCACAAACTTCAATTCGGCAACTATTGCATTAAATTATCCAGGCTCGGCATGCGGATTCAGTGGTGGAAGCAATGCCCAACAGCGTCCCAATATTCGCTTTAACTCCTCGATTATTGGAACTGGCACCATTCAGAATGGTTATTATGACTATCCTTCAGCTTACAGTAACTGGTACGAAGGTGCTCGCCAACAATACCTTTATTCGGCAAGTGAGTTGATATCAGCAGGGCTTTCTCCTGGAAATATTGATTCTTTATCATTTGACGTAATTGCAACTTGTCCGACAAGCTTACAATTTATTGAATTAAGCATGTCAAATACTGGGATTAATTCACTATCACCAAATTTTGTTCCTGCAACAGGAAATTTTCATCACACCAATTTTAAAATTAGTTCTACAGGCGAAACAATTAAATTGTATAATCCATCCGGAACAGTGGTTAGTGCTTTAAATCTAAATTGTGGGCCTGGATACGATATTAGTGTTGGACATTTTTTAGACGGTTCAGGAACCCTGAAACGATTTAGTTCTCCAACACCTGGTGTCAGTAACAACAACTCCATTCCTTCAGATGGCTACGCTGCTGCTCCTGTTTTTTCAATAACCAGTGGGATTTACACAAGTCCAATTTCAGTATCAATTACTGACCTAAATAATCCCACAGCCACAATTTATTACACGCTTGACGGAAGTGATCCAAATGAAAATTCAACTCTTTGGAACGGAACTCCGATTTATATTTTTCAATCAAAAATTCTCCGAGCTAGATCGTATGTGAATGGATTGATTCCGAGTACAATAAGCTCCTCTAGCTATTTATTCAATGTTCACCACACTACGCCAATCATTTCAGTTATCAGTGACCCACAAAACTTATTCGGCCCCTCAGGGATGTTTGATAATCCTTCTCTCGATTTGTTGAAGAATGCATCCATTGATTATTTTGACTCAACGCTGAACCATAACCTTCTTTTTTCTCGAAGGGCAGGAATCATTATGGACGGTGGTTGGGGATCAAGAGGACTTCCGCAACGTCCATTTCGAATCAAGTTCGATGATGGTGTGTTAGGACAAGGACCTATTTCAGGATTTATTATACCTGACCGCACCAACCGCAATCAATACAGCGATTTTATGTTACGTAATGGCAGCAATCAATATTTAATCCTACCACATAAGGATGCGGCACAAACTAAAATGATGGGTGATGGCACAAACAATTACTATTCAGCATGGCGTCCTGCAAGCGTTTACATAAATGGAGAATATTGGGGACTTTACGAGTTAAGAGAAAAGTTTAATACTGAAATGTTTGAGATTTACGATGGCGCAATCGAAAATACAATTGAGATACTGGGTTCGAGCGCGCAGTATGGTTTCCAGTTAAGGGCAATTGAAGGAGATGTTCAAAATTTTTATAATTCCTATAATTTATTCTCGCAAATAAACCCATTGGACACAAACTTTTGGACGCAAGCCGACCAATATTTTGATATGATTTATTACAACGATTACATCATAGGTGAGCTTTGGATGAATAATGCCGATTGGGGTTTTAATTACAATAATTTAAAAATATATCGGTCAAATGCCACAAACTACAGTTGGCGATACATTTTGATGGATTTGGAATATGGGCTTTTACCTAATCCGAGTAATGATTTCAGTTGTGGGTACGACCTATTGGGACAACTTATAAATTGGCCATCAACAGACCCAGGAAATCCCCATTTCAACATTTTTTGGAAAGGACTTCAAAACGATCGCTTCAAAAACTACTTTATCAATCGTTTCGCAGATCAAATGAACACCGTATATCTTCCCTCAAGGTTACTTGAGATAGAAAATGACATGTTCAACAGAACCGTCAGTGAAATGGCAAACGAATACGAACGTTGGGGAGATCCGAACAATGTTCAGGCACAAGTGGATGCCTTTTACCAGTACCACCTCATTTTTCAAGAAGACTTAGTTTGCCGTCCAGAAAACATGCGCAACCATATTCAAACTAATTTTAATTTACCACAACAAGTGAATGTGCAATTGAATGTATATCCACAAAATGCAGGAAAAATAGAAATCAGTACCATTACACCCAACATCTATCCCTGGAATGGGATTTATTTCGATGGGGTTCCAATTCAATTAGAGGCGCAAGCAGAACCAGGTTATCAATTTTCACATTGGGAGGCAAACAATCTTATTTCAGATACTACAAATGCTATTTTTCTCGATACATTAACAAACAATTCGGTAAATTTTATCGCGCATTTTATTTCAACTGTTGACCTTGTTGAAATTCCTAATAGTTCTATTCTAATATACCCTAATCCAACGAAAGATATACTTCATATTACAGGGTTGTCTGAAAATATCGATAGCGAAATAAAGGTTTTTAATCCGCTTGGTCAATTGGTCTATTCAGGTATAACAGCAAACGAAATCAATGTTGGAAATTTGGCCAAGGGTTGGTACATCTTAACCATTGAAGACCGAGGAATTACTTATAAAACGAAATTCATCAAAGAGTGATCAAAAGCCCTAAATAAATATGACATGAAATACTTGCTCATTTTTCTTTTGTTTTCCTCTTATATTTCAGCCCAAGAGATTTGCAATAATGGATTGGACGATGATAACGATGGTTTGGTAGACCTTATTGATAATATAGATTGCACATGCAATGGCATCAACTCGATGAATCCTGGGAACAATTTTATACCTAACCCATCTTTTGAAGAATATAGTTGTCTACCAAGCGACTTTACACAATTAGCGCTCGGATCTGATGGTATTTTTTGCGTTAGCAACTGGCAAGCAGGAACATGGGGTTCATCGGATTATTTCATTAATACACCTGGTTCTTTTTGGCCAAACATACCAACGCCACTACCCAATGGACAAGCTGCTGCAGGTTTTTTCATTATTAATCTTCCAGATGTACCTGGTTTTGATGGTAATATTGAAGACGGAATATATTTAGAATATTTAAAAACCTGTTTGACTCAACCCTTACAACCTGGAAATTCATATAACTTTCAATTGAACTTGAATGGAATGGGAATGTCATCATTTGGAAACTCATTAACAACCATTTGGTTTGGACCTATAGATATTACGCTATTCGGCAGCTCTAATTGCACTCAATCGGCTATTCACACTGATGGTTGTCCTGTAGGCTCCACTGATTGGGTTAAACTTGGTCACGCCACTTACCAAGCGGATGGTACATGGCAAACACTCAACATGCCATTCACCGCTTTACATTCAATTCAATCCATCATGATTGGCGGTCCGTGTTCTCCACCCAATGATTTCACATTCACAGATGCCAATGGTGAGACTTTTGATCCTTACTTTGTATTGGATAATGCAGCACTGTATGAAATCAATCCAGAAGATTGTAATTTGGAGTTAATTATTCCAAATGTCATATCGCCTAATGCTGATGATGTTAATGATTTTTTTGAAATTGAAAATCTATCAGAAAACACGGAGCTTATCATTCTCAACAGATGGGGGAATGTCGTTTTTTCCTCTGATAATTACCAAAATAATTGGGAAGGAACTGACAATTCCGGTAACGAGCTGGCAGATGGGGTTTACACCTACAAAATTAAAACCCAAGCTAACTATGTATTTCATGGATTCATACATTTAGTCAGGTAAACGTTTACTTTTCCTTTAAATCAAATGACGTAACAATATGAAAAAACTACTTCCAGTCTCGATATTAATTTCCCATTTCTCCATGTTCTTAGTTGCACAACCAACAATCCAATGGCAAAAAAATTTCGGCGGAACAGATTCTGATGAGGCAAAATCCATTCAACAAACGAGCGACGGTGGCTTTGTTGTTGTCGGTAACACCTACTCTCTTGATAATGATGTTGCTAGCAATCATGGTCTTTGTGATTCATGGATTGTGAAAATGAACGGTTCAGGAGTTCCTGAATGGAAAAAATCATTTGGGGGCACTGGCATTGATCTTTCGAATGCAATACAACAAACCGTAGATGGAGGTTATATTTTTACTGGATGGTCGAATTCAATTGATGGGGATGTAACAGGTAATTTCGGATTTGAGGATGTCTGGGTGGTAAAATTGGACAACATTGGTAATATTCAGTGGCAAAAATCATTTGGTGGAACTGGTAATGACCAATCTTATGATATTCAACAAACAACAGATGGTGGTTACATTATTGCCGGAATTTCAAGTTCCAATGATATTGATGTAAGCTCGAATAATGGATGCTTTGATTATTGGATTGTGAAATTAAATAATACAGGAATTATACAATGGCAAAAATCTTTTGGAGGATCAGGTTGTGAATATGTTTCTTCGATTCGACAAACAACTGATGGTGGATATATTGTTGGTGGATGGACAGGTTCAGTTGATGGCGATGTAACGGTAAATTATGGTGAATACGATTATTGGATTGTAAAACTGGATAACTCAGGAATTATACAATGGCAAAGATCCTTTGGTTCACTTCATGATGACCAGGCCTACTCTATCCAACAAACATCAGATAACGGTTACATCATAGCTGGAGTTTCCTTTTTAACCGCTGATGATGATGAAGGAAATTATTGGGTTTTAAAATTAGACAGTTTGGGATTACTTCAATGGGAAAAGCCTTTTGGTGGAACAGCTAATGATGGAGCATATTCTGTTCAAGAAACAGCAGATGGGTGTTACATTATTGCCGGAGGTTCGAATTCAAATGATGGAGACGTAATAATGAATATCGGATCACTCGATTATTGGATTGTAAAAATAAATAGCTTAGGTAATCTTATTTGGGAAAAATCCTTCGGAGGAACTTTAGATGAAACCCCTACCTCTATTCAACAAACTGCGGATGGTGGTTTTATTATTGCCGGATGGTCGGTATCGAATGATGGTGATTTAACCGGTTCCTATGGTTTAGGAGATTATTGGATTTTGAAACTCAATAATCCGACGACAGGTTCTGAAGAATTTGATAATTCCATTCTGAGTGTTTACCCTAATCCAGTAAAGGATATTCTCAATATTATGGTATCCAAAGAAACAATTGGCAATTCATATGTGATTTATGACAACCGAGGTAGATTAGCACTGTCGGGTAAAATAAATTCTGAAAACACAACTATTGAGTTAAGTGGTTTATCAGCAGGTTTATATTTATTCAGCCTTGGTGAAAAATGGAATCAACCCTTTAACGTAGTTAAGGAATAAATTCCAACTCCCCCAACCCCTCCCAAATAAGGTTCGATAATTCGATACTCCTCTCTACAAGGAAAAGCCAGTCAAAATTTGACTGGCTTTTTGCATTTCTGGAACATTTTGAGCTTTTTTGTTCAATTCAAATTTCGAAATTCCAACGGAGTTGTTCCTGTTTTCTGTTTGAACAAACGACTGAAATATTGTGGGTAGTCAAAACCCAAATGATAGGCAATTTCGCTAACCGATTGATTTGAATTTAATAAGATGTTCTTTGCTTCTTCAATTACATAATGATGAATATGTTCCTGCGCATTCAAACCAGTTTCTTTTTTGAGCAAATCACCCAAATATCCCGGCGACAAATTGACGGCATCGGCAAGGTATTTTACGGTAGGTAATCCATTAGGAAGTGTTTTAATTGAAAAATGTTGCTTCAATAAAGCCTCCACTTTTACAAAAACATCTCTGTTTGTTGCTTTACGTGTAATGAATTGCCTTCCGTAGAATCGATTACAATAGTTCAATAAAAGTTCAATCGTTGAAACAATGATTGTTTGGCTGTAATCGTCAATGTTTTCCTTCAATTCAGTTTGTATTTTTACAATGCACTCAAAAAGTAATTGTTTCTCTTTTTCTGATAAATGCAACGCTTCAGTTATTTCGTAGGAAAAGAACGAATAATCTTTCATTTTCGCATTGAGGGAGGTATTGCGGATCAAATCAGGATGAAAAAACAAGCCCCAACCCATCGGATTCTCTCGGGGCTCAATTTCAGTATCTATAGTTATGACCTGATTAGGTGCCATACATATCAAACTTCCTTCATTAAAATCAATGGCTTTTCGTCCATATGTAACATAACTTTTACAATAATTCTTAAACATCACAGAATAAAAATCAGTCGTAATTCTAGATTCCTCTTGAATATGGTCGGTAGTTTGACTAAAATCGACCACAGCAACCAACGGATGAGATTGGTTTTCATTGAGTAACCGTGACAAGTCAGCGATTGATTTTAAATGGATTAATTGACTCATCTGTTACAATTTGAAAAACTTTTTATTCATGTAAACTATAAAATTATAACCAAAAACTTTATTCATAAAATTATACATCTTAGCATCATTTCCTGCCATATATCTTAATTTTCTTTTGCCATCGGTTGCCGCCTCAAAAATCACTTTCGAAACAATGTTTACTGGTGAAGCGCTTTTAATCATTTTTGGAAATACAGTCATTATTTTGTTTACAACATTCTGATATTCTTTCAAATTTTCATCGTAGTTAAAATCAAATGAACGGCCTGCAAAGTCGGTGGCAATTGCTCCTGGTTCAACGATTTTAACTTTACAGCCAATTTGCTCCATTTCATAACGAAACGATTCCGAAATACCTTCAACCGCAAACTTTGTCCCATGATACAATGAACCCAATGGGAAAGTCATTTTACCTCCCATGGATGAAATATTAATAACGACTCCGTTTTTATTTTGTCGAAAATGTGGGAGCATTGCACGCGTAACATCCATTAAACCAATCACATTGGTATTGAACTGACGAAGGATTTTCTCCCTTGGAAAAGATTCAAGCGGTCCATAAGCGCCATATCCTGCATTATTTAACAATACATCAATTTTTCCGAAGCGTTGAATTCCATTTGCAATTGCGCTATCGATTGAATCTAAATCCAACACATCCAATTTAGTAACAAACACATTGTCTAATGTGGTTAGTTCTTTTTCATTTTCTGGACTTCTCATTGTCGCAACAACATTCCAGCCTTTTGACTGAAAATATTTCGCTGTGTCTTTTCCAATACCGCTGCTAGCTCCTGTAATTAAAATTGTTTTTTTCATTTTCTTTTTTTCACAAAAGTAGATTTGTACTTAATAAAGAGAACAACACAAAATAAGGGTAGATGTATACGTAATATGGAATTTAAAGCAAGGTCATATTGAATTCAAGTTTACCAACCCCTCCCAAATCAGGTTCGTCCGCCGCAGAGGATGGTTTAGATTTTCATTGGATACACTCCGGATTTTTTAGGTTTTTTGTGTACTATTTAACAACTGATAAAATGTTTCTAACCATTTATAAATAAGTTTATTGACAATCCTTTATCTTTGGGGCATGGTTCGAAATAATTCACCTTACAAAACAATTTGCACGATAGTCTTATTTCTGATATTCAATCTTCTTTTGAATAATCGTTGTAATGCTCAAGAAGTTTTTGATCTTGCACGGACCGGTTCCGTTCAACAAATGACGAAACACCTTAAAAAACATCCGGATGATTTAAACAGAGTTTCAGAGCAGGGTGCCAGCCCCTTTTTATTAGCGGCCTACAAGGGAAACAATGAAGTTGCAATGCTGTTGATAGAAAAAGGAGCAGATATTAAACAATGTTACCCTGAAGGTTCTGTTTTGTATGCTTTGATTTATAAAAATAACCTTGCTCTTCTGGATACAATCATAGCAAAAGGGGTGAATGTTAATGATACATGTAATTTTAGCCAATTTGGCTATCCTATTCATTTTGCCCTTGCATTGCAACGTTATGAGATAGTTGAACGTCTCTTCCTTCAGGACCTTAATTTAAGTATTAAAGATCAACAAGGCCGAACTATTGAACAATTACTCGTATTATACAATGACCCAAAATATTATGAAATCTTTAAACAATATGAAAAATAGTTATCTTCTACTTCTTTTATTAATTGGTTTTTTAAAAGTTGGCTTTAGTCAAACATACACGACTGGAGTCGTCTCGTTGACCAATACAGCGGGCCTTGCCATGACAGCAAAAATTGATATAAATACGCAAGTAACATTAACGTTAACAGGCCCTGCAGGAAGATGGTTTGCAGTTGGATTTAATGCTAGTTCAATGACGAATGGAACGGATGTTGTTGGCGTTCATGCGTCAGGTACTTTGTCGGCTTTTGATTGCAATCTTACCGGTTTTTCAGCTCCTTCTACAGACGCTCAACAAAATTGGACAATAACTTCGGATGCGGTAAATGCAGGCGTTCGTACTGTTGTTGCTACACGGGCGTTGAATACAGGAGATGCAAATGATTATATTTTTCCTACAACGCCTTCAACCATCGGTTTAATTTGGGCACGTTCAAATTCAGCATCGTTTAGTTATGCTTATCACGGAAATACAAATCGTGGAATAACAACTGCCAATTTTACGCAAGTTACACCTCCCGCAGCTCCTACAGGTTCTGCATCGCAAACGCTTTGTAACGGAGCAACAGTAGTACAACTGAATGCCACGGGAAATTCAATTCAATGGTATTCTGCTTCGAGCGGCGGAAGTCCACTTCCAACGAATACTGTTTTAGTAAGTGGTACGACCTATTATGCTTCTCAAACTGTCAATGGAGTTGAATCGACAACTCGGTTAGCTGTCACAGTTTCACTCAATACGATTCCAGCAGCTCCATCTGCTGTAAATGGTTCGTTAGATTTTTGTTTTAGCGGAACTAGTCAGCAATATTCGATCAGCAGTGTTTCCGGAGCAACGTCATATGTTTGGACGACTCCTCTGGGATCAACTGGTTCTAGCACAGGAACAACGATTAATCTTCTTTTCACACCTAGCTTTCAAACGGGAACATTATCGGTGAAATCTGTAAACAGTTGTGGGCAAAGTGCCAATACGACAATTTCAATCAACCAGCATTTACAATCGTCTCAAACGTTGAATGTGACAACATGCAGTCCCTACTTTTTTAATGGTCAAAACTTAACACAATCTGGCACATACAATTATCAAGGAACGACCATTTGGGGATGTGACTCTACGATTGTACTCAACTTGGATTATGGTACTCCAATCATCCAAAACTTATCAGATGAGTCATGTGGCTCGTATGCTTGGAATAATCAAAACTATTTTTCAAGTGGAATATATGTGGACACTTTTCCATCCGTCAATGGATGTGATTCAATCGTGACGTTAGATTTAACTATTCATCCAATTGACGCAATTTCAATAGATTCAACTGTTTTTGACAGTTTTAACTGGAATGGAACAGTCTATACGACTTCTGGAACATTTACCCAATTTTTCACTTCTTCATTTGGTTGCGATAGTTCAGTATCAATTAATCTTACAATTCAAAGTAGCGGAATTGAAGAGAATAATTTAGAATTGACGCTTTTCCCGAATCCAATTGGCGCATCGAAAATGATTTATATTGAAGGTATTAGCACTCCGATTCATTTTGAAATTATCAATTTACAAGGAAGAATTGTTCAAGAAGGTAGTCTATTGGATAGTGTCAAATTGAATGATAACCTAACCAATGGAATTTATTTCATTACCCTTCAAAACCGTAGATGCAAAATTTTAATTGAATAAAAATGTGCTATATAGTTTGATCTACAACGAATTCATTTTCGATTGTATTCAAACAGTTTTGGCTTAACTATTATACTTGCCTAAGTATGTTTAATTTTTTTTCCTATCTTAGTATTATGCAGTTCAATAAACAATCAGGTATGAAGTTGATTAAGCCAGGTTTAACGAAAGAACATTCGTTGAAAACCTTGGTGGAAAATCGTACCGTGCATTCGCTCAATAACTGCGAATTGAATTTGTTTGAAACGTATCAAGAATCGCACTTGGTCCCATTGAAATTCAATGATTTGGTTGTAACAAGTATGTTGCGTGGAAAAAAGGTGATGCATTTGTTTGATGATCCCGAATTTGATTATTTGCCAGGTGAAACCGTTGTCATTCCGTCACAAGTGGAAATGAAAATTGATTTTCCAGAAGCGGCATTGGATAACCCAACGCAATGTTTAGCCTTGGCAATCGACCATCAAAAGATCAAAGAAACGCTTGATTTTTTAAATGAACGCTATCCAAAAGAAGGAGCTTCCAACTATTGGAATCTAAATCACAACGATTATTTCTTCTACAACAATGCAGATATGGCTTTGACAATTAATAAGTTAATTCAAGTCTGTATGAGCGAACAACTCACCAAAGATATTCTGGCAGATTTGACGCTTCAAGAATTGCTAGTTTACATTATACAATCCCAAACTGTAAAAGCCATTGAAGGTGGTACGTATGCAGATGGAAATGCATCACTGAGTCATGTTGTAACGTATATTCGTGAGCGTTTGTCGGATCGTTTGACCATGAAGGAATTAACGGATACGGCGTGTATGAGTCAGGCATCGTTTTACCGCTATTTCAAACGCGAAATGGGGATGAGCCCGATTGAATTTGTATTAAAGGAACGCGTAAAATATGCAAAGTCCTTGTTGAAAAACCCATTGATTCAGATAAATCAAGTGTGCTACGAAGCTGGTTTTGAGGATGCCAATTATTTTACACGTGTATTCAAAAAGATAGAAGGTATTACTCCAAAACAATACCAGCAATGTTTTCTTAAAAGTTAATAATCCTCTAAAACGCGAATAGGTTCTAAGCTGATTAATTCATTGTGCGTAAACAATCGAGATTGTACGATGAATCGAATCCCCATTGGGATTTCGAGTGAAAAACTTGAGCCGCGTCCTTTTGTTACATGTATTGTTAAATGCGTGTACTTCCAATACTCAAATTGGTCTTTGCTCATCCAAAATTCGCATCCAGCAACATCGCCCAAACAAACATCGCTCGATCCAACAATAAAGTCTCCTTTTTCAAAGCACATTGGTTGAGAACCATCACAACAACCACCACTTTGATGAAACATTAATTCGCCATGTTTTTTCTTTAATTCATCTAGAAACAATTCGGCTTCGGGTGTAATATCAATTCTTCGGTATAGCATATTTTTTTGTTTTAAAAAGCCTGCGATGTTGGCATCTCGCAGGCTTTGGTTGGATAATTTGAAATTCACATTCGTCGGGATCACTCAACGACAAGACTCCCGACGAGCGTAATCAAAAGAATCCTAATTTGTTTTTATCGTAAGAAACTAACATGTTTTTTGTTTGACGGTAATGACCTAACATCATCAAGTGGTTTTCTCTTCCGAATCCAGATTTTTTATATCCTCCAAATGGTGCGTGAGCTGGATAAGCGTGGTAACAGTTTACCCAAACGCGTCCTGCTTGAATCGCACGTGGAACTTGGTACAACTCATGTGCATCACGTGTCCAAACACCAGCACCTAAACCATACATTGTATCGTTTGCAATAGCAATGGCTTCTTCGGTTGTTTTGAACGTCGTAACACATACAACCGGTCCAAAAATTTCTTCTTGGAAAATGCGCATTTTGTTGTGTCCTTTGAACAACGTTGGCTGAATGTAATATCCTCCCGCTAAGTCTCCGTCCAAGTGTTGAACATCTCCACCGCATAATAATTCGGCTCCTTCTTCAACACCTAATTTCAAGTAAGATTGAATTTTCTCGTATTGATCATTCGATGCTTGTGCTCCCATCATTGTTGTGCTATCCAATGGATTCCCCATTTTAATTGCTTTCGTACGTTCAACAACTTTGCTCATGAATTTGTCGTAGATGCTTTCGTGTACCAAAATACGTGATGGACACGTACAAACTTCACCTTGGTTAACAGCAAATAATACTGCTCCCTCAACAGCTTTGTCAAAATATTCATCATCAGCATCACAAACGGATGGGAAGAAAATATTTGGTGATTTACCACCTAACTCCATAGTAACAGGAATTAAATTCTCAGAAGCATATTGCATGATCAATCGACCAGTTGTAGTTTCACCTGTAAATGACACTTTCGAAATACGTGGTGATTGCGCCAATGGTTTACCAGCTTCTGGACCGAACCCTGAAACAACGTTAATCACACCTGCAGGAACGATATCTTTTATCAATTCCATGAAACACATGATTGATGTTGGTGTTTGCTCAGCTGGTTTCATAACAACTGTACAACCAGCAGCTAAAGCCGGAGCTAATTTCCATGTAGCCATTAATAATGGGAAGTTCCAAGGAATGATTTGTCCAACAACACCTAATGGCTCATTGATACAAATGCTCACTGTGTTTTCATCATGTTCTGAAATTGTTCCTTCTTCTGCACGAATAACACCAGCAAAATAACGGAAGTGATCAATACACAAAGGTAAATCAACATTAACAGTTTCGCGAATTGGTTTACCGTTGTCAATCGTTTCGATCACCGCTAAATCATTTAAATTTGCTTCTAAAGCGTCTGCGATTTTATTTAAAATACTCGAACGATATGTTGGTGAAGTTTTACTCCATGTTTTGAACGCTTCTTCAGCTGCATCCAATGCTAATTCAATATCTTCTTTACCTGAACGAGCAGCTTTTGTAAATACTTTTCCATCGATAGGCGAAGTGTTCTCAAAGTACTCTCCTCCAACTGGTGCAACAAATTTTCCACCAATGAAGTTGTCGTAATGCGACTTAAAAGTCGGTTTTTGTGATTCTGTACTCATAGTTTTAAAGTTTTATGTTACAAATGAATGAGAATCAAGAGATAGTGAGTAGCACTAAAAAATCAATTGATAGCACAATTCTATCAAAGGCATTTTTTTCATTGTCCATGAATCCTTTTTGATTTTTGGAAGTTTCATTTTTTTTTGCTGAAACTTGTTACTTTTGTGGCTCGATTCATTATCGTCAAAACAAGAAGCTATGAACAGACAGATATTTTTTTCCGCAGTAATCCTTTTGGGAGTATTTTCAGCATGTCAATCAAATAAAGAAGAAGGACAAAAAGCAAAGGTTGAAAAAGTTCAAACCATTGATAATGAAACTGAATTTGAAAATCGTATTGCCGCGATTGAAAATAATCCAGAACTAATTCCAGTTAGAAGTTTGTCGTATAACAATAATGCAGGTTCAACTGCTGAAGCAATTGGTTATTTGGATAAAAATCAAAAAGAAGTAAAAATCGAAGAGAAATTCTCGTACGCCGAAACGGGTAACTATGGAACGAATACCTTTTATGTAGAAAACGGAACGCAATTCGCTTCCAAAGAAGTGTATTATGATAACACAGGAGCGAAACCCTTATTTATTGAGCGTATTTCCTTTTATGAAAAAGGCAAGGTTATCTTTACAAAAGAACGTAAAGCAGATGTTGAAGAGGATTTGATTAACACGACATTTCAAGTGGTTCCTGCAAAGGCCTTATCGGTAGATCGCGCAATGCAAATTATCAATCAACAAGGTCCGTTCGAAACAACGTTCCAAGGTTTTGCTGAAGGTGGAGGGATGAAATATATATTGGTTGGAGAAAATTCTGCCGAAGGTTATGCTTCATCATTGGCCATTCAATATCAAGAAGGCGACATTGTCAAGTTAATGAAGAATGAAAAGAAAATGATTGGTACTCCACTTGTCGTGAATCATGAAGTTATGACTGATAATACAGGACTAACATTTCAAGTGCTAATCACGGTTAAAATTAAATAAGAACCAATCGCACATTGGCAAAAGTTTAATTCGGAATTGTGTAATTAAGCTTTTGTTAAATCTTTTTTTTCACGTTTTTTAAAAGCAAATAGTTATCAATTTTGTGGTGTCAAAAATGACCTGCAGCGCGCGAGTAGTGTCATCTTAACAGTTTGAAAGCGATTCAACTGAACAGGATTTGTACCGTTCAAAAAGCAATAGAAACCATTCGACAATTGTTTTGGAAATAAAGTAACAAATTCGGTCACAAGCAGTCTCACTTTTAAACACTGATTAATTCAAAAATTAAAAAGTAAAAAAGATGAAAACAAAAATGCTTAGCCTAGTCATACTATTATTAAGTGTGAACACATTATTCGCTAATTCAATTGACGAAAAGAAAGAGAAATCAAAAGAAGATACAGCTGTTGTAAAAGAAACAATTTTCACCATGAAAATGAATCCTGAAACAGATGAATTACTTGTGGAAGTCACCGGAAATTTCGATAAATATTCTTCGGTTTCTGTTACAAACACAAGAGGTTCCGAATACTTTTTTCAATTTATTCCTAACGAACAAGGATTGATGACTTTTGATCTCTCTCAATTAGAACAAGGGTCTTACTTCTTAGTACTCAATACCAATGACGAAATTCGAATAAAACGCTTTGTTATCAATTAACAAGGCGTTTTTTATATCTACCAACATAACCACTAAGCAAAGATTCGTGCCGTTTGACATTTTTAATGTTTTCTCGTCGAATGAAATAGCTAAACTTGCTGTTCGATAGAGAATCAACATTATGAAAAAATTATTTCAACTTTTTGTCGCCTTTTTTTTCATTGTTGCGGTGCAGAATAGCTTCGCACAAACAATGAAAGTTTCAGGTGTTGTCAACGATTCAACAGGTGCGCCTTTACACAATTCAATGGTGATGGCAGTTCGTGTAAAAGATTCGCTTTTATTGGGTTTTACACGTTCTGACAAGCAAGGGATTTTCACCTTAACAGGTTTTCCACCGGATACGTTTTCTTTGGTAGTTGCTCATCCAAAATTTGATGATCGCACGTATTACATCTTCGGAAGCAAAGACAATTACGAAATCAACATTCCAAATGTTCGAATGGCTCCAATGTCAAAAGAATTGCAAGAAGTTGTGATTTATGCGAATAAAAATCCAATATACTACAAAGGTGACACCTTGGTGTACGTGGCCGATTCATTCAAAGTGGCTGAAGGAGCTGTTGTTGAAGATTTGCTAAAAAAGCTTCCTGGAATAAAGATCGACAGTGATGGAAAAATCACATCACAAGGTCAAGAAATCAATAAAGTGTTGGTGGATGGAGATGAGTTTTTTGGAACTGATCCAACAATTGCAACAAAAAATCTTGGTGCAGATGGAATTAAAACGGTTCAGATTTACGAAAAAACCGACAATGAAACGATTGGTGGATCAGAAGAGAAGATAAAAGTCCTCGACTTAAAACTGAAAGATGAGGCTAAGAAAGGTTATTTCGGAAGGGTTTCGGGAGCATCCGACATGGCATTAACGCCACTAAGCGCTGATTATGCTGGTACTGTTCCATTTTATGAAGGAGAATTGTTGTTGAACAAATTCAATTCAAAACAAAAAATATCTGTTTTTGCTTTGGGATCGAACACACCTCGTTCAAATTTTGGTCGTGGTGATTTGAATAAATTTGGACTATCAAACGAAGACGGTGCAAACAGAAATTTCTGGGAGCCAAATAACACTTCAAATACAAATGGTATTCCCCAAACATTTAAAGCGGGAGTTTATTTTTCAGACAAGTATGGTGAGAAACAAAACACTGAATTGTTGTTTAACTACTCTTATTACAATGACAGATTAGATGCACGTTCATCAAGTCAATCTCAATATTTCTTATCTGACACAACTTACTTTACAAATGATTCAACGCGCAATTATTCAACAAATGAAGCACACAAGTTGAACTTGACGCTTTCTAGTCAATTGGATTCATTGACTTTGTTGGAATTTAAACCATCTGTTTCATTTAGTACTGCTCTGTCGGATAATGCTGATTTTTCATCGTTCATCGGTGAAACAGGAACAGAATCGTTATCAACAGAAATTAGAAACACGAACGATTCAAAAGGACTACAAAGTAATAATACAGTTCGTTTGTACCGTAAGTTCATGAAGAAAAGACGTGAATTAGAAGTTCGATACGATTTAAATCTAACGAATAACAAAACAGATGGTCAATTGTATTCATTGTCTGATTACAAAATACTTTCTACTGCTGATACGACGGACCAAAAGAAAACAAACAATAATTCATCAACAAGTCACTACGGAACAGTGAGTTATTTTGAGCCGCTTTCGAAAAAATGGAAAATCAATTTCAATTATTTGTTTGAATACGGAATTTCTAAGCAAGCGAAAGAAACATTTGATAAAGTTGGAACCGATTATACTTCTTTCCGAGCAGATTTATCGAATACATTCGATAACACACGTATTCAAAATAGAGCTGGTACGGAATTGATTTATGAAACAGGTAAACACATGGTTTCTGCTGGTGCTTATGTAAGAAACATCAACATAGATAATCACAACTTAATAACTGATTCTATCGTAAATCAAAACATCAACAATATATTGCCAAAATTCAAGTATGAGTATAAACCAAGTATGAGTAAACGTTTCACGTTGAATTATACGACAAGTTCTTCTCAACCTACAATTAATGATTTACAACCGATTCAGGATAACTCGAATCCGAATCGTATTCAGATTGGGAATCAAAATTTAAAACCGAATTACGTTCATAATGTAATGGTGAATTTCAATACATGGAATGCACTTTCTGGAAAATATATATGGACTGGTGGTATGGTGGCATTAACAAACAATGCTTTTGGAACGCAAACAAGCTATGATGTATATGGTAGAACAAATACGATGACAATCAATGTAGATGGTAATATCACTTCTTCTGTTTGGGCAGGTGGTGGTTACCCAATTTTAAACAGAATGATTGAATTCCAACCTTCTGTTTCTGCTTCATTTAATCGTTTCAAAAGTATGATTGGTTCGTTAGAAAACGTGACGGACAATTATGCTGTAACACCAGAAATGCAAATTGATTTTCAGTGGGATTCGTTGGACATCAATTTATCAGGTAGTTATTCCTACAATAATCCAATCAGTTCCTTGAGTTCCGTTTCAAATACTCCTTTTACAATTCAGGTGTATTCAGCTGGTTTTGATTGGAGATTACCACTTGGGTTTACGATTAAAGTGGATGGTAAATACACGAAGAATGCACAACCGGGAGAAGGATTTTATGATACCGAATATTTTGTCTTAAATGGTGAGGTAAGTAAGAAATTCCTCAAAACACAAAATTTCATTGTTGCAATCACAGGAAATGATATCCTCAATCAAAACATTAATGCACGAAGAACAGTAAGTGGAAACGCTGTTACTGATTTTAGAACAACCATTATTTCACGTTATTTCTTATTGAAATTAACGTATCGATTCAATAACAGAAAAACAAAAGAAGATGACTTTAGAGGCATGCACTAAGAAAATATTAGCAGTTGTAGTTGTTGCTCTGCTTTCTTTGAATTCATTTGGACAAATGAGTTCTGGGAAAATTGTTTTTGAACGTAAAACAAATTTGAAGAAACGTTTAGGTGATAATCCGCGCATGAAGAATTTCATCACGGAAGAGAATAAATACAGAATTGAAAATTTTGAATTGTATTTCAATGATTCAATGTCGATTTTTCGTCCAATTGAAAGTGATGAACCTGAACAAGGAATGATGAAGTATTTCACAACGCACAATACTGTTTATCAAAATGTTAATCAACGTGAGAAATTTATCGTAATGGATTTGTGGGGAAATCCTGCATATATTAAAGACACGATTGATAAACGCGATTGGAAAATTACCGAAAGTAAGCGTGTAATTAGCGGTTATAATTGTCGTAAAGCCATTTGGAATATGAACGATTCAACACGCATTTATGCTTGGTTTTCTGTTGAAGTAGTTCCTTCAATAGGTCCAGAAGGATTTGGTGGATTGCCAGGTGCAATTTTAGGATTGGCGACTGAAGACGGAAGTGTTATCTATTTTGCAAAAACGGTTGAAGCAGTTGTATTACCTGTTAATGTGTTGAATTACGATGAAAAAGGAAAAGATGTGTATACGGAAGACGCTTTGAAGGCTATTTTGGCTGAACGAATGAAACAATGGATGAAACCGCAGGATTTAGAGGCGATGTTCTCCTGGCTATAGAAATTAAAATTGATGCATAAAAAAAAGTCCAATTGAGAAATTGGACTTTTTTTGTTTATTCGTTTTCAGCAACTACCTCGGTGACTTCAGGTAAGTGTTGTTTTAGTAAATTCTCAATTCCACCTTTTAAGGTTGCTGTGGAAGATGGACATCCAGCACATGAACCTTTCATTAAAACGGAAACAACTCCATTTTCAAATCCGCGGAATTCAATTGCTCCACCATCATTTTCAACTGCAGGACGAACATATTCATCCAATAAACTGCGAATTGCATCATCGTATTCCGACACAGCATACACTTTTTTCGGAGCACTATCTTCTGTAGTAGCTTCTGCTGGTTTTGCAGCTGGCATTTGAATTAACACATCTTTACCATCTGCTATCCATCCTTTAACAAATTCACGCAATTCCATTGTAATGAAATCCCAAGGAACATTGTCTGTTTTGGTGATTGTAATGAAATTGGCAGCCATAAAAATCTTCTTCACAAATGGGAAGTTAAATAATTCTTCCGCCATTGGTGAATATCCTTTTGCTTCGGCTTTCGATAAAAATTCAACTGATTCTCCCGTTATAAGTAAGTATTTATTCGCAACAAATTTCATTGTTGATGGATTGGGAGTCATTTCGACGTAAACTGTTACTGGTACATTATTCATTTGTCTGTGTTTTTTACAAAATTACGTTAAACTTCCAATAATAAGTCAAACATTCTTTTTTATTAAGACAATTAAAGGCTTACATTTGTTTCGTGAAATTGATAAAAACACTTCTTGTATCGCTATTAATTGTCTTCACATTTGTGGGCAACATTGGGATGAGCGTGTTTACACATTCGTGTGAAGAAGATGGAGTTTTTAGATCTTATTTCGTGAAATTAGATGATCATTGTGAGGATCACGAAGAAGAAAAAGTTCCACCATGTTGTAAAAAAGAAGGTGCAAATTCTTCTATAGAAAAGGATGATTGTTGCTCAGATGATATTGCTGTTTATCAAGTTAATTTCTCTTATTTCTCAGAATTCTCTCAGGATTTCTACATCAGCGCTGCAGCAGTTTCTCATGCTGTAGAATTTCAATTTATCGAAGCTTTACCAATTCGTTCAATTGAACTTCCAAAAACCATCAATCCACCTCCAGTTCTCAGTGGTAGGGATCTACTAATCAAACATCAAGTCTTTCGCATATAGTACCAAAATGTAGTAACACAAGTTATTCATTTAATGGTATTTAATATGATTGAAAAAATAAGTTTTTTATTCTTTCTTTTCATTAGTACATGCAGTTTTTCGCAAATGAAAGGTGTAGTGCATGGAGTTACGAATGAAAAGCAAGATGTGCTCATTGGAGCAAAAATACGTTTGTTGCACGCAAAAATTGGTGTAACAACAAATGAGGAAGGTCAATTTGAATTGATTCTTCCAAAAGAATTACCAGATACTATGGTGGTTACAGCGTTTGGCTACAATCCAGACACAACCATTGTTACGAAAGAAGATCGATTCATTGCCTTGGAAATCAATTTGTTTTCTGATAAAATGATGGATGAAGTCATCGTAACCTATAAAAAAGGAACGCATTCCATTTCTCGACTAAAAACCTTGCATGTAGAGGAAATCGGAGAAGGGGAACTGCGCAAAGCGGCTTGTTGCAATTTATCTGAATCGTTTGAAACGAATGCATCTGTTGACGTAAATATTACGGATGCAGTATCAGGTGCGAAGAAAATCCAAATGATGGGCTTGGATGGCGTTTATACCCAAATCCAGTTGGAGAACATTCCTTATCTGAGAGGATTGGAAAGTTCATTTGGCTTGAATTCGATTCCAGGAACATGGATAGAATCGATTCAGATTACGAAAGGAACTGGAAACGTTGTTAATGGCTACGAATCCATGGCAGGCTTGGTCAATTTAGAATTGAAAAAGCCAAGTGAAATGGAACGATTCTATCTGAATGGTTTCGGAAGTATTTATGGTCGAGCGGAATTGAACATGAATGCAGGACATATTTTAAATGATAAATGGAGTACTGGTTGGTTTGTTCATGGATCCGGAATGTTCGGAGAAATGGATAACAATCGTGACGGTTTCCGTGATGTGCCAAAAGGAAATAACCTTGCGTTCTTAAATCGTTGGGCGTATCAAGGGAAAAAGATGGAAGCGCAATTTGGAATCAATAGTTATTTGGATATCAAAAATGGAGGTCAAATAGGCTTTGATCGTTCTGCAAATGATGGTAAATATGGAGTTCAAATCGATTCAAAACATGCTGATTTATTTGCAAAAACGGGATTCTTTTTAAAAAAACCACGCACTTCTTTGGGAATTGTTTACAATGTAAAGTACCAAGAAGTGAATGCGCAATTTGGTAATCGAACGTTTGACGGATTGGAAAAACGCGGTTATATCAATGCGATTTACGATGGTTATATTGGCACCACGATGCATGGAATAAAACTTGGAGCGAGTGGTATCTATGTTGATATGCAACAAAAAGCAGATTCGCTTGAAAGTAATCGGGTTGAAGTCATTCCAGGGATATTTGGAGAATATACATATTCAGGACCACGGATGTCAGCTGTTATTGGCGCTCGAGGAGACTACCACAATTTGTTTGGATTTCAATTTTCACCGCGTGTTCACACGAAGTTCTTGTTGAGCGAATTCACGGATTTACGTTTAACGGCCGGGAAAGGTTGGCGCGTTCCGAATTTCATGATTGACAATGTTTCTTTATTGGCCAATGCTAAAACATGGATTGTTCCCGCTGAATTGTTGCCCGAGATTTCTTGGAATTTTGGAGGATCAATCGTGCATGAATTCAAACTTTTCAAGCGAAAAGGAACCATTTCAACAGATTTTTATCACACGCTTTTCGAGAACCAATTGGTGGTGGATCGAGATGCGAATTTTAATCAGATTATTTTCACGAACCTAAGTGGCAAATCGTACTCCAATAGTTTTCAAACTGAATTGAGTATTGAACCCTTGAAGAATTTTGAAATTCGTTTAGCCTACAAATACCTAGATGTTAAAGCCGAATATGCGGGAGAAATGCAACAACAAGTGATGATTCCAAAACACCGTGGATTTATGAATCTTGGCTATATCACTCGTAACAAGCGTTGGGAATTTAATACAACATTATCAGTATTTGGAACTTCTAGATTGCCAGATATCGGGGTTTCGAATTTGCCGTCAGAAAGCGAAGTTTACCCTATTTTAAATGCGCAAATTACGCATGTTTTCAAGCGTTGGGATTTTTACGTTGGTGGTGAGAATTTGACTAATTTCATTCAAAAAAATGCGATTATAGATGCAACAAATCCATTTGGGAATTCCTTTGATGCAACGCGTATTTGGGGACCAATTATGGGGGTAAATGTTTATGCAGGCTTTCGATATTCAATTAAAAACAAATCAAAAAAATAAATAGATGAAAAATGTAGTAATGATAGTATTTGCAGTATTGTTCGTTCAATTTGCACATGCACAAGAAAAAAAGGCGAAGTATGAAACAGTTGTGATTCAAACCTCAGCAGAATGTGGTGATTGTGAAGAGCGAATTACAAACATGTTGAATTACACAAAAGGGGTAAAATTTTCTGAATTAGACATTGAGTCAAAAAAGTTAACCGTTAAATTTCAGCCAGCTAAAATTAGTTTGGAAACAATTAAGCAAAAATTGGTTGAATTGGGTTATGACGCTGATGAAATGAAAGCAAATCCAGAAGCTCAACAAAAATTACCAAGCTGTTGTCAACCAGGAGGAATGAAGCATTAAATGAAAGGTTGAGATAATTCGTTAATTCGTTTTATGTTCCAATCTTTTTTTACTAATTTCGCACCTCTAAATTAAAAGATAATAAAATGTCATATTTGTTTACATCAGAGTCAGTTTCAGAAGGGCATCCTGACAAAGTTTCTGACCAAATTTCAGATGCATTAATTGACAATTTCATGGCCTTTGATCCAGAATCAAAAGTTGCATGTGAGACGTTGGTTACTACAGGATTGGTTGTTTTGGCTGGAGAAATCAAAACTACTACGTATTTGGATGTTCAATCAATTGCTCGTGAGACGATTAAAAAAATCGGTTATACGAAGTCTGAATATATGTTTGATGCAAATTCTTGTGGAATCATTTCAGCTTTACATGATCAATCAGAAGATATCAACCAAGGTGTTGACCGTGCAGTAGCAAACAACGATTTTGAATCAAAAGCGAATGCTCAAGGTGCTGGTGACCAAGGAATGATGTTTGGTTATGCAACAATTGAAACAGATAATTACATGCCATTGGCATTGGATTTAGCACATAAAATCTTACAAGAGCTTTCTGATATTCGTAACAATGAGCCTGAATTGATTGCTTATTTACGTCCAGATGCTAAATCACAAGTTACAATTGAATACTCTGATGACAATGTTCCTCAACGTATCGATACAATTGTAGTTTCTACACAACACGACGATTTCGCTGCTGAAGCAGAAATGTTAGCGAAAATTAAAGCGGATATCATTTCAATCGTTATTCCACGTGTGAAAGCGAAATTGAAACCAGAATTACAAGGATTATTCAACGATCAAATTACGTATCACATTAACCCAACAGGGAAATTTGTAATCGGTGGTCCTCACGGAGATACTGGATTAACAGGTCGTAAAATTATCGTTGATACATACGGTGGAAAAGGAGCTCACGGTGGTGGTGCATTCTCTGGAAAAGATCCTTCAAAAGTTGACCGTTCTGCAGCGTATGCAACGCGTCATATTGCTAAAAACTTGGTCGCAGCTGGATTGTGTGATGAGGTATTGGTTCAAGTTTCTTATGCGATTGGTGTTGCTAAACCATGTGGTTTATTCATCAATACTTCTGGAACAGCGAAAGTTGACATGACAGATGGTGAAATTGCACGTAAAGTTGAAGCGATTTTCGATATGCGTCCATACGCAATTGAGCAACGTTTGAAATTACGTAACCCAATGTATTCTGAAACTGCTGCTTATGGTCACATGGGTCGCAAAAATGAAGTGGTTACTAAAACTTTCAAATCGCCAGACGGTACAGTTAAAAATATTGAAGTAGAATTATTTACGTGGGAGAAACTTGACTTTGTAGACAAAGTAAAAGCAGCTTTCGGTTTATAACAGCTCATAATATATTGATAAAAAAATCCTGTTTCATTGAAGCAGGATTTTTTTATGGCAGAATTCCAACAAATAATACCGCTTGATTACCGTTTATCATTCTTTTGAAGATTAACAAAACGAGTTCATTACATTTATTTTTAAAATTTAGCATATGAAAAAAACAGCCCTTTTAATTGCGTTCATCGGATTTGCAATTTGTTCTTTTGGTCAGTCTGCGGATGAAATCATTACCAAGTATATTGAAACCATTGGTGGAACAGAAAAAATAAATGCCGTCACAAGTATCCACATGAAGGCAAAAGTAGATTATAGCGGAATGAGTATTCCAATTGAAATGATTAATCTAAAAGATGGTAAAACACTTTTGAAAATTAATTTTCAAGGAAAAGAAATCACGCAAATGGCATTTGACGGTGAAACATCTTGGAGCACGAATTTTATGACCATGAAGGCAGAAAAAGACGACTCGGAAAACACGGAAAACGTTAAAAGAGCAGTAGGAGATTTTATTTCCCCGTTACTAGACTATAAAGGAAAGGGTTACTCAATTGAATTGTTACCGAATGAAACTATCGAAGGAGTTGAGTGCTTCAAAATCAAATTGACTAAGAAGACAATGCTTTCTGAAGAAAAAGAAATTCCAAACGTCGAATACTATTACTTTGATAAAGAAAATTATGTTCCAATTGTAGTGGAACAGGAAATTTCTTCAGGCGAAATGAAGGGACAAATTTCACAAACTCTTTATTCTGACTATCAAGAAGTGAATGGTATTTACTTTGCCTTTTCAATGACACAAAAAATAAAAGATGGAATGGGACAAACGATAGTTTTCGAATCTGTAGAATTGAATAAAGAATTTGAAAGCTCGATTTTTAAATTTCCAGGAGAATAATTTTTCCCTATAGCAATAGCACGAATTATGAAAAAAAGTCTGTTTTCTTTAGCGTTCATCTTTGTTGTTTCAACATTGAGCGCCCAAGATCTTTTGAAAATTGAAGGAAAAGAACTCTTTGGTGATTTGAAAGCGCGCCAAATTGGTCCAGCATTGATGAGTGGTAGAGTTTCTGATATTGAAGGACATCCAACTAACTCACGCACGATTTATATCGGTACAGCTGGTGGTGGTGTTTGGAAATCACAAGATGGTGGAGTAATGTTCAATTCAATCTTTGATGATTATTGTCAATCTATTGGTGCAGTCGCAGTTGATCCTATTGATCCAGACAATACAGTTTGGGTTGGAACAGGTGAAGTTTGGACTAGAAATAGTGTTTCAATTGGAGATGGTATTTACAAAACCAATGACAGTGGCAAGAACTGGCAGAAAATGGGTCTTGAAAAAACGGAAAGAATTAGTGCTATAGAAATCCATCCGAAAGATAACAACACTGTATATGTTGGTGCGATGGGCGCTTTGTGGGGTGATAATGAAGACCGTGGAGTATTTAAAACGGTTGATGGTGGTAAAACGTGGACGAAAATCCTTTACTTAAATGCGTTTACAGGTTGTTCAGACCTTGTAATGGATCCGTCAAATCCAGAAATTTTATATGCTTCTTTTTGGGAATTTAGACGTACAGCTTGGTCGTTTAATTCAGGTGGTTTAAATAGTTCATTGCACAAAAGTATTGACGGAGGTAAAACCTGGGTGAAGATTCAGAATGGTTTTCCAACGGGAGTTTTGGGAAGAATTGCAGTAACAGTGGCTCCTTCTAATTCTTCAATTCTATATGCTGTTGTCGAAGCCGAAAAAGATACAGAAAAAGGGCTCTATCGTTCTGATGATGCAGGAGCGACTTGGAAGCATTTAAATAGTGATTTTGGTTTGACGGTTCGTCCTTTTTACTTTTCACGCATCGTTGTTGATCCGAAAGATCCTCAAACGGTTGTTAAAGCTGGATTGTCTGGTTCAATAAGTCATGATGGAGGTAAAACATTTAAAAGTCTCGGCTATATGCATTCCGATATACATGATATCTGGTTTGACGTAAAGGATTCAGATAAACTGTTTGCAGCAACTGATGGTGGATTGTATCGTTCGTTGAATGGTGGAATTACAATGGAAATTATTGAAAATTTACCTATTTGTATGTTCTATCATGTTAGTGTAGACAATCAAACGCCGTATAATATTTATGGAGGATTACAAGATAATGGTTCTTGGTTTGGTCCTTCTGCAAGCCCTGGTGGAATCGAGGCTAGAGATTGGGAATCAATTGGAATGGGAGATGGATTCAGAGTGTATCCACATCCAACAAATCCGAAAATAATGTATTCTGAAATGCAAGGTGCAGAAGCAGTTTGGAGATTTGATAGTGAAAAACAACAAGTAAAAACAATTAAACCATTTCCAATTGCTGGAGATCCAAAATATCGTTTTAATTGGAATGCTGCAATAACTACGAGTTCTCATAAACCAGATCGACTTTATATTGGAAGTCAATTTCTACACAAATCTGATGATATGGGGAATAATTGGACTAAAATTTCCCCCGATCTTACAACAAATAATCCAGCAAAGCAGCAGCAATCTCAATCTGGAGGTTTATCAGCAGATAATTCAGGAGCTGAAAATCATTGTACTATTTTCACTATTGCTGAATCACCTTTGGATGAAAATATTATTTGGATTGGTACAGACGATGGTAATGTACAACTAACAAAAGATGGTGGTAAGACTTGGTCAAACTTGACGGTAAATATTAAAGGACTTCCAGTAAACACGTGGTGTTACCATATTGAGGCTAGTTCATTTGACAAATCAACGGCCTATGCAGTTTTTGATGGCCACACGAAAAATGATAAAAATGCTTACGTTTATAAAACGACGGATAGTGGTCTCACATGGAAATCTATTGTTACGGCTGATATTACAGGATTTGTAAGAAATATTCAAGAAGATTATAAAAATCCAAACCTTCTTTTTCTAGGTACAGAATTAGGTTTGTTTATTACAATTGACGGAGGTTTAAGTTGGTCGAAATTCACGAACGGAGTGCCAGCTGCTGCAGTTCATTACATTGAATTACACCGCAAAACAAACGACTTGATTTTGGGAACACACGGACGTGGAATCGTTATTATTGATGATATCAGTCCGTTGCGTGAATTGAATGCAGATGTACTTGCAAAACCACTTTATTTTTTCACTTCAAAACCGATCGAAATGGATGAATCGAGTTCTTTTGGTGGAGCAAGTTCAGAAACACAATTTATTGGTTCAAATCCTTCCTCATCAGCACAAATCAAATATTATTTATCCAAAAGACATACGTTTGGTAAAATGAGCCTTGATATTTACGATAGTAATAACAAGTGGATTACAACAATTTCTCCAGGAAAACAAAAAGGAATTAACATTGTGGAATGGGGTTATAATTCCATGTCACCAAAAGTTGCTTCGGGGAAAACAATTGCAGGAAATTCCATGTTTGCTCCTCGTGTTTCAGCTGGAATTTATAAGGTTGTAATCACAAAGGGGAATGAGAAATTTGAAAGTTCACTTGACTTGCGTTATCCAACAAAAACGGTATTTACACTTGAAGAGCGAAAACTTCAAGAAAGCACAACAAAAGTGTTATACGATATGACAGAAGAGTTGGCGTACCTTGTTTATGAAATGGATGAATACATTTTACATACCGATAAGGTGATAAAGGAAAACACAAGTTTAAAAAAACAAGCCCAAAAGTTAAATACAGATCTGAATGCCTTGCAGGATGTCTTGGTAGTTACCAAAGGTGACAATTATGTAGGCGCTGGAGAACCACAGTTAAGAGAGAAAATAGGTGATTTATACAGTACTATTGGTTCTTATTATGGTGCGCCTTCATCTTCTCAACTTGAAACATTGAAAATGCTTCAGGAAAAATTAGCTGATGGCAAGAAGAAATTTCAAGCAATTAAAGACGCACAATTTACCAAATATAAAGCGGCAACTGAAAAAGCGGGAATTCCCCCTGTTGTTCTAAAAACATTTGAAGAATTTGTAAAGAAAGATTGAAATTGAACGAATACATTTAAAAGGCTCCTTGATAGGAGCCTTTTTTATTCTTGTCAACTGCTAACACCTATTAAACAGACATCGTCAATTTGTTCTTGGTTTCCTATCCAATTGCTAAACAATAATTCAAGTTCTTTTTTCTGCTTATCCACTGGCATACCATTGATTGAAAGCAGAAGGTTTCACAAACGCTGACGATTGAATTTTTTCACATTTTCACCTACAAATTGAGCTGTATATCCATCTGAAAATAAATAAAAAATATCGCCTTTGTGAAGATTGAAGTGTACGGTCTTAAATTCTTTTTCACAGTTTAACCAATAGCCGATTGAGTAGCTACACTTTTTAAATTCAACCAATTGTCCTTCTCGAATTAAGACCAATGTTTTTCCTGCCCCACAAAACGAACCTTTCACCCACAAGATTGTTAAACAGAGATGATTATCAAACGATTAAATGAAGATTCCTCTTGGTGGTGGGAGATTGATGGATACACCGTGATGGTTGATCCATGGTTCAGTCCTTCTCAAGTCGATTTAGCGGGTTGGTTCAGTGAGCAGTTTCATGTTACACCCCAACCAATTGTTCGTGAACTACCGAAACCGGATTTCCTTTTTGTCTCGCATCCTTTTACAGATCATTGCAATAAAGAGACACTTCTGCAATTTGATTCATCCATTCCGATTATCGCTCTGCCGTCTGTTCAACAAAAAATCCGTAAATGGAATCATTTTAAACAGTTTGTTTCCTTTGATAAGGCACCTTTTCAACTTGCTTATCTGAAACCAAGGTCGTTCGTTGATCTTGTTCATGGTGCATTTGTGCTTACTGAAAAGACAGGTAAATCATTGATTTATTCTCCTCATGGAAGTCAATTTAGTTCGTTGCCTCAAGCGGATGTATTGATAACAACAACTGTTCGTTTTTACCTTCCGTTTTGGTTGGGAGGAACGGTGAATTTAGGCTGGGAAAGAGCACTTAAAAATGCCGAATTATGTGGAGCGAAAACAATTTTACCAACACATGATGAACCGAAGAGCGGAAAGGGTCTTGTGGCGAAATTGGCTCAACGAACTGAACGTTTAACGATTACTGATGACTCACGATTGGTTGAAATTTCCGTCGGTGAGAATTACCTTTTCGAATAAAAAATCCCCTCCGCACATACGGAAGGGATTTTTAAGATTTCTGTATTTATTTCTTACTTATTTTTTTTGTAGTTGTTCCATTTTCTGTTTGAATCTGAAGCAAATAAATCCCATTTGTCAAATCAGCAGTGTTAATGTTAGTTGACAAAGAATGAGGGGAATAGCTTGCAATCAATTGTCCCGAAATACTAACCACTTGAATCGATTGAATGATAGAATTTCCTTTGATTGTCAACTCATCTGCAACTGGATTTGGATAAATCAATAAGTTGTTTTTATCCAGAGAGTTAAGTCCCAAAGTACCATTGATATTGTAAGTAGTATTTGTGATAATAGCTGGATTCCAATCAAAATAAATATATCCTGTATTGAAAATTTCACTTCCATTTAAGTTCCCTGCATTTTCTTCGATACTGAAAACAACTTGGCCGTGGCTCATTGGCTCGTTGGTTGTGCTATCTGGTAACCAAATTTGTGGAAAATCAAAGCGTATCACTCCATTTCCAAGATCAATCAATTGCATTGTATGACTAGTGTTTAAAACGCGTAAAGTTGACCAATCTAAATTAGCACTCAATGTATCAATTATGTAAACATCTTGAGCTGGTGCCGTTCCTGTATTTTGGAAGCGAATCGTATAAGTAAGTTCATCTTGAATTGCTGTTGCAATACCTTCTTCTTTGTTAACTGACTTATCATTTGGATCATAACTGTTTCCAACCAATTGAAGCAATGAGCCAGCATTGTTGGCAGTGCAACAATCAGTAAGCGAACCTGTTGGTGTGATTGCACTTGTAAAATAATGAGCAGTTCCAGATGGAATCCCGCTTGGCGTGTTAAAGTAAATCACATCATCAAACGAAAACCATGTGTTCGAATTACTTAAAGTCCACGTAATTGTATTTCCACTGATCGTGTAATTCGGATTATTAATTGAACTAGTAATTGGAGTAACACCTGCTGGGTAAGTCAAAGAAACTGTATAATTTCCAGGAGCACCAGGACCATAATTACCATAGTTTAAATGAATGTAATTCGTTTGATTTTGGAAATAGCCAATCCATGGTGTAACTGTTGTCCATAGATCAGAACAAGTAGTTGGTGTTCCACCACAATTAACACCTAAACCTAAAGGTTGGGTATTTAAAGAAGGCATAAACAACATCGTATAATTGTTATTTGTAATCGTATATCCGTGAGATGAGAGCCAGTTTGAATTGATAGATCCAATTGCGTACGATTGATTAATGAGCGTTCCACAATAAGAATAAAAACCTGTTGAATCAGAATAAACTGTTACATTAATTTGAGAGCCTTGAAGCATAACAGGTGCACCAATTAATGGAATTTCATTCGCGTCAAAATCTCCGTCGGCATTTGCGTCGCACCAAACAAATCCAGAAACACAACCTGTTGTTGGTGTAACATTACAATTGATTGGGAAATTTGCTGGCACTTGTGTTTGAGAACAATCAGTTGAAATCAAACAATAAATCGGCTGTGTAGTTGTTAAACCGTTTGCCGTTAACCAATTTGGGTTAATTTGAACAATGGCAGCTGTCGATGCAGGAGCTGAATAGGAAATTGAATAATAACCATTTGGATCCGTTACTGCAGAATAGTTTTGGCCATTTGCTTGAATGTTAATAGGTGCATTTGGAAAACCTTGCTCGGCTCCATCCATTACGTTGTTGCCGTTCAAATCACAAAAAACGGTTCCAGAAATACATTGGCTTGTTCCACTAGGAGTTGCACAACCAAGAACAATTTGCGTCGTGTAGGTTGTCATATTTGACACTACGACCATCGTTGAAGGCGAGATACTTGAAATTGTATAGTTGTTCGTATTTAACCAAAATGGATCGACTGAAATTGTGTAAGTCCCTTGTGGCATCCCAGAAATTTGCGCCATATTACCAGACGTTATTCCGGTGTACGTATTTGTTCCATCTGAAATAATTAACGGAACTCCACTTGAAAGCTGAGATTCAATTGTTCCATCATTGTTGCAATCTACGCCAACAGGTGAGTAGATGTATGAAGTACACGTTTGTGTATTTGGTGTTAAGGTTACAAACGCACTTGAAGTATTCTGTAGATTGATCACTTGAACAATAACGGTATGAGAACCAATAGTGGAATAATCATGAGTAATGGGTGGATTGAATGCAATTGGAGTTCCGCTTGTGGATGTTCCACCGTAATGCGTAGAGGTGTTTCCGTCTCCCCAATCGATGATCACTTGAAATTGTGATGCAGTGAAATTCGAACCGACAATAGCTAAATCATAATCAAAACCGGTATTTGTAGCTGAGTTGATTGCAGCAATTGATATTTCAACGGTTGAATCGCAAATGAAGTTCCCATTTTGAACAGCGGTAACCGAGGATATTTGAAATCCTTGCGAGAAGGAAACAGAAGTTAGTAAACAGCTTATAGTGAAAGCCAATGATTTGAAAAGATAATTTTTCATAGTAGTAGTTTTTATAGTACAATGACGATGGTTGAAACTGCTTCGTTGCCTTGAAAAAAAAATCCCCACCATTTGGCGGGGATTTACTATAATATTTAAGCTTTATTATGCTTCAATCGTCTTATAACTCTCAACACTTGGACAAGAACAAACTAAGTTTCTATCTCCGTATGCATTGTCAACACGACGAACTGGAACCCAGTATTTGAACTCTTTTAAGTAAGGAACTGGATAAACAGCTTCTTGCGGAGTGTATGGGTAATTCCAATCTTTGTTGATGATACAATCTGCTGTGTGAGGCGCATTTTTGATTAAGTTATTTTCTTTATCTGCATGGCCATTTTCGATTTCAGCAATTTCTTTACGAATTGTTTTCATCGCTAAAATGAAACGATCTAATTCTTCTTTGTCTTCAGATTCAGTTGGTTCAATCATCAATGTTCCAGCAACTGGGAACGATACAGTAGGAGCGTGGAATCCATAATCAATCAAACGTTTCGCAATATCTGCTACTTCAACATCTGATGTTTTCTTGATTTCACGACAATCCAAGATCAATTCATGTGCAACTGTTCCATTTTTACCTGTGTAAAGAATGTCGTAGTCACCTTTCAATTCTGCTGCAATGTAGTTTGCATTCATGATTGCGTTTTCTGTTGATTCACGTAAACCAACTGCTCCAAGCATTTTGATGTATCCGAATGAAATCAATAAAATCAAAGCACTACCGTATGGTGCTGCTGAAATTGCATGAATCGCTTGCTCACCACCAGCTTTCACCAATGGACTTCCTGGTAAGAAAGGTGCTAAATGCGCTGCAACACCGATTGGCCCCATTCCAGGCCCACCACCACCGTGAGGAATTGCAAATGTTTTGTGTAAGTTCAAATGACAAACGTCTGCTCCAATGTTTCCTGGATTTGTTAATCCAACTTGTGCATTCATGTTTGCTCCATCCATGTAAACTTGTCCACCATTGTCGTGAACGATTGAAGTAATCTCGCGAATTCCTTCTTCGTAAACACCGTGTGTTGATGGATATGTAACCATTAAACCAGCTAAAGAATCTTTCAATTCAGTTGCTACTTTTCTTAATTCTTCGATATCGATATTTCCGTTTTCATCACATCCAGTAACAACCACTTCGAATCCAGCCATAACAGCAGATGCAGGGTTTGTACCGTGAGCAGATGAAGGAATAATCATTTTTGTGCGTTGGAAATCGCCACGTGATTCATGGTATGCTTTGATAACCATCAATCCAGCGTATTCTCCTTGAGCTCCAGAGTTTGGTTGCAATGACATTGCAGCAAATCCTGTACAAGCACATAAATCAGCTTCTAATTCACGGAACATTTCGTGGTAACCATCTGCTTGATTTAACGGAGCAAATGGGTGCATGTTTGCGAATTGAGGATTTGTGATTGGCATTAACTCAGATGCAGCATTCAATTTCATTGTACAAGATCCAAGTGGAATCATACTGTGAACCAATGATAAATCTTTGTTTTCCAAACGCTTCAAATAACGCATCATTTTTGACTCTGAATGGAAGCTGTTGAACGTTGGGTGTGTAAATACAGCATCTGAACGCATGTATGAACCACTCAAGTTAGCATGTAATTCAGTGGTTACAGCTGGAGCCGATTTAGCATTCACTTTTGCAAATACTGCCAAAATTGTTTCTACATCTGCAATTGTATGAGGCTCACCAAAACTGATTGTTAGCTCATGATCATTCAGGTAATGGAAATTCAAGTGATTATCTTCTGCAATTGATTGAATTGCAGAAGCTTGAATTCCTTTGACATGCAATGTATCAAAGTAATTTTCAGAACCTAATTCGATTCCCATTGCTTTTAATCCATCTGCAGTTTTTGCTGCTAACGAATGAACATGCAATGCAATTTCACGCATTCCAGCTGGACCATGATATACTGCGTACATACTTGCCATTACAGCTAATAATGCTTGAGCAGTACAAATATTTGATGTTGCTTTATCTCTTTTAATATGTTGTTCACGTGTTTGAAGCGCCATACGCAATGCCATGTTGTCATCAGCATCTTTCGAAACACCAATAATACGACCTGGAATATTACGCTTGTAATCTTCTTTCACTGCGAAAAAAGCAGCGTGAGGACCACCATAACCCATTGGTACACCGAAGCGTTGAGATGAACCCAACACACAATCAGCACCAAGAGATCCTGGAGAATTTAAGATAACCAAAGAAAGAATGTCCGCTGCAACTGCAACTTGAATAGCTTGTTCTTTAGCACGTGTGATAAATGTTTTGATATCCGTAATCGTTCCTTTTGCATCTGGATATTGAACTAACGCTCCGAAGAACATTCCGTCAAATGCATACGTATCTGGATTTCCAATAACTAATTCAATTCCAAGGTTTTTAGCACGGCCTTCAACAACATCAATTGTTTGAGGGAAAGCAGTCTCAGCAATAAAGAATTTATTTTTCCCTTCTTTCACATCACTTCTAGAACGTGAATTCCAGAACATGATCATCGCTTCAGCTGCTGCAGTCGATTCATCTAACAAAGAAGCGTTTGCGATTTCCATTCCTGTTAATTCCAAAATCATTGTTTGGAAATTCAAAAGTGCTTCCAAACGACCTTGAGAAATTTCAGCTTGGTATGGCGTGTATGCCGTGTACCATCCTGGATTTTCTAAAACGTTGCGCAAAATAACAGAAGGAACAATTGTTTCATTGTAACCTAAACCAATGAATGATTTAAATACTTTGTTCTTGTTCGCAAGATTGTTTACGTGGTTTAAATATTCCTGTTCGCTCATCGCGTCAGAAACGTGTAATTCACGGTTCAGGCGGATATGTGCGGGGATAGTTTTGTCAATTAATTCGGCTACTGAATGTACTCCGATTTTTGCCAACATGGTAGCTTTTTCAGCTTCGTTTGGACCGATGTGTCTTTTAGAGAAAGCGCTCATTCCTTACAATTTGAATTTGAGGTTACAAATATACATCGAATCGACGTATTTTTAAGGAATAACATGTGAAAATTAAAACGGTTTACTAACAACGAAGAAAAATCTAAAATTTAACCTATTGAATAGTTGTTTGAGCGATGATTTTAAACGATTTATCGCTTTTTACTGCGGTGATATCTTCGCTTGTAATTTCGTTGAAAGCCAGATTTTCGTCCAATGTATTGGCGTGTACTAAAATTGTCCTTGTTGAAATAATACGGAAGCCCTAATCCAAGGTACACTTCATGCGACATTCCTTTCGTACGTGCCAACTTGCCTGCATCGTAATTGAATGAATATCCAACACGTATTTTATCAATGAAGGTATAATCAATTCCAAAAATCAACGAATTTTCACTTCTGTATCCGGCACTAATTCCAAGATTATTGGTAATTCCACGAAGTACAAAATCGCCTTGAATTGGTGCGTTAAAAACGGCTTTTAGTTGAAGGTTTGGATTTAATACAAAACGATCGGATATTTCCCAGTAATAGCCAGTTGCTAACATATAATGCCAAAGTGGAGGACGCATTCCTTTTGAAGGACCGCTCACAATATCTTGAAACATTTGAGGAATAGATGCCCCGATATAGAAATTCGAATTACGGTAATACAATCCAAATGATGTATTGAACTGAAACGTTGAATAGCTTGCGCTGAATGCTGGATCGTTTGGAGTCGTTGTTATCGCTCCGGCCAAGTTGCTTGAGATGTTGTCGACTCCTAAACCTAATCCAAATGCTAGATAATTTCTACGGTCAAACAAAAGACGATACGCATACATAGCCGAAACAGAATTCACCTGTGTTGCGCCAATTCGATCGTTGTAAAAATTGATACCAACAGCCATGTCATCCATCAATTCAGCAGAAGCATTGAACGCAACCGTTGTTGGAGAACCTTCAACGCCCGCCCATTGATTTCTGTAAACTAAATCTGCAGAATATTTTGCATCTGTAGCCAACGCTCCAGGATTGTAGAGTGATTTTGCTAAATTGAATTGCGAGAAACGAATAACATTTTGGCTATATGAAAAGCCACTCAATACTAAACAAATGATGAGAATTCTTTTCATGGATTAACGTTTTAATGTAATGTATCCATCGAAATGAATTTGTTCGACATCTATTGAATAAAAATAGGTTCCTTCTGGTAAATCACCTTGTCCCATGCAAAACGAAGAGCGACATCTTCCATCCCAATCATTCATGTAATGATCGCTTTCAAAAACCTTATCGCCCCAACGATTGAAAACGGCAATTTTTCCTTTGTAAAGTTCAAGTTCTGGAACTACGAATAAATCGTTATAACCATCGCCGTTCGGTGAAAATGCATTCGGAATCGTCAATTCAATCAAATAAATTGAAATCATATCATTGCGCATACAGCCATTTTCACTGATAGAAGCTACATTGTAAGTTGCAGTCTGCATTCCATTGTAAACCGTTCCTTGAGAAGTTGGAGTCGATAAATAATCTTGTGGAGACCATGTGTACGATTCATAATCGTCAGGGCCATTAATGAAAACAACTTCCCCTGGAGCAATGTAGAACACATTTTTAATTGTGTCAATTGGCATATCTAAAAATGTTACCATTTGACTTAATGTCTCAACGCAACTTCCATTTGTTATGGTTACAGAATAATTGGTTGTTAGAGTTGGAGATACAACAATCGTTGAACCCGTTTCACCAGTTGACCATAAATAGGATCCACCACCAGTTGCTATTAAGGTCGCCGCTGAACCTTCACAAACATTCACTGTTCCAGTTGGATTTAAGCTGAAGTTCGGAACGCTAATTGTAATTTGAGCATTTCCAGTACAACCGTTTCCATCTATAAATTGACACGAATATGTTCCGCCTTGGTTAACTAAAATACTTGGTGAAGAAGCTCCTGTGCTCCATAAATAGGAAGCGAAACTTGGTGTTGTACTAAGTGTTGACCCCGCACTACCAGGACATAAAAGTAATCCCTCGCTTGAGGCAATTGTTCCAGAAGCTGTAGGATAGACAATCACATCGATTGTGGCTGTTGACACACATCCAACCCCGTCAACTGCAGTCACAACATACTGTCCAGATACAGTTGGCGTCAAAGTTGCTGTTCCACCAGTTTGAGGACCGGTCCAAGCATAAGCTAAAAAACCAGGACTTGCATGAATCGTTCCGCCTGTTTCTTGGCAAAAAGAGACAGATGATCCTTCCAAAATCGTTACATCTACCGTGCAGGCAAATGAAACGAATGAAAAGAAAACAGTGAATAAGTTTACAATTAAGGTTTTGGTCATTGTTATTCTACGTAACTCAGTTTTAACATGTTAGAGCTTCCTAAATCTTCTAAAGGAATAGATGCAATATTAATAACTAAATCTCCTTCTTTCAACAATTCTTCCTTTTTTAACAAATACTTGATGTCCGCAATCGTATGATCGGTACTGATTTGTTTGTTGTAGAAAAAGGCTTTCACACCCCAAACAAGGTTCAATTGTGTTAGAATTTGTTTGTTACTTGTGAAGACGTAAATCGTTGATTTCGGACGTTGAGAAGCAATTTTATAAGCCGTATAACCCGAGAATGACATTGTTAAAATGGCATCTGCTTCAACACGTTGAGACAAACGGCATGCATTAAAACAAATCGAATCTGTGATGAAACGCGCTTGATTTTTATCTGGAATTTCTTCTTTATTGTAAATCCCATCAAATTTCTCCATTTCAGTTACAATGTTTGTCATTGTTTTGATTACATCAATTGGAAATTTACCAACGGAAGTTTCGCCTGATAACATAACAGCATCTGCACCATCTAAAACTGCATTCGCAACATCATTCACTTCTGCACGTGTTGGCGTAATGTTCGTAATCATGCTTTCCATCATTTGTGTTGCCACAATAATTGGTTTTGCATGAATGATACATTTGTTAATCAACATTTTTTGGATGATTGGAACATTTTGGTAAGGAATTTCCACCCCAAGATCTCCACGTGCAACCATTAAACCATCACTTTCTTTGATAATCGCATCGATATCGTCAATCGCTTCTGGTTTTTCAATTTTTGCGATTACTTTCGCTTTACATTTTTTATTTGCAATGATGTGTTTCAATTCGATGATATCGCGTCCTGAGCGAACAAACGACAAACCAATCCAATCCACATTTTGTTCTAAAGCGAAATCTAAATCAATTAAATCCTTCTCTGTCAACGATGGCATTGAAATACGTGTGTTTGGAAAATTCACTCCTTTTTTAGAAGATAAAATTCCACCGTGAATCACTTTCGCTTTGAATTCAGACACACCATCTGTTGAAACGACTTCCAATGCAAGTTTACCATCATCCAACAAAATACGTTCACCTGCCTGCACATCTTGAGGCAATTTTGCGTAGTTGATAGAGAAACGATCAGCTGTTCCTAGAATTTTTTCAGTTCCAATGGTTACAATTGAACCGTTGATTAATTCAACGCCATTGTTTTCCATTTCATTTGTACGAATTTTAGGACCTTGCAAATCGGCTAAAATCGCCACATTCAATCCTGTTTCTTCGTTCAATTCACGAATTGTTTTCACAACAGCTGCATGGTCTTCGTGAGAACCATGACTAAAATTTAAACGACAAACGTTTAATCCTGCGTAAAACATTTGACGTAACACTTCTTTGTCGCTTGATGCGGGACCGAGTGTTGCAACTATTTTTGTTTTTTTCATATTCTAATTTTCCTTTTCAGGTTTGTTTGAATTGAACTCAATTGAAAACTAAATTTTCGGTTGAATCGAATTCTTCTGGGTCGAAGGTGTAAACTCCTAAAACACTTGGTGTTTGTCTCAATTCTGAAACAATGTCCTCCAAGTCCCAAATGTGATTTTCATATAAAAATAAGAAGTAATCGACAGCTGGTTTCTCTGGAATTAAGAATTTTCCTTGACTCTTGTTTTTAATTAAATAATATTCGATGAGGTTTTCGTGGTCTTTGAATTCGTACATCGAATGGCTTGAAACTTTAACACCTTTTTTGTTGACTACCACAAACTCTTCGTCTGTTTTCACCAATTGAATCGAAAGCTGTTCATTTAGTCCCCACGCTAATCGATAATCGTTGTGATGCGATAAGATTCCGATCATATCAAAATCGTATGCTTGGTCGACGTATAATGTATGCTTTTTAACTTTAGACATTGTCCTTTCAAGTGCAGCTCAAAAGTAGTTATTTTTTAGCCATGTGATACCGAAAAAGGGATTGCTAAAGTAAAATTGATGTTAACGTAACATTTCGACCACCCTAAGATTTTTAAAACAAGCCAATTTGCTTAAGACCTTGAAAATCTTTCATTTTCGAAAGATGGACTTATTTGGAATGAAACTTTTTAAGTGAAAGCGCTGAATTTTTGCTTGCATATTTGAATATTTTAGTATTTTTACCCCGTATTCGAACATTAAATAAGTACAAAATGAGCGTTTTCGGTATCGTATTATTTCTTTTGATTTTTGGAATGGCATTCTGGATGCTATTATTTTTAATGGGTTTCGTCCTTCCTTTCTGGATTACATTAGGAGTTTTCGAAAAATTACGCCCGAAAAGAATTTTTGAAGAAGCAGAAGAGCATTAAGTTGTAATTCATATAGATTTATAAAAACGCCGCTAGAAATAGCGGCGTTTTTTTGTTGGTATTGGAAGGGTCAGGTCGTGACCTGACGGTACTGTTACAAAACTACTTTTTCAATCATGCTGATAACACTTTCCACTGGCATCTTTTGTCATACGTTTACAACGAAGCCCTTTTTTAGTAGTTCCAGAACATTGAACAGCGGTAGAATTAGTGTTAGAGTTATTCTTCCTGTTTTTATGAACACTCCAATTCCAGCAAGAACTGCAAATAGTTTGTTCTATTTGTTGTTCTAGTTTGTCAGATAAACCAGGAAAGAAATCAATTCCTGTAAAGTTTTCAACGCTATCGATGGAAACAGCAAAAGTGCTCAATGAACTTTTGGAACCTTCATTTCGTAGTATAAAACCTATGGCTTTGGGATTCTTCTCATTAGTGTCTAAAATCACTTTATAATAGTAGTTTGGAACCGCTACGTCATTGTGACCGATGCTTGCCATTTTTCCTTTTAACACAGGACCTGTAACAACATAAACAGTCCCAAGTTCACCAGCCCAAGAACGCACTTGCTCTTCCAGTTTTTTCCAAATTCCACGATTAAAACTTGGGTCTTGTGGACTCATATTGCTATAATAGAAAGATTCTTCCATGGCAGTTGCCGACCATGACATGTCACCCGCAGGCGCAAGATGACCTCTATCAAAACCCGATTTTTTGTAATCTTGATCATCCGCCGAATTGGATTGAATCGCATGGTCAACTAAAAAGCGATTTGTTCGATCATATCGTTTTATTATTTCATTTGCTGTGAGCTCGTATGCGACCCATGAAGCTTGTTCATACTTTTCATTGTAACACAGTGTGTACGCAAAATGTCGGATAATAACATCCTTCTGAGAAATTGTTGGAAGTTCTACTTGCGTGTAATCGAGCGACTCATTTTTTTCGTTTGTATCTTTATGTTCAATCGAAACAGTTCCGCCACGTTCAGTATCGTGTACAGCGCTCGCATCAGCGTTAATTTTCTTTTGATTATCTGAAACAATTCGATACCAGACGAAACTTACACAAATAATAATCAGAACACCAACTATTATTTTTTTGGATTTTTTCATACTTGAGAACCAACTTGAAATGTAAGAATTTTAGTGTTTCACAATTCGAACTGGTACACTTTGCTGTTCTAGTAGAAGTAGATAATTTCCACTTTTCAATTCCCCCAATGAAAGGAATGTAATCGTTTCGGTTAATTTACCTTGAAGTACCAATCTTCCTTGGTTGTCAACTATGACATACCTGCAATTTAGGCAGGATGTACTTTCAATTGTCAAATTATCAAAAATAGGATTCGGATAAATTCGAATACCATCCTTGAGCTCTGTTATTCCCGTATAATTCAATGTCAAATTCAACGTTATTGTACTATCGCAGCCCGCAGCATTTGGAATAACTTGCGTATATGTTCCTGATTGCGTATAGGATTGGCCGTTTAGAAGGTATGTGTCTAAGGCCGCTTCAGTTAAGGTGGAAGAACTTGGCAGATTGACGGTTAAATAAAGTGTCTGAGTCGACAAACAACCTGAGGCATTCGTAAAAGTTGAGGTATAGGTTCCACTTTGCGTGTAGGTTTGTCCGTTTGCTGCCCATGTATAATTTCCACAGTTGCTAACGGTTTCCGAAGAATTTGTTGGTTGATTGATCGTTAGATAAAGTGTCTGAGTCGATAAACAACCTGAAGCATTCGTAAAAGTTGAAGTATAGGTTCCACTTTGTGCGTAGGTTTGTCCGTTTGCAACCCATGTATAATTTCCACAGTTACTAACGGTTTCCGACGAATTTGTTGGTTGATTGATTGTTAGATAAAGTGTCTGAGTCGATAAACAACCTGAGCCATTCGTAAAAGTTGAGGTATAGGTTCCACTTTGCGCGTAGGTTTGTCCATTGGCAGGCCAGGTATAACTTCCACAGTTGCTAACGGTTTCCGAAGAATTTGTTGCTTGATTGATTGTTAGATTTAAGGTAATGACAGAGTCACATCCTGCAACGGTTGGAATAGTTGTGGAATAGTTACCAGTTTGTGTATAGGTTTGATTATTGACTGACCATGTAAAACTTTGACAAGCAGTAGTTGAGATAGAGGATGAAGAGGGTGATGAAACGAAGACATATAGGCTATGCGTGTCAGAGCAAGCGCCATTGTAACTGATTAGTTTTATTTCATATGTTCCAGCGCTAGTAAACGTTTTAGCGGCATTTATTGATGTGCTGAAACTTACGCCATTAGACAACCAATTTTGACTTGTTGCACCACTTGAGGTATTCGTGAAATTAATGGTACCATTTAAACAGATAGCTGTTGTGGATGCTGTAAAGTTTGAATTAACAGAGCAACCTCCAGCGGCACATAAAACCGATTTTATTGAAAGTGGAAAGCGTGTTGCTGTTGCTGGTGTAATGGCTGTCCCGCCTGTTGAGTTGTTTCCTGCTGTGCTTGTTAGCGTTGAGGGGCTTGTTGTTGTAAAACCTGTTCCCGTTAGTTCATTACAGCCTACATTGCCGCTAGCATCAGATTTTGCAAAAAATACGTCTTTGCTTCCGGCACCAAAACTGACAGTATATCCACAAAAAACAAGTGAGGTTCCAATTGGTCGTACGTAAAATCCTTGATCATCTCCGGCTCCACCATATCCTTTTGTCCACAATAATGTACCATTGGCATCTGTTCGATACAAGGCCAAATCAAAACTACCTGCCCCAAAACTTGTAGATCTTCCACAAAGGATGTAACCACCATCAGCAGTTTGTCGTGCACATTGCGCTCGGTCTTCGCCAGATTTACCATATGTTTTGCTCCATTGAACATTTCCGTTCACATCTGTTTTTATGAGGTAGGCATCCCAATTTCCTGCTCCAAAGCTATTCGTTGTGGCACCTATAATAAAACCATTATCCGTAGTTTGCTGTACGGTGTATCCAATGTCATATGAACTTCCTCCATAGGTTTTTTTCCATTGTACAACTCCTGCTGCGTTTAACTTTATTAGATATATGTCAGAAAAATTAATATCTATTGCACTTGTGTATCCAACAACAATGAAACCCCCGTCATTTGTTTCTTGAACTTCTCTACCAGCATCCATAACACTAACGGTACCAGCAGAACCAATTGTGGTTGTCCACTGAACTGCACCAAGAGAATTAACCTTTAACACATACACATCGTCACCACCGGATCCATACGTTTCGGTTGTCCCTGTTATAATAAAACCACCATCGGAAGTTTCTCGAACAGAATAACCTTTATCAGACAATCCGATTGAACCGCCATATTCTTTTGACCATAGAACAACCCCGTTTCCATTCGTTCTGATTAGATAAACATTTCCATCCCAATCTGTTGTAGTGGTGTGTCCAACAGCAATAAAACCACCATCGCTCGTTGTATCAACGTCTTGAAGTTCGTCATACAACACGTTGCCATACGTCCTTGTCCATAATGTATCACCATTCGCATTGAATCGTGACATATAACATTCCCAGCCGCCGGTACCGAAACTGAAGGTTCTTCCAGCCACAATAAAACCATTATCATCGGTTTGTTGAAATGAGTAAGAAAATTCTTCCTGAGCACCACCAAGTGCTAGTTGAAATGTACTTTGACTGAAATAAAATGAGCAATTAACGATGAAAGCAACGAATAGAAAATAACGCATAGTAGTAATTTATGCATCTAAAATAACAAAAAATAATTCAAAAGATTCATTTTAAGGATTTTAACACGAGCGGTGTTTTGTAAATTTATGAATCCAATTTATTGAAAAACTTTAGCGCCTTCTGAGCAGTTTTGGCAAATATCAATTTGATTGCGGCCCGTTAGAATCGCCTGTCTGAAATTGTGGTATTTTTTGTCTTTCCAGATCGTTTGGAAATTACTTGTTTCGATTGATCCGAGAACGTGTTGTGCATCTTTATCGAAACAACAAGGAACAACTTTTCCGTCCCACGTCAACACACTTCCCGACCACATGCGCCAGCAGTGATTTCCAGTTGCATATTTCAATTTATACGTCCCGTCGGCTTGGCGTTTGTAGCGTGAATATTTTTCGTTTTCTGGAATCAACGGATTTCCATTTTCATAATCGTACACTTGAGCCGTTTTGATGCGCACTTCGTCAATTCCCATTTCATTTCCTAAGGTGAAAATGGCTGGAATTTCATGCTCATTTGGCTTCACGGCTAAAAACTGAAAGATTAAATGCGGTGTAGCTGATGCTTTTGCTTTCTTGGCTGCAATCAATAATTTACTCGCTTCAATTACCTTTGCCAAATTTCCGTGAACACGATAATTTTCATAGGTTTCTTGTGTTAAACCATCAATCGAAATAATCAAACGATCCAAGCCAGAATCGATGATTTCTTCCGCTTTCTTTTGGTCGATGAAATGCGCGTTGGTTGAAGTTGCCGTATAAATCTTGTGCTTTTTTGCTTGTCGAATCAAGTCTAAAAATTGTGGATGTAAAAAAGGTTCTCCTTGAAAATAGTAATTGATGTAGAAAACGGAAGAACAGACTTGCGAAAGAATTTTTTCGTGTAAATCGCGGTTCAATTTCCCGGTTGGACGCGTAAATTGTTTCAAACCACTTGGACATTCAGGGCAACCTAAATTACAGGCTGTAGTTGGTTCAATTGAAAGTGAAAAAGGCTTTCCCCACGTGTTTGCTTTTCGTGTTAATCGAGAAAACCAATAGGATAATTTTAGCAAAACGAGATTCCATGCTCTCCGAAAAGTCAAGTGTTTGAAGATGTTCCACGAATCGGTGAATTGCGACATGAATCAAAGATACTAAAAGAGCTTGGAACATAGAACATGGAGCATAGTTTGGATGTTAAAAAGTACAAATTGTTCAGAAAAGCTTATTTTTAGTTCATGAAACACTTACTCGTACTCTTTCTGTGCTTTTTTGCGATAGATTCATTTTCCCAAACGACCGTTTTTATCAAAGATGATTTCACCAAGGATCCAATTCCGTTTGCAAAGGTTCGACCGGATGTAGGGGAACCAGCGTTAGCGGATATCGATGGAAAAATACTATTGAAAGGAAATGAAACGCGCTTAGATATTCGTGTTTATGGGTATACAGATACACTTGTGAATGTTGCTGACATTGTAAATGGAGAGATTTATTTAGTTGGAATGCTTAGAAGTTTGAATGAAGTGAGCGTTGTTCCAGGTATCAATCCAGCGCATCGAATTATTGAACATGCCATTGAAAACAGAAAAAAGAACAATCCAGTAGACAATGATGCTTTTCGTTATGAAAGTTATTCGAAATTCATTTTTGATGTAAATGAAGATGCTGTGGCTTCCATTTCAGATTCGACGAGTGACACAACTTTATTGCGTTTGAAGAAGTTTTTTACTGAGCAGTATTTGTTCATGATCGAAAGTGCTTCTATCCGAACATTTATGCCGCCATCAAGAGACAAGGAAGAGATTACAGCCTATAAAGTTTCTGGTTTTACTGATCCAATGTTTTCAACGTTCGCGAATGAAATGCAAAGCTTTAGTTTCTATGAAAATCAATTTCAACTTCTAGGAAAAACCTATATCAACCCAATTGCATTCGGAGGAACAAAACGCTACTTGTTTATTTTAGAAGACACGACGATTGTTGGTCAAGATTCTACGTTTACGATTTTCTACCGTCCGCGGAAAGGAAGAAATTTTGAAGGTATGACAGGTCGATTATACATTAACACGAATGGCTGGGCAATTGAAAAAGTTACGGCATCTCCGTATGAAGATACAACAGGAATGAAAGTTCAAATTGTTCAAGAATATACCTTGATTGACAATGAAAAATGGTTCCCTTCGAAACTAAGTACTGAAATAATTTTTGGAAATGTTACCTTGATTCCTAAAGTTCCTGAAGCCAGAATTCAAGGAAAAGGAAATACCTACATCAAAAATATTCAATTGAATCCAACAGATCTCAGAAAACGTGATTTTGACAATGTGTCTGTTGTTACGAATGAGGATGCTGGTTTTGTAAAAGACAAAGATTGGGACACCATGCGCGTTTATCAAATAAATGCAAAGGAAAAGCGAACCTATGAAATGATTGATAGTTTATCAAGTGCTGAGAAGCTAGAGGAAAAAGCCTTAATGCTTTCATCACTGTTACAAGGTAAAGTGCCAATGGGGTATTTAAATTTGGATCTTACTCGCGTAATAGATTACAATTTGTATGAAGGCTATCGATTCGGAATTGGATTAGAAACGTCAAAGAAACTCATGCGCTGGGCAACATTTGGTGGATATTATGGTTGGGCAACACGCGACAAACAGTCGAAATATGGAGGCTACGCAACCATTCATATCAACAAGAAAAACGGCGTAAAAATGAACTTGCGTTTTCAACAAGATTTACTTGAACGAGGAGGAACAGATTTTCAAAAAGATGCTTTTTCCTTAACATCAACATCCTTGTATCGCCACTTTTTCATTCAAAATATGGAACAACAGCGTTTGGCTGAAATTGCATTTTCTGGAAATATTCGTTCGAACATGAAGATTACGGTTTTGGGGAATTTTCAACGTATTCATACAATGTCAAATTACACCTATTATCCTGCTATTGGTGCGCTACCTGAAACGAAATTCGACATAGCAGAAACAGCTTTGGAGTTCACGTGGAACATTCGTGAACGTGTGATGATGGTTGGGGATAATCGCATTTCAAAAGGAACGAAATTTCCAAAATTACGCGTGAAAGTTGCCAAAGGTTGGAAAGATATTGCAACCTCTAGCTTGGATTATCTTCGATTGAATGCAGAAATACAACAAGACATTTTGCTCCGAGGCGCGGGTAAAATCAATTGGACTTTGGCGGGTTCAACCACTGAAGGAGATGTTCCTTTGTTTTTAAGTCAAGTAGGAAATGCAACTGGTAGAAATTGGAACTTGTCTGTTTCCAATACATTTCAAACGATTGCGCCATCTGATTTTTATAGTACTTCTCAAATTGCTTTTTACACACAATGGATGTTGAATGCATTTAAAACAAAAAAGAAATGGAATGAACCACAAATTGGTTTTCATCATGCAGTTGGATTTGGTACGATGAATACAAGTTCAATCATTCAGCATTCGCAGCAATTTAAAACAATGGAAAAAGGATATTTTGAAGGAGGATTGATTATTAATAATGTTTTGGTATCAGGTGTTTCAGGCATCGGAATTGGATTGTTTTACCGCTATGGTCCTTATGCTGAATTGAATGAATTAAAGAATTTTGTTCCTAAAATTACGATTTCATTCAATTTATAGGGTTCACGAATTACTTTAGTAAGTTGACATGTCCAGTAATTATTTGCCAGGCGTCAGGTTTTTCACAAGACACGTAACGTATCGTGTACGCATAGGTCCCTTCTTGAACTAACTTACCAAGATAACTTCCGTCCCATCCAAAATTTGGGTCAAGTGATTCGTACACCATTTGTCCCCATCGATTATAAATCCGCAATTCCCATTCGTACACTTCTAATGCGAATAAGGCATTAAAGTCATTGTTAAACTCATTCCCATCTGGCGTGAAGGTGTTAGGCGCATAAATGATAAATGGTTCAATGTATAATTCTTGATAACTCGTGTCTTTACATCCAAATTCATTCGTAGCAATTTGCATTGGACGTTGCCATCCGCTCGTTGTGTAATTGTGAATGACGTTTGCTTCATTTGAAAAAGCAGTACTATCGTCAAACCAATAGAAAATGCTACTTGCTCCTGTCGATAAATCATTGAAAGTTATATCGGCATGACAAATATCTGTTTTCTTCGGATCAACATCGAATTTTGAAACCGGCGAAGGATGGATGACGACCGTATCTTGTAGGAACTTATTCAAAGTATCAATACAACCTTCTGTTGTGTAAATAGTTAATCCAACGCTATAACTTCCAGTTGTTGTATATAAATGACTAGGATCAGATAAAGTAGAGGTTCCGCCGTCACCAAAATTCCATGAATAAAAAATTGGAGAATCAGCCACACTCAAGTCTGTAAAATCTACAATTGCAGGAGCGCATCGAGGGCCTGGCTCAACTCTGAAATTAATTGTTGGTTCTCTAAATATGAAGATGGAATGTGTAACTGATTCAGAACAATTACCAAATGAACCAGTTAATGTAATTGGGATGGAACCGTACGTATTAAATACAACCCCGTTAACATCTAAATTGGTTGATGATGGGATGGAAGCATTAGGTCCAAAATCCCATAAGAATGTGGTGATTCCTGGTCCTGTCATTGATCCATCAAAATTGAAACTATTATCCAAAATACATAGTGAATCATTATTGGTGAAATCAACCGTAAGTAGTTCGTTGACAGTAATTGTTTCAGTTGTGGTATCTGAACAGGATGCGGATGAACTTCCGATCAGCGTTATTGTATATGTTCCACCACTTGGGAAAGTAAATGATGGAGTTGTTAATGTGCTAACATCAGTTGTTGTGCCACTAACTCCAAAATCCCATTGATAATTAAATGTTCCTGTAGAGTTGTTTCCAAAAGGAACAGTTAAGCCAGTGCATTCATAATTTACAGGTAGCTCAATTCCTGCATTGGGCATTGGGAAAATATAAATAGAATCTTCATAGGTGGCTTCACAGGTTCCATTGCTTGTACTAATGGAAACTGGAATAAATCCACTTGTGTTAAAACTCACATTGTTAACATTTTGACTCGTTGCAGATGATGGATTGGCATTAGGGCCAAAGTCCCAAACAAAAGTTGTTGAAGGTGGACCATCTGTAATTCCGGTGAAATCGAGACTATTGTTTAGAATGCATACAGAATCCTGAACAGAAAAATCTGCAGAAAGTTGATTGTTCAACGTTAAATCCATGTATGCCGTATCTGTACATGGCCAACCAGGATTTACAACTAGCATTGCCTGATAGGTTCCTGGTGCTGGATAAGTGTATGTTGGTTCAAATGCTGCACTCACATCGGTTGTAATCCCACTTACACCGAAATTCCAAGAATAATTTGTTCCACCAAACGAGTTGTTTTCAAAAACGACTGTAAGACCTTGACAAAAAGAAACAAAAGTTGGAAGGTCTTCCTGGTCAGGAAGTAGTGCTTGCATACTAATGTCACAATTGAAAACTTTAAACAAAAAGTCTCTGACTGTTTCTCCAATCAATACGCCGTTTCTGTATTCTTGAACGCGAATTCCAACTACAAAGAGACCTAACATTTGTGGTGAAGCAGTTAAAACTCCAGTTGTTGGATTGATATTGATGGTTGCTCCAGGTCCCAAAGGATTCGCAGCAGAAAATCCACCTGCCCAATTTACAGGAAAATAGTTTGGCGGAGCTGCGGGATTTGGAAGAGGTGCTCCTGACGAACCACCGCTAAAAGGCGTAACCAATGAATACACCAATTGATCACCATCGGGATCTGTAGCCGAATGATTGAAAATTAAATCGTCGTTGTTACATAACAACAATGGCGGATAATTAGTGAAACGCGGACTGCTATTAACAGTAGCGTTTGTTTCACTTCCAGGAACATGAGTCGTTAAGGTGAGTCCTGTGTCATCAGGATTAATAAGATTGGTGATATTCGGCCCACGACAACAACGTTGGTAGGAAATGGTATAACCACCAGGTGTTGGAGGAAGGTTTATTACGGTTGTGTAAACTGCTTTCTCCACACAAATATTGTTTGGCGGTGTTACGCAGGGATTATTAAATATAACGGGAAGAATTGTACTTCCTGGGAAAGGAACGGCTACATTATCTACCAATACATTATTAGAAGTATAAACAGCTAATAATAGCGGATCATCGTAGGCTGCTCCAGATGAGTTACAATCGCGATAAACAGAAATATAAAAACGGTAATTGTTGTTTCCTAAATAGTCATAATAAATATCTCCTCCCACAATGTGTGAAGCTTTAGCCGAGAACAGCGAGAGAATAATTATAAGAGTACTTAAGTATTTCATTTTTTCTAAGACGCGAAATTACGGCAAATGTTGTTCCAAAAAGTTGTTAAATTGTTAATCAATCAAAAAAAGATTGATTGAGTGAATTGAAAACCAAGAGATTCAATCAATTTTTGACTAGAAATTTCTTTCCCAGTTGTTCCTTCTGAATTGAATATTGGATGAGGTAATCCTTTAAAATCGGCACTTTTTGAATAATAATCAATACGCGTTGGATGTTCAGGAGAACAAACATTATAGACAGTATTCCATTTTGTTGAAGCTAGCTGCGTTTCAATGGCAGAAATTACATCAATTTTATGGACGAGATTTACTTTTCCTAACGCGTTTTGCGTTTCTCGGCCACTGAGAAATTTAATAGGATGGCGATTTTCATCTATTAATCCAGCTAAGCGAAAGATGCAATAAGCATGTGTTGAATTGATAATACTTTGTTCTGCTTTACAGACGGTATGCGAATCGTTGAGCTCACCGTTTTCGCCAATTTGTCCATCGATGTCTTTATAAACACTTGTTGAACTCGTGAATATAACTTTTGTATCTGATGAAAATTGGTCAATTAAATTGTGGATTTGTTTCGCGTAATTACTCGATTTCGAAGGTGGAAAATTGATGATCAGAATTTCCGAAAGTTTAGCTTCATTTGGAATATTCGCTAAATTATCTTCTGAATATAAAAATCCATTTAACCCTAAATTGGTCAACGATTCAACTTTTTCGATTGTCTGTGCTGAACCAAATACCACGTGTCCTTTTTCTATCAAGCTGATTCCCAAGGGAAGTCCAAGCCATCCGCAACCAATAACTGTTATTACCATCATGATAAAATTAACCGGAATATTGAAAAATTAGTCACCACTTGTTTAAATTTTAAATCAAAAAATGTACTTTTAACCGTTGGCATTGAAATTCACGGTTTAGTTTTTTCATCATTTGATTGATGAGAGTGTTTTATAATTAATTTTTTTTCAATGAGTAAATTACAAATCAAATCATTTGAAGAGTACCAACAAAAGTATTCGCAAAGTGTCGAAAACCCAGAAAAATTTTGGGAAGAAATAGCAGAAGAGTTTTATTGGCAGAAAAAGTGGGATTCAGTTCTTGAATGGAATTTTGATGAGCCAAAGATTGAATGGTTCAAAGGAGCGAAATTGAACATTACGGAGAATGCGCTTGATCGTCACCTTGAAAAAAGAGGTGATAAATTGGCATTGATTTGGGAGCCGAATGATCCGAAACAACGCTTTGTGCGTTACACATATCGTGAATTATACGAACAAGTGTGTCAGTTTGCAAATGCACTGAAAGCAAAAGGTATTCAAAAAGGTGATCGCGTTTGTATATATATGCCAATGATTCCGGAACTAACGATAGCTGTTTTAGCATGTGCTCGAATAGGGGCAATTCATTCTGTTATTTTTGCTGGATTCTCTGCTACGTCAGTTGCTGATCGTGTGAATGATGCACAAGCGAAAATGGTGATTACAGCTGATGGTTTAAACCGTGGAGCGAAACAAATTCCATTGAAACGTTTAATTGATGAGGCATTGGAACATTGTACATCTGTTGAATCGGTAATTGTTTTTGATTGTTTGGGGTGGATGCCTACAATGACAGAGAATCGCGATTATTGGTGGCATGATGCCATTTCAGGGCAATCGAAATCGTGTCCTGCAGAACAAATGGATGCGGAAGATATGTTATTTATTTTGTACACATCTGGTTCGACGGGAAAACCAAAAGGTGTTGTGCATACGTGTGGCGGTTACATGGTTTACACAGCTTACACCTTTCAAAATGTGTATCAATACCAAGAATCGGATGTTTATTGGTGTACAGCGGATATTGGTTGGATTACAGGACATTCTTATATCGTTTACGGACCATTATTATCGGGTGCGACAACGGTTATGTTTGAAGGAATTCCGACGTATCCAGATCCAGGACGTTTCTGGCAAATTATTGACAAACACAATGTCAATCAGTTTTTAACAGCACCAACAGCCATTCGTTCATTAATGGCGTTTGGAGATGAACATGTTTTGTCCTATAGTTTGGATTCATTGAAAGTGCTTGGAACGGTTGGCGAACCAATCAATGAGGAAGCATGGAAATGGTATTATTTACACGTTGGAAAAGAGCGTTGTTCAATTGCAGATAATTGGTGGCAAACAGAAACAGGAGGAATTATGATATCTGGTTTAGGAAACATATCTCCAATGAAACCCTCTTACGCTGGCTATCCTATACCCGGTATACAACCTGTTTTGCTCGATCAAGAGGGCAAAGAAATTGCTGATAATGAAACGGAAGGATATTTATGTATTAAATTTCCTTGGCCTTCAATACTGCGTACAACTTGGGGGGACCACGAAAGATGTAAATTGACATATTTCTCCCATTATAAAGGGTATTATTTCACAGGTGATGCAGCAAAAAGAGATGAAAACGGTATGTACAGACTACTTGGAAGAGTTGATGATGTAATTAACGTTTCTGGTCACCGCTTTGGAACGGCTGAAATTGAAAATGCGATCAATACAAATGGTCATGTGATTGAATCTGCAGTTGTGGGTTATCCACATCCAGTGAAAGGTCAATCGATTTATGCCTTTGTTGTGTTGGATTCGAGTGTTGAAGATCAAGATATGGCAAAAGGTGAAATCGTGGAAACGGTTGTTGCTGAAATTGGAAAAATTGCCTTACCAGAAAAAATTCAGTTTGTGTCTGGTTTACCAAAAACGCGTTCGGGTAAAATTATGCGTCGTATTTTGCGTAAAATAGCAGAAGGTGATGTTTCAAATCTTGGTGACACTTCAACATTGCTAGATCCATTAGTTGTGGAAGAAATTGTAGAGAATGCTTTGTAATTAGTATCAACTATAATATTGAAACGCCCATTCTTCGGAGTGGGCGTTTTTTTGTTCTTCAATTTTCAAGATACGCTAGGTTTTCTCATGATCAAATCCTCTGCTTATCGAATAATTGAATTGCTTCAACGAAACTTCTGGGCTGGCGGAGGTGAATAGCTGCAAGCAATGTGTTTTGATCACCTGAAACGCTTGTCTCACAGTTGAGCAAGCTATTGAAGCCAAAACACATGCGAAGCACTAGCAGCCGTAGACAGGAATCGCAGCCAAAATAGCCAAGAACTAAATTAGTGGGCACAAAAAAAGGAGCCTCGAAAGACTCCTTAATTCAATTGTTAACTTAACTTAGGTTATTCATCATATTCGCCAATCACGGAATAGTATCCGAAAATTGCTAGTCCAAATACGATCAATGGTGTTAAAATGAACAGGATGATAATCCCAAACACTAAATCGTCTTGTTTGCCTGTGTTAAATTTTGGAAGTCCGAATTCAACGATACAGAAGTAGGCAGCTAATACAGCCAATGCCATCCAAACTATGCCTAAAAGGCGTCTTACTTGTTTCATATTATTAGTTTTTTCTGTGAATGATCTAATTAATCTTGGTAACGGTGTTTCTTTTCGTTGATGTAAATCAAACCAATCAAGAAACTAATTCCAGCAATAATAATTGGATACCATAATCCGCTCAAATAAAATTCTGCATCGCCGTTGTCTTTTGATTGTGTCACCAAATAGGTTGCAATTGCAGGAAGCAATCCACCGAAGATTCCGTTTCCAATGTGATATGGCAATGACATCGATGTGTAGCGAATCTGAACTGGGAACAACTCAACCAAGAAGGCAGCAATTGGACCGTAAACCATTGTTACGAATAATACTTGAATCAAGACCATGAATCCTAACCACAAACGATCGGAGCTATTAGCTAAAACAGTTTTCTTTGTATCAATTTTCTCTTTTTTATCGTCACCAACAACGCGAATTTTGTCTTTTGTTAAGTGAACTGTTTTTTCTTCCGTGAATTTAGTTCCGTCTGAATAAACTTTGTTTGTAACGTATACAGAATCAATTCCTCCACTTTTTGCTTTTACTTCACTAACAGCAAGCGTTGTTTTTTCTGTGAGTTCAGTTTTGTTCTTCACATTCGTTGTTTCGTACATTGATTTGTAAATCGGGCGGTACAATACAATCGCGAAGAGCATACCTGCCAACATGATTTTTTTACGTCCAATTTTATCACTCAACCAACCAAATACTACAAAGAATGGTGTACCGATTAGGAGCGAGATTCCTAAAAGTGTATCAACTTGATTGGAATCAATTCCCATTACGGTTTTCAAGAAGCTCATGGCGTAGAATTGGCCAGTGTACCAGACAACACCTTGACCCATTGCAACACCGAACAATGCCAACAAGACATATTTGAAATTGTAGCGATTTCCAAAACTTTCTTTCAATGGATTTTTACTCACTTTTCCTTCGTCTTTCGCTTTTTGGAAGACAGGAGATTCGTGCATTTTCTTACGGATCAAGTACGATACAAGTACCATCAAGATTGAAACCCAGAATGGAACACGCCATCCCCAGCTATCGAATGATTCTTTTGTCAACATTGTTTTCGTTAGCAAAATCACCATTAAGGAAACAAATAAACCAACTGTCGCGGTTGTTTGAATCCACGATGTCCAATATCCACGTTGATTTGATGGAGCGTGTTCTGCTACATACGTTGCTGCACCACCATATTCACCACCAAGCGCTAAACCTTGTAATAAGCGCAGTAACAACACCAATATAGGTGCTAAATACCCAATGGATTCATAACTTGGAATACAACCAATTAAGAAAGTTGCACCACCCATTAATAGAAGTGTAACCATGAAGGTGTATTTACGTCCAATTAAATCGCCTAATCGTCCGAAGAACAATGCTCCAAATGGTCGAACCACGAATCCAGCAGCAAAGGTTGCTAGCGTTGATAAAAATGCTGCGACAGGATTGTCAGCAGGGAAGAACTTAGTAGAGATGACTACCGCCAAACTACCAAAAATGTAAAAGTCATACCATTCGATCAGTGTTCCTACTGAAGAAGCTGAAATGACCTTCCAAATACCTTTAGTTGATTTTTCGCTCATGTGTAATAATCGTTTTTAATTAATTGGCCTTCATTTTTTTGAGACATATGAGCTGATGTACAAGCCAATGTTAACCTTTTACTTTATGCTAAACAACTTTATTTTCAGGCAAAAAGTATTGATTTTTTTTGAAATGAACCCATTTTATCCGCAAGAATTTATAACTATACGCGTCGCTCATTCTATCCACTATTACATTATCAATTTAGTTTAGCCATAGCTGTCTCTAGATTCATTTAATGGTGAAAAAAAATAATACATTTTATTCGCTCTTTTTGAATCGTATCATGACCAATTCAGTAATTTTACGGTATGAATTATTCAAAATCCTTCGTACGTTTTAATTGGGTCACGCTTGTCCTAATTTATCTGGTTGTTGTAGCTGGAAGTTTTGTTCGAATCACAGGAAGTGGAATGGGTTGTCCAGACTGGCCTAAGTGTTTTGGACAATGGGTTCCACCGACGGAAGCTAGTGAATTACCTTCAAATTACAAAGAAGTTTATTCGGAAAAACGCGCGAAGAAAATTGAAAAGTTTGCGAAGTTTTTATCTAAAATTGGATTAAAAGCAACTGCAGATCAAATCATGAATGATCCAACATTGCGTGTAGAAGAATCATTCAATTGGAAACGCACTTGGACAGAATATGGAAATCGCTTGGTTGGTTTCTTAGCAGGAAATTTCATGTTGGCGATGTTCATTTGGATTTTGATTAAGTACCGTAAACGCAGGTTGGTATTGATTACGCTTTTCAATTTGGTATTAATGTTCTTAGAGGCTTGGTTTGGATCTATCGTTGTTGCATCGAATTTAGTTCCTTGGACAATTACGATTCACATGTTCTTGGCATTGGTGATTATTGCAATACAATTGTATGTCATTCGTGAAATTAGTCCAGTTCAGCAAAAGAAAATTGAGTTAACTAAAACGATGAAATGGCTTGCAATCGTTGTTCTAGGAATTACGTTCTACCAAATGTTCTTAGGTACACAAGTGCGCGAGTTTATTGACGAATTAACTAAAGCTGGTTATGGAAGAGAAGCTTGGACCGAACATTTGGGATGGGCATTCCTCATTCACCGCAGTTTTTCTTGGTTGGTTTTAATTTTGATGACTTATATGATTTGGAAAAATGAGAAGACTTCAAAATTAACCATCATTCGTTCAGCCTATGTTATTTTGGCCTTGGAATTAATTTCTGGAATCTTGTTGGCGTATGCGAACATGCCTGGATTGGTGCAAACAAGTCATTTAGTATTTGCAGCAATTTTATTTGGTGTTTTGACAATGCTCGTATTTAGAATGAAATCTGAACGTATGCGCGGATAATTTTAACTTTCCTCTTGAAATTTGCGGATAGAATACTATATTTGCAACCCGAACAGATTTATACGATGTATAATCTTTTCACGGTCCTATAGCTCAGTTGGTTAGAGCAACAGACTCATAATCTGTGGGTCCACAGTTCGAGCCTGTGTGGGACCACCTTTAAAAGACAGCTTTTTAAGCTGTCTTTTTTTTTGCATTGTTTATGCGAGATTTTTATACCGAGTGAAGCAAAGCGGAATAGAGGTAAGCCTGTGTCAGACCTCGCTTTTTCTAAAAATAGAAAGTGGCTGAAGTTGCTCTTTTAATGTGTTCTAATTGAATGGTTGATCGAGGGTAAGAAACCATT
>CAJAVU010000005.1 GCA_903945495.1 uncultured Flavobacteriales bacterium | reverse complement strand
GTTATCCTCCAGGCAAAGTCCTAATTCATTGTCGATGATTTCAAGAATTTTGATAAAGTCTTGCCGATCATCACAGGTTAATCCAAAAATTTTACTGACAAAGAAAAAGCAATCGCCACTGTATTCGGCATCCCCGAAATCTTTGAACTTATAGATAGACGATTTCTTATCAAAATACAAATAGCATGATGCCTTTGAATCTTGATAGAATGGGCTTTTAAAGGATTTCCCAACCTTTGAAAATTTACTTCCAAGAAAATGCTTGAAAATACTTAATCCGTTGTTCGTTGCTTGAAGAATTGAATCTTTATTGAGTGACATATAAAAGTTTTAAGAAGGTTAAATGATGGATTTTCTAGCAGGCTGATAGCCTTTTTTGACATAGCTTACGAGGTCTGATAAAATCAGTCGCCGCTGCCGTCCCACATGAGTATATGGCAGTTTGCCGTCTCTCATAAGGATGTACATTTGTGCTCTAGAAAGTCCCAGGATTTTTGCTGCACTGGCAACATCCAGGTATTTCATTTCCTTCTTAGGTTCTTTTACTTCTTCAGCAAGTTGGCTCAGGATCCGCTCAACTTTTGCAAGTCTTTCCTCTAGCAATTTAATGCCAGGTGTTTCTGTACTATTGGTTTTGTTTTCCCACATATGCTGCCTATTAATTTATTAGGCTGCAATGCTACCAACACTTTCCAGCTTGATTATTGTACTACAATTGTACTACAATGATTTTTTTTAAAGACCCCTGGCGCAATAGTTGTCGAATACTTCCATTAGCTCCTTCAAATAGGGCTTTTGCTCAATTTTTCTGTTTTTGGCAGCTTGTAGTGTAGAATCGATGTTCCCAATCTGAATATTGAAAAACCACATAAGCAGCCCGAAAAACTCCTTCTTCGTTATTTTAGGCTTATCTATTCCCTTTACTGAGTTGCTCTCATAAACCGACACAAAAAGCTCTATAAAGGCTACTTTATCCCTTTGCCATTGAATGAGTGTTATGCCGCTGCCTTTTGGAAATAAAGACAGCTGCCCCGACATGTAGACTGAAATTTCTTGTTTGGTAGGGATGGAGTAATCGGGATTAACCTGAGTTACGGCTTGCCTGATGGCGAATTTATTGAGGTGGGCTATACGATGTAAGTAGAGTTGCTCTAATAATTCAAGCATTTGAAACTGAACGGTAAAATAGTCCAGAATTTTTTTTTATAGCTTCGCTGTTTACGAGCTCTCGAGGGATGGATTTATGAAATTCAATTCGATTAAGCAAAACATTTACAAAATCTTTAGGGAAGAAGAGATGCTTGAATTCCCGAATTTCAAAACAGTACAAATCAAATTCCCTTTTGATCGAATCAGATTTGTCAAGCGAATCGTTCATCATTTCATCTACAAGCCTTTTGCAGGGCAGGTAGAAGGAATAAAGATGTTGCTGGTACGTTCCTGTAGATTTGGAACCATTAAATTCTACATCATGCGAATCGTCAACTTCAAAAAGAGAGATTTGTTTTCTAAGAGAACGAGGATTTACATGGATTCTGGCAATCTTTAATTGCTCTAGCGCATTGTTTAGTAATTCTTTCATGAATAATATTTTTACGTTAAAAACTTTAATTATAACAAATAAATATTGTCAAATAGGGTCAATGTTAAATTTAGTTTTGTAGCCGTCAAAATGGTAAAATCACCCACTTGGCAATTGGCAAGGATATATATATATACCTTGCCATTTGCCAACCTAGATATGATTTTAGAAAACTGCCTATTTGCAAGGGTTTGCGGCGTTTTTTAAAAGATTCATGATTTTTGTCAAAAGCAGATAATCAAAACGATCATTTTGGTGCGATCATTCTAATGAAAAACTGAATTTGAGTATAAATAACCTGAATTTGTATTATCCAAACCTAAAGATTCGAATGAAATTTGCATCATAATTTTAAATTTATAAAAAATGAATAAAACAATTTTAATTACAGGTGCAAGCAGTGGCATAGGAAAAGCAACTGCAAAATTATTTCAATCAAAAGGTTGGAATGTAATCGCTACAATGCGAAATCCTGAAAATGAATCAGAATTAACGCAATTAGAAAATATTTTAGTTACAAAACTTGATGTATTAGATTTGGATTCAATCCAGAATGCTTTCAAAGAAGGATTTGGAAAATTTGGGAGTATTGATGTATTGCTTAATAATGCAGGTTATGGCGCTTACGGACCTTTGGAAACATTTAGCAGAGAAAAAATTGTAAGACAATTCAATACCAATGTAATTGGGCTTTTGGAGGTTACTAAAGCTGTTTTACCTCACTTTAGACAAAAAAGAAAGGGTATTGTTATCAATATTTCGTCAATAGGTGGTAAAATGACCTTTCCATTAGGATCCTTATATCACGGAACAAAATTTGCAGTTGAAGGAATTTCTGAATCACTTAATTTTGAAGTAGAGCAATTTGGCGGACAAGTAAAAATTGTTGAACCTGGTATGATAGCAACTGATTTTGCAGGCAGGTCATTTGATTTTAACAATGACGTAGATATGGCTGAATACCAGAATTTAGTTGGTGTTTTAATGACTGCATTGCCTGCAATGGTACAAAATGCGTCACCTGCGAGTGTTGTGGCAGAAATAATATTTGAGGCTGCTACTGATGGTAAGAACCAATTGCGATATACGGCAGGAGAAGATGCGAAAATGCTGATTGCCAACCGACAGCAATATGATGACGCCACATTTATAGGCGGTATTAAATCACAATTTGGACTTTAAAACATCCTAATATGAATCCAGTTGTAAAATACTTTAATGGAGAAAAAGCCGAAAGCTATATTTTCATTTTAATAGGAGTCATTGCATTTGCAATGGCTCTCTATTTCATTTTTGCGTTGAAATCCTCTTTTTGGAAAGGACTTGCTATTCCTTTTATAATTGTTGCATTACTTGAATTTATAGTAGGATATACAATTGTAACAAGAAGTCCAAAAGACATTACACGAGTTGAAATATATATGCAGAAAGATCCTCAAAGTATAAAAACACTTGAAATTCCTCGAATGGAGAAAGTGTTAAATAATTTTGTGATATATAGATACGTAGAAATTACATTAATCATTTTAGGTGTTATATTGATGTATAGTTCCATGAATGATACAATGTGGAGAGGTATTGGACTAGGTTTGTTTATTCAAGCAAGCATTGTGTTAAGCTTGGATTTTTTTGCGGAAAGAAGAGGGCATATTTACTTTGTATATTTGCAAGAGTTAATTGAAAAGACATGAGTGAAATATTACATCTTCAAAGTATTGCGGATTTACATAAATTATTTGATTTAGGGAATAGTCAACACCCATTAGTTGCCGTTTTAGATTTTAGTAAAGTAAATGAACGCCTAATTAAAAATTCGAAAATCACCACGGATTTTTATTCAATCATGTTTAAAAACTACTGCAAGAATAATTTCAAATACGGCAGAAAATCAATTGATTTCCAAGATGGAAATTTAATATGTATTGCTCCTAATCAAATTATTGAAATTGATAATGAAATTGAAGAACGAGAAGATAAAATGGGTTGGGGGTTGTTTTTCCATCCTGATTTAATTAGAGCAACAGCATTAAATGACAATTTGAAAAACTACCGTTTTTTTGATTATGATATTTCAGAGGCACTTCATCTTTCAGACAAAGAAAAAAATGTTTTATATGAATGCATCCAAAAAATTCAGATTGAACTTCAGGAGAATATTGATGTTCATAGCCAATACATCATTGTCTCAACAATAGAATTACTATTGAATTATTGCTCCCGATATTATGGTAGACAAATGATTACACGAAGCCAAACCAATAAAACAATAATTACTCAAATAGAAATTATCCTGGCTTCCTACTTTTCCGAAATCAAGTTGAAAGATAAAGGTTTGCCATCGGTAAAGTTTTTAGCTGACAATGTGAATCTATCACCGAGTTATTTGAGTGATTTATTAAGAAAGGAAACAGGAAAAAATGCTCAAGAGCACATTCATTTCTATTTGATTGAGGAAGCTAAAAATTTACTATTAAATTCCGAGAAGAACATTAATGAAATTGCCTACGATCTGGGATTCGAATATCCACAGTACTTTAATAAACTCTTCAAGAAAAAAACAGGTAAAACACCAATGGAATACAGGAATTTGAACTAGAGAATTTTAAATATAAATTCTAAAAAGCACAGAAGTCTCTGCGAAATCGAATTGTATCTCCACCTTTTGAATATATAAGCCTTCAAAAAGCCACAAAACGTTCGCAAACTTTAATGTCAAGAATAGACAAGCTGAGTTCAATATTGAAATTGAAAGAAAATTGTTTTGATATATTCTTAGGTTCATTATCTTTGTGAAACCTAAGGAAACTCAAACTAGACAATCAAGCCCTCCTTTTGGCTGCTTGGTTTCTAAGGGGGTTTCCAAAGAGAAATAGAGAAGTAAAATACTTGATATACAGGAGTTTAAAGGTTATGGTTCATAATCCTCTCTCTCCGCATTACTTCTATCGAAAAATTGGCAAATACCCTGATTATCACTGATAATCAGGGTATTTTTATTGGGCAACTGGTTAAGTGGCACGCTATCTTGCCGAAAAATGATCACGTCTGAAAAAAAAGTGACCATTTTTTGCCAGACGAAGCGGATTTTTGTAGGCCGTAGCAGCGCTACGGTCAAAAAAATGGGCGAAGTATGGCGGAAAATGGGCCTTTTTGGGCCAGACAGCGTGCCACCTAACCAGTTACAAATCACTTTAACCACAGTCTGCCATGACAAGATAGCACGTAAATGATCCATGCTCACTTTTCCGATAAATTCCAGCACCCGACCATCGGGATACAACAAACACACACTGTCACTAATCACCAAAAGCGTAACGCCAGTAAATCGTAAATTATCGCGGACAAAACCCGGAAAATTCCGTCTTCCATTTTTCATACCGCGAACAGATACTCCGAATAAACACATGAGTAATACTTCCTATCCGGATCCACGTTCATGCGTTTGCCCTGCCCCGGGGGGTCAGACGCGTCGGAATATACATAAATCC
>CAJAVU010000004.1 GCA_903945495.1 uncultured Flavobacteriales bacterium | reverse complement strand
TGGATGGACTTATTCTAAATCGTACGCCGCATATCCACTTGTATAATGAAGTGCAACCGTCCGAAAAACAACCGGTCGATTATTACGAGCCTTACAAGTCGAAAACACGCATGGTGGAATCGATTAAACCGAAGAAAATTCAGGTTCGAATTCACAACGCTTTGCCTTTACTAGGTTTTTTGAATAAACAGAAATATGTAAAAGGCGCAACTGCCCAAGTGAAAGCACAATCGTTTTACTTGGGTGGATCAACACAGTTGAACGGTGTCTTAACAGGTATTAACGTTCAAAAAGAGCAAGAATTATACAATTTAGACGATTACATTGTTGAAGGAACGGTTGAAGATTTAGCACAAAATGAAAAAGGAATCTTATTAGGTGCTGGAGTAGCAAAGAAATTAGCACTAAAAGTGGGCGATGTGATTCAAGTAGCAACGAAAACCGGCGACATTCAACCCTTGAAAATTGTAGGATTGTATCAAAGTGGAATGGCGGATGTTGACAATGTGCAAAGTTACGTGAATCTTGAAATGGCACAACGCTTGATGGGGCAATCGAACGATTACATTACCGATATCAATATTAAATTAAACGACATGTCTCAAGCGCCGAAATTGGCAAAAGAGATGGAGGAAACTTTCAATGTGCGAGCAGTTGATATTCAAACGGCCAATGCACAATTCGAAACGGGTTCTTCGATTCGCACCATGATTTCATACGCGGTTTCAATTACCTTACTGATTGTTGCTGGATTTGGAATCTACAACATTTTGAACATGTTGATTTATGAAAAGATGAACGACATTGCTATTTTAAAAGCAACTGGATTCTCAGGTAAAGACGTGAAATGGATCTTTATCAGTCAAGCATTAATCATTGGATTCATTGGTGGTTTCGTCGGTTTGGTCTTGGGTTATTTTGTCACCACCATCATCGATAATACGCCTTTCGATACAGCAGCACTTCCAACGATTAAAACATTCCCAATTGATTATGATGCGAAGTATTATATCATTGGAATTGTCTTTGCGATGCTTTCAACATTTTTTGCAGGTTACTTCCCTTCACGTAAGGCGGAGAAAATTGACCCTGTTGACATAATTAGAGGACAATAGTATGAGTATTTTACGCGCAAACAATATCTGTAAAAGCTTCACAGTTCCTGATGAGGTGCAAATCTTGAAGAATATTTCCTTTGAAATCAATGAAGGGGAATTTGTCTCTATAATGGGGAAATCGGGTTGTGGAAAATCGACCTTGTTGTACATTCTTTCAACGATGGATACGAATTACACGGGGGAATTGTACCTGAATGAGAAATTAATTACGGGACAAACATCCGATCATTTAGCATCGATTCGCAACGAACAAATTGGTTTCGTGTTTCAATTCCACTATCTGTTGGCAGAATTTACTGTTTTAGAAAATGTGATGTTGCCTGCTCGAAAATTAGGTGTTAAATCAAAAGAAGAAATTGAGCACGATGCAATGGAGAAATTAAAACTCTTGGGCATTGATGATCAAGCCTTGAAGCTTTCGTCACGCATTTCAGGTGGACAAAAACAACGTGTTGCAATTGCCCGCGCTTTGATTAACAATCCTTCCATTATCATGGGAGATGAACCAACAGGGAACCTCGACAGTAAAAACTCAGATATCGTATTTGATATTTTCAAAGAATTGTCTGTTGAAGAAAAACTTTCCTTGTTAATTGTAACCCACGATGACGATTTTGCGCATCGAACAGATCGCATCATTATGATGGGAGACGGGAAGATTATTGATTAAAAAGGTTTTCCGCTAAACAATTTATCAGAAGTTCATTTCTTGCTTATCCTTTAAGGGGCAACAAAAACATTTTATCGTTCTAGGTGGAAATAGGTGTGTCCTTCAACTTCTTTACCGCCAAAATCTGTCGCCTTATACTTAATGAAATAAATACCTTCATCGCAGTCTTTTCCAGCAACTTTTCCATCCCAACCTTGATCAACTAAAGATAATTCTTTCATCACATTTCCCCAACGATTTAGAATTACCGCTTCAAACTGTTCGCCCCAATCTACATTCACAAAATAGAGATCATTTGCATTGTCTGAATTTGGCGTGAAAACATTTGGAGGTGTTACGACCATTGGCGGAAGAACTTCAATCAACGTAGTCCAAGTATCAGAACAAATTCCATTTGATGCAGTTAGTGTAACTGTGTAGATTCCGGGAACTGTATAATTGTAGGAAACAGTAGAGGTAGATGTTTCATTTTGTGTCGAACCATTTCCGAATTCCCACACATAATTACTTGCATATTGACTTAAATTTGAAAAATCAACTACTAAATCTGCATTTCCATACGTATCACTTGGAGAACCATCTGCGACTGGCAATGTCAAAGAAGTAACCACAAGCTGATCGCTATCAACACAACCATTTGCATCTGTTCCGGTAACAGTATATGTGGTTGAACCAACTGGAGGTGTAAATGCAACGCCATTTTGAGCCGAATTATTCCATGTATAGGTTGTAGCTCCTGATCCATTCAATGTAACTTCAGAAGGTGTAACTCCATTTGGTTCACACAATACTTGATCGGGTCCCGCATTCACAATTGGCAATGCATTTATAGTTACCGTTGCGGTGCTATTTTGATTTTGAGAACATTGATTGGCATCCTCAACGCTTACAAGCGTATAGGTATAAACGCCTGGATTTGCTGTTTGAGCAGAAAGCGTTGCATTGCTCGAAGCCACAATTGTTTGCGAAGTTCCATTGATATCATACGTAATCGTGTAGGGGGCAGTTCCGTTGGTTCCTGTGAAAGTGACGGTAGGATTAGGTTCTCCCTGACACAGTTCGACGGTTCCGCTCACGTTTGCTGTTGGAGTTGGGTTCACCGTTACTGTTAAGGCTGATGTTTGAGGTGCTGTACAAGAACCATTTTCAGTAACTGTTACTGTATACGTTGTTGATGTAGTTGGAGTCGCAACTGGATTGGCAATGTTTGAATTACTTAATCCTGCCGCTGGAGCCCATGAATAAGAGTATCCACCTGCATTACAACCATTTGATGCAACAACTGATAATTGTGTGTTTTGAGATTGACAAATTGTGTCTTGTGATAAGTTTGAAACTAATTGAATTGGACTTGCTCCAGCAACAGTAAATTGCTGCTCAGGTGTATATATCATACATGCTGTTTCAGCTGCACGCCATTTATAGGTTCCCGGGCAAAAGTTAGACAGATCGATTACTGTTAATGGATAAGGTACTGGTGTACTCCACGTTGATGAGGCTCCAGTTCCACCATTGATACAAATTTCTGCTGATGAATAATTCGCTACTCCTGTAAAACTTGCATTGGCACAAACAATTTCGATTTGAACTGTATAACAACACTGCCATCCAGCATTACTCGTAAAGGTCAATTCCAAATTAGTTCCATTGATGTTTTGTGTCACATTTGACAAAGCTCCACAAGGACTGCAAGCCAAGGAATAATTTGTAAAAGCGACAAGTAAGAGGGTTGAAGTAAAAATGTTTTTCAGTAGTTTCATAATTCAATGATAGTAGTGATTGATTGTGTGTTAGTTAGACTTTAATTGTTGAATTAAAGTTGCACAACCGTCCAAATTAATAATTTTTTTTGAGTTGTTCAACTAGCTTTTCCAATTTCAATAAACGTTCTTCAAGTTGTTCGTTCTCTTCTTTCAACTCTTCGATTGTTTGTTGTTGCTCTTGAACAGCATTGATCAATGGAAGTACAAACTCAGCATAGCGAATTGAATAAAAATCAGATTCACCTTGTGGTTTTACCAATCCGCTGAATTCAGTATTTAGACGATTTAACAATTTCTCAACGTCTTGCGCAATTAATCCCGTATAAAGTAGATTGGTTTGTCCTTCAGCTTTGTAATTATAGGTCACAGGTTGCAGAGAAAGAATGAACTCCAAGCCTAATTCACTTTTGTGGATGTTTGTTTTTAGACGTTTATCTGAAAAGGTGCTCCAACCAACTTGTCCTCCGATTGAAGTCACAGCTGTGTTCCCGATAATTACACTATTACTAGCATTCACAATTGCACCGTTACCAATGGCAGTGGCATTTGTGAGTCCACCAACTCCAACATTTGAATAATACCCTAAAAGCGTATTGTTGCTTCCTGTTGTATTGGCCAAGCCTGCGAAATTTCCAATGAAAGAATTGTTGTTTCCCAAGTTGTTATTGTAACCTGCGTGCGCTCCAAGAAATGTGTTTTCACTTCCCAGCGTGTTTGAATTTCCTGTTGTTACCCCCAAGAAAGAGTTGTGAATTCCTTCTGTATTCGATTGTCCAGCATAGGCTCCTAGAAAAGTATTTTCATTTCCACTTGTATTGAGAAAACCAGCACGTCGACCTAAAAAGGAGTTCATTGAACCATCTAAATTTTGAACGCCCGTTTCTGCACCTACGAAGGTGTTTTGGGCGCCAACTTGGTTCAATTGTCCGGCGTTGTACCCAACAAAAACATTGACAAAACCAATCGAATTCAAACTTCCAGCTTGTTGACCAAGAAATAAATTATTATTCCCTTTAATTGATACAATTCCAATGTCATTGATGCGATAGGTACTGTCTTTTGGAATGTTGATGTGGCCATTCACGTGTAATTTTTGAAGAGGCGTTGTTGTTCCGATTCCAATGTTTCCTCCATCGTTGTGAATGTTTGAACTTGCAACGACCCAAGAAGATCCGTCCCAATAAGGCGTATTTCCTATAGCAGAACCATTCGGTAAAAATTGCACGCCTGCAGTATTGGCATACAAGGCGTAAGGAACACTTAACAATTCTGTTGTTCCAAATGAGGTGTAATTTGTACCACCAGCAATATCCACTTCTAATTGAATATATTTTGATCCATTCGCCCAATCAATCAAATTGAATTGTCCCACAACTGGGTTTCCGCCGCCAATTATTAAATTGAATAAACCAAAATCATTGGTATTTGCGCTATGTTCTTCTTGATAAACAACTGTTCCGGTTGGAGAAGCATTGTGTAAGGTGATGCGAACTCCTAATGGAAGATTCACCAATTCGTTTCCGCTCAAATCACGTGCAATGGATTGATATTTAAACCCCTGAGGAGCTTGAGCAAAAAGCGCGCATTGTAGGAATAGAAAAAAGACTAAAAGTAATTGACGCATATTAGAGTTTGGTTTTCATGATTCGTTTGGTGATAGCGATTGTTCCATCTTCCGATTGAAAGGAAAGAAAATAGATTCCAGTTGCTAATTCATTGAGTGAAAGCTCTGCGGAAAAAGCGAAGGATGATACCTCTTCAGTATAATAGATTTTCCCTTGTTGATCGGTGAGTGAAATGTGCAGCGCTTGGTTCACATCCTTAAAATCGATGATAATTGCTTGCGTAAAAGGATTCGGATAAACATCAAAGCTAGGGGAGAAGCTGATGGGAATCAATTCTACAAAATCTTCGTAATTCTGATGAAATCCTTGCGTGAAAATGTTAGCTGTGGAAGAAAAGGTCTCTGATACTGGCTCACCAATTGACCATGAAAAGGAGGTGTTTCCTTGGATATAAAAATCGCCACTCGTTGATATCACTTCTTGACTGAATGACCAACTAGTAGTCACCAACAGTAGTAGTAATATGATGTGTTTTCTCAGCATTTTGATAATAGACGTACAAAATACAGTATTTGTGTCAAAAAGAGAAATATTTGGTGTTTCGATTAAGCGAGTAAGTATAAAAAGCAGCTAAAACAAACAAAAAAATATGCCGACAAATATTGGACTGAGCTAAGGATTTAAATAACAAAAAAAAGCCTCGCATTGCTGCGAAGCTTTTGTGACCCCGAAAGGATTGAATATCCATGTTGTAAATGGTTCATTACAAGCATAAAACCCCGAACCGCTAACGCAGTTCTCGGTTTTTCATTTACCACCGCTTATCAAAACGCGTTTTGAACACGCTGTAAAATGAAAAACCCCGACTTTAAAAAAGCCGGGATTTCTTTTGTGACCCCGAAAGGATTCGAACCTTTGACCTTCGCCTTAGAAGGGCGTTGCTCTATCCAGCTGAGCTACGGGGCCGATTAAATAAAAAAAGGGGGATGATCGCTCATCCCCCTCGTCGGGGCGGCAGGATTCGAACCTGCGACCTCCTGGTCCCAAACCAGGCGCGATGACCGGACTACGCTACGCCCCGAGCTAATCATCTTTGTTATGTCAATTCTTTTGGTACCGTTGTGCCAAAAGCGAGTGCAAAAGTAATGAAATTATTCTATTTTGCAAACATTTACTTAACAAATAACTTATTTGTCAATAATTGCTAGAGAGAGGGATTATCTTATCCCTTCTTCATTACATTACAAAACATTGCGGAGAGAGCGGGATTATCTCATTCGCCGAGGCGAAATCGATGGACTTCGTCTCGAACCAAGGTTCTCATCCCTTCTTCCTTCATTACATTGCGGAGAGAGCGGGATTCGAACCCGCGGTACGGTTACCCGTACGTCAGTTTAGCAAACTGGTGGTTTTAGCCACTCACCCATCTCTCCAATGGTTCAAAGAACTAGGGGGCAAAATTAGTAAAAGCTTCGATAAATCAAAGGAATACTAGAAAAAAAAATAAAAAAAGATTTTTTTGTTTTACAAAGAGAGCATCACCAACTTCATCAACGAAAGTAAGGATAGGAGCAACCACAACAAGTGATACGGGAAATGATCCTTGTACTTGAATACACTCGCAAAAGGAATCAAGCTTGCAAATATTTGTAAAACAGGTTGTTGAAATATCTCAGAAGCAACTAAGAGAAAAAAGAAACCAAGAAATAAAGCATTGCTGAAGTTGTCTTTGCCTTTGATTAATGTTATTCCTGCCCAAATGACCAATAAAATTAAACTGATTAATTTCAATAAATCAAAGGTTCCAGTTTCTGCGATTTGTTCAATTCGTGTGTCCGGAAGAAAGAAGGTCCAAAAGAATTCTGTTCCAATTAGATTAAAAAAGGCAAATCCAAGAGAGAAAATACTTTTGGTGCGAAAGTACAAGCGCGTTCTTACTGCAAAGGCAATGCTCGCTATTAAAAATACAACTTCGTTTAAAGGGAAAGGAAAAATGAAAGAACCTTGTTCAACATACATAATCGCTCCAAATGCAATTGGAACAAGCATGGCTAGTAAAACCGTTCTTTCTTCGCGTGTCATTTCTTTTTCGCTAAGGCTTCTTCAATATAATCGAACGTTGAAAGAATTACTGGTTTTCCGTCTACGACAGCTACGTCATGCTCGAAGTGAGCACTTGGCATTCCATCTTCGGTTACAATAGTCCATTTATCGTCTAATTGCGCAACACGCTCAGTTCCCATGTTGATCATTGGTTCGATCGCAATCGTTAATCCATTTTGGATTTTCTTTCCGCGACCTCTGCGTCCGTAATTAGGAACTTGCGGATCTTCGTGCAATGTTTTTCCTAAACCATGTCCAACCAAATCGCGCACAACTCCATATCCATGTTTTTCAGCATGTGTTTGAATGGCCCAGCCAATGTCTTCAATGCGATTTCCTGTAACACATTGCTCAATTCCTAAATACAAACATTCTTTCGTTACTTGAAGCAATTTTTTTACTTCAGGTTTCACATTTCCGATTTCGAATGTGTAGGCATGATCTCCATAGTATCCTTCGAAAATGGCTCCACAGTCAACAGAAACAATATCTCCATCTTGCAATGGACGTTCCGTTGGTAATCCGTGAACAACTTGCTCGTTCACCGAAATCAATAAGGTACTTGGACAGCCATACAATCCTAAAAATCCAGGAATTGATTTTTGCGAGCGAATATAATCCTCAGCCAATTGGTCTAAGTATTTAGGAGTGATACCGATTTTAATCTCTTCGGCAACTTTTCCTAATGTACGACTTACGACCTGCGCAGCTTCACGCATGATCTCAATTTCCTGAGGAGTTTTGTAGATAATCATATTTCGATCGAATATTTTCATTCAGAGTGCAAAGATACAAAGGATTTAAGAATTCTTGCTTGTCAGTAGATAGAGAAAATTGAGAAATGCAATTTAAACGTTAATAGCATAAAAAAAGGCTCTCCGAAATGGAAAGCCTTTTACTATGATTGAATGACTAATAATTAAGCCAATACTTCTCTTACTTTATCAGCAGCTTCTTGTAAAAGAACAACTGATTGCACGTTTAATCCTGAATCGTCGATTAATTTTTTCGCTTCTTCAGCATTTGTTCCTTGTAAACGAACAATTAATGGAACTGGGAATTCACCAATGTTTTTGTAAGCATCAACAACTCCTTGAGCAACACGGTCACAACGAACGATACCACCGAAGATGTTAATTAAGATTGCTTTTACATTTGGATCTTTCAAAATGATATGGAAAGCTTTCTCAACACGCTCAGCGTTTGCAGTACCACCTACGTCCAAGAAGTTCGCTGGGTTACCACCTGATAATTTGATGATGTCCATAGTCGCCATAGCTAAACCAGCACCGTTCACCATACATCCAACGTTTCCGTCCAATTTAACGAAGTTCAATCCTGCTTCATCCGCTTCAACTTCTGTTGGATCTTCTTCTGTTTTATCACGCATTGCAGCATAGTCTGGGTGACGGAACAATCCGTTTCCATCCATTGTTACTTTCGCATCAACAGCAATGATTTTATTATCTGAAGTTTTTAATACAGGGTTGATTTCGAACATTGAAGCGTCGATTCCTTCGTAAGCAGTGTACAACGAAACAACAAATTTTGTCATTTGTTTGAACGCTTCACCTGATAAACCTAAGTTGAAAGCGATTTTACGCGCTTGGAAACCTTGGATACCAACACGTGGATCAATTACTTCTTTGAAAATTAATTCTGGAGTGTGCTCAGCAACGTGCTCAATGTCCATTCCACCTTCAGTAGAGTAAATAATTACGTTACGTCCTTTTTCACGATCCAACAAAACTGACATATAGAATTCTGAAGTTTCAGATTCTCCTGGGTAATAAACGTCTTGTGCGATTAACACTTTGTTTACTTTTTTACCTTTTCCGTTTGTTTGAGCAGTTTCTAAGTGTCCACCTAGAATACCTTTCACTTTTTCTTCAACTTGGTCAATTCCTTTTGCAAGAACAACACCGTGAGATCCAGTTTCTTGAACAAGTCCTTTACCACGACCACCTGCGTGAATTTGTGCTTTAACTACGTACCAGCTTGTACCAGTTTCTTCTGTTAATTTTTTAGCTGCAGCTACTGCATCCTCAACCTTGTCAACTACGATTCCTTCTTGGATTGCAACACCGTAGCTTTTCAAAATCGATTTACCTTGATATTCGTGTAAGTTCATGTTCTGAATTTTTGTGGGGTAAAAGTATGCTTAATTGATAAATTTTTCAAGTTTATTAGCACATATTTTTTGTGAAACTATGAACGCGCATTTTTCCAAGAACTTAAGCTCTCTCTCGACGCGAATTCTTTTTTGTCTCTCGCCTTAATTGAATCCCAAATTTGGTTGATTCCATGTTGCAAGGCTTCTTGTTCTTCTTGCATTGCATCGTACATCACACGCGGGTCTTCAAAATAGTGTTTGATAAAGTTCGTGTCAAAATCCCCTGAACGGAACGCTGGATGTTTCAACACATATTTACCGAAATCCAAGGTTGTTTTCAATCCTGAAATTTGATAATTGTCGATTGCTTTAATCGTGCGATCAATTGCTTCTTCACGTGTTTTTCCCCAAATCACCAACTTGGCAATCATTGGATCGTAAAAAATTGGAATGTCCATTCCTTCCACAAAAGCGTCGTCAACACGTGTATTTCTTCCTGCTGGAATGCGGTAACGTTTTAAATTTCCTATATCTGGTGTGAAACCATTCAAGGTATCTTCTGCATACACACGCACTTCAATTGCATGACCATTGATGCTTAATTCATCTTGTAATTTCGGTAAACGCTCACCACGTGCAACGCGCACTTGCCATTCAACTAAATCTGTTCCTGTGATTTCTTCGGTCACTGGATGCTCAACTTGCAAACGTGTATTCATTTCAAGGAAAAAGAAATCTAAATTTCCATCCACCAAAAATTCTACTGTTCCAGCACCTTCGTAATTACAAGCTTTACACACATTTACAGCTGCTTCACCCATTCGCTTGCGCAATTCAGGAGTTAAAACGGCGCTTGGTGCTTCTTCAATTACTTTTTGGTGACGACGTTGAATCGAACATTCACGTTCAAACAAGTAAACAACGTTTCCTAAACTATCAGCGAATACTTGAATTTCAATGTGACGCGGTTTCGTTACAAATTTCTCAATAAACACTGCGTCATCACCAAACGAAGAACGAGCTTCATTTTGAGCCATGCGCATTTGCTCTGCGAAATCTTCTGAACGCTCAACCAAGCGCATTCCTTTTCCACCACCACCAGCAGACGCTTTGATTAAGATTGGATAACCAACTTCTTCAGCAATTTTAATGGCTTCATTCACATCGGTAATTGCAGAATCAACACCTGGAACTAAAGGAACATTGTAGCTTTTAACGGCTTGTTTCGCACTTAATTTATCGCCCATCAATTCCATAGATTCTGGAGACGGACCAATTAATTTCATTCCAGCTGCTTTCACTTTACGTGCAAAACCTGCATTTTCAGAAAGGAAACCATATCCTGGGTGAATCGCATCAACGCCAAGATCTTTACAATATTGAAGAATTAAATCTTGTTTCAAATAACTCTCAGACGAAGGACTAGCGCCAACATAAACTGCCTCATCAGCTTCAAGAACATGCGGTGCATTTTTATCAGCATCCGAATAAATTGCAACACTTGCAATGTTCATTTTCTTCAAGGTACGAATCACTCTTCGTGCGATTTCACCTCTGTTGGCAATAAGAACTTTTTTCATGCTTTTATTATTAAGCGTTCATTTCAAGTAAGTTAGTTAATAATTGTTTTGAAAAACAAGGCTACCAACTAATTCAATACATTCCTCAGTCCGCCGAAACGGAAGAAATTGCGTTGTAAAAATACAGAATTGATTGAAACTAAAGGCGATTTTTTAAGAGAAGATGAGTTCGATTAACGTTTTCTCGTTTGGCAACACAAAATACTGTGTTTTGTCCTCGATTGGAGGAACAGATGTTTGACGTTTTTTACGTTTGATTGGGTATTTTTTATTCGCCTTTTTTCTAAAAATATCTAAGAAATATTGCGCCAATTTAAAGTTGCCAAAATTGTCAAAACTTTCTTGATAGTGAAGACCAGCTCCTTGTGTGAATAGACCTAAGTTTTTATCTTGAATAATCGAATAATCGTTTGATTCATTGAAAACATTTACGCGGAACGTTCCTGCTTCATTCAATTTATATTCCAAGCTAACATCTCCAATGAGTGCACTTTGCGTTTGTTGATTAGCTACAGCGTTGTTTTCAACTCCAAAACTTCCTGTAAAAATTAATCGATCATCCAAGAAGCCTTTCGATAAACCTACGGCTAAAGAGTTTTCTCCAGTTAGATTGTCGGCGCCCAAATCAACATTTAATTTATAATCCTTGGATACTTGAGATAGCATGGAGTTAATTTGATTTGCTACCAAGTCTGCAGCTGCTGATCCACCATCTGCTGAGCTTCCTTTTAATGGTTGAAAACGTTTCCAAAGAAGGAGTGAAAAGAATTGTCGATTTAACTCATCTTTATCACTTGTGATTCTCGAAATAAGGGCTTTACCTGTTTCATCAGCTTTGGGAGCTTTGATATCAAATCCAATGGTTGGTTTCAATAGAGATTCTGTCAAACCTAAATAACATTGAATTTTTTGATTCGATGAACTGGATCCTGATTGTAGTTGATCAGGAGAAATAGCAGATAGATTTGCATTGATCTCATAATACGTTTTAATGTCAATGTTTGCATTGTATGGATCGCCAGTCCATGCAATTATACCGCCTTCTTCAATAATAAATGGCTGTTTAATGATTCCCATGGCAAAATTGTAAACACCATTTTTGACCTTAAAGGTTCCGTCCATGGAAAGATCTCCCAACGTATTTAATTTCATTCCGATATCGCCACTTCCTGTAGCTGAAATTTCATCACCTGTCTGATCGTTAAAAATAATTTTAAGTTTTGCGTCTGGGGTTACATGAAAGTTCATATCCAAATCTACACCCGTGAAATCGATTTTAGGAACATCTGGTACCGAAGCTTCTCCTTTAGATTTAAAGGTAATGAAACTTTCCTCCTCACTCAATTCAGTAGCACCATACATTGGGAAATTAACGGTCGTTCCCTTTTTGGTTTGCATGTCCACAGTAATCTCTAGATTGTCGGAATAACCAAAAATATTGGCTGTACCAGTTACGTAAGCTTTACCATAATAATAATCGCCTTCCTTGTATTGCGTATTGAGCACCATAAACTTCTCTAAAGTTGAATATGGTTTGAAATATAAGGATGGGGCATAACCAACTGAGCGACCTTCTAAGTCAAACTGTAAGTCAAAATTCCAATCTTCAAAGTTGTTGTGGTAAACAGAACCAATGAGTGATCCTTCATTTCCTTCTTCGTCATATACTGGGATATTGTCCATGTAAAAACCATATTCATCCGCAGAGATTTTTCCGTCGAATCCAAAGTTAACTCCAAGTAGTTCTATTTTTGCATTACCACCTATTAGTTCAACATCACCATTTAACAAAGGTTTATCTGGTGAACCTGTCACTTTTAATTTTCCGTCAACCAATCCTTTGATATTGTTCACAACATCTGGATCCATAAAGGCATTGGTAAATTGGATGTCTGTTTGGTCAAAAACAAGATTGAAATCAAGATTGTCACTTTCACGCTCCGTAAAGTAACTTCCATCAAATTTGAATGTCTGATTTCCTCGATACATTAGATCGCCCATCATTCCAACACTTTCACTTGCTTTATTCCATTCTGTTTGAAGGAATACATCACCTACTTCTTGTTTGTTTAAGTACAATCCTTCAATTGCCGCATCACCGATATAGGTTAAATTGGTATACGGATTGGCAATATAACCCCAGCCATTCACAATTCCTTCCATTTGAACTTCTGATCCGATGAAGCTACTAATGTCAACTAGATTTAAATCGTTGATTTGGAAATTCAGCTTATCGGCATCATTGCGTGATAAACAACCGTCCAGTGTTATATATTGTTTATTCCGTTCAAGTTTAAATTTAGAAACGTGAATTTCTTCATAGGCAACCGTAAAGTCGGATTGATTTTCAATTTCCCAACGCTGTTCATTGATACTGAAATAGGACGGTTTTAAGGTGAAACTTAAAGTTTTGTTATCAATAATGTACGTTTCCCAGATAATATCAGATTCGTTTGAAGAATTTGGGTTCCACGTAAGCTCGGAGTTTAATTGATTCTGTTTTCCATTTGAAACGAAATGCACTTGGTCAAGACTAATTGAATCGCTGTAAATGAATTTCCCAACCGTATAATCTGCTGTCATAGAATTAGAGGTCAATTCTTGCTTCAGATTTACCGTTTTAAACTGCATGTCCTGATAATCGATTTTGGAAGAAGTTAAGGTCATTTTAAAGTCTTCTGTTCGACCATCGTAACTACCGAATAATTTGGTTTCAGGTTCTATTTTTAAATCAGGAACAAAAATGGAAAGAAAGCCATTTAAATCTTTTGTGGAAATGGCATAGTCAAAGTGACTCGGCGCCGTTTTTTTCTTTTTTACGGTTTTCTTGTTTTCTAGAATGGAAGGGAAGACTTTATCGAATTGAGCTGTGAAATCATCAATTAAGGTGTTGAAGTCAATTTTACCCGTTAGTGATAACGTTCCCAGTTTCTCACTATCAACTGTGAACTTGTCTTCTTTTATTCCACGTTTAACTAAAATTTCCAACTTTGGAACATCAATATACCGGTCGCCTTCTTGATACACCATTCCGTCCATGGTTATTTTTCCATTCATAGTGTTTGGTTCTTTTCCAAACAATTGTACGTGGAATTTGGAATTTAAAACTGTAGAATCAACATCTGTAAAACCTAAATTGTATAAAATGGCATCCGTTAAATTAATTGTGAAATCCATTTCTTGGTTTCCATTAAAATCTATAAAACCATCGTATTCTAAATTTACATTGTCGTCTTTTATATCAATTTTTGCAATAAAAACATTATCGATAAAACTTCCTTCTTTCACATGAATACCTTTATAAGAGTAATCCATGTAATCAAAACGGTTGATGTTTCCTTTTAAAGATGTAAAGTGAATGTCTGACAATGAAAATGCTTCGCCCGATAAATGAAACGTTCCGTCTACTAAACCAAAATTTGAATTTTCTAAGAACTTGCCGAGCTGAAATTCTTCCACTTTCACATCATATTCACTAACATACGATTCCTTAAAGAAATAGGAATCGTTGATTGGGTTTTCCGTAAACATGATTCCGTTGTTCAACTTAATGGTTCCCAATTGTGTTTTAACCTTGTCAGAGGCAACAACAAATTCTGAATAAAAACCATCCAGACGAACATCGTACGCTTGAAAATAACCTAGACGTTCCAAGTATTTATCGAAACTCATGTAACGATAGTCGGCGTCAACGGGTAGTTTTATTTTTTTTAAGTCGTTTAAGGAAATGAAGGCATAATCAACCTTCTCAGTGAAAAAAGCACTTTTTAAATCTCTAAAATCTGGAAGATTGAATGTGCCTCTTAAAACTGTGCTTTTCCCTGTTTTTAAATCTAAATTCTCAATTTTTAAATCCTTAACCTTTTTGGTGACAATTCCACTCACTTCTAACATTTGATCCATTCCTTCCAAAGCTGTTGCGAAAATGGAAATGTCTTCCATCGAAACAATACTTTTAGCTAAAACAGCATCGAAAGTTACACTATCTACAAAGGTTTGTAAATCTTCACGTTCATCCATTAATAGATGGATTTTCGGTGCATGAATGGTGGATAAAGGCGTTTTGATTTCCACTTTATCAAATTGCAAACCTTTACCAGAAATGGTAACATTCGAACTAAACGATTTTAAGTAAAAACCTGATTTTTCTTTCGCCGTTAACGAATTGATTGTTGCTTTGATTACACCATTTTCTGAAGAAAAATTGCTTGCACTCAGCGAGACATCTTTTAAGTCTAAATGATCATAATCCATTCCATACGTATTGTATGATTTTCGATAATCATCGTATTTAAAATTGATATCAGTTAATGTCAGGGAATTTAACGTGATTTTTGGTTGCTTTTTACCCGATGAGGTCTTTCCGGATGCAAAATAATCGGAAATGAAGAAGTAATTGTAATCCCCATTTTTTTTATCGCGGTTAATATGAACAATCCCTTCGTCAAGTTCAGCTTTTCCAAGTTTTACAAAGTTTTTACCAAGACTAAAATCTTCCAAGGAAACATAAATTGTTTTTATGGAGGCGAGCGTGTCTTTATGCTGATCGAGGATGAAAACTCCGTCCAACGCAACTTCATCGAGGAATAAAATGGAAACTTTATCGATGTGAATTTTTGTGTTTAATTCCTTTGATAAATAGGCAGTTGCTTCTTGCGCTAAATAGGTTTGCACAGGACTCAAGCGTATAGCGTACGCGAAGGCAATGATTAAAATGAGAATCCATTCAAAGGAAATCCCCAAAATACGTCCTACTATTTTTAGTAATTTTGCCATTTAGTTTACAAACTTACATAAAGTTGAGTCAAAAAGATATAATTATACTTGGTATTGAATCATCTTGTGATGATACATCGGCCGCTGTTCTCAAAAATAGCGCCATTTTGTCAAACTTAATCGCTCGTCAAGAAATTCATGAGAGTTATGGTGGAGTAGTGCCTGAATTGGCAAGTCGCGCGCACCAGCAAAACATTATTCCTGTTGTGGATGAAGCAATAAAAAAGGCTGGCATTACTAAAGAGGAAATCGATGCTATTGCATTTACGCGCGGCCCTGGTTTAATGGGCTCGTTGGTTGTTGGAACTTCGTTTGCAAAAGCTTTTTCGTTGGCGATGAACATTCCAATGATTGATGTGAATCACATGATCGGGCATGTATTGGCGCATTTCATTGACGATGAAGGAAAAGACAAGCCAGAATTCCCATTTATTTGTTTGACTGTTTCGGGTGGACATACGCAAATTGTCTTGGTAGAAGATTACTTAAAAATGAAAGTGATTGGAACAACGATTGACGATGCCGCTGGTGAAGCCTTTGATAAAGCAGCAAAATTATTAGGTTTTCCGTATCCTGGTGGACCTTTGATTGATAAGCATGCAAAACTTGGAGATCCAAAACGTTTCCAGTTTTCGAAACCACAAATCCAAGGATATGATTACAGTTTTAGTGGATTGAAGACGTCAATTTTATATTTTCTTCAAAAACAAACGAAGGAAAATCCGGCGTTTATCGAAGAAAACAAAGATGATTTGTGTGCATCGATTCAATCAACCATCATCGATATCTTGTTTAAGAAATTACTGAAAGCGACACGCGATTTGAACATCAAGCAAGTTGCAATTGCAGGTGGTGTTTCTGCGAATAGTGGATTAAGAACAGCCTTGCAAGAAACGGGCAAGAAGGAAGGATGGAAAGTATTTATTCCAAAATTTGAATACTGTACAGATAACGCTGCCATGATTGCAATAACAGGCAAATACATGTTCGAAAAGGAACTATTTGCAGATCAAAGCTGTGCCCCGACGGCTCGATATTCAATGGAGAATATAGGTAATTAATCGATTTAGCATAGGGAATTCTCGGTCAAACACATGTTTTGTTCATTTCGGGTTGATTGAATGAAAAGATTTCTTACCTTCTAAATTCAAACTCGAAAGCCATGCAAGCTGTTATAAAACCAGAACTAATCGAAAAAGAATTGATTGCTAATCTTTCTTTTTCAAATGCAGAGACTGTTCAACAACATCCTGATTTATTAAATCAAATTGAACAAGCGACCATCTTAGGAAATTCGCACCACAGCAAAGTATCCATCATTTTTCATGATGATACCGGATTAAAGCGCGTTGACACGACAATTTGGGCAGCAGGAACAAAATTTATTTGTTTAAAAGGTGGTGTTTGGATTCCAATTGCTAGGATTCTTGAGGTGAAAATTTAATAAGACCTTTAAAATCAAACAAAGCAATCTTGATTTTAATAATTAGGATTACAAGGATTATGTCATTTATCCTTTAGGATTATTGTTTTGAATGTTTAAATTTGAAACAAGAAAATGAACGAATGAAACTTCAAATCTTATTTCTCTTTACAGTATTACTCTCCGCTGTTGGATTTAGTCAAACTAAAATTCAATGGGAATATGCGTACAATACTGAATCAAAGACAATAGAAATTCAAGCAACGTTGGCTGATGGATGGCATCTGTATAGTCAACATGTTGCGAATGAAATCGGTCCGGTTCCTACAAGTTTTGTGTTTGAACCGAACAATGCCGTTAAATTTATAGGTAAGGTCAATGAGCCTCAACCCATTCAAAAATACGATGAGAATTTCGAAGCAATGCTCGATTTCTTTGAAGGGAAAGTACTTTTTACACAACGTTTATCGGTTAAAGAAAGTACAACAATTCAAGGGACGCTTACTTACATGGTCTGTAACGATGTTATGTGTTTACCGCCCGTTGATGAAAAATTCACGATTACAATTACAAAATAAATAATTCGCTATGCAAAAAATCGCTAAAGTCCTTTTGGTACTTGTGACACTTTTTAGTGCAACTTTCAATTCAAATGCGCAGGAATGGGCTGATAAAATTTCATGGTCATTTAAACTTGAAAAAGTGGATGATACGCATGCTTTTATTGTTGGAACCGCAAAATTAAAAGAAGGATGGCATGTGTTCTCTGTGAATCATGATCCAAATAAAGCTGATTTAACGGGATATCCAACGAAATTTATTTTTGGTAAATCAAAAGATTACAAACTAGTAGGAAAGTTGCAAGATGGTATCAAAGCACATCCAGTAGTTGATGAATTGGGGACATCTTTATACTTCGAGAAAACTGCTGTTTACAAGCAACAAATAGAAGTGTTGACGGATAAAACATTTGATATTACGTTTGATTACGCTTTCCAAATTTGTGATGTAAATGGGTGTATTTTCCCACCAGATCAAACGGCAAAACTAAAAGGAAGCGGATTCAAACCAACAGCTGAGACGATTGAAGAAGCTGCTGCAATTGATACGGCTGCCGCTGCAACAAATTCAAACGAAAAAGGAGCATCAGATACTAAAATTCAAGAAAAACAAGAAGAGGTTTTTCCAGCTGATTCAAAGCAAGATAAGGTTGATGTAAACCTTTGGATTATTTTCTTTACAGGATTTGCGTTTGGTTTCGCAGCCTTATTCACGCCTTGTGTTTTCCCAATGATTCCAATGACGGTTACTTTCTTTACAAAACAATCAGGAAGTAGACGAAAAGGAATTATCAATGCCTTATTTTATGGTTTTTCAATCATCGTTATTTATGTAACGGTTGGTATATTGGTAACTGTACTTACAGGAAGTTCAGCGACAGTGTATGAATTCTCCACAAGCGCTTTCCTGAACCTAATCTTCTTTGCAATCTTCATTTTGTTCGCGTTCTCGTTCTTGGGAGCTTTCGAAATCAAAATGCCATCATCTTGGGTAAACAAAGCGGATGCTAAAGCTGACAAGGGTGGATTTGTTGGGATTTTCTTCATGGCCTTTACGTTAGTACTTGTATCGTTCTCTTGTACAGGTCCGATTGTTGGAACAGCATTGGTACAAGCGATTTCTTCAGGATCTATTGCAGCACCTGCGTTCATCATGGGTGGAGTAGCGACTGGATTAGCATTACCATTTACATTGTTTGCAGTCTTCCCAAGTGCGATGAGTTCATTGCCACAATCTGGTGGTTGGTTGAACAGTGTAAAAGTTGTTTTCGGTTTATTGGAAATCGCAATGTCATTGAAATTCTTAAGTATGGTTGATTTGGCATACCACTGGGATTTCTTAACACGTGAAATTTTTGTAGCTGTATGGGTTGCTGTGTTTGCAATTATGGGATTGTACTTACTAGGGAAAATAAGATTCTCGCACGATTCGCCATTAGAACACTTAGGTGTAACACGTTTCATGTTCGCTTTGACGTCAATCGTATTTGCAATCTATTTACTACCAGGTATGTGGGGCGCACCATTGTATATGGTGGATGGAATTGCTCCTCCAAGAACACATTCAGAAGATAATTTCCGCTTCGTGAAAGGAAATCCTGAAGTTGAAGGCGATACCTTGTTTATGCGCTTTAAAAATGATATGCATGAAGTAGGTGATGGTTCAATCTTGGTATTTCATGATTTAGAAAAAGGAAGAGAATATGCTCGTTTGGCAAACAAACCAGTATTGATTGACTTCACTGGGTACTCATGTGCAAATTGTCGTAAAACTGAAAACATGGTATGGACAAATGATAAAATACGTTCTATTTTACAAGAACAAATGGTTATTATTTCATTGTACTGTGACGACAGAGAAGCGCTTCCGAAAGAGGAGCAAGTATTCTCAAAAGAGTTGAATGGAACGCTGAAGAATGTTGGGAACAAATGGTCTGAATATCAAATTAAGAAATACGGACAATTGTCTCAACCATTATACATTATTCAAGATGTCAATGGAAACGATCTTTCGGAACCACGCGGATACGATCCAAGTGTGGATGGATATGAGAAGTTCCTGCAAAAAGGGATTTCAAAATTCAAAAAAATAAAATAAGTTCAATCGAATAAATCAAGAATCCTCTCCCTTTGTGGAGGGGATTTTTTGTTTATACTAACATGGTTTTGAAGTCAATTAAGTAGAACTACGTAACGACTACTATTGGTCTTTGTGTAGTTTTACAGGTAATCATGAAATTTCATTGGTGGTGCGAAAAAAGCGCCGTTAGTTTGTAGTGTAATTAAACACACAAGTCATGAAATTGATAAAATTATTACCGGTTCTTTTAATGATGCCTTTCTTCGGATGGTCAGCAACAACAAAAGCAAAAGCAGCTTTAACAATTCACTATACTAAAACAAATGTTTCTTGTTTTGGACAAGCAAATGGAAAAATTGAAATTTCTGTTTATGGAGGAAAAATGCCTTATGCTATTCACTGGGAAAATGGTGAAACCGCAACAGCGTTAGAAAATTTGAAAAGTGGTTCATACAAAGTACAAGTTGTTGATCAACATGGAACAATGGTGGAAGAAACAATCACAGTTGAGATGCCTTCTCCAATTACAATGACATACAATAGTCAGCAAGAATACCTAGTTGATGGTTTGAATGCATCAATGGACGTTGCTTTGACAGGTGGAACACCTTGGGATAACAACAACACGCCATTTTATTTCGTTCGTTTAAATGGTAAAGCAAACTTCCCTGATCCACATGCCTTGGATGACGGAACGTACAAATTGACAATCGAAGATGCTCGTGGATGTTCAATGACCGTGCCTGTAAAAATTGATTTCGAGGAAGCAAATACTAGTCCTTTCTCAGTTCAAAAAGAGGCACAACCAGGAGTGATCACAATGACATTATATAAGCCAGCTCAAATTAGTTTGATGGCGGCACAATAAAATTTGTTTAACGCACAAATTCAATATGTTTTATTTTAGAGGTGAGAAGCGGTAGATGTGAATCTATCGCTTTTCTTTTTTATTTTTACCTCGTGAACGATTTTCTTCGAACTCCAATAGAATTTTTGAAAGGTGTAGGTCCCCAGCGGGCTGAATTGTTGCATCAAGAAATTGGCGTTTTCACATTCAATGATTTATTGAATTATTTCCCCTTTCGTTATATCAATCGTTCACAATACCATCGTGTTTCAGATTTGCCGTATGTTGATTCATATGCCCAATTAAAAGGGAGAATCATTCAAGTTGGTGAAACAGCAATGGGCCGACAAAAGAAACTTACTGCTAAATTTCAAGATGAAACAGGGGTGATCGATTTGGTTTGGTTTCAAGGAGCAAAATGGATTAAGCCTTTACTGAAAATTGGTGCAGAATATCAAATTTTTGGTAAAGCTAAAATCTTTGGAAACACATGGAATATTCCTCATCCTGAAATAACGGAATGGAAAGATGTATTACTGAAGACCGGATTACAACCTGTTTACTCAACGACTGAAAAATTAAGTGCGAAGGGTTTACATTCGAAAGGAATAGAAAAGTTAACGGCCCAACTTGTTGCTCAAATCAAAGGGAAGATTGAGGAAACTTTACCATCAGCGATTTTACAAGAACACCGTTTAATCAATAGAGAATTGGCATTCTTGCAAGTGCATACCCCAAAATCTGAACAAGAATTTGTAAATGCTCGATTGCGCTTAAAATTTGAAGAATTATTTTTTCTTCAAATGGAATTATTGCTTCGAAAGCAAATCAGCATGAGTAAATCAAAAGGATTTGTCTTTCCAGAAGTAGGTGAGGTGTTCAATTCCTTTTATTCGAATCATTTGCCATTTACCTTAACAGGTGCGCAAAAACGCGTGTTGAAGGAAATTCGTAAAGATTTTATGACAGGCCATCACATGAATCGCTTGTTGCAAGGAGATGTTGGAAGTGGGAAAACACTTGTTGCTTTATTGACGATGTTGATGGGGATTGGAAACGGATTTCAAGCAGCTTTGATGGCGCCAACAGAAATTTTAGCGAATCAGCATTTTGAGGGTATCAAAGAACTACTAAAAGACCTGCCAATTCGAATCGAATTACTGACTGGTTCGGTGCGCAAAAAAGCACGTGTAGCTATTCATGAAGGCTTGGAGGATGGAACAATTCATTTGTTAATTGGTACACACGCTTTGTTAGAAGATGTTGTTCAGTTTAAAAATTTAGGAATTGTAGTCATTGATGAGCAACATCGATTTGGTGTAGCACAACGCGCTCGAATGTGGCGAAAAAACAGCATTCCTCCGCATGTTTTAATTATGACCGCAACACCTATTCCACGGACATTGGCAATGACTTTTTACGGTGATTTGGATGTGTCGGTGATTGATGAACTTCCTCCGGGTAGAAAACCAATTTCAACGGTTCATCGTTATGAGTCGCACCGCTTACGTGTATTTGGATTTATAAAAGAAGAGATTCAGAAAGGAAGACAGATTTACATCGTTTATCCACTGATCAATGAATCGGAGACCTTGGATTTTAATAATTTGATGAGCGGTTATGAAGCCATTACTCGCGCTTTTCCTTTGCCTGAATTCCGTGTGAGCATGGTACATGGAAAAATGAAGGCGGAAGACAAAGATTTTGAAATGCAACGCTTTGTCCGTGGAGAAACTCAAATAATGGTGGCGACAACTGTTATTGAAGTTGGAGTGAATGTGCCAAATGCATCTGTGATGATTATCGAGAGTTCTGAACGATTTGGATTGTCACAATTGCATCAGTTACGCGGTCGAGTAGGGCGTGGTGCGGAGCAATCCTATTGCATTCTTATGACTGGAGATAAATTATCAAAAGATACCTTGAAACGTGTTGAAACCATGGTTCGCTCTTCAGATGGATTTGAAATTGCTGAAGTTGATTTGCAATTGCGCGGACCAGGTGATTTAATGGGAACACAACAAAGTGGTTTATTGAATTTGAAAATAGCTGACATTGCAAAAGATGCACAATTGGTCGTAATGGCGCGTGAAGAAGCACGAAAAATTCTAGAGTTGGATCCTGGCTTAGAACGTCCGCAGCATTTAAAGCTTCGAGAAATTTTAATCAATGTCTTGAATTCAAAACCGAATTGGGGTGAAATTGCTTAGTTCAAACATTTATTTGTAATTTCAGACCTCAAACAAAAAAGCAACATGAAAACAGCTATCGTATTTATTTTTATGGCCTTCTCAAGTATGGCTTTTTGTCAACTAGTGGATGGACCAATAGTTACCGATAAACGTGCCTTAATTAGTACGATTGGATTTAAACTAATCGATAACAACGAAGGTGTTTTGTTTTATGAGCTTGCTGTTGACATAACAGGCAAAGTAACATCTGCAACTTTGGTGAAAGAGGGAACTACTGTTGTTTCAACACCAACGAAAATAAAAGTGCGCAATCACTTAATGCAATTGAAATTTGAAGCGGGAACACATTACCCTCAAGTTCACAAAGTAAAAGTAAAAGTTACGACAGCGAAACAATAGATTTACTTAAAATTTAATTCCTTTTGGTATTTCAAATTTTTCAGCCGGGATTTTTATGTTGAATTGAACATCAGTTGCTTCTGAAATGATTTCTTCTCCATCCATGTTGATAATGGTTTTTAAAATTAGACCATTGTGAAGAAAAGTCGTTTGACTCATCTGTTCAGCATCATCTTTGTAAATATCACACTTTTTTCCAATCAGAACTTCTGTTCCAGATAAATGGGAACCTAACATTTTCAGTTTACGTTCTTCTTTAAATCCGAGAACATCTTTGGCATCACCAATATCATTTTGTCCAAAAGGGTTTCTCATTTTTAATCCAGTTTTTGCGACTGGATCAATCATGTAGGTTGTTCCATTTTTAACTAGTTCAATCGAACTCAAATTTACTTCACCTGTGTTTCTGTTTTCAGTGAAAGTGTATTTTGCGGATATCGTTCCCCACTTATCAAAGTAGAGAATTTCCTTATTTTTTGTGTCTCCAAAATGGGTTTCTACCATACCAGATTCATAGCCATAGATTCCAGCGTCTTTATCTTTGTTTTCAACTGGCTTTTCTTCCTTTTTTTGCTCCGTCTCGGATTTATCTGTCCCGCAGCTATTGGCCGTGAAAAGAATTGCGTATAATAGAAAATAAACTACTTTCATGGATTAATCTTCTTTGTAAATGGCATCATAGTGTGCACTATATTTCGCAAGAATTTTTTTACGTTTTAATTTTAGTGTTGGTGTCAATTCTTCACCTTCTATAGAAAATTCTTTTTCCAATAAAGCAAAACGTTTGATTTGTTCCCAGTTTCCAAAGCCTTTGTTGAACTTATCTATTTCCTGCTGAATACGTCCCATTACATGAACGTCTTTAGAAATAGAATGATTCGTTGCATCTCCCAAGTCAATATTCTTTCTGTGTGCCCATTCTTTTATAAAGGCAAAACTTGGAACAATGAAAGCCGCTGGAAATTTCTCGCCTTCCCCAATCACCATGATTTGCTCAATGAAGCGCGATTCTTTAAATTTGTTTTCCATTGCTTGAGGTACAATGTATTTTCCACCAGATGTTTTAAAAATCTCCTTTTTGCGATCTGTAATTTTAAGAAACTTGCCTTCTTCAAAAATACCAATATCACCTGTGTGAAACCAGCCTTCTGAATCTATTGCTTCTGCCGTAACTTCTGGTAAATTGTAGTAACCCATCATCACATTTGGGCCTTTCACCAAGATTTCTCCATCTTCTGCAATTCGAACCGTTACATCATCGATTAATGCACCAACAGTTCCGATACGAATTCCTTTTGAAAAGCAATTTACTGAAACTACAGGAGATGTTTCTGTTAGACCATACCCTTCAAGAATTGGAATTTGAGCGGCTAAGAAAATACGCGCTAAACGAGGTTGTAAAGCTGCACTGCCAGATGCTATTGCTTTTACTTCACCACCCAAAGCCTCTTGCCATTTCGAGAAAATCAATTTTCGAGCAATCGCCAATTTGATTTTATACCAAAGGCTTTTACCGTGCAAATCATATTCTTCAGCAAGTTCAACAGCCCAGAAAAATAACTTACGTTTAAAGCCAGATAATTCATCTCCTTTCGCCATGATTCGATCGAATACTTTTTCAATCAATCTAGGTACAGCAGTGAAAACGTGTGGTTTAACTTCACGAATGTTATCTCCAATTGTGTCCATCGACTCTGCGAAGTGAATTGAACAACCCAAATAAATGTACAAGTAATGTAACATTCGTTCGTAGATGTGACAAACGGGTAAAAATGTTAGTACGCGTGATGTGTTATCTGCTGGAATTGGTTCTTGACAACCATCGACATTCGAAAGAATATTGTGGTGCGACAACATAACACCTTTTGGATTTCCTGTGGTTCCAGAAGTGTAAATGATTGTTGCTAAATCATGGCTTTTAACCAAATTCATTCGTTCTTTTACTGTTTCATCTTCTGTTTCATTCGAACGTTCATGAATCGCACTCCAGTTGGTAACGCCTTCTACGACGTCAAATGAAAATAGATGCTGTAAGCTAGGAACTTCACTTTTAATATTTTGAATTTTTTGCGATAACTCCGCATTTCCCACAACGATCAGTTTGATTGAAGCATCATTTAAAATGTATTTATAATCATTTTCAGAAATATTCGGGTAAAGCGGAACGACAATAGCTCCAACTTGCTGAATGGCAATATCCATTACATTCCATTCGTATCGATTGTTTGATACTAATGCTACGTTATCTCCTTTGTTTACGCCAAAAGCTATTAGCCCACGAGAAACAACCATGGCCTCATCAATAAACGTTTGATTCGATTTTGGAATCCAATTACCATTCAATTTGGTAACAAACATTTTGTCGTTCGGATATTTTTCATTCTGAAAATAGACAGTATCAAAAAGTCGTTGTACCTGAATCATGTGTTTTGGGGTTTGTTCGTTTTTACGAATATATTAAAATAAAATTAGTTCAGTTCAATAATAAGGACTCAATATTCATTGATACCCCATATATGTTCGTTCGCTTCGTGCAAAAGATAATTCAAATGTATATTTATTCAATAATTCCGTTACAAAGAGGTGACAGGGTGTAACTTTTGGCCCTCTCAAATTGTTTTAACTGCAAACGCCAGGAATAATTTTGACTAGAAACGAGTACAATATGACTGTTAAAGAACATAGCAATAAGCTTTATGGTTATGCTATGCGCTTTCTTCGTAATTCAGAAGACGCAGAAGATATTTTACAAGATGTTTTTGAAAAATTATGGATAAATCGTAAAAAAGTAGAAGTTGAAAAGGCAAAGTCGTGGATGTTTACGACAGCTCACAATGCAATGCTTAATTTGATTTCAAAAAAATCACGTGTTCAATTACCAGGAAGTGACAATCTTCCGGAGGGAACGAAAAAAGATGTGAATAAGTTTGAATCAAACGAAGTAGTTGATAGAGCGGTTAGTATTTTGCCTCCGATACAAAAAAGTATCATTCTTTTACGCGATTTAGAAGGCTACTCTTACGAGGAAATTGGTGACATGTTAAATTTGTCCAGTTCTCAAGTAAAAGTATACCTATTCCGAGCGAGAAACAAAATTAAAAAGCAGTTAAAAGGTTTGACGGAATTGGTATGAGTAATCCATCGTTTTCAAATATTGATCGCTGGCTGTTTGAGTTAATGGAAGGGAATTTATCTCCTGAACAGATTGCTCAATTAGAGTCATTTTTAATGCAGCATCCTGAATTGGATGTTGATAAAGATGTTTGGACGCAAGCAAAAGTAGATCATCAAGAATATATCTATCCGCATCAAGATAAGTTTGTTCGTCGTAGACCTGTTGGTTTGTATTCTGCAATTGGTTTTTTCACAATTGTATTGCTGACGTCACTTGCTGTTTACACAAATACCAATTCAGATTTCACTGAAGATCTTGCAATAGCAAGAAATCAAAAAGATTTTGAAAATGAGAAAAATGCAATTTCAGAATCTGTAAATTCAACTAAAGTCAAGTTCACGAATAGCTTGAACGCATCTACAAGAAAAATAGATGAACAGGCGAATGAATTAAAATATAGTGCAACACAGGATAAGTCGTTAGTTAATACAACTAAGGCAATAGCAAATGCTGTTGGACAACATGAAAACAAAGCGGTAAAATTAAATGTAACAGAAGAAGAATTGTCTGTAGCATCTTTAGCACAAGTTGAGCCTGAAATGACGAAAGCACCAGTGAATAAATTGGTTGCACTTAAGGCAGATTTGATTGATATTAAGGAGACTGGTTTTGAAGATGCGAATGAATCAAAACGTACTATGCGCTTCGCAAAATCAGATTACAAAGTCACATTTGGTTCCCGTTTACATAAAATGGGTAGAAATCTTCAACGCATGTTAGATAACCCGATTGCTTTGAGAAATCAACGTGATCCTTATTATCATGTTCCAGGAATGCAAGCAATGGATGTAAACTTTTCATCCATTGGAACGATGTTAGCAACAAGAGTTCAAGCAACCGGTCGCGCTCAGTGGTTGGGTAGTGATAATCAACAAATAATGAGTCAATTATCAATAGATGGTTATTCCTATGCAATACGTGGTGGCTTAGGTTTTCAAATGAGTCACAACTATTATGGATTGGGCGAAATTCAAAATTACAATGCTGCTTTAACTTACTCTCCTAAGTTTTCTGTTTCCAGAGGGGTCACTGTAGAGCCTTCAGTTCGTTTTAAAATGGGAAGTAAAATGTTGGATTCAAAAAATCTATTACCAGGAACGAAAGTTGAATATGATCGATCTACGGTTCAAGAGTTTTTGGTTAATGGGTCAGCCCCAATTGGAAAACAGTTATGGTACAAGGATTTAGGTTTAGGCCTAATGGTAAATACAAAATGGTTTTACGCTGGAATTCAAGGAGATGATTTGTTTAATCACTATGACAATATCTACTCAAATGCACTTGAAGATCAAAGACGTGTTGGAAGTCATTTCGTTGCAACTTTAGGAACAGATTACGAATCAATTAAAAAGACGATTACTGTTTCACCTTATATTGTCTATCAACAACGTGAGACTTTGAAAGAAGCATGGTTAGGTACGACAGTTAAATTGAAATGGTTAACAGTTGGTGGAGCAATTTCTTCAAATTTAGAGCCAGCCGCATCAATCGGATTGAAGTTTCAACAGTTTGCGATTACCTACAATGCTGATTACACACAATCTGCCTTGTTGAATCAGCGCAGTTTATCACACCAAATGACCATACGCTTTGTTTCTAAGCCTAGTAGAATCGGACAGCGATTATTAAATTGAGAATTATGAAAAAGTTAATTGTACTATTTTCTTGTGTAGTTGTTTTGTTTAACGCGAATGCGCAAGACCCTGCATTTACACAATTTTATGCAAATCCACTGTATTTGAATCCAGCGATGGCGGGTTCTAATGGCTGTCCACGATTTGGAGTGAATTACAGAAATGAATGGCCACAGTTGTCAGGAAATTATGTGACATACAGTGCTTCCTACGATCAATATTTTAAGAATATTTCTGGAGGATTTGGTGTTTTAGCGACGCATGATCAACAAGGGCAAGGAACAATCAATACATCCATGCTTGGATTAATCTATTCGTATCATTTAACCTTAAATCGTAAATGGAAAATGTTGTTCGGAGCAAGAGCAGCATGGTACCAAAAGTTTTTAGATTGGGATAAATTGACTTTTGGAGATATGATTGATCCACGAAGAGGTTTTATCTACTCAACAGGTGATGTTCCGCGCGGTGGATCTCGCGGTTTCTTCGATGCATCGGCAGGAATGGTGATTTTCAATAAGAACTTTTTTGCAGGAGGAGCAGTTCATCATTTGAATCGTCCAAATGAATCAATGATTATTGGTGAATCGAAATTGCCTTGGAGAATTACAGGACATATTGGAGCGGAAATTCCATTAGGTCAAAAAAGTAAATATGCAAATTCAACATCCATTATGCCAAATATTATCTACCAATATCAAAATGGTTTTCAAGAGTTGAATATTGGAACGTATATCAAATATGGATCTTTCAATTTTGGTGCTTGGTATAGAAATAGAGATGCATTTATTTTAACACTGGGTATCAATACAGGGAAGTTTAAATTAGGTTATAGTTATGATGTTACAGTTTCTAAATTGAACAACGGTGTATCGGGTGGTTCACATGAAGTTTCATTAGGAATTAATTTGAACTGTAAATCAAAACCAGCTTCATTCAGAACTATTTCTTGTCCTTCGTTCTAACAAAGAAATTCAAAACAATACCCACTCATTTTTTCTTGGTTGAATAGAGTGGTCTTTTATGTTTGTTGAAAGGTTTATTCTGTAAAGGATAAACCTTTTTACATTTAACGCCAATAGTTCAGACTATTCTGAGCAGAGTCGCAAAATTTGTCACAACCACATTTAGAATTCGCGGAGGATGAATTTATATTACCCACTAAGCGCACAAAAGAGAATGAGAAGCATCACTCAATTTAAGTTAAATCTTAAAGAGCAAGTACGAAGTGAAAGAAGCAATCGAATTTTAGTTTTCTACAATTCGGAGTCGCCAAACTTTCGTATCTTTGCCCCCAAATTTAATGACAAATGGAGACCCCAAAAACGTATGAGCCGCTAAAGGCAGAGGAGAAATGGTATGCACATTGGATGAATAAAGGATATTTTCATTCAGAACCTGATAACCGTGAAGCGTATACGGTCGTCATTCCACCTCCAAATGTTACTGGGGTTTTGCACATGGGACACATGTTGAACAATACGATTCAAGATGTTTTAGTTCGTCGTGCACGTATGTTGGGTAAAAATGCATGTTGGGTACCTGGAACGGATCACGCATCTATCGCAACAGAAGCAAAAGTTGTTCAAAAATTACGTCAAGAAGGAATTAAAAAATCGGATTTAACACGTGAAGAATTCTTAAAACATGCGTTCGAATGGAAAGACAAGCATGGAGGAATTATTCTTGAGCAATTGAAAAAGTTAGGCGCTTCTTGTGATTGGGAACGTACGAATTTCACAATGGATCCAGCTTATTCTGAATCAGTTCTTGATGTGTTCATTGATTTATACAAAAAAGGAAAGATTTACCGCGGAGTGCGAATGGTGAACTGGGATCCAGAAGCATTAACTGCACTTTCGGATGAAGAAGTATTGCACAAAGAAGTGAATTCTAAGTTGTTTTATGTTCGCTATAAAATCGCTGGAAGTGAAGATCAATGGTTAACAATCGCAACAACACGTCCAGAAACAATTTTGGGTGATTCTGCTATATGTATCAATCCAAATGATGAGCGTTTCAAGCATTTGCATGGAAAACAAGCAATTGTTCCTATCGCAAATCGCACAATTCCAATTATTCAAGATGACTATGTTGATATGGAATTTGGTACGGGATGTTTGAAGGTTACACCAGCACACGATACAAATGACTACGATTTAGGAAAGAAACACAATCTAGAAACAATCGATATTTTCAATGATAACGGAACATTGAACGACCATGGAATGCACTATGTAGGAATGGATCGTTTTGAAGTACGTAAAGCAATTGAAAAAGAATTATACGATAAAGGTTATTTAGTAAAAACAGAGGATCACATTAATAAAATTGGTTTTTCTGAACGTACAAATGCTGTAATTGAACCTAAATTATCGCTTCAATGGTTTGTTGATATGAAAGAATTGTCAGCTCCAGCGTTGGATAATGTAATGAATGGAAACATCAAATTCCATCCAGAAAAGTTCAAAAATACCTACAAGCATTGGATGGAAAACATCAAAGATTGGTGTATTTCGCGTCAGTTGTGGTGGGGACATCAAATTCCTGCTTGGTACTACGGTGCTGGTTCGGAAGAATATGTTGTGGCAAAAACAATTGAAGAAGCCATTGAATTAGCGACTGCTAAAGCGGGAAGAACTATTTCAGCAGCTGATTTGAAACAAGATGAAGATGTACTGGATACTTGGTTCTCGAGTTGGTTATGGCCAATTTCTGTATTTGATGGTTTAACAAAACCAGGAAATGAAGAGATTAAGTATTATTACCCAACAAACGATTTAGTAACTGCTCCTGAAATTATGTTCTTCTGGGTTGCAAGAATGATCATTGCTGGATATGAATACATGGGCGATTTACCGTTCAAAAATGTATATTACACTGGAATTGTTCGTGATAAATTGGGCCGTAAAATGTCTAAATCATTAGGGAATTCACCTGATCCAATTGAATTGATCGAGCAATATGGTGCTGATGGAGTTCGTATGGGAATTTTGATTTCATCACCTGCTGGAAATGATTTGCCATTCGATAGTTCACAATGTGAGCAAGGAAGAAACTTTACCAATAAAATCTGGAACGCTTACCGTTTGGTGAGTGCTTGGGAAGTACGTGAAATTGAACAACCGAAATCGTCTGCAAAAGCAATTGAATGGTTCAATGCGAAATTCAACAAAGAATTAGCTGAAATCAATGACTTGTTCGATAAATTCAGAATTTCTGAAGCCTTGATGACTTTGTATAAGTTGGTTTGGGATGATTTCTGTTCTTGGTACTTAGAAATGATTAAACCAGGTTACGAGCAACCAATTGACTCAGCAACATTAGAAGCGACAAAAGATTTCTTTGAAAAAATCTTGAAATTGATTCAACCGTTTACACCATTCATTGCTGAGGAACTTTGGCATTTGATTCGTGAGCGTCAAGAAGGTGATGATATCATTATTGCAGCTTGGCCGGCAATAGAAACAATCGATGAAAGTGTTTTAACGTCATTCTCGAAAGCGGAGGAGGTAATTACCAATATTCGTAACGTGCGTAAGCAAAACAACATTGCGAACAAGGTGAAAATGGATTTATTCATCAAGAAAAACGCTGATATTGATAGCTCTTTTGATGCGGTTCTTGTGAAAATGGGGAATTTGACGCAATTGGAATACGTTACTGAGAAAGTTGGAAATGCAAATTCATTCTTAGTAAATTCAAATGAATATTACATTCCTTTTGGTGACACAATCGATATCGAAGCTGAGAAGAAAAAAATCAACGAAGAATTGGATTATACGAGAGGATTCTTGCAAAGCGTTCAAAAGAAATTGCAAAATGAAAAGTTCATGGCAGGAGCGCCAGAGCAAGTTGTTACGATAGAACGTAAAAAAGAAGCAGATGCCTTGAGCACAATTGCTGTGTTAGAAGATAAATTAGCTTCGTTGAAATAAGATAATTGACTTTTTAAATAGATGAATCCCTTCAGCAATGGAGGGATTTTTTTATACAGTAAAATCGAGAACAGAAAGTTGATACGATGCTTGAAGGTTCAGCTGATAATTTCCAGATGGAAGATTGTAAAGTTTAAGATCCAATTGATAATTTCCTTCAGCTAACTCAATCGATCCCGAGCGTAAAGCTGAAGTTTCATTTTCTTGGAATAAATCAACAAAGAGGAATAGTGACTCTTTTGCGTGAATGAACACACGACTTTCATCTGAAACTGGATTTGGAGAAATAAAAGCATCAAATTTCTTTTCACCTGCTCCAACGACACCTTCAATTCTATTTGATGTTTGTTGGGAAGGAGGAACTGGAGCAAAAGGTTTTAAATCAGAAATTTGTGGAAGGCCTGGGGTAAAAGCAGTTGTTTTTAAAAATTGTGTTATGCTCGTATCTGCTGTGACACTTCCAGAAATGGCAATGTTTCCCAAACTTACAGTGCACGTTATCCAAGGTTGATAAATTTCATAATACGGCGTAACTCCCATAAACGTGACGATTTCTCCAACTGGTAGTTTAAAATAGATTGGAGCATTTGGTTGAATTAAACTCGAATCAGAAAGCGTTAACGTAGAATCTACAAGTGGTAAATTTATTTCAATTGTGTCGCGGTTTAATAGTGCTGTCGTTTCAGCATTTAACTGTGAAATCATTTCCTTTGACAAGGTGTTTTGGCAAGAGAAAAGCGATAAGCCAAAAACGGCAACCAATGAAAAAATCCAAACTGCACGAAAGTTGACGCGTTCGTTTTTCCAATTAAAGAATTCATCATTGAGCTGATCTAATTGAAAGTTGGTGATTCGCGCGCACGTTCGATCATTCTGAGCAAATTCTTGAACGAGTAATTGTTTAATTTCAAGAGAAGTTTTATTTGTGAAATCAGTTACTTCAAGGGCGCACTTTTGACAAAAGGCTCCTTTTTCGGTAGCAGTCATTTTTGCCCAATCTTCGTGGCATGGCTCTTTAATTGATATTCCCATCTCCTTGTTCTGAGAACAAAACGTAAAAAAAAGTTTTTAGTTGTTCTTAATGTTCAATTTTGGCAACCTTGTACTTATGTTAACGTTAAAAAAGAATGAAAATCAATGTTTATATTGTCTTTTTCTGTTTGCAATTTTCGCTTTATTCATTTGGGCAAGACTGTGATTCCTGTGAGATTTTTGTACCCAACACATTAACTCCTGATTGTGATCAATTTGGCTGTGAATTCTTAAAAATTGTCAGCAATTGTGAAATAAGCGAATTTGAATTATCAATTTATAACCGTTGGGGAGAGCGTGTATTTCATAGCACAGACAAACAGCGTGAATTTAATAGTTCCGAAGTAAATGATGGAACTTATTTATGGATGTTAAGCGGTGCTTTTTGCGAAACTCAGAAATTTAAGTTGAATGGTTACTTGAATGTAATTCGATGAAACATTCTTAATCCTGTCAATTACTTCTTCTTGTACAACAATTCTTGAACAGTATTGCGCGAAATAAAATGGTAATTGTTTTTTGCTTTTTCGAAAACGCCACGTGCCCATTTTAAGTTTTCTGGAGTTTTAGCCAATTCCTGATAAATTGGTGCAATGTATTTTCTTCGCCCAACTTTTAATAAGAATTTTTCCATATTTGGTCGAATATCTTCATAACCTGAATTGATACCTAAAATGTACCATTCATTCATGATTTCTGCATTCCCCCAATTCTTAAAATTCAAATGTTTGTCTAAGTTGCGCATCAATGCTGGATCAATTTTCTTTGGAAGTCGACGAATAAACATTTGCCATTCCTGCGCGATGTATTTGTCACGCGTCAATTGATTGATTTGTTTTTTCTTCTTTTTACGTCCTTTAACTTTGATCCACTTGATTTCTTTCTTGAAAATGTCTTCACCAGCTGCAAAGCGATCCGCTAATAATTTTATTTGCTCAAAACGCGGAGAAACAATCTTCAGGCAATTTTCAGGCAAGCCTTTTTCATAAATCCATTCGTCTGTATTGAACTCTAAATCATTTGGTTCAAGTAATTTAGAATTCAAATAAGCAATAAAGGTTTCCGTATTGATTGTCTTAAACGCATATTTTTTAAAATATGAATTCAAAAAGGCATCAAACTTCTCTCTTCCCGCTTCTTGTTCAAGCGTTTTCAAGAAAAATGCACCTTTTGTGTAAGCAATATCAGTCATTCCATCATCTGGATTACGTCCAGCTAATGACAATTTAAGTTTTGTATCATCAGGGAAATCTCCAGCTTCAATAGCCTTAATTTCATCTTGTAATTCTTGGAATTCGATTAAGGCAAGCATATCTGAAATCTCTTTTCCGTAAAGTGATTCCATGATGCGATTTTCAAAATAAACCGTAAAACCTTCATTTAACCAGAAATCATCCCATGAACTATTTGTCACCAAGTTTCCTGACCAAGAATGCGCCAATTCATGTGCTACGACAGAAACAAGACTGCGGTCACCGGCCAAAAGCGTTGGATTAACAAACGTTAAACGTGGATTTTCCATTCCACCAAAAGGAAAAGAATAAGGAAGAACGATTAAATCGTATTGTTCCCATTGATATTTACCGTACAATTTTTCAGCCGCACGAATCATTTTTGGCAAGTCACCAAACTCGTTGACACACTGATAAATCAATTGAGGTTCAGAATAAACACCACATGAAGGACCTAATTTTCGGTACGTCAAATTCCCAACCGCCATCGCAATTAAATAACACGGAATTGGTTGACGCATTTGAAATTCATAAATCCCTTCATCATTTTTCTTTGTCGGATTTTCAGCACTCATCACAGCCATCAAGTCCGTCGGAACTTTCACTTTAGCTGAATACGTAATGCGATTCGCAGGTGAATCTTGCAAAGGAATCCATGAACGCGTTAATATGGCTTCTCCTTGCGTGTACATATAAGGGAATTCTTTTCCGGCTGTCAGTTCTGGACTTAACCAATCAATCGCTTCAGTTGCATCAGTCGTCTGGTAATAGATGTTTACATATTTCGTAGTTCGATCCACTTTCACTAATAACGGTTGACCCAGAATTGAATCTTTGTCCCACTGACCAATCATGAAACTTGTTTCTTTTTCTTTGGTTTTTCCGATCGTGATTTTTTGAATTTTCAAGCCTTTGATATCAAAAATAGCAGTATCAGTTCCATTGTTGACCATCTCATGTCGCGCAACACCATAGATTGTTTTGTTATCGAAATTCACATCGATATCCAAATGTAAATGCTTCGTTCTTATTTGTTGAACGTTCGAATAGCTATGATTATCAAAAGTTGAGTCTGCTAATATTTCGGTTGGACTAACATTTTTTTGCTGAATTTCTTCACACGATGTAAGCGCAAAAAATGCGATTAGCGAAAGAAATAAGAAATGGAGAGATTTCATGATATTTTTTGCAGTTCCACAAATTTAATAAAAATCCCTTTGATAATTTTAGAAACGAATGGTGAATAAGATGATTCATTCTAAAGTTCTATTTATTTCTGATTAAAAACAAACGAAATAAGGTAGTTGATGTTCTTACTGTTTTGAATGATTCTCTATCTTTGATGAAAATTATTCCATGAATTTGAAGAAAGTTACGAGAGGGTTTTATTATACTTTGTTAGTTGGTTTTTCGTTTACGCTAACAGCTTGTTTCAAAGGTAAATCTGTTGATTTGATCATTCACAACGCTCAAATTTATACGATGAATGAGAAAGGTGAAGTTCATGAAGCAATTGCAATCAAGGATGGTGAAATTGTGGAACTTGGACCAGAGCGACAAATTTTGAATAAATACACGGCTGATGAAGAAATTGATGCTGGAGGAAAAGATGTTTATCCGGGATTGACAGATGCGCATGGCCATATGTTGATGTATGCAAGACAACGATTAAATGCTGATTTAGTTGGTTCAAAGTCCTTCGATGAGGTGCTTGTTCGCTTAGAAAAATACCAAAGTAAAACCAATCGAACGTTTATTGTTGGTGCAGGATGGGACCAATCTTTATGGGTGAACACGGAATTCCCAACAAATGAGCAATTGAACAAATTGTTCCCAACGATTCCCGTGTGTTTAATGCGAATTGATGGACATGCTTTATTGGCGAACGACGCCTTGTTGAAAAAAGCAGGAATTGATGAACATACGATAATTGAAGGAGGAGAAGTTTTTGTTAAAGATGGCAAGTGTACTGGAATGATTACCGACAATGCCATGTTAGGTGTTTTCAAATTGATTCCAACGTATTCTGAGCGCGAGCTTATCGGTTCATTGCTTGATGTTCAACATGAATTGCTTCAGTATGGAATTACTGGTGTGCATGAAGCAGGTGTAGAATTTGAGGAAATCGGCTTATTCAAGAAATTGATCGATCATCATCAATTTACATTGAATACCTATGCCATGCTGACGCCTTCTGAAAAGAACATTGCATTCGCACGAAAAAATGGTATTTACACGTATAAAAACTTATCTATTCGAAGTTTTAAAGTCATGGGTGATGGATCATTAGGTTCACGAGGTGCTTTTTTGAAAAAACCGTATTCGGATAGTCACAACCATTTTGGAGCCTTGCTAACGCCAATAAAAGATATGAAACGCATTGCAACAATTTGTGAATTGACGGGATATCAAATGAACACGCATTCAATTGGCGATTCAACAAGTAACATCATGTTGAATATTTACAAAGGAATTTTTGAAGTGAACAAAGACCATCGATGGAGAATTGAACACGCGCAAGTGTTGGATCCAAAAGACTTTATGATGTTCAGCGATTATGGTGTTTTTGCTTCGGTTCAACCAACACATGCTGTTTCTGATCAGCGTTGGGCAGAAGCACGAATTGGAAAAGAGCGCATGAAAGGTGCTTACGCATATAAAACATTACTACAACACTGTGGAATGTTAGCCTTGGGAACCGATTTCCCGATTGAATTAACGGATCCGTTTAGAACAATTCACGCAGCCGTGCAACGCAAAAATGCGGATAACTTTCCTGCTGGTGGATTTTACCCGAATGAAGCGCTTACGTTCGAAGAATGCATGAAAGGTATGACGATTTGGGCAGCTTACGCAAGTTTTGATGAAGCGCGCCTGGGTTCGCTTGAAAAAGGAAAAGAGGCAACTTTTGTGATTTTTGTGAATCCAGTAAATTCAGCACCAGAATACAGAGCTAATTTTGCTGCTTATACCTTCATTAAAGGTCAAAAAGTATATTCAGTTGACTAATCAACGATCATCATCGTTCATTGTTAAATAGCGAATAACATCAGCTGCACCAACCAACCCAAATAATGCTGGCATGTAACTAACCGTGCCGTAAAACGAGCGTTTGAAATTGGCACCATTCGTCATTTTTAATGAAGACTTTTGTTGTATTTCAGAAGAGAAAACGGCACGAACAGATTTAAACCCAATTTCTTTTTTGCGCAAACGTTTTTTAACATGTGCAGCCAATTTGCAATTGTAGGAATTCTCTAAACTCGCCACTTGCACTTGGCTTGGGTCCATTTTCCCACCAGCGCCGAAATGCGAAATGATTTTAACCTTCAGTCGTTTGCAAGCAACAATCCATTCAATTTTTGGAGTAACAGAGTCAATACAATCCATCACGTAATCTGGTTTGAATTCTGCTAACAGGGCCCAAACGCGTTCCGGCATCACAAATTCTTCAACAACATTTAAATTCAAATTCGGATTAATATCCAATAAACGTTCTCCAAGCACAACTGCTTTATTACGTCCAATTGTTGAATCCAAAGCGGTCAACTGACGATTTTTATTGGTTGGATCGAAAACGTCACCATCAATGATTGTCATAGTGCCAACACCAGCTCTAGCGATGAATTCAGCAGCAAATGAGCCAATTCCACCTAAGCCTACAATTAATACATGTGCGTTATGAAGCTTTTCCATTTTTTCCGCACTCATGATCAATTCAGTGCGCTCTAGCCAGTTATCCATTTGGTAAAAACGTTTTTAAAATTTTCTACTAGTTGACTTTGTAATTGCGACAAAGGTATATTTTTTAGTTCTGAAACCTTTGCATAGATATCCTCAATTGAACATTCAGCATCATCCGTTTCTAGGAAAAGGCGATTCAAAGGAATGTTTTTTAGCGCAGATTGAAGCGTTGGTGATGTTAAAATTGCGTTTCCGATACTGATGTAAATTCCTTCTTTCAGAACTTCTTCCGTTAACGTTGATTTCGTAAATCCATGAAAAATCCAAGTTTGTTTTGGGTTTAGTTCACGTTTCAGCACTTTCAATTCATTCCAAGCTTTTACACAATGCAGAATTACAGGAAGATGAAATTCCTCTGAAAAATGGATTTGACGTTTAAAAACTGCAATCTGTTTGTTGATTTCAGGGCCTTTTAGCTTATCCAAACCAATTTCACCCACTGCCAAACATCCTTTTAGTGAAAGGAAAGAATCAAAAAAATCCAATTTATTTTCCCACTTATCAATTTCCCACGGATGAATGCCAAAAGAAAAATATTCGGGTAAAACATCGTTAAATGTTCGACTAACAACTTCTATTTGTCGACCAGTTTCAAAATGTGTATGAATATTAATGTACATTGCAGTTCGAGATATTTCACAAAGAACGAATATTTAAATAAATTTTATATTTTCACGGCTTAAACTTTATAAATGAATATGGAAAATTCTGTACAAAAAGGTCATCCTAAAGGATTATACCTATTGTTCTTTACTGAAATGTGGGAGCGTTTTAGCTATTATGGAATGCGTGCAATTTTTACGCTTTTCATGGTGAATGCTTTGATGTTCGATAAATCACTTTCATCAACAGTTTATGGAAATTACACTGGTTTGGTATATTTAACTCCTTTGATAGGTGGTTACGTAGCTGATAGATACTGGGGAAATAGACGTTCTATTTTTGTTGGTGGTGTAATGATGGCGATTGGACAGTTTTTTATGTTCTTAGCGGGAAGCTTCTATACTGAAGTAGGTTTTGCAACAACAATGATGTTTACTGGTTTGGGATTCTTGATTTTTGGAAATGGATTCTTCAAACCAAACATTTCTACAATGGTTGGACAACTTTATCCTGAAGGAGACAAACGCGTAGATGCTGCCTTTACAATTTTCTACATGGGAATTAACTTGGGAGCGTTTATCGCACCGTTGGTTACAGGTACATTAGGAGAAGTTTATGACGCAGAAGGATTAATTGTTCCTGCAGCATTCAAATGGGGATTCTTAGCGGCATGTATTGGTATGATTATCAGTACAATTTCTTTTGAGTTATTGAAAAATAAATACATCGTCTCTCCGACAGGTGAAGCTATTGGTACTAAACCAAAGAAGATTGAAAAACCAGTAAAAGAAAAGAAATCAATTGATTTTAGTTCAATTTTGAAATGGGGAGGAGTTTCCTTGTTGATCTTTGTTATTTTCAAAGGTTTAGTTGGATTTGATTTAATTGGGGCATTTATCTACACATTGTGTATTGTGGCTCCAGCATCAATTATTACTGATAAATCGTTGACAGCAGTTGAAAAACAAAAGATTTGGGTGATTTTCATTATTGCCTTCTTTGTAATTTTCTTCTGGTCAGCATTCGAACAAGCAGGTGCTTCATTAACGTATTTTGCGCAAGAACAAACAGACAGAACATTGTTCGGATGGGCAGTTCCAGCATCTTATTTCCAAAGTATTAATGCGGTGGCGATTGTAATTTTCGCGCCAATTTTCGCAATCATTTGGACGAAATTAGGAAAAGCAAATAGAGAGCCGTCTTCTCCGGTAAAACAAGCAATGGGATTATTCTTGTTGGCGCTTGGATATTTAATTATTGCGATGGGTGTGAAAGATTTAGACCCAAGTTTGAAAGTAAGTATGTTCTGGTTGGTAACACTTTATACGGTTCATACATTTGGTGAGTTGTGTTTGTCGCCAATTGGTTTATCGATGGTCGTTAAATTGGCACCAGTTCGTTTTGCATCTTTGTTAATGGGAGTTTGGTTCTTGTCAACGGCTACTGCGAATAAATTTGCAGGAGATTTGAGTTCATTGTATCCTGAGGAAGTGCATTTAGAAACAAGTGTTTCTGCAAACAATTTCAATTTAGTTGGCGCTGATACAACAGCAACAATGGTTCTAGATAGTGCTAAAGTAGCTGAATTAGGCAAAGCGAATGTAAATACAACAGCCAAAATCTCTTTGGTCTCAGATAGTTTCAAAAAGGAAAAAGAACTTTCTTTTGGTGAAAATTTCATGGTGAACTTGTTTGGATCAAATAAGAAAGAAAAAGCAGATTCACTTCTTGCAATCAATACATTGGGTGTTTCTAAAACTGAGGTTTCTGAATTCCACTTAAAACAAATCGTTGGTTCTGAACCGAAGTTTGCATATGCGAAGTTTTTGAGTGAGGACGGTAAAACGTTGTATGTGGTTAAAAACACAGTAGGTAAAAAAGGAAAACCAGATTCAAATACAATCGAGGTTTGGAATCTGAAACCAGAAAAACCATCTTTCTTAGGAATGAAAATTGAAAACTTGTACAACTTCTTCATGATTTTCGTTTTCATGGCAGGTGCAGCTTCGATAATCTTATTCTTATTGTCTAAGAAACTTTTGAAAATGATGCACGGTGTGCGTTAATTTATAAATTATAGTATTTTTGAAACAGTCCTTGAAAAAGGGCTGTTTTTTTTTATCATATATTGATCTCAAATTAATTACAATGGCAAACAAACATCCTAAAGCATTACCGTATTTGTTCTTCTCTGAAATGTGGGAACGCTTCGGTTATTATTTAATGATTGGAATTTTTACGCTTTACTTAAAAGATAAAGTGGATGGGTTTGGAATGGACGAAGCAGAAGCATCCGATTTGTATGGAACCTTCATCGCTTTGGTGTTTTTAACTCCTTTCATTGGAGGTTTATTGGCTGATCGTATTTTAGGTTATCGCAAATCGATTACTATTGGCGGGATTTTAATGGGGGTTGGCTATTGTTTAATGGCGGTGCATGAAATTAATATGCTCTATCTTTCAATGTTCCTTGTAATTCTTGGAAATGGTTTCTTTAAACCAAATATTTCTACGCTTCTAGGAAACATTTACAACGATGATGAATACAAAGCTTTGAAAGATTCGGGTTACAGTTTATTCTATATGGGAATCAATATTGGTGCATTCATTTGTAATTTCTTTGGAGCAGCAATGTACAACATGCTTGGATGGGGAGCGGCATTTATTACTGCAGGTGTTGGAATGTTTGTTGGGATTGCCATCTTTTGGTCGGGCACAAAACACTTCAAACATGCGGATGTCATCAAGCCAAAATCAGAATCGGATATGTCACTGCTTCAGATTTTCGGAGCAATTTTATTGCCCGCAATTGGATTTGGATTAATTGGATTCTTTTTACCTGAACCATTAGTGAAAACAAGATCTACAGATGCATTCTTGTTTGGTTGTATTCCAGTTGTGTTTTTCTATGTTCGTTTATTGATAAAAAGTCCAAGTGAAGAGCGTCGACCAATTTCGGCTATGCTTGCCATTTTTGCTCTTGTTATTGCTTTTTGGGCAGTTTTCAAACAAAATGGTTCTACATTGAATACCTGGGCAGATCAATACACAGATCGAGAAGTTCCTACGGCTATTTTACCTGCAATGAAAGCGCTTCAGCAAGTTAAAAAATATGAATACGTTAAAGATTCAATTCCACAAACTGACGAACAGTTTAGACCGATAAAAGTAGATGACAAGGAAGTAATTGCCTATTCTTATCCGGATTTCTTTAAAAACATGAAAAAAGAAAATCTTCCAAAAGAGGGTGGAATAGTGTATACATTTAATACAAATTTATTTCAATCGGTAAATCCATTCTGGGTAGTTGCCTTAACTCCTTTGGTGCTTGCCTTTTTTGGTTTCCTACGACGCAAAGGACGTGAGCCGTCTACACCTGCCAAAATTGCATTTGGACTCTTGATTTCGGCTTTGTCATGTTTAGTAATGGTTGGAGCAGTTTATGCTAGTGAAAATGGTGGTGTTAAAACATCTGCATGGTGGTTCATTTCTTCGTATGCAGTAATTACAATCGGTGAATTATTCCTGAGTCCGATGGGCTTGTCAATGGTGAGTAAATTAAGTCCACCACGATTAACAGCATTAATGATGGGAGGTTGGTTCTTAGCAACGTCAATCGGGAATAAACTATCTGGTCTTTTAAGTAGTTTCTGGGACGGTTATCAGAACAAAGCTGATTTCTTCTATGTCAACTTTATTTTACTAGGAGCAGCCGCTTTGATTATGTTCGGAATGTTAAAATGGCTGAATAAAATCTTTAAAGAGCACGTTTAAGAAATATCGTTTTTTCGAGATCGGTTCATTGCTTCGGTGATGGACCGATTTTTTTTGTCCTTACTTAAATCTTCAATGATGCGCTCGTAATCAACAAAGCTTCTGTTTTGTGATAGTTTAAAGGCTGCCTCGACACGGTAAGACTCAATCTTAAAGCAAATGATTTCATTTTGATACGCTGACCACATTTCAGGTGAAAGTGTGCTTAAATCGAACGAATGCTCGCGATCTGCTTCGTACGTTTCCACAAGATCTTTTAAATGACTTTCTGTTTCTTTTTCATCCAACAAATCAATTGTTCCATAAATATGAACGGCTTGATAATTCCAAGTAGGAACATTCACGTGCGTATAAACGGAACTGGAAACATAGGCATGCGGACCTTGAAAAATGACCATTACCTTTTTGCCTTTTTTAAGTATTTCTGTTTGATGATTGTGTTTTGATAGGTGTCCTTCCAAAATGAATTGGTCACCATTCTTTTTAATTACAAATGGCAAGTGTGTAGCAATTGGTTCAAAGTTTCCTTGTGTAGAAACAATGATTCCAAATGAATGATACTGAAGAAATACGGCGATTTCATTCAAGTCACTGACCGAAAATTCGTGCGGAACATACATAAGCTAAAAATAGCTTATTTTCTTTTTAAACGGAAGTCAATTTTCTGTGAACGGCCATTTTCCATACCCTGAACGGTTGCAATAAGTGAATCTTTGTCTTTGAAGACGTAAATGATCTCTTGTGGAAAATCATGCGTTTTATTTGCAAAGACCCATTTGTCCTTGGTTGCCGTTTTCAAGGCGAAACGCACTTCTTCTTGCTCATTTTCAAATGAAACTGTCGGAATGTAATAGATGCTGTCGTTCGTTAAAACAAGCTGTAAGTCTTCCGAAAAAAGCGTTTTACCATCCATTGTCATTTTACTAGTTCCTTCAAACAATGTATCGTTCACACGTTTCCATGATTCTTTAAATTCTGTTGTGCCTTTTTTCATTTCCCAGCTTCCTTCTAAGCGTGAAAATTGTTCAAATTCTTTTTGCTTCGCATTTGTACACGAAAACAAAACGATTAATGATAAAAGAGCGAAATATTTCATAATCAACCTTTTCAGAATATTAACTTAACTCAACACCTTGTAATTCAACCAGGTTGTTGTAGATGCCATTTGATTTGATTAACTCATCGTGCGTTCCAGACTCAACAATGTTACCGTTTTGAATCACTAAAATGTTACTTGCGTTTTTGATTGTTGAAAGTCGGTGAGCAATCACAAATGATGTGCGTCCAACCATCAATTTATCCAAAGCATCCTGCACCAAACGTTCTGATTCTGAATCCAAAGCTGAAGTTGCTTCATCAAGAATTAAGATTGTTGGATTTTTAATGATTGCTCGCGCGATAGCAATGCGTTGTTTTTGTCCTCCAGATAATTGAATTCCGCGATCTCCAACTTGTGTTTCTAAGCCGTCAGGGAATGAATTAATGAATTCCAGTGCATTTGCTTGTCGAGCCGCTTCAATGATTTGATCCTCGTTTGCATCCGGATTTCCGAAGCTAATGTTCTCACGAATTGTTCCAGCAAACAAAATTACTTCTTGCGGCACAATCGCCATTTTGCTTCTTAAATAATGTAAATCAATGTCTTGAATTTCAATATCGTCATAGTAAATTTTACCACTGTTGATCGTGTAATAGTTCAACAACAAAGATGAAATAGTCGATTTACCAGAGCCGGATGAACCAACTAATGCAATCGTATCATTTGAATTGGCTTTGAACGAAATATTATTCAAAACAGATATGTCTTTTCGTTGCGGATAAGCAAAATGTACATTTTCAAAACGAACGTTTCCATTGATTACAGGTGTTTCTTTTCCTTGTTGGAGTTGTTGTTCGCTTGGTTCATTGATAATGTTCATCAAGTTTTCTGTAGCACCGATTGTTTTTTGAATGCTCGCGTATAAATCAGGTAAGGACCCAATCGAGGCTCCCATCATAATGGTGTACATGATAAATGAGAAGAAATCTTTAGATGATAATTCTGGATTTGGTCCTTGTGTCATCAATAAACCTTGCCAGATGATAAAAACAATTGCACCAAATAAACAAAAGATGATGAAGGAAACAAATAACCCTCTCCAAACACCACTTTTCACGTTCAAATTGCGAATTTCTTCAATGTTTTTGTCGTATTTCCCCAACAAGAAAACTTCGTTTGTGAATGATTTTACATTCGAAATTCCCATCAATGATTCTTCAATAATTGAATTCGATTCAGCAGCTTGGTCTTGTGCTTTCTTAGACAATTTACGGATGAAACGACCGAAGAATACAGCAACAATTGCCATAACCGGAACGGTTGCTAGCATAATCAAAGCCAATTTCCATGAAAAAACAAAGATAAATGCGATACCACCGACAATGATTACAATTTGACGGAAAAATTCAGCAATGGTCGTTTTCAATGTTTCTTGCACTTGCGTAATGTCAGATGACATGCGACTCGTTAATTCCCCAACTTTATTTTGATTGAAGAAATCCATTGGCATATAAATCAACTTACTAAAAGCCGCTTTGCGAATGTCGCGCAAGGCATTTTCAGTAACGTTGGTGAAAATCACAACTCTAAAATACGAAAACAATGATTGAGCGCCGAATAGAATGAATAACAAAATTGCGACGTTGTTAATGTTATCTAAGTTGATTAATTTCACTGAATCAGCCATGTTTGTCGGAGCAGCAGAACTTCCGCCCAATAATTGCCCCATCATGAACGGAAATACCAATCCCGCTGAAGTTGATAGGATTAAGAAAATCCACCCAATCATGAAAGCACCGCGATACGGTTTTAGATAGGTGAAAATTCCTTTTGCAGTTCGAATGCTCTCTTTGGTGAGTTTGACTTTTTGTTTCTTATCTTTGTTTGGACGTAACATTCTATTTGAATCTTTTAGAGTACAAAAATAGCAGTCAAAAGTCGGTTTTGATTCTTTTTTGTATTTTTTATTTGAAAGAGTTTGTTTTATTGAAAATTAATCTATCTTTGCAATCCGAATTTTTGAGAAAAAAAGCTAAAGAATATAAGTCATGAGTAAAAGAACATTTCAGCCGTCAGTAAGAAAAAGAAGAAACAAACATGGTTTCAGAAGCCGTATGGCAACTAAAAACGGTCGTCGTGTATTAGCTGCACGTCGTGCGAAAGGAAGAAAAAAACTGACAGTTTCTGACGAAGGAATGCACAAACGTTAATTACTAACGTTTCCTACGATATTTAAACCGATGTTCACAAGACATCGGTTTTTTGTTTTTGTGTGCAATGAGATTTTTAATTTCATAGCTGCCTAGTTACGAGTGTATTGGAAAATAGTATTGATAGGGACGTGATTTATCGCGTCCTTTTTTATTTGTGCAAGGTTTTCAATTAATACATCTTAACATTTCATAAAAAGTCAAAAAACGCACATTTTTTTTAAAAAACGTATTGTACTAAATCAACTATTTCACTAACTTAAGGTAAATATTAACCTACAAATTATACCTTTTATGTTAGTCAAAACCTTTAGCAGTACCGTTTTCGGTATCGATGCAACAACGATTACTATTGAAGTAAATCTTGCAATCGGAGTAAATTTTTTACTGGTTGGATTACCTGATTCAGCAGTGAAAGAAAGTCAACAACGGATTAAAGCTGCTTTCAAGAATAATGACCTAAGTTTTCCCGGTAAAGAAATTACCATCAACATGGCGCCAGCCGATATTCGAAAAGAAGGTTCCATGTTTGATTTACCCATTGCAATCGGGGTTTTAGCAGTCAGTAATCAAGTGCACAAAGATAAATTGGCCGATTATGTCTTGATTGGAGAATTATCCTTGGACGGAACATTGAATCCGCTCAAAGGAATTTTACCTATTGCGCTTCAAGCGAAAAAAGAAGGCTTCAAAGGTTTAATTGTACCCGAAGAAAATGCGAAAGAAGCAGCGGTTGTTGCTGGATTGGATGTCTATGGAATGAAAAACTTAATGGAAGTGGTTCAATTTTTAAATGGGGAAGGAGAATTTAAGCCTTTTGTTGTGAATGTTGTGGATGAGTTTCGCCGAATGGTGGATGATTTAGAGGTTGATTTCAAAGACGTCAAGGGGCAAATGAATATCAAACGTGCTTTCGAAATCGCAGCGGCAGGCGGTCACAATGTAATTTTGATCGGTCCGCCCGGAGCAGGAAAATCAATGCTAGCAAAGCGTTTGTCTACGATTCTTCCACCAATGAGTCTGGAGGAAGCCTTGGAAACAACGAAAATTCACAGCGTTGCAGGAAAAATCAAAGGCGAAAAAGGGTTGATTACCCAACGACCATTTCGAAAGCCACATCACACAATTTCCGATGTTGCCCTTGTCGGCGGGGGTGGATATCCACAACCAGGTGAGATTTCTCTTGCACACAATGGTGTATTATTCTTAGATGAATTGCCTGAATACAAACGTACTGTTCTGGAAGTTATGCGTCAACCCTTGGAAGATCGTTGTGTAACAATTTCACGTGCTAAATTCTCGGTCGATTATCCTGCAGGTTTTATGCTTGTAGCTGCAATGAATCCGTGTCCGTGTGGATATTATAATCATCCAGAAAAAGAATGCGTGTGTGGGCCGGGAATCGTCCAACGCTATTTAAACAAAATATCAGGGCCACTTTTGGATCGCATTGATTTGCATGTTGAAGTAACTCCAGTAAGTTTTGACGAATTAACGAATGATGTTCCAGCGGAAGGAAGTATGGAAATTCGAAAAAGAGTTGAACGAACCAGACAACTGCAAGGAAATCGTTATCATGAACGTTCTGGAATTCATTGCAATGCCCAGATGACAAAAAATGAATTGGAAAAATTCTGTAGAATCGATGAAGAAGGCACAAAGATTTTGAAAAATGCCATGGATCGAATGGGCTTGTCTGCTCGTGCGTATGATCGAATATTAAAGGTCGCGCGTACAATTGCAGATATCGAAAATTCTGACACTATTCAATCTAGCCATTTGGCAGAAGCAATACAATTTCGAAGTTTAGATCGAGAAGGCTGGGCGGGTTGATTTGTTCAAAATGATTAGGATTCAATTTCTTTTTTTGTAGTCAATTAAGTACAGTGTAATAACTGCAACTTGATATTACTTAATTGAATATATTTGGAAAAATAAAAACGAACCCTATGAAATACATTTTAATTTTGTTTTTTATTACTTCCTCTTTATTAAGTTTTGGTCAGGAAAAGCTTATCGAAGAATTGGTTGCAGATATACGAAGTTCAACTGAGGTCATCTTTTTAGGAGGAACAGTAAAAGGAAAGTATAGAGGGGTTTGGCTTCAAAACTTCAAATATGAAGGAGGTTTTTTAATCTTTAGTGATGGAGTGAAAGAAGAAAAATGGAATCCTAATAAAGTCAGTCATGTTATAAAAGACGGATTATATTTAAAGGTTTATGCCGATGAATTGACAACCCAACATTAAAAGGGCGTTAACAAATAAGATTGGTATTCACTGTAATTTTTTGGCTCAAATTTTTGCCCACCATTTTGTGTTCTATAACAGAATATACATTTCTTTGAGAAATACTGAGATCGTAATGATTTAGTGTGTCTGTCAAATTTGAGGGATTGTGAATAGTTTAGTTAATAACTTTAAATTAGTCGATATATTAAACCAAACACTGCATCATTTTGGCTTTTCAATCAGACATTAACAAGAATTTAAAACGGTGTGATTTCTGAAATGATTACAGAACATCTATCGGGGATACTTGTTAATACACTTAAAGGATTGGAAATACCAATGTATGTCAGAAGTGAAGTGAAATACGACCCGAAAGAAATTGAAGGACTAACGAATTTATTGATATACGGTCTTGCTAAAAACTAAAAAATAGAAAACGATGAAAAAAAATTACATTCAACTAGTTGCATTTATACTATTAAGCTTTACAGCTTTAGCGCAATATCCAATTGGAAGCACAACCATCACTTTCAACGATGCTTCACGAACGGGAGGTTACGGATCGGGAGGCGGTGCAGGACGACAAATTCAAACGGAAGTCTATTATCCAGCAATTGCGGCAGGCGTTGATGCTTCTGTGGCGAATGGTGTTTTTCCAGTTATTACTTTTGGGCATGGTTTTGCGATGTCGTGGGATGCGTACCAAAATATATGGGAACATTACGTTCCACTGGGTTATATTGTAGTTTTTCCGCGCACTGAAGGTTCACTTTTCCCGGCGCCTAGTCATGGAGATTTTGGCTTAGATTTAAAATTAGTCGATGAAAAAATGCAACTGTTGAACGCAAATGTTGCGTCATCATTTTATCAAAAAATAAGTTCGAATTCTGCTATAATGGGCCATTCAATGGGTGGAGGAGCAACAATTTTAGCAGGAGCAGGAAATACATCCGTTGAAACAATTATTGGATTTGCTCCAGCTGAAACAACTCCTTCCGCAATTTCGGCATCTATAAATGTAACAGTTCCGGCAATAATTTTTTCTGGAAGTCAAGACGGGGTTACTCCTCCAGCAGACAATCACACACCCATCTATAATGGTTTAGCATCAGTGTGTAAATCGTTTGTAAATATTGTTGGAGGCGGACATTGCTATTTTGCATCGACTAATTTCAATTGTGATTTTGGTGAAACAACTTCTTCGACTGGAATTAGTATTACGCGCGCTGAACAACAAGCAAAAACATATAGTGTGTTAGACCCATGGTTTGACTATATCCTGAAAGGAAACAGTAACTCATATTCGAACTATACAACCGCTTTAAATGCGATGCCGGGAGAATTGATAAGCGAAACGACTTGCCAGGGCTTATCAATAAAAGAAAACGAAATTGAATACAGATTCTACCCGAATCCAGTGAATGAAAAATTGGTAATTGAAAACCCAAATGATAACGAATTGACAATTGAAGTAATGAATTTATTAGGTGAACTAATTTTGAAAACAAAAACAAGCGCTTTGGTTGATTTATCAAGTTTAAAAACAGGGTTTTATACCTTGCGAATTAATGGTCTCAATTACACATTAATTAAAGATTAGGACTAGTTGGGGTGTGTGAATAATAACTGAAAATGGGTGTTTGTTCATTTTCTTCCATTTTTTGTACTTTATTTGGGAAATATTCCTAATTTGGGAAAAAAATCCAACATGGGAAAATCTAAAATCTTTGTAGTAGAAGATGATGTAATGTATTCAAAGATTCTGAGCCATAAATTATCGATGGATCCAGAGTTTGAAGTGAGTGTATTCAATGATGGTGCATCCTTTTTGAAAAACTTACATTTAAAACCAGATGTTGTTACACTTGATCACAGCTTACCAGATATTACTGGTTTGGAGTTGTTGAAGAAAATTAAAAAAGAACATCCAAATATTCAAGTGGTTGTGTTGTCTGCTCAAGAGAATGTCGCTACTGCAATTGAATTAATTCAATCTGGAGCGTATGATTATATCTTGAAGGATGCGAAATCGATGGATAAAATTTGGCATACTGTTCATCAAGCCAATGAAAAAAAGGAACTGAAAGAAGAAGTTGAGTTCTTAACCAACGAGATTTCAGCCAAATATAACTTTCAACAATACATTAAAGGTAGTAGCGCCCCAATGCAACGCATTTTTTCGTTATTGGAGAAAACTGCAAAAACAAATATTACGGTTGCTATCACAGGGCAAACTGGAACAGGAAAAGAATTGGTAGCTAAGGCAATCCATTTTAATTCTGAACGAATGAAAAAACCATTTATTGCCATCAATGTTGCTGCTATCCCTAAAGAGTTGATTGAGTCAGAATTATTTGGATACGAAAAAGGGGCTTTTACAGGAGCGGACCAAGCAAGATCTGGAAAATTTGAAGAAGCGAATAAAGGCACCTTATTTTTAGATGAGATAGGTGAAATGGACTTAAACATGCAATCTAAATTGTTACGCGCTTTACAAGAAAGAGAGATTACTCGTTTAGGATCAAACAAAGTTATTCCACTTGATGTTCGGATCGTTGTGGCAACACACCGTGATCTACAACAAGAAGTGAAAGCAGGAAATTTCAGAGAGGATTTATATTATCGTTTATTAGGAATTAGTATTGATTTGCCACCGTTAAGAGATCGAGGTAATGATATCATTCTTTTGGCTAGAACATTTACAACAGATTTTTGCACCGAAAATAAACTACCTAAAAAGGACTTTACACAAGAGGCAATTGATAAATTGTTAAAATATGGATATCCTGGAAATGTGCGAGAATTGAAAGCCGTTGTTGAAATAGCTTCGGTTATGAGTGATGGAAATTTGATAAAGGATACAGACATTCAATTTAATGAACGCGCCGATATTGAAGATTTACTTCAAGAGAACTTGACATTGGAGGAATTTAATGCAAAGATTATTCGTTGGAATTTGAAAAAATACAATAACAATGTTCTCAAAGTAGCTGAACGTCTTGATATTGGAAAATCGACGATTTATAGAATGATGAAAGAAGGTAAACTTTAGGTTATGTACGGAATTGTTAATCAAGCTATTCAGGGATTGGTCGTTGAAAATTACGGCCAAGATCAATGGAATGAAATTCTCAAACGCAGCGGTATTCAAGAAACACACTTTATTTCAAATGAATCATATGAAGATGAGATTACATTCGAGTTGGTGGCTGCGGCCAGTGAAGTTTTAAAACTAAAAAGTGAGGATGTTCTTGAAGCTTTTGGTAAATATTGGGTTTTAAACACTGGCTATCAAAAATATGGCGATTTGATGAAAGCGGGTGGTAATGATTTTTCTGAATTCATGAGAAATCTGCCTAATTTTCATGGAAGAATCATGTTGATTTATCCAAAATTATGTCCTCCAGAATTTCTAATTGAAAATCTTGAAGAAAAAAAAATTATCTTACACTATTATTCGGCAAGAAGTGGCTTGACTCATTTTGTTTTTGGCTTGATTCACGGTATTGCAGAAATGTTTAAACAAAAAATTGAAATGCAATTAGTTAGTAGTGAAAACACTACAACTTGGCATGACACATTTTTAATAGAAATTATTGACTGAAAACATGACGAAGGAATTTAGTGAAGAGAACTTCCGGAAAATCTTCCCTTTTTTTGTTTGCATTGACAAAAATCTAAAAATTGTCAGTGCAGGTCCTTCTATGCAAAAAATGATTGGTTCAATCTGTAATCGATCGTTTGAAGATGTGTTTAAATTTGTTCGACCGAATCTTTCAATTGAGATGAGTTTTAAATCAATGATTGAACATCTCGATATTGTCATTATATTAGAATTACTTGAATTTCCTCTTCTAACAAGATTTAGAGGACAATTTATTTATCAAGAAAAAGAAGAAACAATTCTTTATTTAAATTCTCCTTGGATAACAGATGTGGTGGATTTAGGATTTCATAATTTATTGATTTCTGATTTTGCTGTTCATGATACGATTACAGATAATCTTCAACTACTTCAATCAAAACAAATTGTCAACGATGATATTCGTAAAATTGCTGACGAACTTCGTTCTCAACGAGATGAATTAATCGACAAAAACAAAACGATTTCTGATTTAGCAGAGTTTCCAGAACAAAACCCTGGGCCGATTTTAAGAGTTAACAGAAATGGTGATGTTTTGTACGCCAATAAAGCAGCTGATGAACTAATCAACGAAAATGACACACTCAATAAGCCTTTTTGGGAAATTGTGAAATCAGCACTAAGAGAAATTCAAAATGATTTTGTTGATTTGGACGTTAACTGTGGCGATCAAAGCTATATGGCGACAATCGTTCCAATTCCTGAAAAAAAGTACTTTAATATTTACATTAAAAACACAACAGATACTGTTCGATATCAAAATGAATTAATTGATACGTCAACACGATTGTATTCATTGATAAATAATATGAATTCCGCCGTTTTAGCTGAAGATGAAAATCGAAAGATTATTTTGGTGAATCAAATGTTCTGTGACTTATTCCAAATTCCGGCATCGCCGAATCAAATGACCGGAACTGATTGTTCTGGCGCAGCTGAACAATCAAAGCACCTTTTTAGCGATGCAGATGCTTTTGTTGATCGAATTGCTGAGATATTAAAAAATAGAGTCCCTGTTTTTGGGGATTTATTGTATTTAAAAACGGACCGTATCCTAGAACGGGATTATGTTCCAGTTTTTGAAAACAAACTGTATAAAGGGCACATTTGGAAGTATCAAGACATTACAGAAATTGTTAAAAACAAAGAAAGTTTAGGTAAAGTAGAGGAGAAGTATAGAAGAATTATAGAGAACTTAAAATTAGGTTTAATTGAAGTTGATCTTGAAGAAAATATAACAAAAGTCTATCCAGCGTTTTGTGAAATGACAGGTTATTCTGAAGAGGAACTTATAAATGGAAACGCACGTGAATTATTGGGGTTTGAAGATGAAGAAGCGACCTTCGATGAGCAAAATAATTTACGTAAAGATGGAGAGTCAGGTGTTTATGAAACAAAAATAAAAACGAAAAGTGGAGAGACTAAATGGCTAATTATTTCTGGGGCTCCTATTTTTAATGATCAAAATGAAGTTGTTGGTTCACTTGGAATTCATGTTGATATTTCGGAACGCAAAAAATTGGAAGAAGAATTAATTCTTGCTAAAGATATTGCTGTTTCCTCAGTGAAAGCAAAAGAGATGTTTATTGCTAACATGAGTCATGAGATTAGAACACCAATGAATGTTATCATTGGAATGACTGAGTTGTTAAACGAATCCTTTTTGGATAAGGAGCAACGCAAATACCTTGGTGCGGTTAAAACATCAGCAGATAATTTACTGGGCTTAATAAATGATATTCTCGATTTCTCGAAAATTGAAGCTGGTCATCTTGAAATGGAAGAGTTAAAACTTAATTTGACGAGCGTTTTTGAAAACTTGGAAGTTAGTTTTGAACCGAAAGCAATAGAAAAAAGGATTCAGATTAAAGTTGAAATTGATCAAGGAGTTAGTTTGAATCTGTTGGGTGACGGGTATAAATTAAACCAGGTTCTGGTTAATTTGGTAAATAATGCAATTAAGTTTACAGAGAAAGGAAGTGTTTGTATCAAAGCTGAATTAATTGAAAACGCGAAAGATTTTCAGAAAATCAGGTTTGCAGTAATTGATACTGGAATTGGAATTAATCCTGAAAACCTTGATGCCATTTTTCAAATGTTCAAGCAAGAAGATTCGTCTATTACCAGAAGATTTGGAGGGACCGGATTAGGATTGTCAATTTCTCAGCGTATCGTAGAAAACATGGGCGGAAAGATTGATGTAAAAAGCGAAAAAGAGTTGGGTTCTGAATTTTCATTCATTATCGATTTAAAGAAAGAGCTCATCAAACAACAAATTACAGAATTGGATCCAATCCTTAAAGAAAAGATTGGTGATGATTTAAAAATATTGGTAGCAGAAGATAATGAACTTAATCAACTTCTTATTACAACCATTTTAAAACAAGGGGGAATTCAATACGATTTAGCAGATGATGGCAAAGTAGTGTTAGAAAAGTTGAAACATCAGGACTATCATCTTATCCTTATGGATATTCAAATGCCTTATTTGGATGGAATGGCGACAGCCAAATTTATCCGAGATGAAATGAAATTAACTATTCCAATTATTGCTTTGACAGCCAATGCCTCAGCTGATGATGAAGCAAAATATAAAGCGTCAGGTATGAATGACTATATCGCGAAACCTTTTAAGAAAGATGTACTTTTTGCGAAAATTTATCTACAATTAAAAAACAAAGTCATGAATGATTTAAATGAAACCACTGAAGAACAAGACAATGCGGGTGATTTGTATTCACTCAAAAATATTGAAGCGATTTCTCAGGGAGATGAGCAATTCGTCAAAACAATAATTGATACGTTCATAACAAATACACCAAATTACCTAGAAGAGATTGTAAAAGGAATCCAGCGAGAAGATTTTGCAAAAATCAAATATGCTTCACATCAAATGAAGCCTTCTTTGGATATCTTGGAAATTGAAAGTGTACGACAAACAGTTCGAGATATTGAAACAGAAAGTTCTTCGGCAAACCCGAATCTCGAAAAAATAAAAAATGATTTTGATCATTTATATTCGAATGTGCTCAAGGTTATTCGTCATATGAAAACATTTACTAAAGAATGATGTTAATATATTCAATATGAATTGGATAAAACCTAAAATATTTGTCGTTGATGATGATACAGTTTATTTGGCTGTAATAAATCAACAATTTAAAAATCATGGCATTAAAAATGTTGCCATTTTTGAAAGTGCCATTGAAAGTTTAAAATCTGACTTTGGTAAACCAGATATTGTATTTGTGGATTTCCATATGAACGATGTAAATGGAGCACGAGCATCTAAAATGTTTAGTAAGAAATGGAAAAAAGCACGTATCGTATTAATTTCAAGTTCTGATTCAATTAAGAAAAAAGTAAAATTAAGTCGGTATAAAATTGATGCTGCTATTCTTAAAGATGCTGATTTCACTGAGTTAGTTAATCAAGTGAAAATTGCATCTCGAAGTATTATACTAAGGGGAATCTGGAAAGTTTCCAGTGTGATTTTAATATCAGTAGCATTATATTTTCTATTCATTTACTAATGAAAATCCAATCGAAATAATTTCTGATTTGGATATTGTATTCGAATATAATTCAAGTTCCTTTTTTGATTGGTTAATAACCAACAAATTGATTCCTTTTTCTTCTAGACAAATTTCGATGTCATGCGTTGAAAACAGAACGCACTTATTTTCAGTTTTTGCAATTTCGTTCAATGTTTCAATTAGTTTCTTACGATTTCCATAATCAAGAAAAGCTGTAGGCTCATCTAATAAAATAATTGGAGTGCTTTGACAAATGGCACGTGCAATTGAAACCATTTGTCGCTCACCATCACTCAATTGCAATGTTTCACGATTGCGGAATGTTCCTAGGTTTAATTTCTCTATCGCCGCATCGACGATAGCATGATCTTCAGAACGTAATCTTCCTAAGGCATTCGTGTATGGTGTGCGGCCTAAACCAATGTAATCAACAACACTTAAATGCTCGATTCCATCAAATTTACTATCAACAAAAGCAATCGTTTTTGCTAATTCTGTGACTGAATAAGATGCTACGGCTGTTGAGTTTAGGTATACATCACCAGCTAAAACTGGTATTTTTTTTAAAATTGTATTCAACAAAGTTGATTTCCCAGAACCATTTGAGCCAATTAAGGCATAGACTTCGCCGCGTTTTAGTTCAAGCTTGTTGATCGTTAGAAGCGCCTGTTTGTATCCGATTTCAACGGTGTTAAACTGTATCATTTTAATCGTTTTAAAACAATGTAAATAATGAAAGGAGCACCAACGAGTGAAGTGAACGCATTAATCGGTAACTGGATTGTAGCTTCCAACAATTGAATGATGCTATCTGAGATTAATAGGAATATTGCTCCAATGAAAAAGTTCCCAATTAACAGTATTGAGTGATTTTGAGTACGAAATAATGTCTTTGTTAAATTGGGTACGGCCAAACCAACGAAAGCAATCGGACCACAAAATGCGGTTACAACTCCCGTAAAAAGCGCAGTGATTATAATCGTGAAAACACGAACCGATTGAATGTTTAAACCAAGTAGTTCTGTTGATTTCTCACCTAAAACAAGCACATTCATTGGTTTGATGAGGAATAAGCTTCCAATAGTTCCCAGAGCAAAAAAGAGAATTACCAAGGGCAATTGATCGAATTGAACATGTTGTAAAGAACCCATGGTCCAAATGGTAAATGCTTTCAATTCTTGCGCGGAACTCATGGTTTGTAAAACAGAAATTATAGCTCCAGTGAAACTACCGAGCATTAATCCAACAAGCAGTAAAGTGACATGGTGGCGCGTAAAAAAAGAGAAAAAGAGAATGATAAATCCAAAAATTAATGCGCCAAGCAAAGCACTTGAAATGATTCCAACATCACTTTGTAAAAAACTAAGACCAGTCATCATTGAAAAAGCAACAAATAAACTTGATCCAGTATTTATTCCCAAAACATAAGGTCCTGCCAGTGGGTTGTTGAATAAGGTTTGCATAAACATCCCAGCGACAGAAAGTCCAGCACCGGCAATTACAGCAATGACGGCTCTCGGAATTCTAAATTCACGAACGATTAAATGATTGGTATTCGATTCGTCTAAATGAAATAACGCATTCCAATAATCGCTTAAGGTGATTTTTACTTGCCCAGCAAATAAATGGCCCACAAAGCTTGCAATCAAAGTGACAATTAGCAAAAGAAAGAAAAGCTGTGTTCGTTTATTCATTTAGCGACCAATGTTCTCGTAAAAATAAGAATGTTTTGCTTTTGATTTTTCAGGATGTAAAATTCGAATCAAATCGGAAAGAACATAATGTGGTTGAATAGCGCTCATTTCCCAGTATTTATTCATGTTTGGCGAATAACAAAAGACTTTCTTGTTTTTTACCGCTTCGAAATAATCCATTTTCCCATTGTTTTTTAAAATGGTCTGTAAGGATGCAATTCCTGGATTTACCCAATATTCTGTTTTGATATTTTCGTTCAGCACTTTTTCGAAACTAAGGTCTAAACTTCCAACACCTTTTGTTTTGGAATATACATAATTCGCACCTGCATCGCTTAGCAGCATAGCATAATAACTTTCACCCGCCGGTGTGAACCAACTTGTGCCTGTTAAATTCCCGCTAAAAACAGTTGGTTTTGTTGAAGAATTCGCTACACTTTTTTTAAGTTCATTGTATGCTTTTGCACAATCTTCAAAGTAGGTTTTTGCTAATTTTTCTTTCCCAACCAAATAGCCGAAAAACTTAATCCATTCTGCTTTCCCTAGTGGATGTTGTTCTTTCCAATCAAAATCAGGTATGCAAATAACGCCCGCTTTTGCCAGTTGTTCAGCATGAGGAAAATCACTACTGAAACCGCTGTACATCAATAGTTGCGCTTTTGATTCAATAATCTGTTCAAATGAAATTAGTGTTTCATCTCCAAAGTCTTTGATCTTATTTGCTTCGATGGTTTTAAGAACAACAGGATTGTAGATGTAGTTTTTACTAGAAACACCAACAATTAGATCCAACGAATTGAGTTCGGATAACATGCCAATTTGGGTTCCACTTAAAGTAATAATCGACTGAATAGGTGTTTTGATAAATTGGTAATTATCAGGTGTGTTTTTATTCGTTTTAGCCAAATATAATCGTACAGTTTTTTTAGTATCAGGATTGTAAATGTGGACTTTACATCCAATTGAATCTTCAAAAATCTCTATCGTTTTAGCATAGTCAATTTCATTCTTAGCGTTATTATCCTTAATTGGAGCCCTTCCATTGTGATCGGAACATCCAGCAATGAACAATGCCGAGAAAACTATAAAAATTACGTTTAAAACCTTCATGTTGCAAAGATGCATATTCCTAACTTATTTCAAGAATTTCTTGCCGATTGGTTGAATTAAAATTATATTTAATAAAAAATTAAACGATGAAATCACTATTCTTTTTGCTGGCGTTTTTGTGCGCTTTTTCTTCTGTTGGTCAATCAAGTAAATACTTCCGGAAAGCTTATCAAACGGTTTATGGAGATTACGTTGGAGTGTATCCGATAGAGGAGAAAGATATCCTAGAAACGAATCATCTAACATTTAATTACGGCATTAACGGAAAATTGGAAAGTATTGAATCTATGGATGCGCATACAAGAGAAAGTGTTTTTAGTGATTACATCAATGCACAAAAAATAGGTTTTGAATACACTGATTCGTCATTTATAATTCGTAATTATTATAGTTCATGGGACGGTTCACTTGTAAGTTCTTCTCAAACTGTTGAATACGTCCAAAATCCAAACGGCAAAACGATACGTTCAATAGAATTAAATTATGATGATGAGCTTTTAACTGAATATAGAGGCACTGTGAATTACAACTACAAAGGTGATCAATTAGTATCATTGAAGCTAGAAGGAGATTTCCCATATAACAATCTGTATCAATCAGCTAGTCAAATAGATTTGAAACTTTACAAAAATGGATTGATTGCTGAAGAAATTGTGCACCATACTATTGAACCGCAGTACGATGGATTACTTATAGAAGATGATCGATTTGTATATGAATTTGATGAAAATGGAAATTTTATTAGTAAGAAAAGTTACGATAGCAAGGGAATAATTATAAATGCATTTGATAATTGTGCTTATACGAAATACGCGTATGACAAAAATGGATATGTTGCTAGTTCCACAATGTTTGACGCAATGAACAAAAAAACAAATTATACGTCGCGCGAATATCTTGAAGATGGAACTTTTGAAGAATTTATTTTTCCTGGTGAAACGCGATTCGTTACAGATAACAGCGGGATTGTAATTTCTGAAAAGTACTTCTTTAGCGATGGAAAACCAGCTGAAAACATAAACGGTGTACATGAATTTAAAATTGAATTTGATGCCAACACAAATACATCAACAACGAGTTATTTTAATGCGAAGAATGAATTAGTTGATGGGGGAGAAGGTTATGCTGGAAAATCAGTACAAAAGGATGAAAAAGGACGAGAGATAAAAATGTTCTATTTTGATGCTGAAAAAAAGGTCGTTCCATTCGATGATGGTTCAATGATTATTCAGAGCCGCTATGATGATGGAATAGTTACCCATTCCTTTTTTGATGCTGAAAATAATCCAATGACAGACCATTCAGGTGCGCATCGTTATCAAATTGAAAAAGATGAATATGACATTGAATTTGTGCGAGTATTCGGATTGGATAATGAGTATTTAGGTTACGACCAAAAAAGTGATTGGGAAGAGGGTTTAATTGTAAGAACACGATACGCTGAGGATGATTTAACCATTCTTTCAATTTCCTATTTTACAGAATATGGAAAGTTTAAAGCGACTAGTTCAGAAGGTTATTTTTGTAAATCATTTAGTTATAATGAAAACGGTATTCTAGAGAAAATTACCTATTTGGATGAAGAGTTAAAGTTGGTCAATGCAAATTTTGGTAGTGTTGCTTATGCTGAAATACGATTTAAGTTCAATGAAAATCAATATGAAATTGAGTCAGCTTATTTCGATGCAGAAGGAAATCGAGCAATTGATGAAGCTATGATTTCCATTTATCGGACAACGTACAATGATAAAGACTATATAATTCAAATAGATAAATATGCTGCAGATGGCAATCTTTTGCATAAATCTATGAATTATGCTACGGTAAAATATGTTTATGACAATGAAGGATTAGTAATTGAAGAGGCGTATTTTAATGAGAATGGACAGCGCTGGTCGGATGAATTAGGAATTGCTAGTTATTTATTTGAATACCAAAATGGACAACTTATCAAATCACAATGGAGAAATGCCGACTATAAACCAGCCATGAATTTTGATGGCATTTATCAGGTGGTGAACAACTACGGCGAAAATGGTCGTTTGTTGGAAACACGGTATTTGAATAAAAAAGGAAAGAAAATGAATTCAGTTCAAGGTGCGCATCGTATTGTTTATAGTTACGGTAGTGAATACGATGTTAGTGTAATTGAAATCTTCAATAAGAAAGGAAAACATGCTGAAGCAGATCCGTTGGGAGTTGGTTTTAATTACATAAAAGTAATTTATCAATATGACGAACAAGGTTACTCAAATGTTGTCTACTACAATTTGAATGGTGAGGAATTTAATTATTCGGATTCCTATTAATTAGCTCTTAGAAAAATAAGCACATAAAAAAAGCCGATTCAAACGAATCGGCTTTTTAAATTTATAGTCGTTTGGATTATTCTCCAATAACTTCAAATTTGAAAACTGGTTTAACACCTTTGTGAAGGTTTGCTTCAGCTTCGAAAGTACCAACTTCTTTAATTGGCTCTTCTTTAATTTTAAGTGATTTACGATCGATATCGAAACCAGCTTTTTTCAACGCTTCAGAAAGTTGAACTGTGTTAACTGAACCAAAGATTTTACCGTTCTCACCAGCTTTTGTAGCGATAGTAACTGTAAGTGCCTCTAATTTAGTTGCAATTTCTTGCGCTTCAGCCAACATTTTTGATTCTTTGTGCGCTTTTTGTTTCATGATCTCAGCATGCGCTTTCTTTGCAGAAGCTGTTGCTAAAACACCATATCCTTGAGGGATTAAAAAGTTACGACCGTAACCAGGTTTTACCGTAACCACCTCATTCGCGTATCCAAGTTTGTCTACGTTTTTCTTAAGAATTACTTCCATTTTTTAAAATTTATCCTGTTTAACAATCGACTTATTTCATCATATCTGCTACGTAAGGAAGAACAGCAATGTGACGAGCACGTTTAATTGCTTTGTTCACTTTCTTCTGGTATTTCGCAGAAGTTCCTGTAATGCGACGAGGAAGAATTTTTCCTTGCTCGTTGATCAATTTCAATAAGAAATTTGCATCCTTGTAGTCAATGAATTTAATTCCGCTTTTCTTGAAACGGCAATATTTATCTTTTCTGATTTCGATGTTAATCGGCGTCAAATAGCGAATATCGTTTTGTGACATTTTTTTACGTTTTAAGTGTTAATGATTAAGCCTCTGCTGCTGGTGCAACTTTCTTTTCGCCCATTTTAGTGCGACGTCTTTCAGCCCATGCTAAATGATCTTTCTCCATTTTCACAGTTAAGAATCGCATTACACGCTCATCACGTTTCATAGACAATTCTAAATCTGCAACAGAGCTACCATTAGCTTCGAATTCAACTAGAAAATAAAATCCAGTTGATTTTTTTTGGATTGGGTAAGCCAATTTTTTTAGGCCCCAACTCTCAGAGTGCTTTACTTTTCCACCCAATGACGCAATTTCGCCTTCGAATTTCTGCACTGCTTCCTTTGCCTGATCATCAGACAAAACGGGAGTTAAAATGAAAACAGTTTCGTAAGAATTCATAATTAAACTTATTTGTTATTTATACTAATTTCCGACTAAGTCATACTTAGCGGGGGGCAAAGGTAGGAATAAATTCTTAAAGTTGATAAAAAAGTGTGCTTAAGATTCTCAATTTGTTCAATTTAAACGCTGATTTGTACGCACTTTCACTTTTGGAGCTACAAAAATACGCTTTTTAACGGATGTCACCCAATTGCTTGATCGTATGATTTTTTTTCGTGACGTGATTTTGTGAAAATATCCTACTTATGGTTTGAATTTATGTCCAATGCAACTCATTTCTCCATTTTTTCACATTTTCTAAAGATTATCTTGCCCAATTCATTGCGTTTTTCCATTCAAATTAACTAAATTCGCGCATCGAACTTTTTACGTACTTAAAGCCTGAAAATGTGTTGTTTCAACCGCTTTCACGTTTTTTATACTAGTTCGACAAACAAGTGTTAGTTAACTACCCGATTAATAGTAAAATATCTATTTATGAATCATTATCAAGAATACATTAAAGAAATCGAAGAAAGAAAAGGACAAGGACTTCACCCAAAGCCAATCGACAGTGCAGAAATAGTGAATGATCTAATCGCGCAAATTAAAGACGTGAACAATGCTTATAGATCAGATTCATTAAAGTTCTTTATTTATAACACTTTGCCTGGAACAACTCCAGCAGCTGGTGCAAAAGCGCATTTCTTGAAACAAATTATTCTTGGTGAAGAAAACGTAGCTGAAATTACACCTGCTTTCGCTCTTGAGTTATTGTCGCATATGAAAGGTGGACCTTCAATCGGAGTTTTATTGGATTTGGCCTTGAGTGATAATGCAGACGTTGCAACTCGTGCAGCTGAAGTATTGAAAACACAAGTTTATTTATACGATGCAGACGCAGATCGTTTGAAAGTAGCATACGAAGCAGGTAACGCAGTTGCAAAAGATATTTTAGAAAGCTATTCAAAAGCGGAGTTCTTCACAAAATTGCCAGATGTTCCTGAGGAAATTAAAGTGGTAACATTCATTGCTGGTGAAGGTGATATTTCTACGGATTTATTATCTCCAGGAAACCAAGCACACTCTCGTTCAGATCGTGAGTTGCACGGAAAATGCATGATTACAACAGAAGCGCAAGCAGAAATTACAGCATTGAATGCACAACATCCAGATAAAAGCGTGATGTTAATTGCTGAAAAAGGTACAATGGGAGTTGGTTCTTCACGTATGTCAGGTGTGAACAATGTTGCTCTTTGGACAGGAAAACAAGCGAGTCCTTACGTTCCTTTCGTGAACATCGCTCCAATTGTTGGTGGAACAAACGGAATCTCTCCAATTTTCTTAACAACAGTTGATGTAACGGGTGGTATCGGTCTTGACTTGAAAAACTGGGTGAAGAAAACAGATGCTGAAGGAAATGTTGTTCGCGATGAAAACAATGAGCCTGTTTTAGAGCATGCGTATTCAGTTGCTACTGGAACAGTTCTTACAATCAATACAAAAACGAAAAAATTATACAACGGCGATAAAGAATTAATCGATATTTCGAAAGCATTGACTCCGCAAAAAATGGAATTCATTAAAGCGGGTGGATCATATGCAATCGTTTTCGGTAAAAAGATTCAAACCTTCGCTTGTAAAGTATTAGGAATTAATATTCCAACGGTATTTGCTCCATCGAAAGAAATTTCAAATGACGGACAAGGATTAACAGCTGTTGAGAAAATCTTCAACCGCAATGCAGTTGGAAACACGCCAGGAAAAGTATTGCACGCTGGATCTGATGTTCGCGTTACAGTGAATATCGTTGGTTCGCAAGATACAACTGGTTTGATGACAGCACAAGAATTGGAATCAATGGCTGCAACGGTTATTTCTCCAATTGTTGACGGAGCATATCAGTCTGGATGTCACACGGCATCTGTTTGGGACAAAAAAGCGCAAGCAAACATCCCGAAATTGATGAAATTCATGAATGAGTTTGGATTGATCACAGCGCGTGACCCGAAAGGCGTTTACCACTCAATGACAGACGTTATTCACAAAGTATTGAATGATATCACAATCGACGACTGGGCAATCATCATTGGTGGTGACTCGCACACACGTATGTCGAAAGGTGTTGCATTCGGTGCAGATTCAGGAACTGTAGCGTTAGCTTTAGCAACAGGTGAAGCTTCAATGCCGATTCCAGAATCTGTAAAAGTGACATTCAAAGGTGAAATGAAAAGCTACATGGATTTCCGTGATGTTGTTCATGCAACGCAAGCGCAAATGTTACAGAAATTTGGTGGTGAAAACGTTTTCCAAGGACGCGTAATTGAAGTGCATATCGGAACGTTAACAGCTGATCAAGCATTTACATTCACAGATTGGACAGCTGAAATGAAGGCGAAAGCATCCATCAATATTTCGGAAGATGAAACCTTGATTCAATCATTGGAAATTGCGAAGAGCCGTATCCAAATCATGATTGATAAAGGAATGGACAATACAAATAAGGTGTTAGAAGGCTTGATTGACAAAGCAAACAAACGCATCGATGAAATTCAATCTGGTTCGAAACCAGCGTTGGCACCAGACGCAAGTGCAAAATACTATGCTGAATTGGTAGTTGATTTAGATTTAATCTCTGAGCCAATGATTGCCGATCCAGATGTAAACAACAAAGACGTTTCAAAACGGTATACACACGATACAATTCGTCCATTGTCATTCTACGGCGGAACAAAACAAGTAGATCTTGGTTTCATCGGTTCGTGTATGGTTCACAAGGGTGATATGAAAATTTTAGCGCAAATGTTGAAAAACGTAGAAGCGCAAAATGGTAAAGTAGAATTCAAAGCTCCTTTAGTTGTAGCTCCACCAACATACAACATTGTTGATGAGTTGAAAGCAGAAGGTGATTGGGAAGTATTGCAAAAATACTCAGGTTTCGAATTCAACGACAATTTGCCAAAAGGTGAAGCGCGTACGAAGTATGAAAACATGTTGTACTTAGAGCGTCCAGGTTGTAACTTATGTATGGGGAACCAAGAAAAAGCGGAAAAAGGAGATACGGTAATGGCTACTTCTACACGTTTATTCCAAGGTCGAGTAGTGGAAGATACAGATGGTAAAAAAGGTGAATCATTGCTTTCATCTACGCCAGTTGTTGTTCTTTCAACGATTTTAGGACGCACTCCAACAATCGAAGAATACACGAAAGCAGTTGAGGGTATTACCTTAACGAAATTCGCTCCTTCACATAAATTATTAGTGAACTAAGAAAAAGTAAACTTAAATACAAAGCCCAGTTCTGTGAGAAGAGCTGGGCTTTTTTTGTGTAACAGATTTTTCGATTAGAAAATTAAAAACGTTTTACTTTTTAATAATCAGCACAGAATTCCTGCGTTTGTACTTCCATTCTTTCTTCGTGCATCCGTATTCGAAATGCGAATCGGCTGACGTTAGATTTTTTATCCCACAGATTCCGGGTTTATTCTTGTAAATGTTTTTTGTGCCCCATGGAAAATCAATTTTCATATCGTATCCAATTACAAATGTTTCACCTTTTTTGAGTAAGACAACCGTGTCTTTTGCCTCACTGCGCCGATCAAAATACCCTTCACTGCTAACAATGGCGTTTGGTACAAACAGACGAACATCATTTTTTGATTTATTTTCAATGGAATAGCTCATAAGTAATAGTGCATCGCAGCTTGAAATGAAAAATGCTAGTGCAATTAGAAAGAAAAACGGATAAAGATGTTTCATGAGGGTGTTGTTGCTAACGGTTTGTGCCAGGCGCCGTTCCGAATTTTCAACCAAAAACGACACCTCGAAGTTTGATTATTTTTAAAAATACAAAATCGTTTCATCGAAGCTAGATCTCGGAATGGAGCATGAGCCTCTGTTATGCAGCGTTTCCTTTCATTGGTTTTATGTCATTTAATTCTTTCTCCTTTCGATTTTTCTCTTCTTCAAGATCATAATCATCTTGTAAACCCAACCAAAACTTTGCGCTTGTTCCGAAAAATTTTGCAAAACGCAACGCAGTATCAGCGGTTATTCGTCTGTTACCTTTGATTATTTCAGATATGCGTGTTTGTGGTAGAAATGTCGCCTTTGCTAGACGATAAGCAGAAATTTCCATTGGAATTAAGAATTCCTCAAGTAGTATTTCACCAGGATGTATATTGCTCAACTTTTCCATATCTTCATTATTAATGGTAATCAACTATTCTAACATCGTAAGAATCATTATTAAGCCATTGAAAGATGATTCTCCATTGATTATTTATTCGAATACTATAATAATCTTCAAGGTTACCTTTCAATTTTTCCAGTCTGTTTGCAGGGGGAATTCTTAAGTCATTTACATCTTGTGCATTATTAAGCATCCTAAATTTTCTTCGCGCTACATCCTGAATTTCATTTGGCAATTTTTTCGACCGAATTCCATTCCAAATTTTTTCGGATTCTTTATCGCCAAAAGTCTTAATCATTAATATTGATTTACGTTACTAACGTTAAAAGTAAGTATTTATTTTTGATTGAGCAAATATTTCTTGATGATTGCGTTTAGCGGGAGTGGTTAATGGTGCATAACGGTTTGGTGCTAGGCGCACGGCCCAACTCTTTAAATAAATTGTTGTTTCGAAGATAGAACCTTTTCTTTCGATTTTAACGTTTCTCCGAAGCAAGATTTTGGGCTGGCGCTTGAGCACCTGTTAGGTGCTGTTTACTGCCAATAATAATAAGTGTACCTATAATAAATTTTACTCCTTTGTTTTTTTGGAAAGAAAGTTTGATGAAACATACTTAAAACCTGTCCTTTTTCATCATAAGCATAATGATATTTTTGGTGATTTGATTTTTTTTGAGAGTTGCTTAGGTGGTCTATCACATAGAATTCAATAATATTCCCTAAAGAATCATTTTGAAAGTACTGTGTCATATCAATTCTTCCATTAGCTAAAGTTGAGTATCTGTATACTTCCAATGTTGCAATCGAATCATTAGTATGATAAGTGTAATTCCTCATTGTAAATACTGTGTCCTGTGGCGTATGGAATATATTACTTTCGTTTATGTGTTCCAATCGTTTGGTACTTAAAGTATTTTCCCCATATATGTAATGCGTGATTTTACATTCGGGATATGCTATACAGTTTGAGTCAATTAATATTCGACCAAGAGAGTCATAGACGTATCTGTGTTCCTCGAATGAATATATATCAAATCTATTTAGTGAATCATTTTTTAAGAGGACTTTACGAATAAGATTGCCTTGACTATCATATTTTTTGACGTTCTTTTCACAGCTAAACATAATTGAGTCTTGAATAGGTTGTTCACATTTTATTATTGTATCGTGGGTATATTCATAAATCAATGATGTGATTCTTTTTTTGCTTAACCCATTCTGCAAAAATGTTTGAACCTGAATGATTCGATTAAATGAGTCATATTGATACTCAATTCTTTTTACCACTTTACCGGGTTCATTTGTTGTAGAAGAATAAACGATAAGATTTCCAAATTGGTCGTATTCCTTGCACCGAGCGAAAGTAAAGTCGTTTTTTTCAGGTTTTTTGGTAGAATACTCAACATAGACTTTTTTTAAACGCGTTGAATCTTGTGCGTTAAGAATACAAGTGATTAGCGTGAAAGAAATGAGAAATATAGTCTTCATTAAATGTGTTTTTTTTACCAAACCTCAATGGCACATAACGGTTCTCGGCTTGGCGATGTGGCGGATTTTTAGCACAAAAGTTTAATAGAATTACTGCTGTTGAACCTTGCACAAATGTTTCATAGAAGCACTTCAGCCGCCATATTGCCAAACCGAAGTTAGCGGTTCGTTGTTTTTAAGTTAGTGGAATGATAAACCTTTCTTTTGGTGTGCGAACTTTTTTCAATTTTGACCACCAATCATTTTCATCGTCTCGATAACCAAGTGCTAATAAGACAGCACTTTTTAAACCTAATTTTTCTAAACCCAAAAGTTCGTCCAATTTAGCATTGTCAAAACCTTCCATAGGTGTAGCGTCAACTTGTTGCTCTGCTGCTGCTGCAATTGCAAAACCAAGGGAAATGTAGGCTTGTTTGGCTGAATGAGACTGATGCCACTCTTTACTTAATGGTTCATATCTCTCCCAAAGTGTCTGATGATAATTTGCCATTGTTTCAATGGGTTGATTTCTTTCTTGCATAGTTTCTTCAAAAACTTTACCCATTCGTTCAAATGAATAATTATCCCAAGAAGCAAAAACCAATAAGTGCGAACAATTAAGAATTTGGTTTTGATTATAAGCCATAACCCCAATATTTCCTAATGTAGCCTTATCATCAATCAAGATAATTCTGTAAGGTTGAAGTCCAGAGGACGAAGGTGCTAACCTTGCCGCTTCCAAAATATACGACAATTTTTCTTTCGGCACTTTCTGCCCATTCATTATTTTGGTTGCAGACCGCCAAAGTAAACTATCTATTAATTTCATAATACGGATTTTATTTTAATTTACTTAACCAACTATTGATATAACTTGCTACTTCTTCCCAGTTCTTTTGATTGCATATATAATGCGTTCTGCCAGCAAAAATTTTTAATTCTTTTTTACTGTTCTTGTCCTTATAAGCATCAAAATTTTTCTTATTCAATGAGGTTGGAATTAGTTGGTCTTCTTCGCCCGAAATAAAAAGTAAAGGTCGGTGTGGTTTTTCAAAATCTACATAGCCGTCTTGCTTAATGCTTGTTCTTGCTATGTTTCTACTTTCAGGAACAACAGATTTTTCAAATTCTATTTGAGCCTCTTGCAAAGTCATTGTGTTGCAGAAAGTTTGTTGAAACCATTCCGCATTTGGTGTAAAAACACTATCACCCTTGAAGGGATTTATTAAAGGGATGTTTGCTCTAAGAAAATTCCAATTAAATGACATAATGCCTTTTGGTGCTACACTATCAATACAAATTCCTGCTAATCCTTTTTCTAAGTATAGCAATTTTTGAACACAAAGACCACCCATTGAATGTCCTATTAAAATAGGTTTTTCTGGAAGTCTGTCAATAAAAGCGACTAAACTATCCGTAACTTGTCCCAAAGTTAGTTTACCTAATTTTGGGTTAATATTTTTGCGAAGTTCGTTAGGGTTTCCTTCGTGAAAAGGATACGCAGGAGAATAGCAGGTATATCCACTTGCCTCAAAATAGGTTTTCCATTCAGCCCAACCATTTGGGTTTTGGAAAAGTCCGTGTATAAAAACGATTGTTTTTGATTGTATCATATCTTTAAGAAATTTAATTGTCTAAATAATAGACAAATGTCAAGCTAAAAATCAATAGAAACTTTAACCCAAGTTAAAATCGTTATTTTTGGCTTAATCTTTTTCTAATTCTACTCAAAGAAGGACCTTGAATACCCAAATAGGATGAAATATGATACAGCGGAATATTATTAAAAATATCAGGATGGTTTTTGATTAAGTCCAGGTAGCGTTCTTCGGGTGTTTTAAAAACAAAGCCTTCCATTCTTTCGATGCTTATATTAAATGCTTCTTGAGCCATTAAACGACCGAATCGTTCCCATTTATGAGATTGTTTGTAAAGAGAAAGTAAGTCATCAATATTTATATACAGTATTGAAGCATCTGTCAATGCTTGGGTTTGATAATCGCAAGGTGTCTGATTGATAAAACTCTTGAACGGAACAACAAATTGATTTTTTGAATACAAAAAAATGTTTTTTTCTTCATCTGTTTTTTTATCTATCACATAAGAACGAAAAGCACCTTCTTTGATAAATCCTAAATATCTACAAATAGTTTTTTGTTGGTTGAAATAGTCGCCTTTTTTGTATTCTTTTGTGTGCCATAAAGAAACGGACAAATTAAATTCGTCGGCTGTCAAGTCGGCAAATTGATTCAGAACATAAGCAAGTATTTCAATATCTGTCATTCTAGTTTTTGTTGTTGAGTGTCGCTTTACAATGACCGCTAACGGTTTGCGTGTAGGCGATGTTGCCCTGTGTTGCGCCTGCGGCAAGGCAATATTGCTTACACGCTGTTATGTGATGCCCTTCTTCTCATTGTTTCACTAGTTTAATTGTCCTATTGTCAATTCTAAGCAAATAAAAACCTTTTGTTAAGTAAGAAAAATCCTGCTGTTCAATATTTTTGCCTGTCCAAATAACTTGACCAAAATAATTAATAAGCGTGAAATTTTCATTTCCAGTCGTGTTAGTCAGATTGATTTTGTTTGAGAATGGATTAGGGAATGCCTCTATTTTAATATTTGTTTCGTTAAAATTTTCAATACCAGTAGTTAAACAGCTTGTTGTATAATTCTGAAAAAACTGCCACATTAAATATGTTGCACTAAATTGATTGCTAACAGTTACCGCTCCTGAAGAAAGTCCTCCAGGCCAAGAATGTTCCCCGTCATAGCTTACAAATTGCTCTATTATTGCGTTACAGGAGCAGTTTGAATATTTGAAATGGTCATATTGGTTTATGTTATGGAATAAGGTGTCTTTCAAAATACCGCAGGAATAATTTGTACTTATTATATTAAACATACTGTCTTGCGGTGGAAAATATGTTCCAGTTGAACCAATTGTTACGCCTCCAAAATATTTTACATTTTGGTCTTGATAAGAATGAAAACTAATTATTGGGATAGATCTTGCAGGATTCCAAGGATAATACATTAAATCACCTGCGACTGGTGCTATGGCGGCAAATCGATTTGTTAGTTGGTTAGCAAGTCGATAACACAACAATGCACCATTTGAAAAACCTGTCGCATATACACGAGTTGTATCTATTGGTCTGTTTGCAAATAAATTATTTAGTAAAGAATTTACAAATCCAACATCGTCTATATTTTGTGTTGTTGATGGGGCGCAACAACCTCCTGCGTTCCAAGTTCTATTTCCTGCAATTTTTACTCCTTCGGGATATACAACAATAAAACCTGCAGTATCTGATTTTTGAGATAAACGAGATTGATATTGAATGGATTGATAACCTAATAGACCACCACCGTGAAATGCTAAAACTAATGGGTAGTTGTTCGAAGTATTATATCCTGTTGGAAGATGAGTTAAAAAAGTTCTCCAACGACCTCCAACAAAAATACTGTCATAAATATTTGTTTGAGCAAAAGCCAAATTGGATAGTGAAATCAACAAAATGAATTGTAAAAATATTTTTTTCATGTCTATTTATTT
>CAJAVU010000003.1 GCA_903945495.1 uncultured Flavobacteriales bacterium | reverse complement strand
TCAAAAAAAAATAGAAAGCCTTCCACCTTGGTGGAGGGCTTTTTTTATAAATACAACCTTTTACAAAATGGATACTTTAGATAATAATGTTACCTCTGCGGAATTAAGTATTAATTCCAAAATCAATAATTTTTTATTAGAAACTGCAAAATGGGCTAAGTTTTTAGCAATAGTTGGTTTTGTGTTTATTGGATTGATTGTTCTTGTGGCTCTTGTTGCAATAGGTTCGGGGACGAGTATGTCAAGGTTTTCAGGAATTTCGGGTGGACCTTTCGTTTTGGGTTTTACCTATTTACTTATGGCCTTGTTGTATTATTTTCCGACACGCTATTTGTACAATTTTGCTGTAAAAATGAAATTGGCGATTCAAAACTCTCAACAAAACAATTTGGAAGATGGGTTTGAAAACTTAAAGTCCTTGTTTAAATTTTCAGGGATTTTTATGATTGTAATCTTGTCTATTTACGCTTTGGTATTTTTAATTGGGCTGATTGGATTGGCTGCAATGTAAAAAATGAAATTGATTTAAGTCCTGGTAGCAATGTCAGGACTTTTTTTATGCAATAAACTTTTACTTTTCAAGGCACTTTCGTTTTCCTTTATTAACTTTGAGAAAATCATTTTTTAGCATATGTCAGACGATAAAAAAATCATCTTTTCGATGGTCGGTGTTACGAAAAACACGCCTCAAGGAAAACAAATCATTAAAAATATTTACTTATCGTTCTTTTATGGAGCGAAAATCGGAATCATCGGTTTAAATGGTTCTGGTAAATCTACAGTAATGAAAATTATTGCAGGTTTGGATAATGCGTATCAAGGAGATGTTGTTTTTTCTCCAGGATATACTGTTGGTTATTTACCACAAGAACCAGAATTGGATTTGAATAAAACGGTGAAAGATATTGTTTTAGAAGGAGCGCAGGAAACTGTTGACGTCTTGAAGGAATACGAAGAAATCAATAATTCATTCATGGATGAAGAGATTTTGAACGACCCAGATAAAATGGATAAGTTGATCGCTCGCCAAAGTGTTGTTTCTGATAAAATCGATGCATTGGATGCATGGGAATTGGATACAAAATTGGAACGTGCAATGGATGCTTTGCGTTGTCCACCAGATGATCAATTGATTTCTACACTTTCTGGAGGTGAAAAACGTCGTGTTGCATTGTGTCGTTTGTTGTTACAAAATCCAGATATTTTATTGTTGGATGAGCCTACGAATCACTTGGATGCTGAATCAATTGAGTGGTTGGAGCAACATTTACAACAATACAAAGGAACAGTTATTGCTGTAACACACGACCGTTATTTCTTGGATAATGTTGCTGGTTGGATTCTTGAGTTGGATCGTGGAGAAGGTATTCCTTGGAAAGGAAACTATACTTCATGGTTGGAGCAAAAAGGAAATCGTTTGAAAGAAGAAGAGAAATCTGAATCAAAACGTCAAAAAATGTTAGCACGTGAGTTGGAATGGGTGCGTATGAATCCAAAAGGACGTCATGCTAAAAACAAAGCACGTATTGCGAACTACGATAAAATGCTTTCTGAAGACTTGAAAGACAAAGAAGCAATGTTGGAAATGCCAATTCCAAATGGACCTCGTTTAGGGAACAATGTAATCGATGCGAATGCTGTTGCGAAATCGTTTGGTGATAAATTGTTGTACGATAATTTGAATTTCAAATTGCCACCAGCTGGTATTGTTGGAATTATCGGGCCAAATGGTGCTGGTAAAACAACGATTTTCAAAATGATCATGGATGAATTACAGCCTGACAATGGTGAGTTTGCAGTAGGAGAGACGGTGAAAATTGGTTATGTTGATCAAACGCATAAAGATATTCATCCAGATAAAACTGTTTTTGAAGTTGTTTCAAATGGTTTGGAATTCGTAGAAGTTGGAAATCAAAAAATCAATTCAAGAGCTTATTTGTCCAAATTTAACTTCAACGGTTCTGATCAAAATAAGAAAGTTGGAATTTTATCAGGTGGTGAACGAAATCGTTTGCATTTGGCAATGACTTTGAAAACAGAAGCGAATGTCTTGCTGCTGGATGAGCCAACGAATGATATTGACGTTAATACTTTGCGTGCATTGGAAGAAGGAATTCAGAATTTTGCTGGTTGTGCAGTGGTTATTTCTCACGACCGTTGGTTCTTGGATCGTATTTGCACACATATATTGGCTTTTGAAGGTGATTCTGAAGTTTATTGGTTTGAAGGATCGTACACAGAATACGAAGAAAATCGTAAAAAACGCTTGGGTGATAATGGTCCAAAACGAATCAAGTATAGAAAATTGGTGAAATAAATTAATTGAATCGTTGACGGAGACTGCTTCGGTAAAATGTTGCCTTCGAGAGCCTCAGTCAACGGTTGAATGTATAACAATACGAACATGGATCCATTACACGGTGTAAAATTAGAGCAAATCGTAATTGATTTAGAACAAGAATTTGGATTTGAAAATCTTGGGAAATTAATTCCAATCAATTGTTTTAAAAGCAATCCGAGTGTGAAATCGAGTTTAACATTTTTGCGCAAAACTCCTTGGGCACGTGCAAAAGTGGAAGAATTGTGGATTAATCGCATCTACAACATTCGAAATAGTTAATTCCAGAAATTAAACGATAATTAAATGAGTATTAGAAATTTAGAACCGAAAGCATTGTGGAATAACTTTGCTGATTTAAATGCTGTTCCACGTCCTTCTAAAAAAGAGGAGCGCGTAATTCAGTTTATGGTAGATTTTGGAAATTCCTTAGGATTGGAAACGAAAAAAGATGCCATTCAGAATGTGATTATCAAAAAACCAGCGACACCAGGGATGGAAAATCGCACAACCTTGATTTTGCAATCGCACATTGATATGGTGCATCAGAAAAATTCTGATACAGTATTTGATTTTGATCAACAAGGAATCGAAATGATTGTCGATGGTGACTGGGTGAGAGCGAATGGAACAACATTAGGGGCTGACAATGGAATTGGTGTTGCAGCAATTATGGCGATTTTGGCATCAACGGATATTGCTCATCCTGCAATCGAAGCAATGTTTACAATCGATGAAGAAACTGGAATGACAGGAGCGAAAGAATTGGATGGTTCAAATTTTTCAGGAAAGATTTTGTTGAATTTGGATACAGAAGATGATGACGAATTGTCAATTGGTTGTGCTGGTGGTATTGACACGAATACTTCATATAAGTATAGTCAAGTTTCTTTAAATGAAGGGTTTGTGAAATATGCATTAACACTACGTGGATTACTTGGGGGGCACTCAGGAATGGATATTGATAAAGGTCGCGGGAATGCAAATAAAATGATGACGCGTTTGTTGTATCATTTGCATTCATTGACTGAAATCCAATTGATTTCGTTTGATGGAGGAAGTTTGCGCAATGCGATTCCACGTGAGGCGACGGTTGTTGTTGCTGTATCAAAGGATGAAGATGCAAAGTTTAGAAGCGAGGTAGAGTATTTCGTTTCGATCTTGAAAACAGAGTTTGTTACAGTTGAACCAAATTTCACATTGACAGTTGATACTGTTGTGAATGATGATAAAGCGGTTAGTACAGATGAGTTTAGCAAAATCCTGAACACTTTGTATTCTGTGCATAACGGTGTTTTCAGAATGAGTCCAGATATTGCTGATTTAGTTGAGGCTTCATCAAGTTTAGCCCGTGTGATTATTAAAGATGGTGAATTTATTACGCAATCCTTACAACGAAGTAGTGTTGAATCATCTAAAGGAGATGTGGCGAATACAATTCGTGCGGCATTTGAAAATATGGGTTGTGCAGTTGTTCAATCGGGAGATTATCCAGGTTGGCAGCCAAATCCTAATTCTCCGATTTTAAATTTGATGACTGATTTATACCGTGAAATGTACAACGAAGAGCCACAAGTGAAAGCGTGTCACGCTGGATTAGAGTGTGGGATTCTAGGAAAACATTTACCAGGAGTTGATATGATTTCATTTGGACCGAATATTCGTGCAGCGCATTCTCCAGATGAAAAAGTTCAAATTTCATCAGTACAAAAATTCTGGGGATATTTATTGGAGACAATAAATCGCACTCCAGTAGCATATTAATAAGGATTGAATCCGCAAGAACAACATCAAGAGTTAGTGAAACTCGCAAATATGCGAATGCCCTTTGGTAAATACCAGGGGCATTTGCTTATACAATTACCTGAACATTATTTGGTTTGGTATCGCCAGAAAGGTTTTCCTGCAGGTAAATTAGGTGAACAATTACAGCTGATTCATGAGATCAAATTGAATGGGCTAGAGGGGTTGATTTATCCGCTCATCAAAAAATAATTCATATTTCTAACTTTGTAATCAAGGTGCAATTAGTTGAATTGTAATTAATTAGATGCTTTTTCTTTGAGTTTAAAATAAGGAATTCGTATACAAATCTTAATTTTTTTTTAATTTTTTGTAACATTCTGAAATAAGGTGCCGTAAATGGGTTTGTATTGAATATTTATGATATGAACTTAATTGCAGAAAATATGATTAATAACACTGTTAAACTAGCACAGTACAAGTTATCTCAACATAGAGTACAAGGAACTAAAAGTAAATTAAACATTTTTGAGGTAGCTCAATTGATGGATTCAATTAAAATGGCAGAGCAGATGAAAAACATTCCATCTAATTCGATTTTCCATTCGATACACATGAATTAAAACCAATCAAAATCAATAGATTAGGAGCTTCGGTTCCTTTTTTTGTGCCCAAATATTTTTTATTATTGACATTTGTAAATATTTAATGTAGATTTGTTAAAGAATAATAATTTACAAATGTTAATCCAAGAACGACTTCAGTTAATTCTTAAAATGCACAATTTGACGCCTTCAGCTTTTGCTGATAAACTCGGTGTTCAGCGATCAAATGTGAGTCATGTTATTTCTGGTAGAAATAAGCCTAGTCTCGATTTCTTAGAGAAGATCATTCTGAATTTTCCACGTGTCAACGCACATTGGTTATTGACGGGGCAAATGTCTACAAATCCAGAAGTAAAGCAGGAGACAAAGAAAGTGGAAGAGGATGTTGTGAAGCGCAAAGTTATATCAGAATCAAACAATGAATCAATTGTGAAGATTGTTGAGTTTTACCAAGATGGAACGTTTAAAGAATATTTACCGAAGTAAATAGCTTAATATGCAATTGTTCCAGATCCAATCAATTCATCACCAATATACCACGCTGCGAATTGTCCAGGAGTGATTCCTTTCTCTTTCTCTGGGAATAAAATATACAAACCATCTTCTTTTTGAATCAACGTGGCTTGTTTTAACGGTTGACGATAACGAATTCGTACCAAACATTCAAGTTGTTCATCAATGTTTAATTTATACTTTAAGTTAATCCAATGAACTTCTTGATTATTAATCTTTAAAGCATATTTGTTTAACCCATTGTGTTCATCCGTTTGGCCAGAAAAAACGAGATTGTTTACTGTGTCAATCCCGATGACAAACGATGGAAGAGGTCTTCCTCCGATATGCAAGCCTTTTCTTTGTCCTACTGTGTAATAGTGCGCTCCTTGATGTTCGGCTACTTTTTTACCCATATCAGCGGTGTAGTGGAACTCGCAAGCTAATTGTTGGACGTTTTCTAGTGTTGGAGCAATTGAATTGTAAGCATCGTAAAGTGCCAAATCATTCGGTAATTCAATCACATCTCCTTTTTTGGCGGCTAATTTTTGCTGTAAGAATTGTGGGAGACTGATTTTACCAACGAAACAAAGTCCTTGAGAATCTTTCTTTTCAGCGGTTACCAAGCCCATTTCTTTCGCTATTTCACGAACTTCTGGTTTTAATAATTCACCAATAGGAAATAATGCTTTGCTTAATTGTTCTTGATTTAATTGGCAAAGGAAGTAAGATTGATCCTTGTTTGGGTCTTTTCCTGCTAATAAACCAACTGTTCCGTCTTCATGGTCAATTCTTCGACAATAATGTCCTGTAGCGACGTAATCTGCGCCTAATTCCATTGCTGCTTTCAAGAAAACATCGAACTTAATTTCGCGGTTACAAAGTACATCTGGGTTTGGTGTTCGTCCAGCTTCGTATTCGTTGAACATATAATCGACGATGCGTTCTTTATATTCTTTGCTTAAATCAATCACTTGAAACGGGATTCCAAGTTGTTGTGCGATCAATAATGCGTCGTTTGAATCGTCAATCCAAGGGCAATCATCAGATAAAGTAACGCTTTCGTCATGCCAGTTACGCATAAACATACCAATTACTTCATAGCCTTGTTGGATCAGTAAATGTGCTGCTACACTTGAATCAACTCCGCCTGAAAGCCCTACAACAACTCTTTTATTCATGTTGCAAAATTACAATAAACTTAGAAAGTGAGAGTTTAAACAAGTTAGGAATTTAAAAGATTACAAAAGTAAAATCAAACAGTGTACAAAAGTGAATTACAATAATGTACAAATGTAAATAGAAAGTATTAACACTTTATAACACTTTTGAATAAACTGCTTTGGAATCTTTTTTGCTACATTCGTTAACGATGATAAATAAACTATTAATAAGTTCATTCATTGCTGGAAGTTCATTCTTGAGTCTCGGGCAATCGTGTGATAAAGTCCTTTTTAGCGGAAGGGTTATCGATTCAGCGCAAACACAAAGTTTTTATAATTTAATGTTGGTGAATCGTCGCACGGGTCAAGGTGTTTTTGGGCAACCAAACGGGACATTCTCTATTTATGTCAACAATGGAGATACGGTTGCGCTTTCGGTGAAAAATTACCTTTTGATAAAAACGATTGTTGTGGCTGATTCGAATTGCCAATATAAGCATACGTATTACTTGGAACGTAAATTCAGTGAATTGCCTGAGGTTTCTGTTCGACCATTGAAATCGTTGGAGCAAATCAAGGAAGAACGTCAGGAATTGGCGTTACGTGAAACTCGCACTGTAACAGGTGTTGATATTTTTCAAAGTCCAATAACGGCTTTGTATCAAACGTTTTCTAAGAAAGAGCAAAATAAACGATGGATTGCAGAGCAAGAATATCATGATGATCAGCGACGCATTGTGAAAGAATTGCTTCGAAATTATGTTGCATACGATATCATTGATTTAACGGAAGAGCAATTTGATCAATTTATTTCTTTCCTAAATATTAATGAGGATTTCTTGAAAACGGCCACAGAAATGGAGTTGATCACGTTTATTCAAGATAAGTATGAGCATTTTAAGTTGACTGCAGATCTGCAAACGATGGATGGTTTTAAATGGAGAAGCATGCTTGATTCTGATAAACGTGCTGCCATTCATGAATTGTTAACGATGTATGTTACGAATAAAGCCTTTGATTTACCAAGTTCAGAGTTTGACCGTTTTATTGGCTTTATGAATTTAGATCAAGTGTTTTTAGTGAATGCATCCGATTCAGATGTGTTCAATTTTGTACGAGCAAAATACATTGAATATATTGATTTTTACCATATTGATGTTCGTGCCTTAAAGTCTGGCTATACTTTAACTGAGGCGGATAATGAAGATTGGCAATGGGATTTAAAGCATAAAAATAAGAAGGCAGCAACGATAACTTTGCTGAGATTATACAATACACATAAGGTGATTCAATTGCCAGAAGATGAGTTTGATAAGTTTATAACCTTTATGAATCTGAAAGAATCGTTTATGTTGTCTGCTACGAATGATGAATTGATTCAATTTGTACGTGAGAAATACTACAACTATTTGAGCTTCTATAAGAAGTAAGGGCAAAAAAAAGGTGTTAAGTTAACTTAACACCTTTTTTTATCTGAATATTTACTGTCTGTTCAACTCTTCAACACGTTTTTGACGTTGCATCGGATTTTCTGTAGGCTGCTTCTGTTTGAACAATTCATAACGTGTAGGCTCAACACGTGCTGGCCAACTGTTATTGTTCAAATCTGTATCTGCTGTTTCTAAGAATGGATCCAAACGGAACGAAATTACTTCTTTATTCAGAATCAAAACTCTTGAAACTTTGTTCTCGTATTGTCTCCAGATTTCTGCTGGTATGCGAATAACTTCAGTACTATTGTCCGCGTATGTAACTTCAATAATCAAGGGCATAACCAGTCCACCAAGGTTAGAGAAGGATAATTCGTAAAACTGCTTGTTCGAATTCAATAATTTTCGATCTTCATCACTTAGTTTACCTGCAAATTCAGCATATTCTTTTTCGTCCAAAGCATCAACTTTGTAGATGTTGCGTTTTGCGTAAAAATCGTCAAGGCTCGGGTCAGCTTCATTTGCCGTTTGTTTGATTGATTCTTTATTACGTGTATCACCAATAAATTTGTCCTTAGCGTTGTTTTGCGCTTCTTTCATCGCTTTTTCAACTTCTGGGTTCATGGTGTTCATTTGGAACCATTTCACTTGATCTAAGGAAATATCGACATGGTCAGTAGAGTAGAACCAGCCTCTCCAGAACCAATCCAAATCAACAGCTGAAGCATCTTCCATCGTTCTGAAAAAATCTGCTGGTGTTGGGTGTTTGAATTTCCAACGTTCACAATAAATTTTAAACGAATAATCGAATAATTCTCGTCCCATTACAGTTTCGCGCAAGATGTTTAATGCAGTTGCTGGTTTTCCGTATGCGTTATTTCCAAATTGGAAGATTGACTCAGAATTCGTCATGATTGGTGAAATGAATTCTTTTGGACCGCGCATGTAATCAGCAATCATGTAGGCTGGACCACGACGAGAAGGATATCCGCGTTCCCATTCTTGTTCTGTCAAGTACTGCACAAAAGTATTCAAACCTTCATCCATCCATGTCCATTGGCGCTCATCTGAATTGATAATCATTGGGAAGAAATTGTGTCCAACTTCGTGAATAATTACGCCCCACATGCCGTATTTTGTGTCTTCTGAATACGTTCCATCTTCATCTGGACGTCCACCGTTGAAACAAATCATTGGGTATTCCATTCCAATCCATTTTGAATGAACTGAAATTGCTACTGGATATGGATAATCAATCGTGTATTTTGAATAGGTTTTAATGGTGTGAGCAACCAATTTCGTTGAGTATTTTTCCCACAATGGATTTCCTTCTTTTGGATAATAACTCATTGCTAGAACTGTTTTTCCTCCAACTTTAACGGCTTGAGCATCCCAAATGAATTTTCTAGAAGTTGCAAAAGCGAAATCACGCACATTCGTTGCTTTAAATGTCCACGTTTTTGTTCCCTTTTCCTTGTTTTTCTCTTTTTCTTCAGCTTCAGCTTGTGTGACGATTAATACTGGTGAATCAGATAGTTTTGCTTTGTCGAAACGTTTGCGTTGTTCGGCAGTTAAAACCGATGAACCATTTTGCAATTCACCTGTTGCACCAACGATATGATCTGAAGGAACAGTAATCGAAACTTCGTAATCACCAAATGGTAAAGCGAATTCACCACGTCCTAAGAATTGTTTATTTTGCCAACCTTCAACATCGCTATATACACACATTCTAGGGAAGAACTGAGCAATTGTATACAAATAATTATCGTCTTTTTCGAAATGTTCATAACCTGAACGACCACCAACAGCCATTCGATCGTTGATGTTGTACCACCATTTGATTTTGAACGAAATACTTGAATTTGGAGCCAATGGTTTTTCCAAATTGATGCGCAACATCGTTTTGTTTATGGCATAACTCATTTTTTGTCCAGAAGTACTCGTAATTGCGTCGATTTTAAATCCACCGTCGTAATAGAAAAGCTTCTTTTTAACGTCGCCAATGTTTTTGAAATCCTCCATTTTTTCAATCTCGATCAGTTTTGAATCTGAGTTTTGATCGTATATGTTTTGATCCAATTGCAACCATAAATATTCCAATTTGTCTGGAGAATTATTGGTGTACGTAATTGTTTCTTCACCTGTTAGCTTTTGAGTTGCGTCATCAATTGTTAAGTTGATTTTATAATCTGCTTTCTGCTGATAATAACCATGCCCAGGCGCTCCAGCTGCTGTTCTGTATTCGTTTGGTGTTGGAAGTTCTAGATCAAGTTGTGCAAATTTGTTTTGTCCAAATGAAATGAATGGTGTGCACGCAAGCAGTATAAAAGTAAAATTCTTCATATCTAATAAAAATCTATGTGTTGTGAGCGTTTGTTTTGTAAATAAACGTAGCTGGTTTTTTGATCGCGGTAAATAAATGTAAGTTTGTTCTGTTGTTCTTTATATTCATCCATTAATAAGTCGAATTGAATATCAAGTCCTTCTGCAGGCGAAAGAATAGGAGCAGTTAAGTAAACTTGAATCATTCCGGTAAGTTCGATTTCAAAACCTTCTAATGATAAAGCTCCAACGGATGAACTGCTGATCGAAAAATGCTTCAAAATTTCAGTTTCAACTTGTTTCAGTACAATAGAATCATTTTTGTAAAAGCTTAATTCTTTGGTGATTATGTTTTTCTTTCTTAAGTATGACTCGAAGTCATGAGTAGTCATCACCAACGTAGCTTCAACATTTGCATTGTATTCATCATATTCAACTTCAGCAAATGCGAAAAAGTAATCGTGTGCAAACGAATAGGAAGCCGAAAAAATTAAAAACACAAATAAGATCTGTTTCATCGAATGCTTTGATTGTACGCGAAAATAACAAATTATTAGAACACTAAAACCTTTTAGAAAGGTAGAGAATAGTACTTTTGTCAAAAATAAAGAAATGACGATTGGTATTGTTGGTTGTGGAAACCTTGGTTTTTCCTTGTTGAATGGTATTCGAAAAAAGGATGAGAATGTGCGAATAATCGGTTCAAAGCGAACTGTAACTGATTTACAAGCATTGAATTTACCCAATACGCAGTTTACACCTTCGAACAAAGAACTCATCGAACAAGCTGATATTGTGATAATTGCCTTGAAGCCATACAATGTGTTGAGTTTTTTGGAAGAATTTAAGTCTGATTTTAACGCTTCCAAGCACACAATCGTATCCGTTGCAGCTGGAATTACAATTAGTGAAATGGCATCGGTTTTAGGTGAAAATTTCGATATTTATCGTGCAATGCCAAATACAGCTGCAGCAGTAAGCGAATCAATGACAGCAATTTCTGTAAAAAGCGATCAGTTGAACCGCAAAGCAGAAGTTGTGCGTTTGTTTGAATCCTTGGGAGAAGCAATAATCATTGATGAAGCATTGATGGAATCTGCTACAATTCTTGGCGCTTGTGGAATTGCGTATGTATTGCGTTTTATTCGCGCAATGATTCAAGGTGGAATTGAAGTTGGATTTGATGCAAAAACAGCCACAAAAATCGTAAGTCAAACGGTGAAAGGTGCAGCAGAATTATTGATTCAAAACGGAACGCATCCAGAAGAAGAAATTGATAAGGTAACAACGCCAAAAGGTTGTACAATTGTTGGATTAAACGAAATGGAACACAGTGGATTTAGTTCTGCGTTAATCAAAGGAATCGTAACGTCTTACGAAAAAATAGAAAAGAAATAAAGTATGAAAACAACAGTAGAAATTAGTAATTACCCATTAACAGAGGCTTACGAAGCACAAATTATCGATTTCATTGAGCGCATGAAAGCGCATTCCGATATTGTTGTGAAGGTGAATACAACGAGTACGCATTTGGTAGGTGATTTAGATGTAGTCATGTCAGCTTTAAACCAAGAAATTAAAACGTCGTTCGAGAAATATGGCCAAATGATTTTCGTCGTAAAAATCTTGAAAGGCGCATTGGAATTGTATTGATAGTAAAGGATTTAAAATATTTAATCAAAAAAAAACTCCTGAGTTCATCAGGAGTTTTTTTGTATCAAGCAATTTGCTTATTTCTTACGATTTTTCAATTGTTCTTGCTGTGCTTTTTGCATCGCTTCTAAACGTTCTTGAAATTTCGATTTCTTTTTCACTTTTGCAGGTCCACCAGCAGCATTCGCTTTACGGTCAGCCATTTTCGCTTTCAATTTGTTCTCATCAACAAAGAATTCTTTAATCATTACCATGATAAGGATTGAAATCAATGTTGAGATGAAGTAATAGTAACTTAAACCTGATGAATAGCTGTTGAAGAAGAAAATCATCATGACTGGGAAAATGTACATGATTACTTTCATATTCGGCATTCCTGGTTGTTGCTGTTGTTGCATGTTTCCACTGTTCAAATACGTGTAAACAAGTGTTGTAACAGACATCAATAGAGCAAATAACGACATGTGATCACCATAGAACCAAATGTTTACACCAAAATCCCAAACAGAGTCGTATGAAGATAAATCTTCAGCCCACAAGAATGATTTTTGACGTAATTCGAATGCAGAAGGGAAGAAACGGAAGACCGCTAACAAGATTGGCATTTGAATCAACATTGGAACACAACCTGCGAGTGGACTAGCGCCAGATTCGCGATAAAGTGCCATCATTTCCATTTGTTTTTTCATTGCATCCTCTTTGTTCGGATACTTCGCATTCAACTCATCGATTTCTGGTTTCAAAATGCGCATTTTAGCAGAAGATGTAAACATCTTCCATTGAACTGGCATCAAGATGAATTTCAAAATGATTGTCAACATTAAAATTGCAATTCCCATACCCATTCCTGTGCTTGAAAGGAACGTAAACAATGGTTGAACCGCATAAAGGTTAATCCAACGGAATAATCCCCAACCGAAGTTTAAGATATCGTCATAACCTTGATCGTATGCATGTAATGTTTCGTAGTCGTTTGGACCAAAATACCAGTTCATTTTTACAGAACCACCATTTACATTATCAATGTTCAAGTTTGCAGTCGCTTTGAAATCTTTAATGTGTGACCACATTTTTTCATGATCATCTGCGTATTTGCGTACTTTGAATTTTGTACCTTCTTTAGCAAAGTCATTTTCTGGACGAATAATAGAGGAGAAGTAGCTTTGTTTGAAAGCTACCCATTGAATGTCTTCTTCTGCTTCAGCATCGTCGTCACCCATTTCGTTCAAATAATCTAATCCTTCTTCTTTACCGTTGAAACAAACCGTTGAAACACGACGCTGTTCGCTGAAAAGGCGCTCTGATTTTCTGAAAGCAGCTTCCCAATTGAATAGTACGTTTTTAGGATTCACATCCGATCCAAAACCATTCATTTTTACGGTGTAATCCAAGTCGAATGCTTTGTCTTTCAGAGTGTATTGGTTTTCAATCGTTTTTCCATCGCCTAAATCCAATTCAAATACAATTGAATTTTTTGTTTGAGATTTTACAGTAAATAAACGATTTCCAGTTTTGATTTTCTTGCCTTTCATTGTGAAAACAAGCTCATTTACTGCATCGCCATCACCAAATAAAAGTAAAGGCGTAATCTTGTTGTCTTTTTTTGCGAAATCTTTGTAAGATTCGTACTCTTTCAAATAAACAGCAGCAACTTTTCCACCTTTCGTTGAGAAGTCAATCATTAACTTGTCTGTTTCCAAACGTGTTAATTCACCTTTTACTTCTTTAGCAACTGGAGCAGATTCTTTCGATGCTTTAACAGCAATTACAGTGTCTGCGTTCGTTTTTGTATTAACGTAAACTAATCCTTTATCTGTTTTAATTTGCTGACCTTTAGCATCTTTTTTAGGGACAAGGTTTTTGTCAACTGCAACATTTGCAACGACTGCTTTTTTGTCTTTGGCAGTGTCTTTTTTCTTAGCGTTTTCTTTTGCTTTAAGCGCAAGTTCCTTTTTTTGCTGTTCTTTAATTTCTTCCTCTGATGGTTGATTCACAATCGTGAATACAGATAGGATTATTCCAATTAAAACCAGTCCAATGACGGTATTTCTATCCATTTCTATTTTGTTTTATTTGCAATAGCTGCGTTAATGAAAGCTACAAACAGTGGGTGAGGGTTTGCAACTGTACTTTTATATTCTGGGTGAAATTGTGCTCCAACAAACCACGGATGGTCTTTGATTTCAACAACTTCAACTAAACCAGTTTCTGGATTTCTTCCTGTTGGAATCATCCCAGCATTTTCAAATTCTTTTAAATAATCGTTATTGAACTCATAACGGTGACGGTGACGCTCAGAAATTGTATCTGTGTTGTAAGCCGCTTGAACGTGTGAACCAGGTTTCAACTGACATTTGTAAGCTCCCAAACGCATTGTTCCACCAAGATTCGAAATCGTTTTTTGCTCTTCCATCATACTGATTACCGGATATTTCGAGTCTTCCGCAATTTCAGTTGTGTGTGCATCGGCGTATCCTAAGACGTGACGCGCGAATTCAATCACAGCACATTGCATTCCCAAACAAATTCCGAAGAATGGAACTTTGTTTTCACGAGCATAGCGAACTGATTCAATTTTTCCTGAAATTCCACGTGATCCAAATCCTGGAGCAACTAAAATTCCATCTAAACCTCTCAATTCTTCGTCAATATTTGATTTCGATAATTTTTCTGAATGAATCCATTTTACATTTACACGTGCTTCATTTGCAACACCTGCATGAATAAATGCTTCAGAAATAGATTTGTATGAATCTTTTAATTCAACGTATTTACCAACTAAACCAATGTTTACTTCTGTTTTAGGATTTTTTAAACGATCCAAGAAGTTTTTCCAGCTTTCTAAATTTGGAATTGATTTTGACGGTAAACCTAATTTTTCCAACACCACTTTATCCAATTCTTCCGCTTGCATTAACAAGGGAACATCGTAGATAGAAGCAGCATCACGTGATTCAATTACCGCGTTCATGCTTACGTTACAGAACTTAGCAATTTTCTTACGAAGTGTTAAATCCAATTCATGTTCTGTTCTACAACATAAAATATCTGGCTGAACACCCAATTCCAATAACTGTTTTACCGAGTGTTGCGTTGGTTTCGTTTTTAATTCTCCCGCTGCAGCCAAATAAGGTACAAGCGTTAAGTGAATTACGATACAATCATTTTCAAATTCCCACATCATTTGGCGCACAGCCTCAACGTATGGAAGTGATTCAATATCTCCAACTGTTCCACCGATTTCAGTAATCACGATATCGTACGTTCCTTTTTTACCAAGGATTTGAATACGGTCTTTGATTTCGTCAGTGATGTGAGGAATTACTTGAACCGTTTTTCCTAAAAATTCACCACGACGTTCTTTCTCGATAACAGATTGATAAATACGTCCAGTTGTAACGTTATTTGCTTGTGAAGTAGGAACATTCAAGAAACGCTCATAATGTCCAAGATCTAAATCTGTTTCAGCTCCATCGTCTGTAACGAAACATTCTCCATGCTCATACGGATTCAGTGTTCCTGGATCGATGTTGATGTATGGATCAAGTTTTTGGATGGTTGTTGAATAACCTCTTGCTTGAAGCAATTTTGCTAAGGATGCTGATATAATCCCTTTACCCAGTGAAGATGTTACTCCCCCTGTTACAAATACGTATTTTGTTGAATTTGACATGTATCTATGAAATGTAACTACGGGGCGCAAAGTTAGTACATTCCTTTTAATACCGAAGGATAAAATGTTAATAGAATTAAAATAATATTAACAATTTTACGGCTTGTTGAGAAATGTGATAGATTCTAATGTTTTAAATAACAAATACCGAATCACAAATCACGAATCATAAATCGTTATCCTCCCCAATTCTCATTCAAACCCTGCTGGAAATAGAAACGATCTTTTCGAACCGACGCTTTCTCAAAAACTGGACAACCAGTTTCGTCTAAGCGTGGGTAATGCGGCGTATTTCGTTCTACTTTCTTTGGTAAAAACAATAAGTCGTGAATGAACCGGTTTTGCACAGAATGGCGCAAATGTTCACTGTCAACCCCAAGTTTGAAATGCACGTTTTGACCAAACCCCAAATTGTAATAAACACCACCGTAAGCAATTCCATGACTTGTTCTTCCATACGGCAAGTCTTCCAAAACACGGAATCCACTTGGTTGGTGCTTCATAGGAATTTTTTCCCATTGAGAATTCTTTGTTTCGCCCGTCCAAATGTACATTCCAGCGATAAATTTCAAATTTTGATAACGATACGTTGCAGCTAAATGTCCCGTTCGAAAGCGATCTTTGGCTTGACCTCCAAAAACATCATTTTCAAATAGGAGGGACGTGTTTTTTAAGTGAAGCGCCCAACCTCCTGAAAGTTGTGAAGTACCAGCATTGTCTTTGTAAATGAGGTAATTAAATCCAAGTCCGTAATTATAAGTCGTATTGTGAAATAAACCATTCAATTGAAAATCAGGCATTAGGTTTCTTTTTCCCGCCATTAAATGCAAACCAGCTGAAGAACGTGATTCCCAGAAATGTGTACGTTTTCCGTAACTCGTTGCATTAAAGGTTAAGCTTTGGCCTAAATTGAATTGGTAAAAATAATCTGTGTAATAGGCGTTTACGTTGATGCCGATGTTGTTGATATGTGTTCCAACGTTAAACGTTAAACCGAGTGAAACGCCAAATTTTTGATTACTAAACGTTTGGCCAAACATAAAGCTTGGAAAAAGGAATACAAGAAAAATGAACGTTCGCATACCTTAAGTTCTACAGTTTAAAATCTGTGCCTTTACTCAAAAAACATTCCAATATTAGCAATTAAGAAGCTTCAATCAGAATTAAACGAATGATCTCTTGGTATTCTATTGAAAAAGGAGGTTTTTGACGTTTTTAATTTCATACTTTAACGACAATTAAAGCGAAAAATCCCCAACAATCAGCCACCTTCACCAATTGTCCATATAAACTAGGAAAAAATAATTATGCGCTTATTTTTGTACTATGACAACAAGTAAACGTCTTTATTGGTTAGCGCAAATCATTGGTTGGACATCTTATGTGGCCTTATTGATGCTTGCGACGTATGCAAATAATCCAGAAAAATTGGATTTAAAACTTGTTGCGAATCTTTTTGCCTTGATTTTCTTTGGGATTACGTGTACACACATTATGCGTATTTTCTATTTCAAAATGCATTGGTTGGATCTACGTTTAGCTCCTTTGTTACCGCGTGTTTTGCTTGGAGCCTTGGTTACTTCTTTATCAATTTCTGCAACTACAACGACCTTTTCAGTGTTAATCGATGCGAAGGAGGTTGAAACATTGACATTCTTAAACATTGTTATTCATGTCTTCTCGATCTTGGTATTAGTAGTTTTCTGGAATTCAATCTATTTTACGTACCATTTCTTTCAAAAGTCGCGCAAGCAAGAATTGAATAATGTAACCTTGGAAGCGAGTAGAAATGAAATTGAATTAAAGAATTTACGTTCGCAATTGAATCCACATTTCTTGTTTAATTCCTTGAATAGCATTCGAGCATTGATCGATTTAGAACCTGCAAAAGCAAAGGTTTCGGTGACTACGTTGTCGAATTTGTTACGGAAATCATTGATTCTTGGGAAAGAAAATTTGGTTCCGTTGAATGAAGAGTTGGAAATGGTATCAAACTATTTGGAACTTGAGAAAATTCGCTTTGAAGAACGTTTAGAAGTGAAATGGAACTTAGATGAATCTTTGAGTGATTTTCAAATTCCACCTTTTTCAATGCAAATGTTGGTTGAAAATGCGATCAAACATGGGATTTCAACGTTAGTGAATGGTGGAGTAATTACCATTGAAACACGACGAATGGAAGGGAAAGTACTAATCGCCGTTTCAAATACTGGTGAATTACAAGAACAAAGTGAAGAAGAATCAACAGGTGCTGGAATTGGTCTTGAAAACACAAAACGCAGATTAGCATTGCAATTCAAAGGTGCAGCAGCTTTTGAATTGATACAGAAAGATAATGAAGTTGTTGCTCAATTAATATTCAATCATTAATACAGTTTAATTATGAAAACATTTAAAACAATACTAGTTGAAGATGAGCGTCTTGCGCGTGAAGAATTAAAGTCTTTATTGAAAGATTATTTAGAAGTTGATATTATTGGTGAAGCAAAAAATGGTGAAGAAGGAATTGCTTTAATTAAAGAACAGAAACCAGATTTAGTATTCTTGGATATCAATATGCCAGGCATGAATGGCTTTGAAATGTTGAAACATTTGGAGGAAATTCCACGCGTTATTTTTGTTACAGCCTACGATGAATACGCTTTGAAGGCATTTGAAGTAAATGCATTGGATTATATCTTAAAACCAGTTGATCCAGAACGTTTGCGTGAAGCCATCCAAAAATTGTCATCGGAAGATGATTTCGTTTCTGCACAATCAGCTGGAATTGCACGAAAAGATCGTTTTTTAACGGTAAATGACCGTGTTTTTATCAAAGATGGTGAGAAATGTTGGTTTGTTGAACTGAGTAAAGTACGCATGTTGGAATCAGATGGAAACTATGTGAAAGTCTACTTCGATAACTTCCGACCGTTGATTTTACGTTCTTTAAACAGTTTTGAAGAGCGTTTGGATCCTGAACATTTTTTCCGTGCAAATAGAAAATTCATCATCAATTTACAATGGGTTTCGTCAATTGAAAACTGGTTCAATGGTGGATTACAAGTAGAATTGCGTGAAGGTGAGAAGGTTGAGATTTCACGTCGTCAAGCAATTCGTTTCAAGGAATTGATGAGTTTGTAATTACTCTTTGATAAACTTTAACGTTTCAGAAGATTCATCAGAATCTAATTGGATGAAATACGTTCCAGCTGACAATGCTGAAAGATTGATTTCATCCTGAATTTCATTGGCATCAAGTACTAAAGCACACTTTCCATCAAGCGTTGAAATGACAACTTTTTGAATAGTTGTGTTGAATTTAGAAGCTATCGTTAATGTTTCTTGAACTGGATTTGGATAAATCGAGAATTCGTTTTGCTCTATTTCAGTTGTATTCAAAACAAAATTTTCGCGATCAGCCAAAGGAACAAATGGTGTATCAGAAAGCAGGTTTAGATACAATCCGACACAAACTGAATGCGTAGAGTAGGTGTTGAAATATCCAGAATTCCATAAAGCCCAAGCTGCATTTTCCCAATTTGCATGAGATTCATTTTCAAAACGAGCAATTTTCCAAATTCCAATTAAAATTCCATACGTCAAATCGCGAACGCCTAACTGATCTGGAATAAGTCCTTTTGTCAAAATTTCATTGGACAAATTATCCAACATGGCAACAATATACGGCTTCAATTCAGCTGCTCGTACTAAATCTCCTTGGTCACGAAAAGCGACATACGCTTCCGATAGTGCCCAAGCATTCATAGCATTGTACCATGGAAGTGAATTGTGTGCATCCCACATTCTACCTGGCGTTTGTGCAGTTTCTGTTAAACTCGTAAAAGTAATTTGAGGACTCGTTCCATCAACAAAACCATCGTTGTTCGTATCCATTAAAATTCCAGGAAGTAGGTTTTTGTCAAGTTTGTAATTCAGTTCATTTTTGTAGGTAACATCGCCAGTCCAAGCGTACATTTGAGCAAGTAACCAAATTAACTTAGATGTATAATTGTGATTTTTAACAGCGTATTCATTGATTGCAAATTGTGTCGCTTTTTCCAATGAATTGCGGTATTTCTGTTTTAATAATGGATCTGTTTGTTGAATGGCTGCTTCGATAAATTGTGCTCCAACCCAGCCATGATCATAGGCTAATCCGCCATCGAACCAATTGTTTGCATCGTCTTGCCCGCTAATTGCAAAGGTTGAACCTGCGAATTGACCGTTGGAATAGGTTTGGCAATAAATAGGAAGTGTTGAACACAAAGTTGTTACTGAACTTCCAACGATTCCGCCGAGATAACACGAATTGCCTGAGTTTGTACTTAAATAACCATAAACTCCTTCATTGCGAACATCTGGTGAAGCGATATTCCACGTTGCGTATTGTTGATCGTACATCATGTCACCAATTTCGATCAATTCATTTAAATTGCTGTAATATCCGGCTGTTGAAGCGTAATAAGCGCCAAGTGCGTCATTGTTTTCATAGCGACCAATTCGTGGACACGTAATAGAAAAGGCATTGATAACAGGAACGTGATTTGTATTCCAAACAGTTACAACATTTGAAAGACTTGGTTGAGTGATATTTGGAGTAGAATAGGTGAGTGCTGTTTGTGAACAGCCCAAGCTTGTACCACGTGTGTTTTTAGCTGTATTAATTGCAATTATTGCGTCAGAAATGGTTCCGTAACGCATTTGAAAACTAATCGTTGATTCATCTGAAGTGGAACCGTAATCATTGCCACAAGGTGCATTGGGCTGGGAAAAACCGAGGAAATAAATTATACAAAATAAAAATACGAGTAGCGATTTCATACTGAAAAGATATAAATTCTATTTCAGGTTACAAAGCGTTTCCAAAGTCGAATCAATCACTTTGGCCATTCTTCCTAAATCGAGCGTTTCCATCGTGTCTGTATCTTGATGGTAATTTTTGTTTCTGTAAAATGCTGTATCTGTTAACATTAACGCACTGAAGTTGAATTTCCAATAGTTTAAATGATCAGAAAAATCAACTCCCGGTAGCATTTTTGGTCCATTGAATTTTTTAGAACGAATGTGTTTTGTGTGCTTAAAGTTCTTTGTGAATTTGCGTGAAAATTTCCCTTTACCGAATTTATTGACCAACGTAATGTAGTTTCCTTTACTGCCGTAAAACAATCGCATTAAGCCAATTGGATAATCTTGACTTTTCTTTTCGTCTTTGAAATAACCAATCATTTCGAGTGAAACCATCCCGTAAACAGTCTTTTTAGAATCTGCTAAGGATTTAGCGTGAACATAACTACCCATATTTTCTGTTCTGAAATACGGTGGTTCCTCTAAAGTATAAGCAACTAATTCAATGGGATGAGAGAATTGTTTTTCGTTCAATTGGCGTGCAATTTCCAACAAACCTACAACACCGCTAGCATTGTCATCAGCGCCTTCTTGCATACCACAGGCATCGTAATGCGCTCCAATAACAACCAATTCAGAATTGGAAGTTCCAAACGAATTAATCAACGTTGGTTTGAAAAGACAAACGACATTTTTGTAGGTAATTCCATTGACTTGATATTCCTGAAAATATGTGGTGTCAGCATATTTTTTGAATTCCGAAGCAATAAAATCAGCTGTTTTGTTGAGTAATTCAACATTCATGAAATGGCGATAACCTTTTGTTTTGGTTAATTGCTCTAAATGTGATTTGATCAGTGTTGTATCTGATTGTGCCGTTGCATTTTGAACAACAATCAACACTGAAATCAATACGAATTTATTCAGAAACTTGACTTTCATTGCTCAATTCGATTGAGTTTGGCTGAATGACGATACGTCGTGCTTTGTACAATTTTCCAATCGCTTGTTTGAATGTTTTCTTACTCATTCCAACAATTTCACGAATCTCGTCTGGATCACTTTTGTCAGAAAGATGAATGATTTTTTTATCAATCAACATGTTCAAAATGCGTTCTGCAGCTTCATCAAACTTCTCGAAACCAGCTTTTTCTAAACGAACATCCAAACGACCATCTTCGCGAATATTGTAAACAAAACCTACATCGCGGAAACCACGATTGATCTGACGACTGATATCGTTGCGATATATAATTCCGTGATAACGATTGTTAACGATGACTTTGATTCCTAATTCTGTTGTATCGCACACCAAAATGTCAGATTCAACATTGATAATGCTTTCGTCTGTGCATTCTTCCAAGTACCGATTGATTTTCATCGAAGCGAACAAGCGATCTGTTGCGAAATCGTATTGTAAAGTAACAAGGTAATATTTACCTTCTTCCATTAATTGATTTTGTTCCTTGAATGGAACCATCAAGTCTTTTTCAAGTCCCCAATTCAAAAATGCACCAAAAGCATTCACTTCGATTACTTTCAAATAGGCAAACTCGCCCAATTGAATCAAAGGAACTTCTGTTGTTGCAACAATTCTGTCTTCAGAATCTTTGTATAGGAAAACGGAAATAACATCACCAACTTCCATTTCGTCGGTTGTGTATTTTCCTGGTAAAAGTACGTCATTGTCCTCATCGTCACCTAAATAGGCGCCGGGAGCTGTGAATCGTAAAATCGTTAAATCGTTGTATTGTCCAATATTCATCTGCTAGAAATAGAGTGCAGATGCTAGTTTTGAATTGAGCACCATGCACGGTAATTTTTTGTCATTTGTAATCAATGACTGTGCAAAGGTATCAAATTGTGGCAATAAACTCTCAGAATGATAAGCAATGGCAATCATATCAATCGATTTTTCTGCACAATAAGTCAAAACTTTCTTTTGATATGAACCGCTTCCTTTCATAAATTCAACTGAACATGGAACTTTACGCTCTTCGTATTGATTCTTGATAATCAAAATACGATTCTTCATCTGTTGGCTCAATAATTCATCGTTTTGTTTTTCTCCAACTACGTGAACTGTGGCACCAAACATATTTGCTAAATCACCAGCGTTATTAACGATTTGAAGACTTTCTTTCGTTAAATCAATTGGAACGATGATATTATTTATTTCTGTTGGAATAGTGTCTTTTTGAACAATTAAAAATGGGACTTCAGAGCTTGTAATAACCTTCATTGCATTACTACCAAATAACTTTTGAAATCCGGTTGCACCATGTGTTCCCATGATAATTAATTGAGCTCCTTGCTTATGAGCAATTTTACCAATGTCTTCAAAAATCGATCCTTCACGAACCAATTTTGATATAATAATTCCCTCAGGAGCATTGAAACGAGCAATAACTTCATCCAATTTTTGATTTGCTTTAATCGCTTCAGCTTTGGAATTCGCTAAATGCAACAATTGGATTTCTGTATGTACATATTTACCTAAATGCAAGGCATACTTTAATGCAGCATCACCAACTGCAGTGAAATCATGCGGTACGATATATAAATTCTTGCTCATAATACTCTCATTTAAATCAAAAGTAGCGAAAAAAATAGTTGAACCAACTCATTTTAAGCCTGGATGAATAAAGAACGTATCTCATTGAAAATTAGTTTGTAATTCAATTAAGATTTACGTCTTTTTTTCTTTTTCATGCCCCCCGTAACTGAACTCATGTTACTTGGATCACGCTTATCTTTTTTCGTAGCTTTTGTATCTAACTTTTCTTTCTGTGCTTCTGGATTCTGTAAATCATCTTCAGGGGTAACAGCAACGTGAGGGATTCCACCTGCAGGACCATTATCTTCAGGGTTTTCCCATTTGTTTTTAACGCCCTTTTTTTCAACAGTATTCGTTTTGCTGTTTAGGACATAAACATCTGTTTCTTCTTTATTTTCTTTATTTATTCCGATAACATCCTCTTTAAAAATCCATTTGTTACTTGACAATACAAAAGCATCAAGTGATAAATCAGGAACATAAAAAGAGTAGAAGCCTTTTAAATTTGGACTTTCGGGCATTAAATGGTCGAAAATAATTCGTTTGTATTGTTCTTCATATTTCAATGACATTGTTGCCTTTTCAGAATGCTCATAAAACATTCGTTTGAACGTTCCTTCTGAATTTTTAAAAATTGGACTTCCTAATTTTGGTGTATTTCCAGTGAAATATAACACATCAATCAATTTAATATTGCTACTTGCTGTATTTCCATCCCAACCCAAAACTGTGTATACTGTTTTTGAACCTTTGTCTACTGGAATGATTTTATAGTAAAGTGCCCCATACCATTGATTTGCTTCTAAAATTTCGGTTGGACGCGGATTAAACGGATCCGAGTTGTCAATTAATTCAGACAATTCTACATTCTTCTTTTTTTCATCCAAATGCATCAAGAAACAATAATATTTCTGCGTTTGATCATCCAATTCAATATTCCAATTGATGATGCGCAATTGTCTGTCAGGACTATCAATAAACCCAACCGTTTTAAGGTTTGAAAAAGGGTAGGAGAATGCTCCTTCAAGTTGAAGTGTTTCGTATAAATACGTTTTGAATTCTAGGTTTTTTTCTTCTTTTTGAAGATCATCTTTTGCAGAACGTAAGCTGTCTAATAGAACACTTAATTTTTTCTCTCGATTTACGAATGTTGAATCCTCAACTGCAGCTGCAGAAAAGGAAATCAGAATGATCAGAAAGGGAATTACATTTTTCATACTCAACATAACGTGTTTTACATGCGAATGTTACTTTGGTTCAAAGACTGCGCCAAATTTAGCGGTAAGTTATAAAATTAAACGACGGCGCATTCAAGTTATTTTGTTTTAAATCCATAACTATCTGTGCACGATGATAATTCGAATGGTTTAAGATATGATACAAAATATCAATGATGGGTTTTGTATATTCAACTCCTTCTGAAGAATGGTAATGAATTTTATTGTCTAATTCATATTTCTCAATGAAATCAATTGTTTCAGAAAAGTTTTGCTCGTGTAATTTTAAGAGATAACTCACTGGTAGTTTATCCCACGTTTCAGATTCAGGTAGAATTTCTTTTAAACGACAATTCCAAATGTAATGCACATTGATGATGTGTGAAATGGACGTTTCTACGAAAGGGGAAATTAATTCTTCTTGATCTTCAATGGATTTTATCCAACTTTTTGTAGCAAAAAAATCGTATTCAAATTTATCAAGGAAAAAATCCTTCATTATTTTAAGCTTTTCAATGCTTCAATAGTTGCTGCTGGATCTTTTGAATTAAAAACAAAACTTCCTGCTACCAAAACATCCGCACCTGCTTTTACTAATTCTAATCCAGTTTCAAGATTAACACCTCCATCAACTTCAACCAAGGCACGTGAACCGCGACGATGAATTAAATTTTTGGCTTGTTCAACTTTTAAAACTGCATTATTGATGAATTTTTGTCCGCCGAAACCTGGATTTACAGACATAATCAATACTAAATCCAAATCTTCAATAACATCTGACAACAAATCAACTGGCGTATGCGGATTCAATGCAACTCCAGCTTTCATACCTGCAGCTTTAATCGCTTGAATGGTACGGTGCAAATGACGACACGCTTCAAAATGAACTGTTAAAATATCTGCACCAGCATTTTTAAATTCCTCAATGTATTTATCCGCATCTTCAATCATTAAATGCACATCCAACGGCTTGGTTGCATGTTTTTTAATTGCTGCGATTACAGGAAAACCAAAAGAAATATTTGGAACAAAAACTCCATCCATAACATCAACGTGAAACCAGTCAGCAGTTGAGTTATTAATCATTTCAACATCGCGCTGAATGTTAGCAAAATCGCACGAAAGGACAGAAGGGGAGATTAAAAGTTCCATGAAGTTTTTTTTGCAAAATTAGTAAACAAAAACGGTTAATCTCTCATGATTTTCAAATAATCTTCGTCGCGTTTGTAGATGTCTAAATAGAAGATCAAGACTTCACGATCTGCAAAAACGGTTTGATATTCCACAAAGATTGGAACAGGATCTTTTAATTTAATTGTATAGTTTTTTGCTACAGTTAAAAGACTATCCAATGAATCTGAAGTCAAATCATTGCGTTTTCGGCGGATTGAATCGTAATCCAAAACGGTTTTTCCTAAATCGACAGGATCTTTACAACGCATGCAACCGTGAGAATAAGAACGCACATCTGTTCCGAATAGTGATTTAGAAGGCGTGTCATGCACGTAAACACTATGTGAGTTATGGAACTCAAATTTGATGATTCCAAGGCTGTTTCTTGGTCCAGGTTGTTGAACAACTTTGTAAGGGAACGAGTTTTCTGGAATGCGTTTCCAATTCACTGAATACGGATCAACTTCCTTGTCTCCACGGTAGATTTTGTAATTGTTTCTAGCGAAATAACCAGCTCCGCCTCGTGCGGCAGGCAAAATTTCTTTGTTACAAATTGATTGAGGAACAGTCCAATACGGGTAAACAACAATCGCATGTACTTTTGAAGTTAACTCAGGTGTTTGATTTTCAGTTTTACCAACAACAACATTGTGTTCACGCTTCAAACTATCATTCACAAAATAGCGCAACTTGTATTCTGGAATATTGATGCGAATGTATTTTTCTGGATATTTAGCATGTGTTCGGATTTTTTCCAATGCCAAACCAGCGCGAAGGACTTTATCAACCGTGCTTTCGTTCAATGAAATAGATGTGTATTTACCAATTTTACCATCTGGTTTTAAACCGTTTAATACCTGAAATGTTTTTAAACCTTCAACGATTGCTAAACTATCTTTTGTTTTATCATCAATAAATCCTTTTGATACCAATGCTTTGCGTGTTTTTTCAAATGCATGTAGTGAGTCTTTTTTAATCGGTTCTATGTCAAAGTGACTCGTGTCCATTTTTGTTTTAGAACAATAATTATAAAGTTTTGTAGCTAAGAAACGGTAATTCGTATCGGCAGGACCGCGTTTCAAGAAGATTTGGTCGTAGGTTAAACTGCCTTTTTCAGCGAAACATGAATCTAAATATCCAGCGCGTACCATTTTCGTTGGCAATAATTTCTTTTTCTCTAAATCAATGAAACCATAATTTAAATCATGCATGATCGCGCCTGATTGTGCGGTAAGTAGAACTTCTTCTTCAATCCATAATAGATTTTTCTTTTTAGATAATTGAAGTCTTTTTTGAGGAATTCCAAACCAAATAGAGTTGGCAAGTGTTTTCTTTAATTCAATTCCAGAGTTATTTAACATTGAGTCGTTTACCCATTTTGCTTTAAAGTTATTGTTAGCATAAACTTCTTGTAACCATTTGGCTTCTTCATTATTGAAACCAAGCGATGCCAAGTAATCATCTTCTAATACTTTTTTCAGTTTTGTTTTTAATGGAATTGTGTCGTTCTCAAAAAAATCGATAGTTGGCAATGGTTCTTTTGTTGAACAGCTAGTTAGAAACGTTGCTGCCAAGAATATTAAAAGGATGTAGCGCATTTTTGTCAGATAAATAATTACTTTCGTGAAAGTGAATGGAAAGATAGAATTTATTTTTGAGAAATGGGCTTGAGTTTCGTAATTGGCATTATAATTATTACCGTTTTAGTTTCGTTAAACGCGTTCAATAACAGTAGTTTAATGGATAAAATGATGTATTCGGCCTATTTGAGTAAACATCAAAAAGAACATTACAGAATACTAAGTCATTTGCTTGTGCATAAGGATGCATCACATTTAATGTTTAACATGATGTCCTTGTATTTTTTAGGTACTTTTTTAGAAGAGAGTTTGGTCTTTTCATACGGTGCTCTACAAGGTGAATTGTTTTTTGGATTGATTTATGTTCTGGGTGGTGTTTTCGCTACGCTTTGGCCGTATTTACGCAACCAAGATAACCCGAATTATTGGTCTTTAGGTGCATCTGGAGCGGTTTCTGCAGTCATTTTTGCAGCAATTATGTGGCAACCAGATATGAAACTGTACTTATTTTTTATTCCAGTTGGTATTCCAGCCTATATTTTTGGACCAATTTATTTGGGATTAGAGTACTTTTTGGACAAGCGAGGGAATTCTAAAATTGCTCACGATGCACATATTGGAGGTGCACTTTTTGGGATACTTTTCATTTTAATTATTAATATTGATAAAGGAAAAGAATTTTTGAATCTAATTTTCGGTTAAGGAAGATGCTATACATTAACAATAACGGTGTAATCTTGACAAATGATGCACCAACAATTCACGCAGGAAACAGAGGTCACGTTTATGGTGATGGTGTCTTCGAAAGTATTCGAATTATGAATGGCGTTCCTTTAAATATCGATAATCACATTCGTCGTTTGTTGGAAGGTGCAAAGGCGATTAAAATTCGTCCTGCATCATATTTCACTCCAGAATTCTTCAAGGAGAAAATCATGGAGTTGACGCAGAAATCTGAGATTACAGAAGGGGGAAGATGTCGTATTTCGTTGGATCGTGTAACAGGAGGAGCGTATAAACCAGAATCAAACGAAGCAACATTTTTTATTGAAGTCTATCCTTACGAAACAAATAACTTTGAGTTGAACTCAAAAGGGTTGGAAGTAGATCAATACACCGATATTAAAAAACAAAAGAATTTCCTTTCTAATTTCAAAACAAAAAGTGGCTTAATCTATGTGATGGCGGCGATAAACGCCACTGATCGAAAATTGGATGATGTATTAATTCAGAACGATCGTGGCGGAATTTTGGAAAGTTCAAGTTGCAATATTTTTGTCGTAAGTAATGGAGTACTATATACTCCAGGCTTAGAAGAAGGGTGTTTAGCAGGTACGATGCGCATGCAAATCATCAATTTGGCGATTGCCAATGGTATCAAGGTGTACGAGTGTAATATTTTACCTCAAAACTTGCTTGCTGCTGATGAAATCTTTTTTACAAATGCTATTCGTGGTGTAAATTGGGTGAGTGGTTATCGCACGAAACGCTATTTTAACAATATGTCGCGAAAGTTTGTTGCACTTTTAAATGATTCTTGGGAAAATCAATTCAACGAATCACCAACTTTGTAATGCCAATAAGTCAACGTTCACAAGTGAAAATCGGCATGTATGTGGCGATTGTATTGAAGAAAGATCAGGCTTCGGGAGAGTTGACAGAAGGGGAGGTGAAGGCCATTTTAACGAATTCTTCGTTTCATCCACATGGAATAAAGGTGAAATTAAGCGATGGTCAAGTTGGTCGTGTACAAGAGATTCTTGAAGACGAAGAATAATTCAGAATAAAAGAGTATCTTTGTCAAAGATTTTTGATTATCAATCGAAATCAGGTCATCGCGACAACTGATATAGACATTCGGCAAAACAATCTAACTAATTGTCATTTACCATTTCTTTTTTAGTATTTCAATGACAACCTTGCTGTTTAGGGGAAACAGTTTAACATAATATAGGATTAGTAGAGCAACGAATGGCAAAATCACAAGAGACATTTAGTAAAAAAGAAAAAGAGAAGAAACGTTTAAAGAAACGTCAAGATAAATTGGTTAAAAAAGAAGAGCGCAAAGCTGACTCAGTTGGTGGTTCTTTGGAAAGCATGATGGCATACGTAGATGAGTACGGAAATATTTCGGACACGCCGCCAGATCCAACAAAAAAGAAGAAAATCATTGCAAGTAACATTGAAATTGGTGTTCCAAAACGTGAGGATGAGCCTGAAGCTGCAGCACGTCAAGGAAAGATTTCTTATTGGAATGATTCTAAAGGTTACGGATTCATCAAAGATTTAGTAACTCAAGAAAACGTATTTGTCCATGTAAATGGAACACTTGAAACTGTTAAAGAAGGTGATACTGTTACGTTTGAAGTTGAACGTGGTCAAAAAGGAATGAACGCTGTTCGTGTGAAGAAAGTATAAGTTTTTCTAAAATATATAGAAAGCCATTCGTTATGTACGGATGGCTTTTTTGGTTTGCTAAAATGAATCAAACTAATTGTCTTATAATTAACATTATGTTAAATAGTTTCGATTCAAATACATTTCACTACCTTTTACTGTAATTCTTTCATTCTACCTATCGCACAACTAACATAAGACTTTGCTTTCTTAAATACTGAATTAAGATCTTCATCCATCGGATAACCTAAACCTTCTAGTTTGTTCTTAACAAGAACAAATTTAGATGTTTCATTCGTTTCAAATTGTATTGTATCATTTTCCAAATCAAAAGATACGTTCGTAAGGCCTGGAATTTCGTTCACAGTTTTAATAATGCTTTTAATACATCCTCCGCATTTCACATTTAGAATTGTTTCTGTATAAATCATGTTTTTAAAATTTTTAATTCTTTTGTCAACTTCCAATATAATTATTTCTGTTAGAATAATTACCGTTTTGTTATGTTAAATAGAATCTGATTCCTTACTTTAAAATTAATGCGTACGTTTTCGTACTTTTGCAAACTAGGTTTCATTCGCTGATAACTGTAGAATATCAGATTACGTCACAGGTTTAAATGAATGTATAAAAGTGTCCGGAGAAATTTTCTAAAGCGAACTCCTCCACCCCATTTTTTGATTCAGGTAAAGTCATGGTCTTCGAATTCAAACGAGTGAACTAATAATAAACATAAGAATTGAAGTTGTAAAATGCTTACACGGGAAGAATTAAAAGAGAAGAATCGTCAGTTCTGGAACGACTTTCGGAAATACATGAACAAGGTTAAAAGTTCAAATGGTCGAAGAATGAACTGGATTGCGTATCCTTCAGATGTTAAAAATATATATATTCGATTACAAGCCGATTCAAATTCCGCTCGACTTTGTTTTGATATTCAGCCGAAAGATCAAGGCGTACGAGAAATAATCTGGGAACAAATGACGGAGTTAAAAAGAGTCATGGAAACATGTATGAATTATGAAACTACTTGGTTAGAAGAGCTTTATAGTGATGATGGTCGCATGTTTTCTAGAATCATGTGGGAATTAAAGGATGTGAATTATTACAATGATGTGGATCAACAAGTCATTTTTGAGTTCCTGAAAAACCGGTTGGTGGAATTCGATGAGTTTTATCAAGAATACAAAGAAATCTTAATTTCTCTCGCGAATTAGATTGTTTCATTAAATTTGTATTCAACACCTTATTAAAAGTGGAAAATAGTATGATCAAATCTTCTTTACAAATACTTACTTGCGTTATTGCATTCGTTTCCTTTGGACAAACGGATATTTTTACAACCGATTTTCAGTCAGGTATTCCTGTGAATTATTCAATTGTGAACAATGATGGATTAACACCAAATTCACAAGTTTCGAATTTTTCAAATGCGTGGATTGCACTTCAAGATCCTGAAAATAACTTAGATACGATTGTTGGATCGACTTCTTTTTTCGAACCGGAAGGAACAGCTAGCAGATGGTTAATTACTCCTCCGTTCGCACTTGGAGCGTATGGTAATTTAATTGAGTGGGAAGCGAAATCACATGATGCGTCTTTTCCAGATAATTACATGATTCTTGTTTCTACTACGGACAATCAAATTAGTTCGTTTACAGATACTGTTGGCTATTTTTATCAAGAAAGTTTTGAATGGATTACACGTGAAATCAATTTGAGTTTGAATGGTTATAATAATCAAACTGTTTATGTAGCATTCGTTAACACAACGCAAGATGGTTTTGTTTTGTACATTGATGATATTCACGCTTGGAAAGAAGATCCTGTTGGTTTGACTGAATTGGCGGTGTCGAATGTTTCTGTTTATCCTAATCCAACCAACGATTTAATTAAGGTTGAGACGATGGAACAAATCAAGCAACTTAGATTAATGACACTAAATGGAGATGTGCTAATCAATTCAACTATGAATGAATTATCACTTTCGAGTTATCCAAACGGCATATATTTACTTCATATTGAAACTGATAAAGGAGTTTCAGTGAATCGCGTTGTGAAAAACTAAATCTCAGGAAAAGGAACTAGTATTAATTGATAGTTTAAATCTGATTTTTTTTCAGGTATTAAGGATATTGTGTCTTCACTTATTTGATTATAAATGAAATACCATGTCTCACTATGAAAATTTATCAATAAGGTACTATCTTCCGAGTAAATTGAAAATTCACCTTTTTTTGAAGGGTAATCCCCCAGATTTCGCATACTCTGATAAGAGCAATGGCCATTCTCATAAAAGATAATTACATCTTTTTCTGTATTTAACTTGGGCGCAAAATTTCGGTTTCCAATGATTACTTGATCAACCATCCATACTTTGCTGCTGTTGTCTGTTAAAACAGAACGTTTATTTACAGCAATCAGTTCTGCATTTGAAGAACATGCACTAATAAATAATCCAAGTGAAACAAACACTGCTCTCATTAAAGGATCATTTCGTTTTTAACCAAAGTGCTATAGATATCTTTTGAAACTGAATCTTTGAATTCTGCTTTAATGCGCTGCCTCCAAGGACCATTAGCATCTACACCTTCGATTGTTTCTGCACTTTTAAAAACGTACTTTTTTCCGTCCCATGAGAAAATAGTATTATAGAAAATCACATCACCTTCAACATTGTCGTTGAAACGAAGAATTAAATCATAGTGTTTAGTAGATGTTTTTCGGAGTCCAATTAAATTGGCAACAAATGTATTCGTTTTCACCAATGCACCTTTTTCTCTAACGAATGAAACTAAACGACGTAATTTAATCCCTCCAACTTTTGATTTTATTTGTAATAAAAATGCGTTTTCAATCGGTGTTGACTCGTTCATTTTGAACAATTTAAAGAATCTTGGGGAACAAGCTGGTTCAAAATAATTACTTGTATCTTTTTGAAATTCAGAACAAATTTTCAACTCTTTCAACAGCGATAGATGAATTGGGTCTTCAAAAACATCTTCGTTGAACAGTGTTTCGATACTAATGATTTCACTTTCTGCTGGATCAGTAGGTTTTTTAATTGGTGTTTCTTCCCCAGCACAAGCAGCCAAGAAAACTAGGGACAAAATAAAGGCAAATTTCTTCATATTTCGATAATTCGTATTTTTCAAAAAGTTACAATGAGAACACCATTTTTGATGCTTGTAGTGCTTTTTGTAAATTGTTTGAGTCTATTCCTGTACCAATTCCTTGTTCAGAAAACCATTCAAGCATAACCTCTGTCGGCATGTTTCCAGTTAAATCATCTTTGGCCATGGGACATCCACCCAAACCTCTTAATGCACCGTCAAAACGTGTACAACCTGCAGAATAAGCAGCTTCAACAATTGCTTTCGCATTTTCTGGACGTGTATGCAAGTGCGCGCCTATTTCAACATTTGGAAGTGCTGGTATGATTGTTTTAAAAAGTGAACGAACCAATTCAGGATTTGCAGCTCCAATTGTATCGGATAATGCTTGAATACGAATGTCAAATTTTTCAAAAAGAACATTGCACCATTTATAGACAATATCAGCATTCCACTCTTCTCCATACGGATTACCAAAGCCCATAGATAAATAAACAACTAGTTCCTTATTGTTTTTGACACATAAGTTTTGCATTGCTTCCACTCTACCCAATGATTCTTCGATTGTGGCATTCGTGTTACGCTTTTGAAATTCTTCAGAAACTGAAAACGGGTAGCCCAAATAATCAATCTCTTCGAATTGTATAGCATCTTCGGCTCCACGTTCGTTCGCAACAATCGCAAGCAATTTAGAAGCTGTATTTAGTTCCAGTCCTGAAAGTACCTCTGCGGTATCACGCATCTGAGGAATGGCTTTGGGAGAAACAAAACTTCCGAAGTCAATTGTATCAAATCCACATTGAAGCAAGTTGTTGATGTAATCAACTTTCACATTCGTTGGGATAAAGTCATGCAAGCCTTGCATTGCATCTCTAGGACATTCAATTATTTTTAAATCAACCATAGTCAAAAATACGAATTAAGATCTTGATTTTAGAATCGCTTTGTTGATTCTTTTAACAATTCCAGGACCTTCATAAATGAAGCCGGTATACACTTGTACCAATGATGCTCCAGCTTCTATTTTATCCAAAGCGTCTTTCGCAGAGTGAATTCCGCCAACTCCAATAATTGGAAATGCTCCGTTTGATTTCTGATGCAAGTAACGAACAACTTCAGTTGATCGATTCGTTAATGGTTTTCCCGAAACGCCTCCTGCTCCTATTGATTCTAAGGTTTCAGAATTGGCTTTTAATTTTTCTCTACTTATTGTTGTATTTGTTGCGATAACGCCTGCTATTTTAACTTCTGTTACTATTTCGATAATATCATCCAGTTGTTCATTCGTTAAATCTGGCGCAATTTTGAGTAAGATTGGTTTTTGCATCGGCATTTCTCTATTCAGCACCATTAAGTCAGATAGCAACTTTTTTAAGGGTTCCTTTTCTTGAAGTTCTCTTAGATTAGGGGTGTTGGGAGAAGAAACGTTTACAACAAAGTAATCCACGTACGGAAACAAACCTTTAAACGTGATATCATAGTCGTTACCAGCTTCTTCGTTAGGTGTCACTTTATTTTTACCAATATTTCCACCGATAATTACAGAAGTTTTACGTTTTTTCAAATTCTCAATAGCAGGCTCCAAACCTTCATTGTTGAATCCCATACGATTGATAATTGCTTCATCCGATTTAAGACGAAACAAACGCGGTTTATCATTTCCTGGTTGACCTTTAGGTGTGACAGTTCCAATTTCAATAAATCCAAAACCACAATGAGCTAAATCATTGTACATTGAAGCGTTCTTATCAAAACCAGCAGCGAGTCCAACTGGATTAGGGAATTTAATACCAAAGACTTCCGTTTCTAATAGTTTATCCTCAACAGTATAGAATTTTCTCCAACACCACTTAATACCTGGGATTTTAAAAATGAAATGCAAAGTATCAGTTGTGAAGTAATGTACTTTTTCAGGATCGAAAAAGAACAAGATGGAACGAAGTATTTTATACATAAAAATTGTTTTTACAAAGGTATAAATCAAAAACGGGGTGACAATTGCCACCCCGTTAGTTTCATTAACATATTTTCAACATTAGAATTTGTAACGACCTTTATTCCAATGGTAAGCTTTTCTTTGTTTCGCGTAATCTTTGTACGTAATGTTTCTATACACAACAACATTTAAGTTGTAATACGCATCATTATTTTTGTCACCTCTCTGTTGTCCAGGTGCAAACCAAGATGTATTGTTGTTTGCTGGATTTGATAAATATTGTGCAGCTGGTGATGATAACAAAGATGGATCCACATATGAACCGTGAACATCATCAATATAATCAGAGAACGTTTTAACATACGTTGCTTCTACACCAATTCTCCACATTCTACCTAATCCAAAACGAACACCAACTCCAAAAGGAATGGTCGCAGTAACTGGTAAGTATTTTTTTGGACCATCAACAGTACCTTGTCCTTCTGTACCCAATGGTCTTAAAGCTGTCCAACTTCCGTTGTATTGCGCTTTAGGATTGAAGTAACTAGCACCGATACCTGTAAACAAATATATTTGTTGATTATGATCTTTAAAACCTTTATGACCTGGAAGTCTGTATCTAGCACCAAATTTTTCATTTGAATAAACGATGCACTCAATTCTTTGCTGTAATTCAACGTAAAGTGAACGGAAATGTAAATTACGACTTTCACGGACTACCTCATTCGTTAATGCATCATTCCCTCTTAACAATCCAACATTTAAAGCTGTTGTTGTTGCCCAAAATGGGTGAAAACGATAACGAAATCCAATCATTCCACCTATACCTGTTGAAGGAATATCGATGTCTCGTAAGCTATAGTCTTTTCCAACTTGGTTTCTTCCTCCTAAATCTCCTGTAAATTGAGTAGCACCAATACCAAACAAAATTTCCTTTTTGTTTAAGGACCAATTTCGTTGAGTATTAAAATTTGTATGCTGTGCAAAAGTTACAGATACAGTGAATAGGAATGTTAGCGTAGATAAATATCTCATTATTATATTCTTTATTAAAAAGCCTTTTATAACGATACGAATTTATGAATAGTTTTTCAACTAAAAAAAGAAAATTGAATTTTTTACTAAAAAAGTATTGTTCAATACTTTCAGATTGTCAAAAATCATTTCGAAAGCTTTAAATTAATCGAAGGTAATTTAACGATTTTCCCGTTTTCATCTAATCCTTTTATTCCAGTTATAAAAATCATCTCCCCTATATTATTGGCAATGATTTGGTCTTTTAATTCTTCTGGAATTGCATTGCTTCTTATTTGCGCAACTACATCTTGTTTACCATTGAAATACTGAACTTCATAGGAAGTAATTTCAAAACTTGAATTGCTTTCTATAAGGTTGGAATTTTTTAGATGATCCACACGAATGATGCCGTTTGCTATACCATTAATAGTTGGTTGTCCAATTTGCCTTTTAACAGGTGCTTTAGAAATTTGAGTAGTTGATTCCGCTGCTGGTTCGCTGACTATTTCATTGGTGTTGTCAACGTTCGTTTCGATTGAAACCTTTTCAATTTTAAAATCGCTTTGGTTCGTTGATAATGCCTCTTTTTGCAAAGTACTTGATTGAGCAGTGGCTATGTGAGCATTTGGTATTTCCTCCATGCTTTTGGACGCATTCTTAGCAATTACTGCTTTTGAAGGATTGTTATTTATTTTTAATGTAGCTTTTTTATCATCCAACTCTTTTTTAATGTTATAATTTGTGAAAACCATTGCAACAATGGCGACCGAGGATAAACCGACAGCCCCGTAAAACCAGGGGCTTTTCCATGTCGGTATCTTAGTCATTTTAGCACTTTTTAATACATGATTAAAATCTTGTCTTTTCTCAATGTAGGAAGAACTAAGGTTTTGTCGGTCTAAATTGACTTTTTTAATTTCCATAATATTAACTCTTAGTATTAAATAGTTGTTTCAATTTTTCAATTGCACGAAACGTTTTCACTTTCGCGTTGTTTTCTGTTATCTCAAGGATTTCTCCCATTTCTTTAAATGAACGTTTTTCGAAAAAACGCATTTCAATTAATTGCATGTCTTTTTCTTTCAATTTTGCTAAAGAGGCAAATAAGCGCTTTTTATTCATTTCGCTATTATCTTCCTCAATCTCATCAATCATCTCAAACAGTTGGTAACTTTCGATATTCACTGTTCGTTCAGATTTTCTGTCACGAAAAGATTGATACAATTCACTTTTTGCAATACGATACAACCACGAAGAAAATGGCACTCCACGGTATTCGTATTTGTGCAAATTGTTCAATGCCTTCATAAACACTTGCGAGGTAATATCAAAAGCTTGCTCCTCGTCATCCATTCTTTGATAGATGTAGCGAAAAATTTGCTCATGATACTTTTTGTACAGCGGCCCGAAACTCTCCGGATCTTTCTGTGCACGCCGTATCCAACTCAACTCCTCTTCCATACGTTGGTTGGTTTGGTGATACATTGGGTTCACTGTCATAGTTCTTGGTTTTATTTTCTAGTTTTTTGTAAAGCTTGCAGTCTTTACATGAGTAAAACGAACTTCACTTGTTTCGTTACACTTTCAACGCAAATAATATTCCAATTATTGTATGTATGCATAAAGAAAAAAGTTTGACCATGAAAATTCAGGTAAAATGTCTTGATATGAAAGGAAATTATTTAAAATCTTTCATATAAGATGTGTCGGTTAAAGCAATTAGGAAAGCCTTTAATTGCGAAGTCTCTTTTGCTGTTAATTTGAAAGGAATGATGTTCTTGCTTTGTAACTTATGATGCTCCCCTCCTTTTGAATAATGTTGAATCACTTCATCCAATGTGGATTTACTGCCATCATGCATATAAGGAAAGGTTAATTCGATGTTTCTTAAAGAAGGAACTTTAAAAAATCCTATATCATTCGAATCATTAAATATTCTGAAACGTCCTTTGTCTTCACCATATTCACTGTATAAACCATTGTTTTCAGCAATAAATGTTGTGAAATAAGGGGCTGGGTGACATTTTGTGCAATAAAGTTTTTCAGAAAACAACTTCCAGCCTGCCTTTTCATTTTTTGAAAGGGCATTTGGTTTTATACCAGAATAATATTGATCAAAGCGAGAATTTTCAGAAATCAAGGAACGTTCAAAAGCAGCAATACTTCGTGTTAATACAAAAGCATCAAAGTCACGATTAAAGATCGCTTTTGCCTCTTTTGTATAATGTTCATCTTTTCGTAATCGCTTCAATAAAGTCTTCATATCCATATCCATTTCAACATGTTCTTGAATTGGGGCAATAACTTGAATTTCTAAGGATGTAAGATGTGCATCAAACATCAATGTTTTTAAATAGGCAGAATTTAATAAGGAAGGTGAATTCCGTTGTGTTTTTCTTCCATCTACACCTTCACTAACTTTTTTCCGGTCGGTAAAAGCAAAGGAAGGAACATGGCATGTTGCGCATGAGACAGTTTCATTTCTCGAAAGTCGTTTGTCAAAAAAAAGTAAACGACCAAGAGCAATTTTTTCTTCGGTCAATGGATTGTCTGCAGGGTTTTCAAATTTTCCTAAAACGCTTACTTGATGACTATTTGTTTTACACTGCAGCAAAAAAAGGGGCAATAAAATTGCCCCGAATATGAAAATCAAAAAATATGTACGATTTAGTCGCACTATTTAATAAATTTTAATTGTTTTAGTTCTTTGCCGCCATTGTCAAAAAGGTGGAAAAAATAGATGCCAGTATTCATTTCGTCAACAGTAATAGCTCCTTTGTTTCCTTCAGCTTTACCAAATTGTATTAATTTTCCATTGATGTCAGTTACATTAAATGAACTAACATTATTAATATCAGACCAATTAATTGTCGTTTCAGATGAATTTTGAACTGCGTAAATTGTTCCATGAGCATCCGATAACTCTTGGGTTGCTGCAGTAGAGGGTTGTGTGAAAACAGGTTCAGTTTCGACGTTCTTCATTATTTCCATGTTTGTTCCTGTTGAGCCATGTAATATTCCAACAGTTTCGATAGGAATATCCTTAATCCAAGAATCCACATTGCAATTTAGTGCAACATTTACTATGTCGGTAAGCGTATTTGATTGTATTACTGGTAATTGTACGTGTCTGTAATTAGCATCTCCCACTGTATGGACTTCAAATTCCGCATCCGCAATTCCGTCAGTATTTGAATCTGCTAATCCACCAATAATCATGTGCATGTAACCAGCGGTCCAGCCCCAATACATCGATGGGTCTTGAAAACTCAAAGGATGTAATTCAGGATATAATGTGATATCGATTGCTTCAGGTCCTGCACTTGTGTTTATTACAGCGGGAACTCCAATAGCAAAGTTCAATTGTTCAATAGTTGTGACATTTAAAAAGCCAAGATACAGTATGTTGTTTTGAGGTTCAACTAGAAATACAGTATCAGACAAATCTAAATCTTGTCCTCCATCATGAATTACATGCAAATCTGAAAGATAGTAATCGAAATGGTCCAAGTTTAAAACAACTCCATTTATGGAAGTGTAATCAACTCCCATTTGCAAATCTGCTCCAGCGAATTTCGGTGAAATAGTAACAAAAACGTTTTTCTGTCCAAATGAACTCAAACTGATTAGAACCAATGTACTAAATAGAATTTTTTTCATCTTTTAATCTTTGTGTACAATGTACAAAATTTCTTCTTTCTGCAACCTAAAACGTTCAATCTTCTTTTGGTCATACTTGGATTCTTTATCAAAAACTGTTACACGGAAACCAGCTTTTTCTAACCATTTTGGATAGTCTTGACCAAACAGACGAACGTGATCCTTCTGCCAGTAATATTTTTCACGATCTTCCGGAGAAGTAATCGTTGGATCTTCCAATGTTATTTCACGATTATGGTCTTGAGGAACTTGCATAATTCCCCATCCACCAGGTCTCATAACACGGTATAATTCAGACATGCAACGAATAGCATCATCCACATGTTCCATTACATGATTACAAAAAACAACATCAAAACGATTGTCTTCCAATGGAATATTGTGTAAATCAAAATGCATATCAGCAATTGGTGAAACAAGATCGCCCGTTAAATAATTTAAATTCGATTGTTTTTTAAATAATGCATGAAAACATTGTTCAGGTGCAATATGCAATACATCCAATTTATTAGCCGTGAAGAAATTAGATTCATCTTTTAAATACAGCCACATAAGACGATGACGCTCTAAGGTTAAATCATATGGACATAATACATTATCTCGATGAACAATATCAGCACCATACGAAAGGAACTTAGAAAATGAACGTTCACAAACGGGACATTCCACATTATTACCTTTGTATAAAAGGGGTGCGACTTTTTTAAATGGATAACTCAACCGTATCAAAAGCGGTCGAGGAAGGTTGTTTAATAAAAACTTGTAAAGCTTCTTCATAAAACAAAGTTAGTGAAACAAAAAAGATTCCAATGAAGTTGACAAAGATTAACTACAAAAACTTGTAAATTTGGTTGCTCAAACAATTTATATGAATAAACTACTTCTTATTTGTTTTGGAATTTCTAATTTAACTATGGCACAAAAAGCAACAGATACTTGGGTTGAACCCAAAGCAGCGAAAAACACAACTGAGTTAATAAAACATGATCACACTAGAATTGATGATTATTTTTGGATGAATCAACGAGACTCGAAAGAAGTTTTGGATTATTTAACAGCAGAAAACACTTATACAGAAGCTTATTTCAATAAAACGCAGCAACTTCAAACCACATTATTGAATGAATTTGAAGCGCGAATCAACCCAAATGATGTCAGTGCACCATTTTTTCTAAACGGTATAAAGTATCAAACGAAAAGCGTTGAAGGAAAAGACTATCAAGAAATTTACAGATTCGAAGATGAAAAGAGCACGTTGTTTTTTGATGAAAATGAGCGTTCAAAAGGAAAATCATTTTATGAATTGTCAGAATGGATGCCCTCTCCAAACAACGAGCTATTAGCTGTTTGTGAGGATTTTGTTGGGAGAAGAAAATATCAAGTTACTTTTCGATCGAATAAAAACAACACGTATTTAAAGGATAAAATTATAGATACTGATGGAACACTCGTTTGGGCGAATGATAACAAAACAGTTTTTTATGTAAAAAAGGATCCTCAAACATTACGCGAGTTTCAAGTTTACGAACACGTATTGGGAACAAAGAGTTCTGAAGATGTTTTGGTTTATCAAGAGGATGATGAGCGCTTTTCTGTTCATATCACAAAAACTTTAACCGATAATTTCATTGTTATTTATTCCTTTAGTTCCACAACATCGGAAGCGTCGATCATTGATGCAAATCACCCTTCTGAAAAACCTGTTGTTTTCTTAAAACGAGAACAAGGTCATCTTTATAGTCTGTTTCATCATACAAATGGATTTTACATATTATCCAATAAAAATGCGAAAAACAATCAACTCGTATTTTCTGCGTCTAAACCAAATGCGATTGAAGATTGTCAAGTAATCATAGCACATAATGATGATGTGTTGATAGAAAATTGCTTGGTCTTAGAGCAAAAGTTAATCGCTGAAATTCGAACAAATGGCTTGAAAAAAATTAGTTTATTCGATTTGAAAGGTAAATCTGAAGGAGCAATTGAATTTAAGGAAGAAACGTATTACACCGGTCTTTCGTTGAATGATGATTTCAAGGCAAAGGAAGTTTATTATGTATATAATTCATTAACAACACCTTCTTCTGTTTATGCGTATGATTTGAATTCAAAGAAACAAAACTTGTTCTTCAGAAGAGAATTGTTGGATAAATCGTTTTCTCCTGATGATTATGTTTCTGAGCGAATTTGGGCAACAGCAAACGATGGTACAAAAATTCCAGTATCAATTGTCTATAAAAAAGGAACAGTGCTGGAAAAGGCTCCACTCCTATTGTATGCTTACGGATCTTATGGCTACACCACGCCAGATGTCTTTAGTGCAACGCGCTTAAGTTTATTAGATCGAGGTGTTGTTTATGCAATAGCGCATATTCGTGGGAGTAAATACATGGGCGAAAAATGGTATGAAGATGGCAAAATGATGAAGAAAGTTAACACTTTTACAGATTTCATTAATGCAGCTGAATACCTTGGAATGAAAGGGTATTGTGATAAAAATCGCATTTACGCACAAGGTGGAAGTGCTGGAGGTTTGCTAATGGGAGCCGTTACGAATATGGCGCCTTATTTATGGAAAGGAGTAATTGCTCAAGTTCCGTTTGTTGATGTTGTTTCTACAATGTTGGATGAATCGATTCCATTGACTGTTGGAGAATATGAAGAATGGGGAAATCCGAATGAAGTAGATGCTTATTTTTACATGCTGAATTATTCACCTTACGACAATGTAAAACGAATGGATTATCCAGCTTTACTTGTTACAACTGGTTATCACGATTCTCAAGTTCAGTATTGGGAACCAATGAAATGGGTTGCCAAATTGAGAGAATATCGAACAAACGATAAACCTTTGATTTTTGATTGCAATATGGATGCTGGACACGGTGGTGGATCAGGAAGAACGAATGAACGCAAAGAAATCGCAAAAGAATATGCATTTATATTACAGTTAGAAGGTATTGAAAAATAGC
>CAJAVU010000002.1 GCA_903945495.1 uncultured Flavobacteriales bacterium | reverse complement strand
ATAATTAAAATGAGTTTAGAGAATACACAAGCCCAAATGCGAAAAGGAATCTTGGAATATTGTATTCTATCCATTCTCGATAAGAAAGAAGCTTATCCTTCAGAAATTCTAGAAACCTTGAAGGATGCCAAATTAATCGTTGTTGAAGGCACACTTTATCCGCTTTTAACGCGCTTAAAAAACATGGAGCTTCTGTCCTACCGTTGGGAAGAATCACAATCAGGACCGCCGCGTAAATACTTTACCTTAACGAAAATGGGGAAAGCATTTTTAGAAGAATTAGACAGTACTTGGTCAGAATTAAGTGAAGCTGTTAACAAAATTACCAACCTACAACCGAGTGAATCGGTAAAAAAAAGTGAATTATGAAAAAGACCGTTTCAGTAAACATAAAAGGCATGAACTTCTTAATTGAAGAAGATGCGTATGAGTTGTTGCAGGATTACATGAACCGTTTGAGTCATGGTTTGCGCAATGAAAAAGATAGCAAGGACATTATCGAAGACATTGAGTTACGCATTGCAGAATTGTGCACTTCTCGTTTAAATGATAAAAAGCAAGTCATCGAAATCGAGGACATTCAAATCATTTTAGACACCTTGGGCGATCCTTCACAATACTTAGATGAGGATGATTCAAGTTCTCAAGAATTTAAAGAAACATACGAACAAAAAACGTATCAGCATAACGGTGAGCGTCATTTGTTCCGTGATTTGGAGAATGCATCGATAGCTGGTGTTTGTGCTGGTATTGCGAATTACTTTAAGATTGATACCATTATCATTCGTGCGATTTTCTTAATCATGTTCTTTTTCGGTGGATTTGGATTTCCACTTTATGTAATCCTTTGGATCGTTGTTCCTAAAGCAAAATCGACTATTGAGAAGCTTCGTATGCGCGGCAAACCAATAACGGTTGATTCTGTTAAAGAAGAGGTGGAAAACGCTGCTAAACGCTTTGAAACAGAAACTAAATCATTCGCAAATAGACTTCGTCGTGAAGATCATTTATCTTATCGCTTTAGTTCAATCGGGAAAATTATTGCTGCCGTTGTTGGTGTTTTTCTAATCATCAAAGGATTATTCTTCCTTGTCATGTTAATGATTTTCGGCGTAATTGGTGTTCGCGTGATTCCAGTTCAAAGCGACAATGGTTATTTATCGTTACCAGAATTAGCAAAAATGGCAGTGGAAACACAATCTGACTACAATTGGGGCTATGCAGGTGTGATGGTCGCAGGATTTTCAATCGTATTCTTTTTGTTGCTTTTAGGAATTAAATTGGTATTCAGAATTCGTAATCGTTGGTCACGTTTAAGTTTAATATCTCTATTTATTACTGGTTTTATTGGATCAATGATGGTGCTTGTTATCGGATTAAAATCTGGCAGAGAATTGTCAACATATGAAGATTTTGAGAAAGAAATCGGAACTTACTATGGAGAGCAATTAACGATTGTCCCAGAACTTTCATCGTATGCAAACAATAATAAATTCAAAATTAAATCAGATGGCGAATGGGGAATCTTGGGAATTAAAGGCGACAAGATAAGTGAAACTGGTATCCGAATTCATTACCGTCCATCGAGCGATTCCTTATTCCACGTTTATCAAATTACCAGTGCACACAGTCATTCGCATAAAACGGCAGAGGCGAAAGCAAAAAATATTCGTCATTCAATGTCAATAGACAGCAATGTTGTTAACTTGAATAATTACTACACTTATCCTATTGCAGATAAATTGCGTATCCAAGAAGTAGAAATTTACATTGAAGTTCCATCTGGTAAAACAGTTAAGATTAACAATGAAGTTATCCGATTAGGTGCTGATCGTTACAGCGAACAAAAGATGGATGAGCATTACGAAGAAAAAGGTCATCTTGATGGTGATGGTTCATATTCACATTGGGACTAAACTAAATGACACAAAAAAAGCGAGGAAATACAACCTCGCTTTTTTATTTATGTAAAATGCATTATTTTCTCATGTACTCTCTCAATTCCATCTTGCTAGAATCAAATGTGAATAAAGGTAACAATGTACTTCCCTTATCTTTATCCAATAAACGGTCATATAAATACTTCGCTATTTCCAATCGATCATTTTCGAATGTCAATGTTTCCAAAATTTTATAGGCTTGACTCGCGTTCAAACATTTGCTAATCATATCCTTCAAAATCGTTTCTGTGCGATCTTCATCAAATGTTATTGTTTTCAAATCTGCCACGTAAGCATCTGCATCACCCAATACTTTTGTGCATGTAATTGATGTTGATCCAGTATTAACAGTGTTGGTATAAACCGTATTTCCAGAATTCACTTGAGTACCACCATTCGTAACTACACCATTTCCATTCGAATAGGTAGTTGTTCCACCAGACGTTGTTGTCGTTGTGGTTGTTTGCGTCGTTGTTGTAGTTGATGAAGAGGTTTGCACACCATTCATGTTTACATTAACATTTCCACCAGGTGTTGTTGTTTGATTTCCGTAACTTGTGTTTGTTGTCGTTGAATTCACGTTCACATTTCCTCCAGGGACATTGGTTTGGGCTCCCGTACCTGTTCCGTTCATATTTACATTGATATTTCCTCCAGGTATATCGGTTGTTGTTTGAGTTCCCATACCAGTTGTAGTGGTTGAACTATTTATATTAATATTTCCTCCTTGTGTTGTTGTTTGAGTAGTTTGCGTTCCCATTCCAGTTCCGCTCATTCCAATATTCACTCCTCCATTTCCATTGTTCATTGTTGGATCGGTCACATTGATATTAATGTTCATTCCAAAATTTCCGTTAGGATTCGTTGGGTCAGTTATTGTTGTTGTTTGACTCGTACCTGTTGTATTCGAATTAATACTCACATTACCACCGGTTGATGCGGTTTGAGTTGTTGTAGTTCCACTATTAACGCCTGAATTTGTCGTATTAACTGCACCACCAACTGTTCCCGATTGGGTCGTCGTCGTTCCTCCGTTCATTCCAGAATTTATGGTAACATTACCATTTGTTGCTCCAGATTGATTTGTTGTCACAGGATTGGTGGTTGTTGTCGTTGTTTGTGTAACTACTTGCTGTGTTGTTGTAACTGGTGCGTCAGAATAAACGGCTGAGTTATCAGGGCGATATTCAATTACACCTTGTTGCTGCATTGCTCCTGTGGTCGGTACTTGACCAATCCATTGTAATTTCCCTTTTCCTTTCTTAAAAATCACTCGTGTTGTGATATCTGAAGGAGTCTCAATAAAAAACATCTTATCAATATCCGCTGTTCTTCCATCAGCGAAAATTAACTTTAAAGCATACGAACCATTTCGAATACCTTCAATATAAACATTCGTTTGAGGAACTGAATTTTGTTTGATTCCATTTAAAATAACATAGAATTGCTGACCATTGTTATTAAAAACAGTTAAATTACTTTGAGACATCGAAATAAACCCGATAAAAAGAAATAATAGTGTAGCGATTTTTTTCATACGTATAATTTTTTGCCTGCCCTTTTCTAAGACCATGCCAAGTTACGGCAATTGTATTAATTCTCAAAAGAATGAAACATTAAAGCGAATAAAAAGACGAATTAATCGTAAATTTACCTCGGAGAATGAATTACGTAATAGTCGACATAGAAACAACTGGTGGGAGCCCAAAAGCTTCCAAAATTACTGAGATTGCCATCTACAAGCATGATGGAAGGGGAATAATCGACGAATTCTCCACTTTGGTAAATCCAGAAATGAAAATCCCAGAATTCATTTCGCGACTAACAGGTATCAGTGACAAAATGGTTGAGGATGCTCCCAAATTTTATGAAATAGCTAAAAATATCATTGAATTTACTGAAGGTTGTATTTTTGTAGCGCATAATGTTGGTTTTGACTATGGAATCATTCGTCATGAATTCAAAACCCTAGGATACGATTTTCGTCGTCCACATCTTTGTACCGTTCGCTCTTCTCGCTATGTCATTCCAGGAATGGATTCCTATAGTTTAGGAAAGTTATCTCGAAGTTTGGGAATTGAAATCAAAGATCGTCATAGAGCTGGTGGAGATGCATTGGCAACCGCTCACTTATTCACCATGTTGATTGAAAAAGATCCAGGTGGGTTGCAAACATTCATTCAGCAAGAGGTTAATCCAAAAATTCTTCATCCAAACTTAAATTTGGAAGTTCTTGATGAAATCCCAAGTAAAACAGGAGTTTACAAATTCTACAATGAATTCAATCAACTAATTTATATAGGAAAAAGTAAAGCAATAAAAACAAGAGTTGATCAACATCTTCGTAATTCCAAAACAAAAAAGGGAATTCAGATGATGAAAGAAATTATGCGTATCGAGTATGATTTGACAGGTTCTGAACTTATTGCTCTTTTGCGTGAATCTCAATTAATCAAGCAACATAAACCTGTTTACAACCATATGCTAAAGAAAAGTCGTTTTCCTTATGGAATTTACGATTATTTGGATGATAGCGGTTATTTACGCTTGTATGTGTCGTTGACTTCGAAAAAAGAAGCTCTTCCACTCGCTAGCTTCACAACAAAAAAAGAAGCAAATTCTTACCTTGAACATATTGTTGAGCAGCACGAATTATGTCAAAAGTTGTGTGATTTGTACCCAACTCAATCAGCTTGTTTTCACTATTCGATAAAGAAATGTAAAGGAGCTTGTATCAAAGCTGAATCAACAGACGATTACAATGCTCGAGTTGAAGCTTTTATTAATGAATTATCTTTCAATGGTGAAAGTTTTTACATCGTTGATAAAGGTCGACATAAAAGCGAAAAGAGTTTGGTTTTAGTTGAGCGAGGAACAATTATGGGTTACGGTTATGCTCCGTATCATTTTCAAGGTCAACCAACAATGAAATGGAAGCGATTCATTGAATTAACATCAGAAGATCGTGATGCGCGTACCATATTAACATTGCATTTGCGCAAAAACCTTGAAGTAGAAATCATCCGTTTCTAATCACTTGATCATTTCTGAAACCCAATTCAGAACGACCATTCCCAATACAATTCCCAAAAACACAATCATCGTCCTTCTTTTAAGTCATGACGAATCAAACGTAAAAAGCGTTGAATAAAAAAAGCCGATTCTTTCGAACCGGCTTTCCAATTTATTTCTAAACGATTAAGCTTTCAATCGTTTTGAGAAGTCAATTAAGATTGGCGTTGCTACACACAATGAAGAGTATGTACCAATGATTACCCCAACTAATAATGCAAACAAGAATCCTTTAATCGCTGCACCACCGAAGATGAACATGATTAATACAACCACAAACAAGATCATAGATGTATTGAACGTTCTACTCAATGTAGTATTCAACGATTTATTGATGATATCGTAGTGATGATCGTCTTCTTTACTTCCTCTTAAGTTTTCTCGAATACGGTCAAATACAATTACCGTATCATTCATGGAATAACCAATAACCGTAAGAATCGCCGCAATAAATGCTTGATTAACATCTAAGCTAAATGGCAAGAAACCGTGAAGTAAAGAGAAAATCGAAATAACAAAGAATGCATCATGCGCTAATCCAACAATTGCACCAATTGAATACTGCCAGTGGCCAAAACGTAACAAGATGTATGCGAAGATTGCAATCAAAGCTAAAGTAATAGCAATAGTTGATGAAGTCCATAGTTCACTCGAAACAGAAGCAGAAATACTTCTTGATTCAATTACTTCATAAGAACCCATTTTCGTTTTACTTGCTTCTAAACCTTCTTTTAATTTATCCGCTACTTTTTGTGTTGCATTGTCATCTTTCAACATGTAGTTGGTAACAATTTCCACATTGTAATCATTTGATTTTGTTTTCAAATCGATTGATGAAATCTCACCGTTTTCAACAAACACTTTCTCTAAATTCGTACGAATAAATTCGATATCAGCTTTGTTTTCAAATTTCACAACAAATGTACGACCACCCGTAAACTCAACACTTTGTTTCAAACCTCTTGCGAACAAAGCACCTACTCCTAACAAGGTAACAGAGATTGAGAAAATATAGAAGTATTTTCTTTTTCCAACCCAGTCAAAGTGGAAGTTTTGGAATAAACCTTTCGAATATTTCGTGTTCACTGAAATCGATTTTCCTTTTGACATCCATGCGTGGAATACCAATTTAGAAATGATAATCGCAGAGAACATAGACGTAAAGATACCGATGATTAATGTTGTAGCAAATGATTCAATTTCACCTGTTCCGAAAACTTTCAAGATGATAGCTACTAACAAGTGTGTTACGTTGGCATCGATAATAGAAGGTAATGCACGTTTGAAACCTACATCCACCGAACTTTCTAAATCTAAACCTCTCGCTTGTTCTTCACGAATACGCTCAAAGATCAAGATATTCGCATCGACAGCCGTACCAATTGTTAATACGATACCAGCAATACCCGCTAGTGTTAATACAGCTCCAAAAGAAGCAAGTGATCCAAAAATCAACAATACGTTCACTGCTAATGCAATGTTCGCTGCTAAACCAGCTTTTCCATAGTAGAAGTACATGTAAAGCAATACTGCCAAGAATGCAAATCCGAATGAAATCAAACCAGCCTTAGAGTTTTCTTTACCGATTGTTGGTCCTACTTTCGTTTGTTCTTTAATTACACATGGCGCAGGAAGTGCTCCACCGTTCAATAATCCAGCTAAATCTTTCGCTTCTTCAATATCAAAGTTTCCTGAAATTTGCGTGTTTCCTCCGGTAATTGGCTCATTTACACGTGGAGCTGAATAAACAACATCATCCATTGTAATTGCAACCATACGGTCTTTGTTATCAGCTGTCATTTCCGCCCATTTATCAGCACCTTCTGGTGTCATAGAAACGTCAACAGTAATTTTTGCAGTTCCTTCATCAAATCCTGTAGAAGCTGTTTTTACATCCTTTCCTCCAACGCGAGCTTTACCATTTTCAGGAATACGAATTGCATATAATGTATATGCTTTTTCTTTCGATTTATCTGAAATTTGCTCTAATTCAGCTGACCACATGAATTTCACATCTTCTGGGAACAATGCCATAATGTCATTGCGTTTTAAAATTGCATCAACTGCCATTTTATTTTCAGAAGTAACATAACCCATTGCAAAATCACCAGCTGGTTTAACTAAATCTGATAATCCTTTTTGTGTTCCACCAAACGATGAAAGTGATTTAGTTTCTTTTGCTTTTTTAACACTATCAGCAGAGTCAGCAACTACAGCCATATCCTCTACGATCACTTCCTTTTGACGTGATAAAGCAACAGCTTGCTGCCATTGTCCACCAATCTCACTTGGGAAATACGTTTCGTAAAACTGTAAGTTCGCCATAGAAACCATTTTCTTAGCAACTGTCGCCTCATCTTGAACTCCTGGAAGCTCAATATACAAACGATTGTTAACTTGATCTCTCTGAATGTTTGGTTGCGCAACACCGAATTGGTTAATACGCTTACTCATGATTTTCTCAACACCATCCATTGATGAAGCTGCGATTTTTCTCAAATAATCTTCAACATCTGAATCAGAAGAATTTAAACCTAAACCTTCAGTTTCAGTTGTTTCTAACAAGGTCACAACGCGTGATTTATTTATTTCTTTATTCTTTGCAACAAAAATCGAAATGAAGTCACCACCTTTTGCATTGTATTCTCTTACAGCAGCATCGTATGGTTTTTTGAAACGAATGTCTCTTTCATTTCTAGCAAAGCTTTTCACTAAATCTGGTGTAGAAATCTCTAAAGTTACAGACATACCACCAACAAGGTCAAGTCCAAATGCTAATGATCTCTTTTTTGTTTCACCAAAAGTAGAACCTAGAACTGGATACACAGAAACCTCTGATTTATCTTTCAAAATTTGGTTGATAAATGCAGCTTTCGCTAACTCCTCAGCTTCTGGCTGATTGAAGTTTACATAAACTCCGTTTGGAAGTAAAGCACTATCACCTGTTGTTGCAGCTTTCAATTTTAAGTCAGCTACTTTTTCATTTGCCTCTTTCTCTGCTTTCTTTTCGACAGAATTAGAAACAAATGTGAACGAAATTTGGTAAACGCAAACTGCAGTTAACAAAATCGTTAAAAACCAAAAAAATCCTTTATTACGCATATTCGTAAAAACGTTAGTTATCAATTAAGCCCGCAAATATAGAATTTACGTTTATTAAAGTCAATAAAGTTTAATAGGTATTTCGCAAGTTTATCAACAAGTGAGAAGAAAAAGTACAGATAACTGCATTTTTACTGAGAATTAATAGACTTCCTTACTGAAAGAAATCAATTTTTGCGCAAACAAATCCCATGTGTTTTTGGACTTTTCAACATGAATCGCTTCAATAAAGGGTTCTTTTAATCGTTCATTGAAGTATTTTTCAATTCCTTCGCGAATCAATTGTGCATTTGGCTCATCCACAACTATTCCCAAACCAGGTGACTCAATTTGACTCTTAAAACCTCCAACATTTGTCGCTAAAATAGGAATATCAAAATGAAAAGAAGTAGCAGTGATTCCAGATTGCGTCGCTGTTCTATAGGGCAACACACACAAATCGGCTGCAGAAAAATACAAATTCACTTCACTGTCTTGAATGTATTTATTCAAGAAATGAATTCTTTCTTTGTTGGGTGATTGTTCAATTTTCTGTTGATACAGTTCTAATTTACTATACACTTCACCAACAATCAGTAATTGATAGGAATCATCAAGGGAATTAAACGCATCAAGCAGTAAATCTAAACCTTTGTAATCTCGAATCAAACCAAAAAATAAAAGTGTTTTTTTGGTTGAATCTATCCCAATTTGCTCGCGCGCCTGAGTAACATCTATTTTCTCACCAAAGTGATTGTACCATGGGTGATTCATTTGAATGAACTTTGCATCCGGTTTAAAACGCAAGACATCATCCCTAACAGCATCCGACATTACAACAAAGGAATCGTATCTTTTAAGAAAATAACGAATCAACCATTTGTCAAAAAAACGTGGTTCGTGCGGAATCAAATTGTGAATAATCGCAATCTTTCGCGTTGAATTCGGTAAACGTCTAGCAAAAAGACCCAAGAAGACACCAAAAAAAGACATCCAAAAATTGGCAATAAAGATATCTGGTTGACTTTCTTTTATTTTTTTTGATGCAGATAAATACGTCAAAGGATTAAACGTACTTACAATTCGCGTTGCAGGGATTCGATCAGACGTATCATTTTCATCAACAAATTGCGTTGTTCCTGGAAATAAAAAATTTGGGTACTGATTTTTAAACGTGAAAGCTTTTACATGATTATCTTTTTCAAGTGCTCGAAATAAACTTGCGTTAAATTGAGCAATACCTCCTCTAAACGGATAAAAAGCTGAAAAAATTGAAACCTTCATGGTTGGCAAAAATAACTATTCGCAATGATTCTACTGCACACCAAAACCGATACAGGTGTAAAATAATTCTTTCCCTTTTTGAATGTTTAAACTATCGAAATTCGAAATTGTTAAATCCTTATAGTATTTGCGAACTAACCCAACGTGCTTTGCATAAACATCGAATTGAAGCTCATGTCTCACCAAATTATGTTCATCCGCTTCCTTAACAACCAAGGTACTATCAAACGTAAAATTCCCAATTACTTTTTCGTCATGAATTGCATCATAGTACCAATTTTGCTCTGGAAAAATATTGTACGCATTCGGATTCCACTCTTTTTGAATTGTTGGGGCAAAAACTAACTTCACAATTCGCTGATTTTCTTCAATCAATTCAGCTCTATTTCCATCAATTATAGCTGTCCAAACATCAGTCAAAACCCACTGATCTGCACTTGTCAATCGTTTGTAACGCACAAATTTTCGTGCTAGGCGTCCTTCATTGTCATAAATTGTATCACCAATATATGTTCTCAATTGATAAACTGATGTATCGTGTTGTATCGTAAGATCTACATCATGTGTAATATCCACAACGTCATAATCGACATAACGACCTGGTGTTAAATCAAAGTACTCATAATGAAATTGAGGTGCTTCTAACTTGTCTTTACACGATTGAAGACCAAATCCCAACAGAATTAAACTACTTATATATAGATGGAAGATTTTCATACTCTTACGAATATACAAAAAAAACTATTGATTTGGATCAATTCCTTTTTGTTTTAATTCCGCTAATTTCTTTTCCAATGCCTTACCTTCCAATTGCTGACCGTTAAAATAATAGACTTTCCCTATTTCTTTTCCAGCTTCACTGTACGCATAACACCAACCGTGACGAACACCTTCTTTAAAACGTTCTTGAACCATTTTTACTCCACTGGCATGATATTTCTCACAGACGCCATTTTTCTTACCTTGAATGTAAGCCCCTTTTTCTCGGATTGTTCCATTTTCAAAATACTGTATTGATTCTCCGTTCAAGAGACCATCCAAGTAATTACTAACTTCCATGACTTTGCGACTTTTATCGTTCGGGTCATCGGAAACATAATAAACGGTTCTCTTACCATTTAAAAGATCATTTTTATATGTTTCTGAGGTACTCAATTTTCCACTTGGACCATAATTTAACCAAATTGAGTCCTTTTTCAAATTCTTATAGATTCCTTGACTCATCACAACACCATTCTCGTGGTAAAAGTATCCAACAGAACGAATTGAATTGGCATCATGTTTAATAACCGCTTTCACTTTTGAAGAAATGTAATAATAGGTGAAAGTGCCAACTGGCTTGTCATCTTTGAATTGTCCTTTGTATTGATAAACATTCGATCCTGGGTAGATTTTACTCCACGCACCTTGTTTTTTACCTTTCGCATCTGTTACATTTTGAGCGGTAACTACTACTGATACAAATGATGCTATTAAAAAAAGTATTGTTTTCATTTTAAAATCCATTTCGCAAATTCTTGTAAACTTTCTGCAGTGAAATCAGCATCAAATCCAATTGGTTCAACGGTTGCTATCCTCACAGTTTTCATGCCAAGATTTTTTCCGAACACGATGTCTGAATCAGAATCACCAACCATAATTGCTTTAGAAAAATCGACATTTGGGAATTGTCGCTGGGCCAAGTAAGCCATTCCAGGTTTCGGTTTTCGAAGTTCGTTCTTCGGTGAAGCCATTCCAGGTGCGTAATAACATTTGTCAATTTTCCCCCCAACTTTTTCCACTTCACTTTGCATATAAGCATGAATATCGGAAAGGTTACGTTCAGTCATTAGTTCCTTTGCGATACCTTGCTGATTCGTGACAACAAAAATGTATTGAAAAATACTTGTGAATTCTTTAATTGCTTCTTTTACGCCGCCTAAAAAATGAAATTCGTCAATGGTTTTGACATAACCACTCATGATGCGTTCATTGATCACACCATCTCGATCCAAAAACAACGTCCAAGAAGCATCGATGTTCCAATCTCCAGGATTAGAATCAATATTGTTGCTCATTTTCAATTACTTTTTCAATCAAATAGACATTGCGTGTAGAGGAATTTCTTCCGACTAATTCAGCCAAGAATCCTGCTAAAAAGAATTGCGAACCAATAATCATAGCAGTTAAAGCAATGTAGAATTCTGTTCGTTGCGCCAATAATTTACCAGAAGTATCGATAAACAATTTATCAATTCCTAAGTAGAATGCAAAACCAAATCCAATGATAAATAATAAGGTTCCAATTGCACCAAAGAAATGCATTGGTTTTTTACCAAATTTCCCCATGAACACAACTGAAAGCAAATCCAAAGGCCCATTTAAGAAACGACTTAAACCAAACTTGGTCGTTCCATATTTACGTGCTTGATGCTGCACCACCTTCTCACCAATTTTTGAGAATCCAGCAAATTTTGCCAATGGTGGAATGTAACGATGCATATCACCATAAATCTCAATACTTTTCACAACTGCGTTTTTGTAGGCTTTCAATCCACAATTAAAATCATGTAAATAAATCCCTGTTAATCGACGTGCTGCCCAATTGTACAATTTCGTTGGAATGGTTTTCGTTATTGGGTCATAGCGTTTTTTCTTCCAACCAGAGACAACATCAAAATCATCCTTCATGATCATATTGTACAAGGCTGGAATTTCATCAGGAGAATCTTGAAGATCCGCATCCATCGTAATAACGACATCACCTTTTGCTGCCTCAAACCCTTTCTGTAGTGCCGCAGACTTGCCATAATTGCGTTGAAACTTTATCCCTTTAACAAATGGGTTTTTCTCATGCAATTCTTCGACAATTACCCATGAACCGTCCTTGCTTCCATCGTCAACAAAAATTACCTCATACGAGAAACCATGTTCATCCATCACGCGCTCAATCCACGAATGCAATTCAGGAAGTGATTCTACCTCGTTATACAAGGGAACAACAACAGATATATCGATTTTACTTTCCAACTTCTTAGTATATAATTACAAATATAATCAAAGACTAATTATGCATCAATCTTCGTGCATTTTTAAGTTAACAGTTAGTCCTTTATAACCTTAAATAGTTCGTTTTTTACTTTTACAAAGTAGATTCCTGATTTAAGCGAATTCGTTGAAAGCTCAAACTGTTCTTTATCTACTTTTTCAGAAAGCAATAGTTGCCCATTCAAATTATACACTTGAATTTCACTATCGATTTCAACTTTTGAAAAATGAAGTGTATTTTGAAAAGGGTTTGGATAAATACATTTTTCCTCGTTCAATAATTCATTTGATACAAGCGTGTTTTGATTTGATATAAAGAAATAATCAATGCCCGCTTCTGTGATATTGACCGCTGGATTTAAATCAGAAACATTGAATTTTACCGTCATTGAATTGGTTATGGGAATATAATCTAACAAGCGTATACTCATAGGTTCCCAAACTGAAACACCACTTAAATTACTGCCCGTTTTACTAACAGATACAGAGGTTAAACCATTCGATACGATAACTTCCAATGTATCATCAGGTGTTGCTCCAAAATAACAATAAAACCATTTAGAGAAATTCAAATGCGGATCCGTATAACTTGACAAATCCATCAAAGGTGACGTCAAACGGGTGTCTCCATTATCAATGTCATCATGATCTGGATTTAACGAATTTGCATTTCCAGTAATAAACGCTTTATCACTACAATCAAATTCAGCATCAAGTTCAGGCGCTGAACCACTATTCGTTGGATTTGGAACTCCTCTTTCCCAAATACCTGTTGTCGATGTGCCTGCCACTGACCAACCAAAATCAAAGGTAAATTCATCCATGTAACCAGGTTCCATTTCAATGGTTAGCACATTGGTATTCTCATCAACAAGTTGCTCAAAGCATGCAGTTTTATAACCCCATTTTCCAGCGATTATCATATATTCTTGTTGATAATAAAGCGTTAAATCTTCTTCTCCAATTCCGTTCGTTAAGCCCGCTTGCTCAATCAAATCAGTTTTAAACGCCAATTGAACTCCTGAAATTGGATTTCCATTTCCTGCTTCAACAACATTCACAGTCAATGAATATGGTGGAATTGGAACAAGCTGTATATCTTGCTCTAGAATAACCGATTGAAACAAATTCAATTGAATAGTTTGTGGATAATACCCAACTTTTGTATACTCAATCGTATAGACGTTCTCACCTAAAATCCCACTAGAATAATGCCCAAGTGTATTTGTATAATCAGCTTCACTATTGCCTATAATTTGAACTGACACTTGAGATAAGGGCAAATTGGTAACAGCATCAACAACATCTCCAATCAAATAAGAAGCTTTTTTGTAGGTTGGATTCAATAAGTAAAGTCCTTCGGTAATGTCAGCTGCTATAATTGTTCCAGAAGGCAAAAATGGATAAACTCCCCAACAACCATCAAAACCACTTGTTTGTGTTGGATATGTATCATAATCACCTACCAAAATTATACTTTCAGGATTTGTAATATCATGAATTGTAATTCCATCTGAATAGTAACTTGTAATTAAGAAATCTCCTTTTACATGTGTATTGTGAGGAATCACTCCTGTTCCTGGAGAATGCTGTGTTCTATCAACCTCTTCAATTGCAGCAGAATTTTGTATTGAATATGAGGTAATAAAAGCGCCTGAAACTTCGTCAGTTGTGAAAACATAGTTTCCATCTTGTGAAGGCCAAATATTGTGCGTGAAATTGTTTGGAGTATGCTTCGTTCCAATTAAAACAGGATTTGCTTTATCACTTACATCAACCATACTAAAAAACCCATCATTGATATGGGCTAAATACATTGTATCGCTGCGCACAAATCCATCGTGAGCGTACCAATCATCAAAGATTCCAAGTTCAATTGGAGCCATTGGATTCGTTTGTACATCGAGCATGATTACGCCTCCTTGACCACGATTTGATCCGAAGATATAAGCAACGCCGTTTTCATCTACAAAACAAGTATGAGCCGATTGCCATTCACTTCCCAAAGAACCTGTATATAACGTCGTTGGCAAAATAGTTGAACCAGGCAGTGGCGATAAATCAATGATTGTCAATCCATCTTCAGCTTCTGTAGTAACATAAGCGAAATCACCATGCACACTTGGGTCACGCCAAATTGACGTTGAACCTGCTAGCCAAAATACTTCAATCGGATTGGTCGGATCAGTAACATCGACGATTGATGTTCCTTTCGTTGTTCCTACGATGGTATATTCATTTCCCAATTCATCCACATATCCCCAAACATCATTCAAATTGGCTTCATGCAACGATTGATAATTAATATGTCCAAGTAACTCAATATTCGTTTGAGCTTGACTGAAAAATGTAAGAATAGAAAATAGAAAAAGACAACAGTACTTCATTGAAATCAAATTTCAACGAATATACGAATTACACAGTCAATTTATAGAATAAAAATTGCTGCAATAATAAAGATCAAAATGATGATAAGATATTGCCAAACATCCACAAAATAAGGCATATATTTCTTTAATGCTTCTTTGAAATTCATACTGCAAATATAGAGATTTCAATGAAATCACTACTTTTTTTAGATTCGAATAGTGGAGTCCCTAAAAAAACTCGATTTTTATTATCTTTGTGTGTCTTAAAATTAAGCTATGGCAAAAGAATCAACGGTTGAAACCACAGAAGCATTAGATTTCCAAACATTTAAAACAGAAGTGTTAGCAGATTATCGTTTAGCATGTATTTCTCGTGAAACCTCATTGTTGGGTAGAAAGGAAGTTTTAACAGGAAAAGCCAAATTTGGTATTTTCGGTGATGGTAAGGAATTGGCGCAAATTGCTTTAGCAAAACAATTTCAAGATGGTGATTTCCGTTCAGGTTATTACCGCGATCAAACCTTAATGATGGCGATTGGACAATTAACCGTTCAACAATATTTTTCTGGTTTGTATGCACATACGGATGAAATCGTTGAGCCACAATCGGCAGGACGTCAAATGGGTGGGCACTTTGCAACCCGAAATTTGGATGCCAATGGTAACTGGAAAAATTTGATGGAACAAAAAAATAGTTCATCGGATATTTCTCCAACAGCCGGACAAATGCCTCGTTTATTAGGTTTAGCGCAAGCATCGAAAGTGTATAGAAATCACCCAACATTAAAAGACTTAGAGCAATTCAAAAAATTCACGAACGGTGGAAATGAAGTTGCATTTGGAACAATTGGTGACGCTTCAACATCAGAAGGTCCTTTCTGGGAAACAATCAATGCTGCAGGTGTTTTGCAAGTTCCAATGGTAATGTCTGTTTGGGATGATGGTTTTGGAATTTCTGTACCGCGCGAATTTCAAACAACAAAAGGAAGTATTTCAGAAGCGTTAGCAGGAATGCAACGCACAAAAGATAAAACAGGTTATGAGATTTTCGTAACGAAAGGTTGGGACTACGCACATTTGTGTGAAACGTACGAAAAAGCGGTGAAAATTGCACGTGAAGAGCATGTTCCAGTTTTAGTGCACGTTAAAGAAGTGAATCAGCCACAAGGACATTCAACTTCTGGATCTCACGAGCGTTACAAATCAGAGGAACGTTTACAATGGGAAACGGATTTTGATTGTATCAATAAATTCAAAGAATGGATTTTAAACTTTAATGCTGATGGAAATGTTATTGCCACAGCAGAAGAGTTAGAAGCGATTCACAAGGAAGCCAAAACAAGTGTTCGTGATCAAAAGAACGAAGCTTGGAAAGCCTTCACGACGGATGTTCAAATGGATTTAGCAGAGGCATTGCGTTTATTAAAAGCTGTTGCTGCTGAAAGTCCTAATGGCGTATTTATTTCGAAAGAAGTTGAAGCCTTGGAAAAAGCATTTGAACCAGTTCGTAAAGATGTTTTGACGATTGCACGTAAAGTTTTACGCATGGTTCGTGAAGAGAATTCTGCTTCAAAACAAGCATTGGCTTCTTGGATTAAAGGAAGAATTAATGCAAACTTTGATCGCTACAGTTCATATTTGCATTCTCAATCTGAGCAAGCAGCGTTGAATATTGAGCCAGTGGCTCCAACATACGATGGTTCGAACACACAAGAAGATGGACGAATCATTTTACGTGAGAATTACAGATATATTTTAGAAAAATATCCAGAAGCGTTGGTTTTTGGAGAAGATGCTGGAAAAATTGGTGGTGTAAATCAAACCTTGGAAGGCATGCAAGATCAATTTGGTCAATTGCGCGTTGCTGACACAGGAATTCGTGAATGTACAATCATTGGTCAAGGAATTGGAATGGCGATGCGTGGATTACGTCCAATCGCTGAAATTCAATACTTGGATTATTTGTTATACGCCATTCAAGTGATGTCGGATGATTTATCAACTGTTCAATACCGCACAAAAGGTGGACAAAAAGCGCCTTTGATTATTAGTACGCGTGGACACCGTTTGGAAGGAATTTGGCACAGTGGTTCACCAATGGGAATGATTATCAATTCTATTCGTGGAATGCATGTTTGTGTACCTCGTAACATGACGAAAGCTGCAGGATTCTACAATCTATTGATGGAAGCTGACGAACCAGCATTGGTTATTGAACCGTTGAACGGCTACCGTACAAAAGAATTAATGCCAACCAACATTGGTCAATTCAAAGAAGCTCTTGGTGTTCCAGAAATTGTAAAAGAAGGAGTTGATTTAACAATCGTTTCGTATGGTTCAACGTTTAATCTGTGTGAAATTGCAGCAAAACAATTGATGGAAATTGGAATTGATGTTGAGTTAATTGACGTTCAAACATTGTTACCATTTGATATCAATCATTTGATTGCTGAATCATTAGAAAAAACAAATCGTTTATTGATTGTTGACGAAGATGTGAGCAGCGGAGCAACAGCATTCATTTTAGACAAAATATTGGTTGAACAAAAAGGATATTACCATTTAGATTCAGCACCTGAGACCATGAGTTCGAAAGACCATCGTCCTGCGTATGGATCAGATGGAGACTATTTCTCAAAACCAAGTATTGACGATATTGTTGAGAAAGTTTATGCAATGATGCACGAAGCGAATCCTTCAAAATATCCTTCTATGTATTAATGAAAATCTTTTTTACCATATTAGTTTCAATTGTTCTTTTAGGAAAGAGTTTCTTTTTCTTTGGTTGGGAAATATGGTATAAGATTGATCAAAATCGCATTGCACAGGAGAAGTGTGAGAATAAAGCACGTCCCAAATTAAAGTGTAACGGTAAGTGTTATTTGGCAAAGCAATTAAAGAAACTTGAGGCTGAGGAAAAGAAAAACGATTCAACAGGGAAAAGTAATCCATATTCGTCTAAAGCAGAAACACACTTTTTCACTTGGAATGAACCAAAAGCAATGATTAAGCACATTGGTAATCATCAACAATCGAAAGGTAAACATTATTATAATGGTCGGATTTTAAATCCACTCAGTTCTTCTATTTTTCATCCTCCGTGCGTGTGTTAATGATTGCGAAGAGTTAAAAATTTAACTCGATATATTCATTAACAAGTACCAACAATGCAAAAAATAGCAACTTTATTTTTTGGCATTTTCTCAATTGTACAGGTTCAAGCGTGCGATGTCTGCGGATGTGGCGGCGGAAATGCTGGTGCAGGAATGGGATTTATGCCAACGAATGATTACCATTATATTGGAATTCGTTCAAATTATAGACGTTTTTACAGTCAAGAACATTCAATCATAACAGGAACAACAAGTTCAACCGAGTATTTTTTTCTCAATGAGTTAATTGGGAAATATCAATTGTCCAAACGCTGGCAATTACTTGGTATTGTTCCCTACTCGTTTGTTTCTCAAGTAAAACAGAATTCAACAACCTCGCAACAAGGAATTGGCGACGTGAGTGTCTTGGGTTTTTACACGCCTATTTTAAAGAAGGACAGTTCAGGATTAATTCGTCATCAATTAAATCTTGGTTTCGGGGTTAAAGTACCCACTGGAAAATACGCTCAATCGGTTGATTTAATGTCGAATATTTATCCAGGAACGGGTGCGTTTGACATTCAATTTGCGGCGAATTACATTTTACAAAAAAAGAAACATGGATTTCAATTTGAAGCAGCGAACACCATTCGTTTAGAAAATAGCTATGGCTTTCAATATGGCAATGTCACAACGGTTGGAGCAAATTATTTCATTGCTTTACGAAGAAATGACAATCTGTTTCGACCATTTATTGGCGTGCAAGGCAACTATTTTGCAAAAGATGTAATTGACCGTGTAATTGTCAATGAAAGTGTAAATTTTGGTCCAATTGTAACAGGAAGAATTGGATTGAATTTCAGTCGACTTAATTGGTTTGCTTCCCTTTCTGGACAAGTCCCAATTTATCAAAACCTTGGAGATGGAGCGGTTCAGCAAAAAGAAGCTGTCCAATTCTCTCTTAATTATTTAATTCCTAAAAAATCAAAAAAATGAAATTTATAATATCAATAATTGCGGCTTTGGTGCTCATCGTTTCGTGTAAAAAGAAAGTGGTTGAAGCTCCTGTAACGGCGAGTATTTCGATTTCTTCAATTTCTGAAAACGATACAGTGCAGTCTAACGCAGCTTTACATCTTACAGGAACAATTACTGGTTCAGACGAAATGCATGGTTACACCGTGACATTTACCAATTTAACAACTGGTAATCCTGTTTTTTCGAAAGTGTATGATCTTCACAGTGCAAGTTACAGCATTGATGAAACGTGGACAAACAATGTCTCAGATACGGCAACTGTTCAATTAAAGATTGTCGTTGAAAAAGACCACGATGGGAATTTGGAAACAAAAACAATCAATGTAGTTTGTTTACCTTGATTCTATTCAACTTAACTTTAAAACCTCAGTTCGATTATTATTTTGAGTTCAGACCGCTTATAAATGGCTATATTCGACTAAAACGAAAGAGCAATAATCATTTATTGTGAATGAGTTTTAGGAAGAAAATGGCCATTTAGAGGCGGATTCAACCTAAAGCTTTCCATTTTAATTTGATTGCTTGTCGTTGTGATTACTTGTTTTAGCCAGCTAAAACTTCATAATCACGCCTAAATCAATCAAATTAAAATGAAATCTGAACTTCTAAAGAATAACCGAACTGAGGTTTAAACACTTGGATTTAGATTCGGGTGTTTTTTTTGCATTCTTGCATTCTTGATGCAATTCATCATGTCAAACATTGTCACCTTTGTGACATTCAACGAAGAATGGTTTTGTACTTTTATTAAAAATTAAAGACAATGAATTTCACAGACTACCAACAGACATTTGATCGCATTTTATCAGGAGAATTAACAACAGCTCCATACGACGATCCTCATTTTTTAGAATACGTTAAACTCAATCATTCACGTCAAAATCGCTGGGTAAAAAAAGGTGTTTTAATCGACGAAGCAGTTGAAGCAGTAAAAAGTATTCAAACAAAACAAAATTGGGTTTTAATTACAGAACCTTGGTGTGGTGACGCATCGCACAATGTTGCTTTCATCGTTAAATTGACTGAGTTGAATCCGCTGATTTCGTTAGATATTCAATTGCGTGATTCAGAAAATTCAGAAATTGATTCCTATTTAACCAATGGCGGAAAGGCAATTCCTAAGTTGATTATTCGTGATGAAAACAATCAAGACTTACATGTTTGGGGTCCGCGTCCAGCTGAAGCGCAAGCTTTGTTTCACAAATTAAAAGATCAAAACTTGACGTTGGAAGAGCAAAAAATCGGTTTACAACAATGGTACAACGAAAATCAAGGTTTGGCTGTACAAACAGAAATTGCTCAAGCGATTAAACAACTAGCGACAGAGCACGTTTAAAATTATGCGCGTTCATTTTTAAATTAGTATATTCACACAACAATTTGAGTTTCATCGGTTTGAATGATGAATATTAATTAAATGAAGAATAGCATAAATCGACTCGTTAACTTCGGTGTAAAAGCCACTTATCTCCCTTGGGAAATCTATTTAACCAGAAAATTAAATGCCATTGTGTTCTTGTCGATCCTCAACATGATTTTTGGTATTTCATTTTTTATATCAACAGGTTATACTACTTTTCTGACTGAATGTATTTTATCACTTGTGATATTACCTTTCATTCCACTCTTCAATTACTTCAAGAATTACGTTTGGGCTTCCTATCTGTTTTTTTGCAGTGCTTTTCTGTTCTTTATTCCATTCAATTTAAAAATGGGCTTGGAATCGTATATGATTCTTTTTTATTTCCCAGTCATTATTAGTTTAGTGCAATTACTTGGGCGAAAAGAAACGTGGAAACATCTGTTAATCATTAGTGTCTTTTGTTTTTTAACGATTATCGTTATCGCAGTCGGGTACAAAGATGGCTGTTGGGATTTAAATCTGAGTGAAACAATCTCAAGTAATCTATCCATTTTTAACATAATCGTTTCATTCTCGTCTACCATAGCGTTTGCACTGATTATGGTCATTGAGTCAATTGCCCAAGACACTTTGATCAAGAAGATGCTACATGAAAAAGAAATCTTGTTGGCAGAAGTCTTTCATCGTGTGAAAAACAACATGAATATTGTTACCAGTTTATTGAATTTAAAGAAAATCACCTCTCAATCGCAAGAAACGAAAGATGCTTTGGAGGAATGTCGCAACCGTGTTTTTTCCATGGCTTTGGTGCATCAAAATATATTCAACAACGATTCATTGATTGGCTTAAATTTCAAAAATTACATTGTCAATTTGGTGGATGAAATCACAAACTCTTTCGGAAGTAAAGGATCTTATGAAATCAACTATGATTTGGAAGAAATTCAATTGGATTTAAGCACATCTATTCCATGTGGTTTAATTATTAATGAGCTTATCACTAATTCTTTTAAATACGCACAAGTTCCAGGTAAAAAATTAATCATTTCGATTTTACTGAAAAAGGAAAACGGTAAGATTTTATTAATCGTTCAAGACAACGGACCCGGCATTTCGGCTAATTTCATGACAGAAAAGAATACCCTCGGTATGGAATTAATCGAATCATTGTCTGATCAAATAAATGGAAAAAGCCAATTTAAGAATAACGATGGAGCTACTTTTGAACTAATATTTTAAAATCTTATTCATTTTCTCACAAATCAAAACAATAGTATTATCTTCCAAGTTAGGAAAGTAATAGTAGTATGATTCGTTTTTACAACAAACTTATAAATAATGGTGTCCAACCATTAAAAACTTCTTGGGAAAATGAATTGTCCAAAAAGGTGAATCTTGCAACGATGGTAAGCATCTTGTACATGTTTATTGCCACCGTTTTTGTTTATCTCATGCGTTACGATGCTTTTTTCTTTGAGTGTTTGTTCGCGACAATTCTTCTATTTGGTGTTTTACTTATCAATCGAAAAAATGTAATCACGGCTATTTACTTTTATTATATACTTGATTTCCTCTTTTTAATTCCCGTGAATTTAAAAATGGGAATTGATTCGTATGTCATTGTCTATTTCTTTCCATTGATCTTTACCTTAATTCAACTTCTCGGAAAAAAGGAAACAATCAAGCACCTTGTAATTTTAAGTCTACTTTGTTTAATTTCTGTGGTTTTCATACTAATCGGCTTTAAACTAAACTGGCTGCTCATTGATAATTCGACTTCAAGCTTTTCATTAATGGTCTTCAATATAATACTTTCAATTACGTCTTCTACCCTCTTTGCACTGCTGATCAGCTTTGATTCTATCAAACAACAAACAATCATTAAAAAAATACTTCATGAAAAGGAGATTTTACTTTCAGAAGTATTGCATCGTGTGAAAAACAACATGAATATCATTACAAGTTTGTTGAATCTAAAAAAGATGACTGCTCATGAAGAAGAAACAAAACTGGCATTGGACGATTGTAAAAACCGGGTATACTCAATGGCTTTAGTACATGAGAATATTTATTCAAGTGAATCCAATGTTGGTTTAAACTTTAAAGAATACATTGAAAACTTAGTACGAGAAATTGCCTATTCATTTGGAGGTGAAGTTATGTATGAAATCCAATTTGATTTGGAAGATTTGCAATTGGACTTGAACACGTCAATTCCTTGTGGCTTAATCATTAATGAATTAATTACCAACTCATTCAAATATGGCCGTTCAATCGATCAACCTTTGATTATTCAAATTGAACTAAAACAACGTGCCGAGCACATGTATCTTCGAATAAAAGACAATGGACCTGGAATTCCAGAAGAATTACTTAATTCTGCTAAATCATTCGGGTTAGAATTAATACAAGGACTTTCAGAACAAATCAATGGAGAAATGAAGATTACATCTGAGGATGGGTTTCAGTATGAACTTATATTCAACTAAAAAAGGGATCTTCTCAGACCCCTTTTCCTAATGCTTTTTTGTTTTATTATAGTGAAATGTATCCACCTGCTAATAAACCTACCACGCAAACTGCAAGTACAATGTAATGCAAAACAGAAGGTTTTAACGTTTGTAAATTTTCTGTTTCTTCCGACGACATTGCTGTCATGATAAAACGTAAATAGTAGTAAATACCAATTCCAGAAGTGATGATTGCGATGATTACCAAAATCGGATACATTGCAAAAGCACTTGAGAACACCATGTATTTACCAAAGAATCCAGCCAATGGTGGAACACCTGCAACTGAAAGCGTCGCTAGAACCAATACAAAGCCGATGAATGGATTTTTTCTACCAATTCCTTTATAAGCTTCGATGTCATCACTTTCATTGTCTAGAACCAATGAAACAACGATTAAAGCGATAATCGCAAAACCGTAACCTACTAAGTAGATAAATAAGTTTTGTTGACTTTGGCTATCTTGATTGATAATTGCTAACAAAGCGTATCCGGCATTCGCAATACTTGAGTATGCCAATAAACGTTTAAACTTCGTTTGACGCAAGGCAGAAAGATTACCAACAAGTACCGTAAGAATAATAATTCCTGCTAAGGCTCCACCCCAAACAGCATTCGCGTCTGCAAAAGCAATGGTGAATAATTTCCAGAAAGCGAATAATCCAGCTAACTTAACTACCGCAGCCATGAATCCTGTTACGATGTTAGGTGAACCTCCATAAACATCTGGTGACCAGAAATGGAAAGGTGCGGCACCAACTTTGAACAAGAACGACGCCATCATCATTAAGATTCCGACATTCAATAAAGCACCTTGCGCTGTACCCAAACTAATTGCTGCTTGAATTTCAGCTAATTTAAATGAACCAGTTGCTCCATATACCCACGCCATTCCAAATAATAAAACACCTGTTGCAAATGAACCAGTGAAGAAATATTTTAAAGATGCTTCCGTTGAAAGAACATCGCGTTTTTTACTTCCAGCCATTACATAAATTGGAATTGATAAAATTTCCAATCCTAAGAAGAACATGAACATATCAGTGAAAGCAGTCATACACAAAGCACCAACAGTTGAGAACAATAACAATGAAATGTATTCACCTGTGTGTTCAGCTTCTTTTTTGAAATGACTGTAACCACCAACGATTACTAACAATGCAAATGACATTGCCAATACAGAGTATTTAATCGCATTGTGATCAAACAACAATCCTTCATACTTCACAAGTGTATATGGATGCGACCATTGGCATACCATTAAACCGATTGCAACAGATAAACCAGTAACAGCAGTTGCTAATACTAATGCAGGCTTTTTAGCCATTGCAATAAACATGGAAATCAATCCTGTAACGAAAACTACAATTAACGCGTCCATATTAAGGTACAAGTGTATTTGAAGCTTGCATAGAATTGAATAAATTATCCAAGCTTGGTCCAACAAAATCTATAACAACTTGAGGATACACCCCAAGAACAACAATTATTACCGAAATAATAAAGAAAGCTAACATTTCATTCCATGTTAAATCTTTGAATCCTTCAATTTTTGGACTTCCGTACATACTCAACTGATAAGCACGTAAAGTATAAACAGCTCCAAATACCAAAGTCGTTCCTGCAACTAATCCAACAATCCAGTTATATCCGTACAAGCCTTTCAATAATAAAAACTCACCAATGAATCCAGATGTGAATGGAACAGAAACTGAAGCGAATCCGATTACCGCAAACCAGAAGGCAAATTTAGGAGCCAATTTCGCTACACCACCCATTTGAGAAAACTCACGTGTGTTTAAACGATTCTCCAAAATTCCAGCCGCTAAGAACAAACCAACTGCCACCAATGAGTGGTTAATGATTTGAATGAATGAAGCTGTCAACGAATCTTTTGTAAACAACATAATCCCCGCTGCAATCAAGCCAACGTGTGAAATTGATGCAAATGCAAAAACACGTTTGATATCTGATTGCTTAATCGCGATGATTGCTGCATAAACGATTCCGATTAATCCTAACGTGATTACTAAACAAGTCATTTCACTTTTCGCTTCAGGCGCCAATGGCAACATCCAACGAATCATTCCGAACAAGGCCATTTTCAACATCAAACCAGAAAGTAACATCGTTCCAGCCATTGGTGAAACTGTGTACGTTGATGGTTGCCAAGTATGGAATGGGAACAATGGAATTTTAATAGCAAATGCTAGGAAGAATCCGCCCATCACCCAGAATGCTGCTTTTGCAGATAAGGTAACTGCAACTAAACTCGCATGTGAGAAATCTGTTGCATACGTTCCTAATGCCATCAATGATAATAACATTGCTAAGGAACCAACAAATGTATAAATGAAGAATTTCACTAACACTTGTTTACGCTCTGGCGCTCCGTACCACCATGAAATCAAGAAGATTGGAATCAATGTTAACTCCCAGAAGATGTAGAACATAATTCCATCCATCGCTGTGAACACACCAATTAAACCAAACTGCATCAATAGCACCATTGCATTGAAAGAACGCTCATTCACAATTTTTTGATTTAAGTTCGCTAGCAAAATGATTGTCACCATGACATTTGTAAGAATCACCATCAGTAATCCCATGCCATCGTAGCCCATTTTAAACGTCAACCCAAACGAAGTAATGTAGTTTGGATCTACTAAGCTTACTGTTGCTTCTGGAGCAAACGAAATCGCGTGAACGATCGTTACAACCAACGAAGCTACGGCTCCTAAAAGTCCAACATAACGCACCACATTTTTAGGAGCGAATGCTGCAACTAGAGCAAATATTAACGGTATAACAAATAGTTCCAAAACTTAAAATTTAATTAAATAATACACTACCAAACCGATGATTCCAATAACCATCCACAATAAATAACTTGATACAACACCAGTTTGCCATCTGCGTACCAAATCTCCTGATTTACCAATTAAACCTGTAAAACCAGTAATTGATTTATTCAAAATGAACATTTCAATAAACTGATGTGATTTAACTGAGATCCATTCAACTGGCACAACGAACAATGCGTTGTAAATTTCATCGAAGTATAATTTTTTGTTGGACAACAATTCCCATCCTCTTAATTCTTCATCTGCTTTTGCAACGCTGTTTTTCTTCACGTATACAACAAATGTTGCGAACAAAATAATTAAGGTCATAAGAACTGCTCCACCCATCAATAACATCGCTTGGCTGTTAGACAAATGATGCGTTTCAATCAATTCTAAACCGCGCGTGTTGTGCTCCAAGAAATGTGACATCCAATGTGTTCCTTTACTTAAGATTACTCCTGGCAAGTTCAAAGCTCCACCGATTAAAGAAAGAACAGCTAACACTAACAATGGAATTGTCATACTTTTTGGACTTTCGTGTAAGTGATGTTTTACCTCTTCTGTTCCGCGGAACGTTCCATGGAATGTCAAGAAGTATAAACGGAACATGTAAATTGCTGTCATCGCAACTGACACCATTAAGATTCCATAAATCACTGGACTGTGCATTACAGCATGTGCTAAAATTTCATCTTTCGAATAGAAACCTGATAATAATGGGAAACCAGCAATCGCTAATGTTCCAATTAAGAACGTCATGTGTGTAATTGGAATGTATTTTTTCAAACCACCCATTTTGCGAATATCTTGTTCGTCTGACATTGCGTGAATCACACTTCCAGAACCTAAGAACAATAATGCTTTAAAGAATGCGTGCGTTGTTACGTGGAACATAGCAGCTGTGTAAGCGCCCATTCCTAATGCAACAAACAATAATCCTAATTGAGATACTGTTGAATACGCCAATACTTTTTTGATATCGTTTTGACGCATTGCCATGAACGCTGCAGCTAATGATGTAGCCAAACCGACATACAACATAATGTCTTGAGTAGCTTGGGCTCCTGGTGTTTCAAACATGAAGTTCGAACGTACCACCAAGAAAATACCAGCTGTTACCATCGTCGCTGCGTGGATCAAAGCCGAAACTGGTGTTGGTCCTGCCATCGCATCTGGTAACCATGTAAACAATGGAATTTGAGCCGATTTACCCGTTGCACCAATGAACAACATTAAAGTAATTCCAAACATCATCCACGTTGTTGGTGAAATATTTTCAATTAAAATTTGATCTGCAATTCCAAAATAATCCAAAGTACCAAATTGGAAAAAGATCAAAAACATTCCTATTAATAAACCTAAATCACCAATTCTATTCATGATGAAGGCTTTGCGAGCTGCAAGTCCGTTCAACATTCCTTTTTGCTCATCACTGTAATGGAATCCGATTAACAAGTATGAACAAATCCCTACTCCTTCCCATCCAAAGAACAACATGAAATAGTTACTACCCAATACTAAGATTAGCATCGCGAAAATGAACAAGTTCAAATAGGTAAAGAATTTGTAATATCCTTTGTCATGGCTCATGTAGCCCATTGAGAACAAGTGAATCAAGGATCCAACTCCTGTTACAATTAAGGTCATCCAGATTGATAAAGAATCTACTACTAAACTTGCGTCTAATTTCGTATCTATCAATTTACCATTTACGAATTTAAAATCCTCCAAATCCAACATTGTAAACAAATGAACAACTTGCTGATGATTATTTGAATTGAAAACCATCAAAGCTAGTCCAAATGCCGTAAACATGACGATTGTAGCGATTGAACCCACGATTTGTTTTGGCAAGTTTTTCCCAATCGTTCCATTGATTAGCGCACCTAAAAGAGGCAACGCTAAAATCATTACTATTAATTGATCTACTGCCATCGCTTATCCTTTTTGTTTATTGAAAATACTAACATCCGTTGTGCGAATATTTCTATAAGCCATTACCAAGATCGATAAACCAACTGTTGCTTCAGCTGCGGCAACAACCATGATAAAGAAGACAAATATTTGACCATCTGCTTTACCGAAATAGGTTGAGAATGCTACCAACAATAAGTTCACAGCGTTCAACATTAATTCGATACACATTAAAAGGATGATCATATTACGTCGAATCAAAACACCGATTGCCCCTATCGCGAAAAGGATAGTTGACAAAACAATGTAAAATTGAATTGACACGCCTGATTCAAATATACTTGCTAGAACCATAATTAATCAATTAATTGTTTTTCACGTTTTGCTAAAAGAACTGCTCCTACCATTGCGGCAATGAACAAGACAGAAGAAATTTCAAATGGCAATACGTATTTCGTAAATAACAAATGACCCAAGTTTTGAACCAATCCTTCACTTGAACCATCAACCGTTGAAGTTGCGCCCACTGTGATTCCATCTTTCAAGGCAGCGATTAACACTGTTAAAAGAACTCCTCCAGCCGTAACTGCGGCAATCTTAATGTAGAATGGACTTTTCGGTTCATTGTCCTTGCTGAGATTCAATAACATCAATACGAACAGGAACAATACCATGATTGCACCAGCGTATACGATAATGTTAACGATTGCAAGGAATTGAGCATTCATCAAAATGTAGTTCGATGAAATAAGGAAGAAAGTAAGTACTAAAAAAAGTACACTTCTCACCGGGTGTTTACTGATTACTACCATTAAAGCAGAGCCAATGGTTAAACCACCCAAAATTGTTGCGACTAGTTCTAAACTCATATCTTCGATCTTTTACCAGTGTGTTGTCTTTTCGTAATATCGATACGGTCGTTCAATTGTTCTACCAATCGATCTTTACCATATACAAATTCATCGCGTTCGAAATTTGAAGGAACAATACGATCTGTTAAGAAGATTGCTTCTTTTGGACATGCTTCTTCGCACAATCCACAGAAGATACAACGCAACATATTGATTTCGTATTTCTCAGCATATTTTTCTTCACGATAAAGGTTTTCTTCTCCTTTAACGCGTTCCGCAGCAACCATTGTAATTGCCTCAGCTGGACAAGCAACTGCACACAATCCACAAGCCGTACAATTCTCACGTCCTTCTTCATCGCGTTTCAACACATGTTGACCGCGGTAAACTGGGGCGAATTCACGTGTTTCTTCAGGATATTTTACCGTGTTGTTTTTACGGAATAAATGCTTGAAGGTTATCCACATCCCACCAATAATTGCTGGAAGGTAGAGTTTCTCCATGAAGGTCATTTCCTTTTTGGAAACTACTTTCTTTCTATCAGTTAAACTTTGCATAGTATTCATCTAGTTATTTAAACCAACCTTCATTGAACGCAATGACAAGTCCAGTGATTAATAAATTAATTAGCGAAATCGGAATTAAACTTTTCCAACCCAAATGCATCAATTGATCGAAACGGAAACGAGGAAGTGTCCATCTGATCCACATGAAAATGAAGACGAAGATGAATGTTTTTGTGAACATCGCCACAACGCCAAGAATCGCCAATGTGTTTCCTTCGAAATTGTCCATTCCTGGGAAGTTGTATCCTCCGAAGAATAAAGTTGAAATAACCGCCGATGAAATGAATAAACTCACATATTCAGCGAATAAATAGAATCCCATTTTCATTGAACCATATTCCGTGTGGTAACCACCAATCAACTCACTCTCACATTCTGGTAAATCGAAAGGAGCACGATTCGTTTCTGCTAAGGCACAAATAAAGAATACCACAAACGCAACTGGTTGATAGAATACATTCCAGTTCATTCCATGTTGAGCGTCTACAATTTCTCTCAAGCCTAAACTTCCTGTCATCATAACAACAACTATCACACAGATTCCCATTGCTAATTCGTACGAAATCATTTGAGAACTTGCGCGGACAGCACTAAACAAAGAGTATTTGTTATTCGATGCCCAACCACCAATCATAATTCCATAAACTCCAATTGACAAGAAGCCCATGATGAACAAGATTCCGATGTTTACGTCAGCCACTTGCAACGCAATATCTTGACCAAATAATGTCAAGTTTGTACTCCAAGGAATAACTGAACCAGTCATCAAGGCAGTGAACATGGCAATACCAGGTCCTAAGATGAACAACCATTTTTCTGCTGCTTCAGGAACAAAATCTTCTTTAAAGAACAATTTCCCACCATCTGCTAAAGGTTGTAAGATTCCAAATGGACCAGCTCTATCTGGACCGATACGATCCTGAAACCAAGCTGCTACTTTACGCTCAAAATAGGTTGCATACGCCGCAATTCCTAAAGTAACTGCAAACAAAACAACAATTAAAACGAGCTTTTCGATTAATTCACTAGTCTCCATTAGTTAATTTTTTTTTGTGAATTACCTCTTGGACTTTGGTAGTGTCCTTGAGAAATAACAGAGTGACGATTGATTTTACGAGGTCCTTCGATGCTCCATTTAGCTGGATCTTTCTTTTCGAAACGACAATCGTTACAAATCCAACCAGTTTTTCCATCTTGGTCTTCTACTTCGCCATATTTATCTTTACGCGCTGTAACACGGTAGATTTCATCACCAAACATCCAAGCAACTGCTTTACCTGAACATTTTGTACATTCACATGAAACGTCCATTGGTTTCAAGAACCAAACACGACTTTTGAAACGGAATGTTTTATCTGTCAATGCTCCAACTGGACAAACATCAATCATGTTTCCTGAAAAATCATTTTCAATCGCATTTTCAATGTATGTACTAATTTCAGCATGTTCACCACGATTTAATACACCATGCACACGTGAATCAGTCAACTGATTTGCAACGTGAACACAACGGTAACACAAAATGCAACGATTCATGTGCAATTTGATTTTGTTACCAATATCGATTGGATCGTACGTTCTTCTTTCTTCTTCGTAGCGTGTTTTTGCACCTCCATGTTGGAAACCAAGATCTTGTAAGTTACACTCACCTGCTTGGTCACAAACTGGACAATCCAATGGGTGATTGATCAATAAGAACTCAACAACGCCACCACGTCCTTCTTGCACGCGCTCACTTGTTTTGTTTTTTACAATCATTCCATCCATCACTTGTGTTGAACAAGAAGCCATTAATTTTGGCATTGGACGTGGATCTTTTTCAGAACCAGCTGCTACTTCCACCAAACATGTTCTACATTTCCCTCCCGTTCCTGGAAGTTTGCTATAAAAACACATCGCTGGAGGAACGACATCGCCTCCAATTTGACGAGCAGCATTCAGGATTGTTGTTCCCGGTTCTACTTCTATCTGAACGTCGTCAATGGTAACCTTTACCATACTATTGTTTTTTTATTGCTTTACAGCGAATTAACATTAACCTACTACTGGCGCTTTTAGCAAACCATAGTTTCTTGTTTGTGATTCTTCACGATTTGTAACGTGCCATTCAAACTCTTCACGGAAGTGACGAATAGCAGCTGCTACTGGCCATGCCGCAGCATCACCAAGTGGACAAATAGTATTCCCTTCGATTTTCTTGTTGATTTCAGCCAACAAATCGATATCACGCATATTTCCTTGTCCATGCTCCAAACGGTTCAATACTTTTTCCATCCAACCTGTTCCTTCGCGACATGGTGAACATTGTCCACATGATTCGTGTGCGTAGAAACGAGCGAATGTCCACGTATTGCGAACGATACATTGGTCTTCATCAAAAACAATGAATCCACCTGAACCCAACATTGAACCTGTTGCGAAACCACCGTCAGACAAACTTTCGTAGGTCATCAAACGATCTTCACCAGCAGCTGTTTTTGTAATCAAGTGAGCAGGCAGAATTGGAACTGAAGAACCTCCAGGAATACACGCTTTCATTTTCTTGCCATTAGCGATTCCACGACACCAGTCATCACCGTAGATAAATTCTTCTACAGTCATTCCCATTTCAATCTCGTAAACACCTGGACGAACCAAGTTACCACTAGCAGAAATTAATTTTGTACCTGTACTTTTTCCAAGTCCGATTTTTGCATATTCTTCTCCACCATCGTTTATAATTGGAACAACCGCAGCGATTGTTTCGACATTGTTCACAACAGTAGGACATCCCCACAAACCTTTAACGGCTGGGAATGGTGGTTTCATACGTGGATTACCACGTTTTCCTTCCAATGATTCGATCAATGCAGTTTCTTCACCACAGATATACGCACCTCCACCTGGAGCAACACGTAAATCTAAATCGTAACCAGAACCAAGGATGTTTTTTCCCAAGAAACCATTTGCGTAAGCCTCAGCGATTGCTTTTTCAAGAATCTCTAACACCCACATATATTCACCACGGATATAAATGAACGACAAATTTGCTCCAAGTGCAAAACTTGAAACAATCATCCCTTCAATTAATTTGTGTGGAATTTTCTCCATTAAATAACGGTCTTTGAATGTTCCTGGCTCACTCTCATCCGCGTTACACAAAAGGTATCTTGGAACACCTTCTGGTTTTGCTAAAAATGACCATTTCATTCCTGTAGGGAAACCTGCTCCACCACGACCTCTTAATCCTGATTTTTGAACCTCCTCAACAATTTGTTCCGGAGACATCGTTTTCAATGCCTTTTCTACAGAACGATATCCACCCAGTTTACGATAAACTTCAAAGGTTTCGATTCCTGGTACATCATCATGCTCTAAAAGTAACTTTCTCGCCATGCGTTCTATTGATTATTTAGGCATCTCACCTGAACGGTAAGCTGCAATAATTTCATCTACTCTTTCTTTCGTAAGGTGTTCGTGGAATTTTTTACCACATTGCAACATAGGAGCGTAACCACAAGCACCTAAGCACTCAGCAGTTTTCAATGTAAACATTCCGTCTTTTGTTGTTTCACCTACTTTGATCTCCAATTTTTGCTGGATGTAATCCATGATGTTGTCGCTTCCACTGATCATACAAGGACCTGTGTGACATACTTCAAATACATGTTTTCCAACTGGATCAAGATTGAACATCGTATAGAATGTTGCAACCTCATATACTTCGATTGGTTGAATCTTCAGAATCTCAGCAACATAATCCATTGTTTCGATACTTAACCATCCACCAAATTCTTCTTCTGCAATGTGCAAAATACGAATCAACGCACTTTTACTTTTTCCTTCTGGATAAGAAGCAATCAGCGCTTGAACTTCAGCAATTTTCTCTGCACTGAACGTTGGCTTTTCGCTGTGTCTTTTGCTTAAATCTACGTGTGTATTACTCATAACTTATGCGTCTAATTCACCGGCAATAACATTCATACTACTCAAAGTCAATACAGCATCACTGATATTTTGACCGGTAATCATTTCAGGATATGCTTGGTAGTAAATAAAACAAGGTCTTCTAAATTGTAAACGGTAAGGTGAACGTCCACCATCAGAAATTAAGTAATAACCTAATTCACCGTTTCCACCTTCCACACTGTGATAAACTTCACCAGCAGGAATTGGTGTTTCTCCCATTACAATTTTGAAGTGATAAATCAATGCTTCCATGTTATTGTAGACCTCTTCTTTCGGAGGTAAATAGAACTCAGGAATATCTGCTTTATAACTTCCTTCTGGAAGATTTTTATACGCTTGTTCAATAATGCGAAGACTTTGACGAATTTCTTCTTGTCTAACTTGGAAACGATCGTATGTATCACCTTGTGTTCCAACAGGAACGATGAAATCGAAATCTTCGTACGACGAATATGGATTCATTACACGTACATCGTAATCAACACCTGCTGCACGCAAGTTTGGTCCAACAAACGAATAATCTAAGGCACGTTGCGCAGAAATAGGTCCTGCTCCAATCGTACGATCCATGAAAATTCTATTACGTGACAAAAGAGAATCAAACTCGTTGAATACTTTCGGGAACGTTTTTAAGAAATTGTCTAATTTTTTGTAGAATGTTGGCGAGAAATCTCTCTCGAATCCACCGATACGACCGATGTTTGTTGTAAGACGTGCTCCACACACTTCTTCGTACAATTCATAAATTTTTTCACGCTCTTGGAATACATACGTAAATCCAGTTAACGCTCCAGTATCTACACCAATTACCGAGTTACATACCAAGTGGTCTGCAATGCGTGCTAATTCCATGATGATTACACGCATGTACTCAACACGTTTTGGAATCTCAGCCCCAATCAATTTTTCAACCGTCATTTCCCAACCCATGTTGTTGATTGGCGATGAACAATAGTTTAAACGGTCAGTGATTGGTGTAATTTGGTTATAAGGTCTTCTTTCCGCTAATTTTTCAAATGCACGGTGAATGTATCCAACTGTTTGTTCAGAAGAAAGAATTTTTTCTCCATCTACTTTCAATACATTTTGGAAAATACCGTGGGTTGCAGGGTGCGTTGGCCCAAGATTCAATGTTGCTATATCGCCATCGATTGTTTCAGTTGATTTCTCAACATAACCTGAATCGTGCAATTTTTCTTCCATCCAATTACTCATAACTCTGCAATTTTATCTACCGAAGAAACGGTCGTCTTTATCTTCACGGGTTGCATCTTCCAAATGGTATTCTTTACGCATTGGGAAGTAATCCATTGAATCTTCATTTAAAATTCTTCTCATGTCTGGGTGACCGTTGAATGTGATTCCGTAAAAATCAAATGTTTCACGTTCCATCCAATTCGCTCCAGCATAGATATCTACGATTGAATCTACTTCAGTATTTTCTTTCGAAACGAATGCTTTTAAACGCAATCTGAAATTATTCACCATACTTTGTAAATGGTAAACAATAGCAAACTCACTTCCTTCGCTGTCTGGATAGTGAACACCGCCTAAATTCGTTAAAAACGAAATTTGCAATTCGCTATCTGTTTTCAACCAAAAAATGATATCGTATAATTTCGCAGCATCCACTTCGATTGTCAAGAAATCGTAAGGTGTTTCCACCGATTTGATGTGCTCACCAAATTGTGTTTGCAAACGTTCTGCTACTTGTTCGTTGCTCAATTTACTCTTCATTGCTTTCAATATTGTATGAATTCAACAATGATTTATATTCATCTGAATATCTTCTTCTTAACGATTCATGTTTCACCATTTCGTGAATTTTCATGATTCCGTCAATGATTTGTTCTGGTCTTGGCGGACATCCAGGAACGTAAACATCCACTGGTATCACGCGATCGATTCCTTGCAAAACAGAATATGTATCGAAAATTCCTCCTGAACTAGCACATGCACCAACAGAAAGCACCCATTTCGGTTCAGCCATTTGTTCGTACACTTGTTTTAACACAGGTGCTAATTTTTTCGAGATTGTTCCTGCTACAATTAATAAATCTGCTTGACGCGGAGAGAACGACATACGCTCCATTCCAAAACGCGCTAAATCGTAGTTACTTCCCATTGTTGCCATGTATTCAATACCGCAACAAGAGGTTGCAAACGGCAAAGGCCAAACTGAATTGGCACGTGCACTTGCTACAACTTTTTCAAGAGATGAAAGCTGATAACCTTCACCATTGATTACTTGTAAATCTTCTATTTTTCCCATTCTAATGCTCCTTTTTTAAGTACATAGAAAAAGCCAATTAAGAAAAAGGCTACAAATAGTATAACAGCCAAAAGGCCTTCTAGTTCTAATGCTTTGAAATTAACTGCGTATGGATAAAAGAAAATCACCTCAACATCAAACAAAACGAACAAGATCGCCGTCATGAAATAGCGTATAGAAACAGGGAAACGGGCGTCTCCTTGTGATTCGATACCACACTCCCAGTTTGCGTCTTTTTTCTTTGATTTCAGGCGTGGCCCAAGATAGTGCGTAATGAACAATACAAACGCAACAAAACCACCTACCACTCCGATCTGAAGCAATATTGGTAAATAATCGATTCCTGTTGATTTCATTTCTTAATCAATTTAATCCTCTAAAAATGTCTGTCTTTTCTACTTAAGTTACAATCAGAATTGAAATAATTCTTAAAGAAAGTTAAAAAAACACGTGCAAATTTATTCTTTCCTTTTGTCTTAACGACCAAAAAAGTGAGATAATTTTAAAAAAATCTGATTCTTTTATGAACAGTGTATTAACTCACTGATAATGAACGAAATTAACGGACGATTTTTTTTGAATGAAATTCACGCGTTGCCTCAATGTAGTTTGGAGAATAATTGCCTTCTTCGTCACGAATTACAAAGTTTTCACACTTGATTGGCGAAGCCATTTTATTGAAAGAAGCCACCATTCGAGTAGGTCGATTTGGTTTTCCTTGGATTTCAATTAATTGAGAAGGAAACATTTCATTTTTACGCGCAATTGATTCCACGAAGGCATGTGTTTCAAAAGGGTAGATTAACCAAAAGGTTCCTTCCGAAGAAAGTAACTGATTCACACGATTAAAAAGCGTTTCAAAATTCAATTCGTTTGAATGCTTAGCTTGGTTAGTGCGCCCATCTGGACTAGTTAAACCATCCACATAAAACGGTGGATTTGACACTATAAGCTCATATTGATTCGAGAAGGAATAATCTAAAAAATTACCTTCAATTAAGTGTAAGCGTTCTTTCCATTTGGAGTTTGAAAAGTTGAGATTGGCATCAACACAAGAAGCTGCATCAATTTCAATGGTATCAACAAAAATTGTCGAATTTTTCTGGGCCAACATCAATGCTAAAACGCCTGTTCCAGTTCCAATATCAAGTGCAGATTTTTCGTTCGTTGTTTCAATCAAGGCTCCTAGAACCATGGCATCCGTTCCAACTTTTAAAGCTGAATTGGATTGAGAAACGGAAAAATGTTTGAATTGGAAAATTTGTGATTTAGGATTCATATTTAGCTGCTAGATCAACTTTATCAGTCAGAATTCTACCCTAAATACAATTCAATTAATCCTGCAGGAGCATTAATCGTAAGCGTTTTTTTCTTGCGATCAACCTCTTGTACAATTCCATCGATAAGTGGAATAAGCACTTCTTTGGATCCATTCATGATTTGCAACAATGGATTCACTGATAAATCAATTACTGATTCCATCACTCCTACTTCACCAAAGTTGACATCAATCACCTTGAATCCAACTATTTCGTGGTCATAGAAATTTTTACCTGAAAGTTTCGGAAGAATTTGAGCTGGAAGGAATAGGTTTTTGCGCAAAAGGATTCGCGCATCATTTTCTGTATCAACACCTTCAAATTTAACAGCGGCGAAACCTTTGTTTTTCAATTTGAAGGAAGCAACAAAAAAAGGAGATAATTGCCCATTTATTTCTATAAACAAGGCATCTAGCGTTTCGTAATCTTCTGGATTCGTAACGTCTAAAAACAGCGAAACTTCACCTTTAAATCCGTGAAGTTTCGCTACATATCCTAAATGAAAGCAGTCTGCTTTATTCATTCAATGTCAATTTTTACTCTGCAGTTGCTTCTGCGTCTCCTGCTTCTTCAGCTGGAGCTTCAGTTGCTTCTTCTGTAGCTTCTGGAGCAGCTTCTTCTGTTGCCTCAACTTCAGCAACTTCTTCAACAACTTCTTCTACTACTGGAGCATTTTTAGCTTCGATAGCCGCAACTCTCGCCGCGTTTGCATCAGCTTCAGCTTTCAAACGTGCTGTTTTATCAGCATCTGCGTTTTTAGCCAATCCGCTAACTTTACCTGCAATTTTAGCATCTTTTTCAGCTAACCAAGTAGCAAATTTAGCTTCAACTTGATCAGCAGTTAACGCACCTTTTTTAACACCATTCAACAAGTGGTTTTTGTACAAAACACCTTTGTATGATAAAATAGCGCGTGCTGTATCTGACATCTCAGCACCAACTTGTACCCAGTTCAACGTTTTATCAAAATTGATATCGATTGTTGCTGGATTAGTGTTTGGATTATAAACACCTAATTTTTCGATGAATTTACCATCTCTTTTCGCTCTGCTGTCTGCAGCTACGATGTGGAAGAAAGCATTCCCTTTCTTACCATGTCTTTGCAATCTAATACGAGTTGCCATAGTTGTTTTACAATGTGAGGTGCGAAACCTCGATTTATAAATAAAATTATTTAAGGGTGTAAAGATAGAGAATAATTCGTTCGTTCAGCGCAAGGATTGATTTTTTTCATGAATGTAGTTTATTTTTTCTATTTTTAACTATTCAATACGGACATGAAACAAGACATTCAAACTACCTTATTTCAGCTACTCAAACAAAAAATAGCTGGAGAAGATTCACTGGGAAACGCATTATCGGACATTTTAAGTATAAGTCCAGACGCTGTTTATCGTCGCTATCGAAATGAAACACCTCTTACGATTCAGGAGGTAAAAAAGATTTGTGGACATTACAACATTTCTTTTGACGCTTTGTGTGAATTTGGTAATGGCAAGGTTGTTTTTTCATATCCACCATTAGATACCTTCGATTTTAGTTTAGAATCGTATTTGGAAGGAATTTTAATAGCATTTCAAAAATTGAAATCACTCTCTTCACCAGAAATCATTTTATCGGTGAATAATATTCAATTGTTTCAACTCTTGAATTTCCCACAATTGGTGCGTTTCAAATTGTATTTCTGGGCGAAAACCCATTTGCAAATTAGCGCTTATAAAGATTTACCTTTCAAACATGAAAAAACGAGTGAAACAGCTTTTTCATTAGGAAAGGAAATTTTACAGATTTACAATTCAATTCCGTCCCAAGAAATTTACGATCCAGAGTTCATGCGCGGATTCTTGCGTCAGATTCATTACTATTATAACGCACATTTGTTTGAGGATCCTGAATATGCTGTTTTCTTGTACGATCGAGTACACATGCTATCTGCGCATTTGCGTGAGCAGGCAAACATCGGTAAGAAATTCATGTTCGGCACACAAGCTCCGGCAAGCGGAAATGATTTCAAAATGTACTTAAATGAAACAATCAACTCCGATGCAACTTTCTTTTATCAAAGTAAAGAGCTTCAAGGCTTGTATTTGACGCATAATATTATGAACTATTTGGAAACAACGAATGAGCATTACGTGAACGATTCCAAACTAATTATCGATAAACAACTAGCAAATTCAAGCTTAATAAGTATTGTGAATGAAAAAGAACGCAATAATTTCTTCTTTGAATTCGAACGCACAATTAATTCCTTCAAAAAGAAAATCGAAGCAGATTTAAGTTTTTGATAAAAAACCCTTACATTTTCTGCGAATATCACAACTGACTAATTAGTCAATTGCTTAAATCGCAAATAAAATTGATTTATAATTGATTTTTAGCTCTTATTTGTTGGATATTCACAAACATCACTTTATTACATTGCAAATTCGATTATGAGAACGCCTTGAGAAAGTGAAATATTTGTTCAACTAAAAATTGAATAAATATGAAAACTTCTGTTTCACTTATCGTATTGTTTATCTTAGGTTCTTTCTTTGGAATGAGCCAAGAATCACTTCCAACAATTGCTGTTGCGAATCCAAATGTTAATAGTTTGGAAACGCGACCTGAGATTGCAGCGAAAATGATGCGCCTTGAATTAATCAAAATGGCGAAATATAAAGTGTATGATGAATTTGATATGGCCGATGCTTTAAAAGCGAATGCGGAATTCAAAACTGATTGCTACGGACAAAATTGCCTTGTTAAACTTGGTAAAGAATTAAATGTTGACTACGTACTTTGCGGGAGCATTGATGGATTAGGAAATAAAATCGCTTTAACGCTTAAAATAGTTGATGTAAAAAATCATACGATTTATATGTCTTCGGTGAAAGAATTTGACGATCAAGAAATCGAACTCCAACGCATGATTGAAATTCTGTTGAAAGAAATGCACAAGGTAGATGTTCAGAAAGAGGTTGCTGACCGTTTAGAATTCAAAAATGAATTGATAACCTCAAACAACGTTGGAAAAATCAACAATACAGGACCACGAATTGGTGGAGCGTATTTAACAGGTGCAATGAATGAATTTGCTTTGCGTCCAGAATCACAAGGAGGCTTAGGAATTGTTCCTGTAGTTAGTATGATTGGCTTCCAATTGGAAGGACAATATGTGGGAACAGAAAATTTCTCAGCACTTGTTGAAGGAATCGTCAATGTTTCAGGTTTGGAACAAGGTCAATTTATTCCTTCTATTACAATTATGAATGGATTTAGATTTGGTAAATCGGGTTGGGAACTGGCTTTTGGACCTGGATTTAGCATTAAAAAAACATCTCAAGGGTTCTTTGATAGCGATAACCAGTTCAGTGATAATCAGCAATACTTTTCTGAGGCTGATTGGGACGCTTATGCTTTGAGAGAATTTAGCGATGATCCAATCTACAATACAACGGGCTCATTTGTTGCTCCAACGCCAACTGAATTAAATCACACGTACAATTTTGATAAACGTTATGGCGATACGCGTGGAGATCTTGCACTGAACACCATGTTTGTTTTTGCTGTGGGAAGAACGTTTCGCGCCGGTTCACTGAACATTCCTGTAAACGTTTTCTATTCTTCACAAAAAGGAGGCGGAATGGCTGGTGTAAATGTTGGTTTTAATGTTCAGAAAAGCAAACGTCCGATACATAACTAATTCGTGATTCATGATTCATGATTCATGATTCATGATTGAATATAACAACTAACCTAAAGTAAGGGCTTCATTTTCGGATGAGGCCTTTTTTCTTTAACCTAATTTTTCTTATGCATTCCTCATGCTCTTGCATGCATTATCCATGCTTTATCAATACTTTATCTATGCTGTATCAATGCTTTATCTATGGCTGATCATCAATTTTGAAATTCGATTAGAATAAGTTCTTCCCTACTAATTGGGAATTTCTATTTTTACAGAAAAATAAGTCTATGAATAAGTTGGCAACCATCTTCTTTCTTTGTTTCGGATTAAGTGCAACATCTCAAAGTGTTCCAAATGCGTCAAGTTTGGTTTTGAAAGAAATCATGAAAGGAAATGATTTTATTGGTGAACAACCAGATTATTTTCGCTGGTCGGTAGATGGAAGTACGATTTATTTCGAATGGAATCCAACAAATGAAATTGGTTCAACTACATACGCTTATTCTGTCACATCAAAGAATCCACAACCTGTAAAAGCGGATCCAAGCTCTATTTTTGAATTTGATAAATTACAACACGCATTTGCCATAAACTATTATAGTATCGATGGTGCATTGGTTTCGTATGATAAAAAGTTAAAAAAATCGAAATTGATTTATCAAACAGGACAAAGTGTTCATTCGATTCAACGTGTTAACGCAGCTTCTTTGGTTTATTTCCAGCAAGGAATCAATTTGTTTCAGTATGATCAAACTACTGGTAGTGTCAAACAAGTTACCAACTTCAAAAACGGAAATGCTCCTGAAAATCCGGGTGATTCAACTTTTTTAATGAAGGAAGAAAATGCCTTATTTCAATACATTCAAGATCAAAACAAAGCTGGTGAATGGTATGACAAAAATAGTATAACTCGTTATCCTTTTCCATCGGCAATTTACACTGGTAAAGAACAATTGGAAAATCTGCAAATATCGCCATCTGCTGAATTTGTTGCATTTCGCTTTTCAGACTATCCAAAAGAAATCGAAACACATGTGGATCACCACATTTCGGCTGACGGTCACACCTACCCTGTTCCAGCACGAGCAAAAGTAAGCGACGAAGATCCTTCTCATCGATTGGGGATTATGAATATTCAAAAGGATAGCATTTATTTTATTGACTTTTCGAAACTGACAGATATTCGCAAGAAACCAGCTTATTTGAATGACACAGCACTTTATCAAAGTCACCGAAAAATCATTATGCATTCGCTGAAGTTTGCAACCAACTCAAATTTAGCAGTTTGTGATGTTCGTTCATATGACAACAAAGACCGATGGATTGTATTGATTGATTTAGCCAAAGGTACATTTACTGAAATCGATCATCAACACGACGAAGCATGGATAGGTGGTCCAGGAATTTCAAGTTGGAACGCTGATGAAGGAACGCTGGGATGGTTAAAAGACAATAAAACCGTATATTATCAATCAGAAGAAACAGGATATTCTCACCTCTATTTATTCAATATTGATTCAAAGAATAAAGAACAACGAACAAAAGGAAATTGGGAAATCTACAAGATTGAATTGAACAATGAAGGAAACTCGTTCTATTTAACTTGTAACAACACACATCCAGGAAATCGTGATTTTTATCGATACGATATTATTGCGAGAAAAATGGTTCCACTACTTACAAAACCAGGATATCACGATGTAACTCTTTCTCCTGATGAAAAAACTCTCGCTGTTCGTTATTCATCCAAAAATAAGCCTTGGGAATTATACACTGCAGCGAATGTGACAAGCACACAATTGAAGCAAATCACCCACTCAACAACTAAGCAATTTGATGCTTACAACTGGCGTGAACCAGAAGTCATTACCTTCAAAGGTTCAGACAGCAAAGATGTGTATGCTCGTTTGTACAATCCTACTGGAAACAAAAACCAAGCTGCAGTAATTTTCGTACATGGTGCTGGATATTTGCAAAATGCCCATAACTATTGGAGTAATTATTACCGTGAATATATGTTCCACAACATGTTGGTTGACAATGGATTTACGGTTTTGGACATTGATTATCGTGCGAGTGAAGGTTACGGTCGTGATTACAGAACTGCGATTTATCGTCACATGGGCGGACAAGATTTACAAGATCATTTGTCTGGGAAAGCGTATTTGGTGAATCAACTAGGAATCGATTCAAACAGAGTTGGGATTTATGGAGGATCGTATGGTGGTTTCATTACGCTGATGGCCATGTTGACAACTCCCGGAGAATTTCCATGTGGAGCAGCATTGCGTTCTGTAACAGATTGGGCACATTACAATCACGAATACACGAGCAATATTTTGAATTATCCAGGAACAGATCCTGAAGCCTATCGCAAAAGTTCACCGATCTATTATGCCAACAATCTTGAAGGTAAATTGTTAATGCTTCATGGAATGGTGGATGACAATGTTCAATTTCAGGATGTTGTTCGTTTGAGTCAGCGTTTTATCGAATTAGGAAAGGAAAATTGGGAATTAGCTGTTTTTCCTGTGGAAGCACATGGTTTTAAAGAAGCGTATTCGTGGAACGATGAATACCGCAGAATTTATGAGTTATTCTACAACGAATTGATATTAAATTACAAAAAATGATTGTTCGCGAATTAAACGGAAAAGAAGAAATGCTCGCTCAACTTGAGGTAATGCAAGAATTGTATCCAAGTCTTACTTCAGATGCCTATGCACATGATTTAGAAAACATGCTTCCGAACAATCGTTATGGTCAAGCTGCTGTTTTTGATGGTGAAAAATGCCTGGGTATCGCAGGATTTTGGATTGGAACAAAATTGTGGTGCGGAAAGTATTTAGAAATTGACAATTTGGTTGTTTCGTCAAAATACCGTTCAAAAGGCGCTGGAAAAATCTTATTTAGCTACTTAAAAAACAAAGCAAACGAAGAAGGTTGTTCAATGATTGCACTCGATTCTTATACCTCGAATTTCAAAGCACACAAATTTTTCTACAATGAAGAATTTGGACCAAAAGGATTCCATTTTATCCATGTAATCAAGCAAGACCAACTTCGCTAGGCTATTTTGTTTCTGAATAAGATTCACTACTTTAGTGTTCTTAAATCAGACTATGAAACATATTTTCTCCATTTTCTTAATTGGAATATCAGTATTTGCTGCAAAAGCGCAAGATGAAAATTCTACAACTTGTGCGAATCGATCTAAATTCAAAGGTCAATCATTAAAAAGTAATTCGCTTTCAGTAGCCCAAATCGCAGAATCGGAACGCTACAACGTTCATTACTACGATTTGGATTTGGCAATGACGAACTTAAACACTTCCGTTGCTGGTACAGCTGAAATTCATGCAACAGCTAATGAAAATTTGGATTCTGCCTTATTTGAATTGTTTAACACCTTTACAATTTCTGAGATTCGTGTGAATGGAACACCTGTGAGTTATTCACGTGTCAATTCCGCTATAAAAGCTCCAGTAAATGCAAACACAGGTGACGCTTTCATTATAGCGGTAGATTACAGCGGCACACCTCCAACAGCTGCTACAAATCCACTTGGAGGTTCAGGAATGACAAACGCTACTTCTCCTTCGTGGGGTAATAAAGTAACTTGGTCGTTGTCTGAATCTTTTGCTGCTTATGAATGGTGGCCATGTAAACAATCATTGACTGACAAAGCTGATAGTTCTGCAGTTAAATTAACGGTTCCAAACAATTGTAAAGGAGGATCAAATGGTATTTTAGAAAATGTCGTTCCTCTTGGAAACGGCACAACGCGCTATGAATGGAAAAATCGCCACATGATTAATTATTACTTAATTTCTGTGGCTGTTGCGAAATATATTGAATATAACGTATATGCTAACCCAGTTGGCGCTACTGCTCCTGTTTTAATCCAAAATTTCATTTACGACAATCCAGCAACTTTACCGAATTTTCAAGATGAAATTGATGAAACTGTCGATTTTCTAGAATTGTTTTCAGATTTATTCGGATTATATCCATTCGCGGATGAAAAATACGGACATTGTATGGCGCCATTGAGTGGTGGAATGGAACATCAAACGATGACAACACAAGGATTTTTTGAAAAAAGTTTAACGGCGCATGAATTGGGTCATCAGTGGTTTGGTGACAATGTTACGTGTGCTTCATGGACAGACATTTGGGTGAATGAAGGGTTTGCTGCGTATTCAGAATATTTGATGAAAGAAGCGCTTTATCCTGCCGAAACAACTCAACATTTAATTGATATTCATGACAATATTATGTCGCAACCCAATGGTGCTGTTTGGGTTCTAGATAGCTTAAACGAATCACGCATTTTTGACGGTCGTCTGACGTACGACAAAGGCGCCGCAATTGTTCACACTTTCCGTTTCATGGTTAATAATGACGCAACCTTCTTTAACGCTTTAAAAAATTATCAAACGAATTTTAAAGATAGTGTCGCTGTAGGAACAGATGTTCAAGCTGAATTGGAGGCTGCAAGTGGACTCGACTTTACAGAAGCCTTTGATCAGTGGTATTTTGGAGAAGGTTATCCAACGTATTCAACCCGATGGAATGTAGTTGGAACAGATTTATTGTTGGAAATAACACATTCAACTTCTGCATCAAGCATAACGCCAACATTTACAAATCCATTGGAAATTAAATTTGCACGTAGCGGGTTGGCTGATACGACCATTCGTTTTGATATTACATCCAATTTAAATCAGTTTTTAGTGCCTGCAATTGGAACAGTAACGAATATTTCAGCTATTGACCCTTCAAATTGGATAATCAATAAAGTTGGAACGAACAATCATGACATTAATTTCTTAGTAGGTTTGGATGAACAAATTGGCGCTTCAAATATTGTTTTATACCCAAACCCATCGAATACACTTATTTCAATTCAATCTGATCAAAATTGTGAATTGACAATTTTTTCTACTGAAGGAAAAAACATTGCGAATCATTTGGTAGATGGAAACCTAACAGTGGACGTTTCGGCATATAGAAATGGAAATTATCTATTTGTCTTTAAAGCAAATGGTCGTATAATTGACATTGAAAATGTTGTGAAAAATTAAAACTATGAGATCAAGTCTACTACTTACTATTCTTGTTGTTGCATATAATACAATTGCTTTTAGTCAAGAGGATGAAGTGCATTCTTGCGCATTGTCGCATCAATCAATAAAAAATCTATCTGGACAAAAAACATTGACACCAATTGAGGAAGTAGATGCAAACAAATACGATGTGCATTTCTACAAGTTAGATTTATCCATGTCCAATTTGGTGACAACATTGAGTGGAACAGTTGACATGCATGCAACAACATTGGAAGCAATGGATTCGATTGTATTGGAATTGTATCCAAGCATGGTGATTTCAGAATTGCGATTGAATGGAACAATTACTTCCTATATACGAACGGCTTCCGTTTTGAAGGTTCCAATTAATGCTTTGGGAGATGAAAATTTCATTTTATCAATCGATTATGCTGGTACGCCACCAAATCCTGCTACAAATCCTTTTGGAGGCAGTGGTGTTACAAATGCACAAGTTGTTTCAATTGGCTCACGCGTTACGTGGACGGTTTCTTGTCCATTCTTAGCACACGAGTGGTTTCCATGTAAACAAATTTTACGTGATAAAGTAGATAGTTCTGAAGTTCACGTTACAGTTCCTTCAACATGTAAAGCAGGATCAAATGGCGTTTTACAGAATGTTGTTAACCTAGGAAATGGAACATCACGTTACGAATGGTTTAACGATCGTCCAATTCTGTATTACTTGATAAGTGTCGCAATTGCCCCTTATTCCGAGTATAATGTTTATGCGCATCCAACTCAACTAGCAGGTGATTCTGTTTTGATACAAAATTATATTTATGGTTCTGCATCTTCCCTTGCTACGATTCAAGGGCAATGTAATTTATTACCTGGATTTTTAGAATTGTATTCTGATTTATATGGCTTATATCCATTTCACGATCAAAAGTATGGTCAATGCGTCGCTTCGTTAAGTGGTGGAATGGAACATCAAACGATGACGACAATTGGTGTTTTTGAGAAAAAAACAACTACACATGAACTAGCGCATAGTTGGTGGGGCGATCATGTTGGAATTGCTTCCTTCTCTGATGTTTGGTTGAGCGAAGGTTTTGCGACTTATTCAGAATATTTGATGTTGGAGGAATTTTATCCTGCCGAGAAAGCTGCTCTATTGAATGGATGGCATACTTCCGCATATTCTTTGGCGAATGGTAGTGTTTACAATCCTGACACGTTGGATATTGCTCGCATTTATAATAGTCGATTAACCTACAAGAAGGGCGGTGCAATCATTCATACCTTGCGCAACATTCTTGACAACGACACATTGTTTTTTCAAACATTACAAGACTTTCAAGTAGATTTTCACGATAGTGTTGCTTATGCAATGGATTTAAAAAATAGTTTTGAGGCTTCAACAGGTTTAGATTTAACGGCATTTTTCAATGAATGGTATTACGGAGAAGGCTACCCAACCTATTCTGCTCGTTGGAATACGGTTGGCAATGATTTGTTGGTTGAAATTACACATACAGCGTCGTTTTCATCCATTACACCAACTTTTACGAATCCATTGGAAATTAGTTTTTCAAGAGCAAGTTCAACAGATACAACGATTCGTTTCTCGATTAGTGCAAATCAAAATCAATTTCTTCTACCTAATTTAAGTGATATTACATCAATGAATACAATTGATCCTGAGAATTGGGTGATTAATAAAGTGGGTACTTTGGTTCACGATACCGCTTTCGTAGCTGGAATCAATGAAAGTAATTTAAACACCTTGAACATTTTTCCAAATCCTACAAATGGATTAGTATCAATTTCAGGGATTTCAGGAAGCTTTTCTGTTATCGTTTTTGACAATACTGGTAAAGAATTGAAAAGAATAAAAAACACACCAACAATTGACTTATCTGAATTTTCTTCAGGACACTATCTTCTAGAAGTGATGGATGAGAAAGGCAATTCAGTTGTAAAGAATATTGTGATTAGTGATTAGTGCCAATCACTATTAAATTGAAATATAAAAAGCCCCGCATGTGCGGGGCTTTTTATATTGTTGTTTGTCCTTGGTTTACATCCATTTAGATGCGAAAACGTTAAACTCTTCTCTTAAATCATTGAAGTTCTTTTCGAAAGAATCTACTAAATCTTGTTCTTGTGCATGGTATTCCACTTTACGGTGGTCAACTGCTACTGGATTTGATTTAATTTCTTCAATTAAAGCTGCCTCATTGATTTTTACAGCGTGAAGAATTTCATCGATATTGTTACGCTGAATGATCAATTGATTTTGAAATCTTTCCACTTCTGCCAATGCATCGTTACTCGAATTTTTAGAAGCAATTTCTTCCAATCTCCCTTTCAAAATTGTTACTTCATCTTTGTAGAAGTTCAATTTATTCGTCCATTCTGTGTTTTCCTCGTGTTGCTTGTAAATTGATTCGTTTGTGCTCATAATTCTCCAATTATTTAGTTGAACTGTTATTTAATATTGAGTTAATCACTGCGCTAACCCTTCAATACAAACTTCGCTAAATAAGCCTCAAAAAAACATGAGATAGGTCATGGATGATGCTGATTGATGTCAATTATGAATTCGTGATTTGTGATTTGTGATTTGTGATTCGTAATTTATTTCTCCTCCTTTTCGTAACCGATTTGATTCGCTTTTTTCACTAAGCTTTCGTTCACAGCTGTTCCAAAATCATCTTGACCTTCAGGAAGTTTTTTCATTTCTTCATCAATGTATTTTTGACGTTCAACAGCCAATTCGTTGATTTTGGTTTGGAAGACTTCTCGGTCTTTGCGTTTCTCGTCCAACAAAGCATTTTTTTCCTCTTCTGTTTTTCCTTTAAATTCGTCAGGCAACTCAGCCTCTGGAATTGTTGCTAAACCAACTGAACCTTTATCAACTGCATCAATTAAATCCCATGACTCATTTTTGTAGGATGCTTTTGATTTTACAATTGCACGTTCAGCTTTAACTGAAACAGCTTCAGATTGTGCGTTCATGTCTTGCGTCAATTGATTTGATTTTTTCACACTGCCGAGTGAACCGTAGCCATAATATGTTCTGTTTAAGGAATCATTGTAGTTGTTAATTTGCGTGTCGTATGGTGTATCGATATGCACGACTTGTTTATTCGCATCAATATTGAAATAATCACCACCTGCAATTGTTGCACAATCTTTCCAAAACTCACGTACTCCTTGATCGTAATTTCCACAATAAATTGTATTTACAAAAATGGAACGACTTCCTGCTGTTTTACACACTTCATTGTATGCAATTGATCCTTGATTGAACGGTTCATTTCCTGCGATGTAAATCATTTTTAAATCTAAAGGATTTGAAGACCATCCTAATTCCTGCATCGATTTTTGGATCACCGCACCACAATATTCGTCTCCGCCATTTGTTGTTAAACCGAATAATTTCTCTGAAATCAAGTCTAGATCTGTTGTCAATGCCGTTTGTAGTCGGATATAATTGTTATCCAATGTCAAAGTGGAATTTCCGTAATCGTAGAGTGCAATTTCTATGGTTGGCATTTTTCCTTGGTAACGCAAAGCACTCAGCTCATTGATAATACTCCAAATTCTGGTTTTGGCTTGATCAATTAAACCATCCATACTATTTGAGGTATCAAACAAAATAGCCACTTGTACTCTTCGAGGACTTGGTTGAATGATTGGTGTGATTTGCGCTAGGCTGTTAAAAGCAACAATAAATACTGAGCTAAGAGAAAGAAATACATTTGTCATATGGCTAAAAATTGAATTTCAATTGTCATATGGAATCGCAAAACAAAATTATTTTCATTCGCATCTGTATCGAAAATTATTTTGTCTTGCTTATTTCATACATCAAGATTTGATTCTTCTTACATCCTGATTGTGAAAACGTTCAAAGGAATTTATTTTTTATTATTCTGATGTTCAATGATTGGGTCGTAGCAACATTTCATAACCACGTCCACTTTTTGATTGTTCAAATGAACTTCCTCCATTTTGGGCGAAATGTAAGGAATATCTAAATTTAATCCTCTAAGAATGATTAGAACACCAACAAGTGTCAACATGTAAGGAACGACTTTCGTTAATTTATTGCGCAATTGCATGCTAATTTTATTCGCCGCAAATCCAACAAGAATCATTGTTGCCAAGGTCCCTAAACCAAATGCAGCCATGGCATAAACACTTTTCAAAGGAGAACCAGCAACCAAGGCATTGGTTAGACCAATATAGACCATTCCGCAAGGTAAAAGTCCATTTAACATGCCTAACAAAGACAATTTAAAGGGGATATTTGATGAAATTACTTTTCCTAGATTTTTGCTTACAAAGCCTTCAATACCTAGTTTTGGACTTCCGAAAGAAATATGCACCGATAACCATTTTCTCCAGGCATATAGAATCATAAAAATACCAGCGATAATACTTACCCATTGTAAAAAGCCAAACGTTTCGATTGTAATACCAACACTACCAATGATAAATCCAAGCCATGCGTACGTTAGAATTCGACCAAAATTGTATTGAAGAACACCCAATAAGATGGTAAAAGAGTTTGTTCGGTTAACTGGAATGGCCATGGCGATGGGTCCGCACATTCCTACACAATGTAGACTTGAAGCGAGACCCAATACCAATCCCTTTAACAATACATCATCCATTTTTAGATGGTTACTGATTCTTTTTGAAGACAAGGTTTATTATCCACCATGTAACTTAACTCCACAGTGTACAAGCCTTTTTCCAATTCTTTTTTATTGATTAAGAATGACTTTGTTCCCTCAATCTTGAACAATTTATCCATTTTCTGGTCATTTGGTCGCGACAAATGCAATTCAATTTTTTTGAATTCACCTTCTGGAACCTTAACTACCAAAAACTCGGCATTTGAAATTATTTCAATTTTTGATTCAAGTTTATTCGCATTTTCTTGTGCTGTAATTTCCTGCTGATAATTGATTTCGCGTTTGTAATAATCTTCGCTTTCCAAATCAACTCTATTCATCATCAGCCCAACAACCAAAACGATTATAAACGTCATGAATGTTGCCATCCCAATTACAATACCTTTACCCCAATTCATAGCTTAAAATTTTATAACATTGGACCTATAAACTTCGTCTTTACGGTTTCAATAACTTCTCCGTTTCCAATAATTTGAACGTGAAGAATCGTTTTACCGTGATCGATTTTATCCATTGGTAATTTGATAATAAAACGTTCTTTTAGATAAAACTCTTTTTTCAATTTGAATTTATCTACTACCATTTCAATCTCACCATCTGGATCGTCCAGTTTCAAAGTTACAACATAGTTTTTACTTGTTTTATTTGTTAAGTTAATTTCGAAGATATTACTCACTTTTCCGTCATTTGTTAATTGATAGGTTGTGCCGCGTTGACGAATAATTGTTGTTTCGAAATCTTTGCGTGTAATCAACAATAGCAATAGAATTGTCATCATTGCACCTAAAAGAACCGTATAGGCTTTTACTCTTCGTGTCCACTGGAAAGGTGTTCTATTTTTAATTCCATTTTCAGAAACAAATCGTATCAATCCTTTTTCCATTCCAACTGAATCCATGATAGTATCACAGGCATCCATACAAGCTGTACAGTTGATACATTCTAATTGTGTTCCGTTACGAATATCAATTCCAGTTGGGCAAACATGCACACAATGACCACAATCGATACAATCACCTTTACCTGCGGCAGTGCGATCCTCACCTTTCTTAATTTTCGCTCTTCCTTCACCACGTTTATGGTCATAAGCAACAACCATTGAATTTGGATCTAGCAAAACACCTTGAAGACGACCATAAGGACAAATTGTAGTACATACTTGTTCTCTCAATTTAGCAAAAACCAGGTAGAAAACAGTTGTGAAGATTACAATTGCCATTAAACCTCCTAAGTGCGTTCCAATTGGATCGGTTACAATTTTCCATAAAATATCACTTCCCACGATGTAGGCTAAGAAAGTGTTAGCAATTAAAAAGGAAATGATCCAGAAAATCAAATGTTTTGCTGTTTTCTTAATGAGTTTATCTTTGGTCCAAGGAGCATCTTTTAATTTTTTCTGGTGCGTCCAATCACCTTCAATCCAGTATTCAATTCGACGAAATACCATTTCCATGAAAATCGTTTGTGGGCAAACCCAACCACAAAAAAAACGTCCGTAAATAATGGTAAAAAGAATAACAAAGACAATTCCAACGATTATCGACAATGCGAACAAATACATATCTTGCGGCCAGAAAACTTTGCCGAAAAGTATGAATTTGCGTTCAAGTAAATTAAATAATAACAGTTGGTGTCCACCGATTTTTATCCATGGAGCGGTAAAAAGAAATGCAAGTAATAAGTAACTTACAATTTTTCGTTTGTTGTAATAAGGTCCGACCGGTTTTTTAGGAAAAACCCACACACGTTTTCCTTTTTCGTTTACAGTTGAAATGCGGTCTCTAAATCCCTCTTCATCTCTTACTTCATCTTCTTTCTCAATCATGATTTCTCAATTTTGTATACCTTTTATCGTGTCGTTTTCAAGTGTTTATAACAATGGCATACCCTTATGTAATATTAAGCTTATAAATAAAAAGCCGATGCAACTTAGGTTACACCGGCTCTCTTTTGCGTATTATTTTTTGGCAGGATAAAGTTTCCCATCTGGGGCTTTACCAGGCGTATTTGGCAAGGACAACACGAAGGATGACACTTGTTGAATTTGAATAGGATTTAATTTAGAAGCATGCTCAGGCATACCGTTTGGCGTTCCCAATTTAATTGTTTTAAACAGGTCTTTCACATCCGGACCGTAGATCCAATTGTCATCTGTTAAGTTTGGACCGATGTTACCTTCACCTTTTGGATTGTGACATACCACACAGTTTGATTCAAAGATTGCTTTTCCTGAAGAAATTGCAGCTGCATCCGTTAACAAAGTAGCAGTTGTTTCATCCACATTCATTGCGTGCTCTTCTTGATATTTCTTTACATCTGCTTTCGCTTGTGCAATCTCTTTATCATACGCTTTGATTTGTAAATCAGCTGTACCAAAAATATGATAATTGAAGATATAGACAACTGCAAAGATTATTGTTGCGAAGAATCCCCAAACCCACCATGGTGGTAAATTGTTGTCCAACTCGCGGATTCCATCGTATTCGTGTTGCATTAAGATTGTATGTTCTTCTTCGATTGCTACTGCATCTGTCAAGATTACATTGATTTTCTTAATTGCATTTTCTGGAGATGCTTCAGCAGCTTTGGGACGAGCCATTGCCATGAAATCTCTGAACATTCTTCTTAAGTAGAACAAAACACCTAACAAGATTACATTGATCACCACCATGAAGTATAAATCCATGTTTTCCACTACTAACCATGGCGTACCTTTTTCTGCTTCGCCAGCTGCCATGAATGTCAAGGCGTGAGAGTTGTTTCCGACAACCATTGCACCAAAAGCTCCAATGATTGCTAGAATTGAAGTAACTGGAGTAGAATTTTCTCCTTTTTCTTTGCCTCTTTCTTCCAATTTTTTCTTGAAGTAATCAGATTTCACCAGGGTGGTAATTGACGTTGACATAATAATAATCGCAATTAAAAGAACGATAATACTACCAAACAACCAGTAGAACAAGGTTAAATTCTCATTGTAATCTGGAACAAAAGTAACGTTTGCTGCTGGATCCGAAGGACCTGCTCCGTCCGCTGGGGGAGCGTCCACTGGCGCAGTATACGTATCAATGTAATTTAAAATTGCATCTAACTCTTCGTTTGTAACAACTTGTGGTGTCATTGCTGAAGGGCTAAAACCTTTAATTTCATTGGCCATTTTACTTTCACCAGAGGCGATAAGTGCTTCAGAATTTGCAACCCATTCGTATAACATTTCTGCTTCACCAGCATCTGTCCATTTTTGCTTAACGCCTTTGAGATTTGGACCGGTAGAATTTTTATCTACCATGTGGCATGTGTTACACTTTGCCTTGAATAACTGCTCACCATCCTGAGCAATTGCTTGCTGCCCACCCAACCAAAGGGTGAAGACAGCTAAACTTATATTGAAATATTTTTTCATGACTTTCTTTTTTAATGAACAGCAATCGACTATTGTTTGTATTCACCAGCGGCATCCTTTTCAAAAGGAATATCGCTCAGTTCATTAACCTCTGCTTTTGTCATTCGAATGACCATCGTAATCACGACAATAAAGAAGATTACAAAAATTAACAATGACAGTAGCGGATAAAATTCAACACCATCTATGTTCGTTAAGTTATGTTTGATAAATCGTAACATGATTTTCGTTTTTTGATGTTATTTTTTCTCTGTTTTTTTGATCGCTTTGATATCGGTACCAATGCGTTGTAGGTAGGCGATAATGGCAACGATTTCTTTCGTTTTCATTTTCTTAACCTCCGCTTTTTTATTGAATGTTTTTTGAATTGAAGGAGGCAATGAATTGAATTTTTCATCTACAATGTTTGTTGCAATTGCCAAAGCTTGTTTTTCAGCATCCGCTTTTGCTTTTTTCTCGTACCCTTTTTCGTAAGGTACACCAAGTGTTTGCATTGCACTGATTTTCGCTTCCATCAACGATAAGTCAAGAGAATTTTCATCATCCATCCAAATGTAAGCTGGCATGATAGAACCTTGAGATACATCTTTCGGACGAATCATGTGTTGGTAGTGCCAATAATTACTTCTCAAACCACCTTCACGTGCTAAATCTGGACCAGTACGTTTAGAACCCCATTGGAACGGGTGATCGTAAACAAATTCACCTGATTTAGAATATTCACCGTACCGTGCAGTTTCGAAACGCAATGGACGAACCATTTGAGAGTGACAGTTGTAACAACCTTCTCTAACATACATATCACGTCCGTGTAATTCAAGTGGTGTGTATGGTTTCACACTAGAGATCGTAGGCACGTTGCTTTTCACAATCATCGTTGGAATAATTTCAACTAGACCTCCAATTGCAACAACCACAATACTTACAATCATGAAACGAATAGGACGGCGCTCAATACTTCTGTGCCAATATTCTTTACCTTCTTTAATTTTTACATCCAGGTTTTTAGTTACAGTTGCTTCTGCTTCTTCGTTCGCTAAGAAATTACCAGCTTTTGCAGTTTTGATCAAGTTGTAGAACATCATTACGGCTCCAATGATAAATAATAAACCACCGATTGAACGTAAGATATAATAAGGATGTAAAGCATCAACTGTTTTCAAGAAATCAGAGTTAACTAATGTTCCGTCTGGTTTAAAATCTTGCCACATTAAACCTTGCATAAATCCAGCGATATACATTGGAACTGCATATAATAAGATCCCTAATGTTGCAATCCAGAAATGTTGGTTCGCTAATTTTTTAGAGTATAATTCAACACGGAATAATTTTGGGAATAACCAGTACAACATACCAAATGTCATCATACCATTCCAACCTAAACCACCTACGTGAACGTGTGCAATTGTCCAGTCTGTAAAGTGAGACAACATGTTTACATTTTTCAATGACAATAATGGTCCTTCAAATGTTGCCATACCATAAGCTGTAAGGGCAACCACCATGAATTTCAACATTACATCATCACGAACACGATCCCACGCACCACGCATTGTTAACAAACCATTCAACATACCACCCCAAGATGGAGCAATCAACATCACAGAGAACACAACACCTAAACTTTGTGCCCAATCAGGCAATGAAGTATATAATAAGTGGTGAGGACCAGCCCAAATATAGATGAAGATCAATGCCCAGAAGTGGATAATTGATAAACGATAAGAATAAACTGGACGCTGTGCTGCTTTAGGAACAAAGTAGTACATCAAACCTAAATAAGGAGTTGTTAAGAAGAATGCAACCGCATTGTGTCCGTACCACCATTGAACTAACGCATCTTGAACACCAGCGTACCATGAGTAACTTTTCAAGAAAGAAACTGGTAATTCAAACGAGTTAAAGATGTGTAAGATTGCAACAGTAACGAACGTTGCGATGTAGAACCAGATGGCAACATACAAGTGTTTTACTCTTCTTGTAAGAATCGTAGCGAACATGTTGAATCCAAAAACCACCCAAAGAAGCGTAATCAAGATATCAATCCACCACTCTAACTCAGCGTATTCTTTACCTGAAGTAATACCAAATGGTAAGGTAGCAACAGCACATAAAATGATAAATTGCCAACCCCAAAAGTTGATGTTACTTAGTTTATCACTCCACATTCTCGTTTTCAACAAGCGTTGTAAAGAGTAATAAACCCCCATGAAAATTCCATTCCCTACGAATGCAAAAATCACCGCATTGGTGTGCAATGGTCTTAATCTACCAAAGGATAAGAAACTAAATCCTAGGTAATCATTAAAAAATTCTGGAAAAGCTAATTGCAGTGCAATTATTAATCCGACCAGCATACCCGTAATACCCCAAATAATTGTGGCCCAGGCAAAATTTCTTACGATCTTATTGTCGTAACTAAACTTCTGTACTTCCATCTGATTGTTTATTTGTTTTTTGATTTGTTTTTTGACTTATTTCGTCATCGAAGAGAATTCTTACCGAAGGCGTGTAATCATCATCGAATTGCCCTGATTTTGTTGCCCAAAAGAAAGACGCCAAAAAGAACAGCGCGACGATTAAACTTACGATTAGCATTATGTATATCATTCCCATAGCACAAATGTCATGAGATTGTCAAAAGAAAAGAATGATAGGTATTAGGCTAAAACCTGATTTCCATCATGTTTTTCGTGAAGTGGTTTCTCATTTGTTTTTTGGAAGATAGAACTATTTTTTTAAATGCACTAAAAAAGTACTTATAAAAACAACTGTAATTGAGCTGATTGGCATTAAAATAGCGGCAATCAAAGGTGTTAAATTACCCGAAATAGCGAAGCTTAAACCGACAATATTATACGAAACTGAAAATGCTAAACACACTTTTAACACCGTTTTTGAGAAGTTAGAAATGATCAATAAGCGATCCAATTGTGCCAATTTTGATGCTTCAATAATTGCATCTGAAGAAGGTGTAAATCGAAACACATCTTCCGAAACGGCAATACCAACATCCGCTTTTCCTAATGCTCCAGAATCGTTCAAACCATCCCCAATCATTAACACACTTTTCCCTTGTTTATTCAATGATTCAATGTAATCCAATTTATCTTTCGGTGTTTGCTGAAACAATAAGACACTATCTGCAGGAAACAATTGCTGCATCAATGCCTTGTCTTTGTCTTTGTCACCCGATAGAACGTGTAAACGATATGATTTTAATGAATGAAGTAACTCCTCAATTCCAACGCGTAATTCAGAACTAAAAATAAAACGACCGGTTTTTCCATTATTCAATCGCACAAAAGAAGAAGTTTCATTTTCATCTATGATTTCAAGATCTGTGAATTTGGGACTTCCTATTTTCAGATGAATTCCATTTATATGACCAGAAATACCTTTTCCAGATAATTCATCAAATTCAGTAATCTCATCCGAACTTGCAATGTTTTGAGATTTCAAACAGTCTACAATTGCTCTCGAAAGTGGATGCGTTGAAGAATTTGCAAGGCAATAAATTACTTCTTTTTCTTCCTTGGTCAATTCATCGCCAATAAAATCAACTTTGTGCGTTGTTCCTGTTGTTAAGGTTCCAGTTTTATCAAAAACGATATCTGTAATTTCATTCATTCGTTCAATCACACCTGTATTCTTCAAATACAAGCCTTTTCTACCAAGCAAACGCATTACATTTCCAAATGTGAATGGAGCAGATAAAGCCAATGCACATGGACAAGCAACAATCAGAATTGAAACAACAATTTGCGTAATCTTTGTCACATCAACGAAAGCCCAAGCAATCGATGAAACACCAGCGATTATCAATATTATGATTAAAAAATAGAAGGATAAACGATCTTGGTACAAGAAACTGGTTCGTGTTTTTTTATCCGTTTGTACATCGTTCCACAATTGTGTTAAATGACTTCGGTTACTTTCTTTCTCAACTTGAAGGGTTATTCGTTGCCCGATTAATTTACCTCCAGCATAAATGAAATCACCTTTCTTTTTGTTGATGGGAACAGCTTCTCCTGTAACAAAACTGTAATCGATTTTAGCTGAATCCGAAAGTAAAATACTATCACATGGGATTACTTCTTCGTTTCGAATCAATACATGATCTTGCACGTTCAGCTGTTCAATTTCAACAATTTCCTCTTTTCCATCTATTAAACGTGTAACCGCAACTGGAAAATACGAAGTGTAATCGCGTTCGAAGGAAAGTGTTTTATACGTTTTGTTTTGAAACCATTTCCCAATTAATAAGAAGAAAATGAAACCGGCAAATGAATCCATATAACCAGGACCGAAACCAGCAATAATACTGTACGCACTTTGCGCATATAGAGCAATAATTCCAATCGTAATTGGAACATCTAAGTTCAAACTTTTGTAACGCAACGCTTTGTAGGCTGAAACAAAATATTCTGATGCAGAAAAAAACAAAACAGGAAGTGAAACCGCAAAAGACAAATAGGCTGTAAAATTTCTAAATTCCGGATTATCCCCTTCAATTCCTAAATATTCTGGAAAACTCCACAACATGATACTTCCGAAGGCGAAACCTGCAATACCAAGTTTGTACAAGAATTTTTTATCCAGTTTTTTCTCCGTTTGGTTTCTATTTCCAAAGTTTGGCGCATAGCCAATACGATCAAGCAACAAGGCCAATTCAGCTAAACTGATGTTGGATTGATCAAGCACAATTGTTGCTTCTCGCTTAGCGAAATTAACTTGGCAGTTTAAAATTGCAGGTTCAATCTTCGCAATATTTTCTAGTAAATAAATACAAGAAGAACAGTGAATTTGTGGTAAAAACAAGGTTACACGGGCGGTTGTATCATCTTCAAAATCAATGAATTTAGATTTAATAGATTCAACTTCTAAAAATGCATATTTGTGTTGATTGCTTTCTGACGGTTTCGCCCCAGCATTTGCTTCAAGCGTATAAAAACTACCCAGATTGTTATCCTTCAATAATTGATAAACGGTTTTACACCCATTACAACAAAACGGCTTTTCATCGAAAAAATATCCTTTTCCGATAACGTCGTCTCCACAGTGATAACAAACTTTATCTGTCATATTGTTTGCGAGAACATGCGTTCTAATTTTCTATTTGGTTCTAAATCTTGGTCAAAGATCATACAGCAATTGCGTACAAATGGAATTCCTTCTGGAGTAACTGTAACTTTTTCACCATCAAGAACAACTAAACCATCTGAAATCATTCCTTCCAAACGTTTTTTAATTAAGGCATGAACCTCTTTGAAAGTTGAATCTGATTTGAATTCTGTTTCGAAATGACACATTAAATCCAAAATATAGGTTCTGATTTCAACATCCAACTCACTCAATAGATGTCCACGAAAAACTGGAAGTTGACCTTTTTCAATTTGCTCTAAATAGCCTTCTACCGATTTATCATTTTGTGCAAAACCGAACCAACTATCAGAAATAGAAGACATTCCAAGACCAATCATCAAGTTCGTATCTTGCGTTGTGTAGCCCATGAAATTCCGATGCAAATTCTTTGAATTAAACGCTTTAGCTAAATCGTCGTGTGCAAGAGCGAAATGATCCATTCCAATTTCCATGTATCCTTGGGCCTCCAACATTGCTTTAGCTTTTTCGTACAAGGCACGTTTTATTTCACTTTTCGGCAAATCAGATTCATCAAATCCGCGTTGACCATTTCCTTTAATCCAAGGAACATGCGCGTAGCTATATAATGAAATTCTATCAGGTCGAAGTTCTAATGTTTTCGTTACGGTATCAATAATATCTTCCAATGTCTGTTTTGGTAAACCAAACACCAAATCATGGCTGATTGATTTATACCCCATTTTACGAGCAGCATCATGAACAGCCTTCACTTGATCAAATGATTGAATACGGTGAATAGCCTTTTGAACAACAGGACTGTAATCCTGAATTCCAAGACTTAATCGTCTGAAGCCAAACTTATACAATTCAGTTAAATGTTCGTCAGTTGTATTGTTTGGATGTGCTTCAATGCTTAACTCAACAAATTCTGGATCTACTTTTTCAGCTTTAAACAATCCTTGTAACAAGCGAATCAACTCATTCGGTGCAAAAAATGTAGGCGTCCCTCCACCGAAATGCAACTCACGAATCGTTGGATCATTGTTCAATTTCTCCTGATACATTTCCCATTCTTTCAGAACTGCATTGATGTAAGGAGATTCAACATCGTGATTTTTGGTAATTCGTTTATGACAACCACAAAACGTACACAAACTTTCACAAAATGGAAGGTGAATGTAAACGCTGATGTCTGAAGAATTGAAATATGCTTTATTTCGTTGAATTGTAGCTAACCAATCTTCGCTCCAAAGCGGATCGTTTTTCCAAAAAGGAACGGTAGGATAAGATGTGTAACGCGGTCCAGGAACATTGTATTTGTCTATAATTTGCTTATCCATGCTGAAAAAAATGTTCGACAAAAATAGAGATGAGGAAAAATTAAAAAAATGATATTTATCATCTTTGAAATAATTATAGGATTATTCTATCTTTACAGTGAGAAAACCTAATAAAATGTTGGATAAATCGCATAAACATGTAACGTGTTCGTCGTGTGGTGCAAGAAATAGCTCATTATTCGGTAATTTTTGTGACCACGAAGTATCGCAAGTTGACGAACAAAAAGCGTGCGCTTACTATAAAAAAAGTCAACCAATATTTATTGAGGGAAGTTTCCCACGTGGTGTCTTTTGTTTGAATCAAGGAAAAGTTAAAATCTTTACACGCGGGGACGAAGGAAAAGAACAAATCATTCACATTGCGAAAGAAGGAGAAATCATTGGTTTCCGTGCTATGTTCAGTGGTGAACCATACAAAGTTTCAGCCTCAACTTTAGAAGAATGTAATATTTGTTTTATCGGCAAAGAAGATTTCTTAAACATGATTGATACGAACGTAACGCTGCGTAATGGTATCATGAAAGAATTATCGAAAGAATTAGGTGATCGTGCAATTTTCATTACAAACATGGCTCAAAAATCGGTGCGTGAACGTTTAGCATTTGCTTTGTTGATTTTAGGCGATATTTATGGTGAAGAGCAAATCAATTTGACACGTGAAGACATGGCCAACTTTGTTGGTACAGCAACCGAGACCTTGATTCGTTTATTGAAAGATTTCAAGGATGAGGGCATGATTGAAATTCACACCCGCAAACTTGAAATAATTGATAATGAGAAATTAATGCAATTGGCTGGACGTTAATCCTACCATTTTGCCTCGGGATATTTGCTTGGTAAATATTGCATTTCTGTCAATATAAATCCTAAATTTTCTGAATGTTTACCTTGTTTACCTCCATTCAATTGGAATTGGTTTTCAGGTATCGATAAATGTGACATGTAAAGTATTTCTCTTACTTTTTGGAACCATAATTCTTTTACAACTTCCAAATCTACACCAATTCCCGCTTTAATCATTGCGGCCTCTGCTTCACTTGCAACGAAAAACTCTTGTGAGTATCTCCACAAGGTATCTAATGCAAATTGTGTTTTACCATTCGCTAATTCAGTTCCTGCTCCCAAACGAATCATCCATTCAGAGCTACGACGCAAATGATACGTCACTTGTTTGATGGCTTTAAATCCGATAGCTTGCAAGAATTGATCCTTGCTTTTCGTCATTTCAGAATAGAAATAAAAGTTGAATGCATCTGTTAAAAACTGGCGAACCATAATAAACGCAAAGTCGCGATTTGGCTGTTCCACCAACAAACAATTGTAGAATTCATGCTCACCACGACGGTACGGGAAATCGTCTCCAATTCTTCCTTTTCCTTCAATACGTGCACATTCATTATAAATTGACTCAGCGATTCCAATTAAATCCAAGGCAACATTTGTATTCGCCAAGTCTTCTTCTAAGAATGGACCATGGCTAGAATACTCGCTCAAACGATGACTTAAAATCAAGGCATTGTCTGCTATCTGTAGATAATAGTTTAGTTTCGTTTCCATCGCTCCGAATTACATTTGTTTAACACCTTCTGGTAAATCGTAAAAAGTTGGGTGACGGTAAATTTTCTCGTCAATTGGTTCAAAGAAATATTCCGCCTCGTTAATTGTTACCGCAACGATTTCTTTTCCTGGAACAACCCATAAGCCTGTTCCTTCTCCTCTTCTTGTGTAAATATCACGTGCGTTTTCAACTGCCAAATCTTTATCGTAAGCATGAACACTACCAACGTGTTTAAATGCTTGACCTGGTTTTGATTGGATGAAAACCTCCCATAATTGTCCTTGTGATTCTGATGCTTCCATTTTCTAAAGTTTTTTAATTAATTTCTAAAATCGTATAATCATTGCCTGCATGAGAAAAAGAATCTCCATGCCCCTTCCCTTTCATTGTCGGGAAGATTGGCGAATCAACAGAGATGCCGATAATGTGTTTACCTTCAAAATCGAACGGCATGGTTGCATGGCCAACGAAAAAATGAAATTTTTCGGTTGACACAAACGCTCCAGCTTCAACAGAAGTTTTAGGTTCGACATTCATGTTTTTTAATTGTTCCAATTCAACTTCTGCACGGAAAAGTTTTTTCTCAAACAAATGTTTCATTTCACCCGACTCTGTCTGATGCGACAAATCCTCAGGATCTATCGTATCTGTTTCGTCGATATCGACCATTCCGTTTGAAGAAGTTATTTTTTCACGTAAGTCTTGAATAATTTCTTCTTGACTTTGAATTAAATGATGATGCAAAAGTTGTTTGTTCATTTTCTTATTTTTGATTTAATCCAGCTACATAAGCTGTTTCTCTTACCCATGCTCCATTGTCATGCGCGCGTTTGTGATGTTCTAAGCGTTGTTGATTGCAAGGTCCATTACCTTTAACCACTTCCCAGAATTCATTCCAGTCAATATCTCCGTGTTTGTAGGTTTCATCATCCAACAATTGAAGATTAGCATCAGGCACTTTCAAGCCAATTAATTCAGCCTGTGGAATTGTTTTATTGATGAATTTCTCACGCAATTGATCATTTGATTCGCGTTTGATTTTCCATTTCATTGCATTGGAAGTATTCGCTGATTCATTGTCATGAGGTCCGAACATCATCAATGCTGGCCACCACCAACGATTCAACGCATCTTGCGCCATTTGTTGTTGATCTTTCGTTCCTTCCATCATTTTCCACATGATTTCGTACCCTTGACGTTGGTGAAACGATTCCTCTTTACAAATTTTTACCATTGCTCTTGAGTATGGGCCATACGATGTACGTTGCAACGAAACTTGATTCGTAATTGCAGCACCATCAACAAGCCATCCAATTGCGCCAATATCAGCCCAATTCAATGCTGGATAATTAAAGACTGAAGAATATTTTGCTTTTCCTACGTGCAACCATTGAATAAATTGCTCACGGCTAATTCCTAAGGTTTCAGCAGCACTGTATAGATATAAACCATGACCACCTTCATCTTGAATTTTGGCCAAAAGTATTTTTTTACTTCTTAAAGATGGGGCACGCGTTATCCAGTTTCCCTCTGGTTGCATACCAATAACTTCTGAATGTGCATGTTGCGAAATTTGACGAACTAAGTGCTGACGGTATTCATCCGGCATCCAATCTCTTGGCTCAATTTTCATTTCAGCAGCTATTTTCGATTCAAACTCAGCTAAAAGCTGTTCTTTTGAAGGTGCGATAGTACTCATTTTCAATTCGTTTTAAGTTAATTGCTTGATTAGAAATAACCTTCTTGAAATCGAGGGCTCTTCATCCTTGCAAAGAAAAAGTAAACGAAAAGGTTTAGAAATGATAAAATTCAAATGAAAACATGATAAAAGTCATATATCCATTCTGCGCCTAATAGGCGCCAAAAACGTTTAAGCGAAAAATATACTGTTCTGAATCAGCTAAAATCCGAACATGGTATGTTCCTGAAATTAAATCAGGTAGATGATAACTCTGATTTGTCCAATTTGTTTCATCTAAAAACACCTTTTTTCCAGTTAAGTCTTTGATTTCTAATAGATCACAGTTCAGTAATTTCGAAAAATAAATTTGTTGATTGGATTGAACAGGATTAGGAAATACGTTTAATGCTTCATGAATCACCTCATCTATTCCTGTTTCTCCTTGTTCCATTCGAACCAATCCTTTCGAGTAGGTCCCAATCCAAATGATATCATTGGAGTCTTTGGTTATTGACAAAATATGATTCTCAGGTAATTCGGAATTGTTTACGGTGAAATTGGACCAAAGCGCATCGTGAGTTCTTATAACAACTCCATTTTGATGTGTTCCGATGATAAAATTTTGGTCACGATCTATTTCAAAAGCCGTTAGGCTATTTGATGGTAAAGCTGAATTTGCAACATTCAATGAAAGCCAAGTTTGATTACCAACATCCGTAAATAACCCTTGAGCCGTGCTAGCAAACCATGGTTTATTCGTTGCATCAAGTTGAATAGAAATCACTGAATTGTCAGGCACTCCTGCATTTAATAAGGTATATACTTGTAATACGTTTGTTGGTTCCATGTAAATCAAACCTCCATTGATTGTTCCAATGTATTTTTGCTGATTTTCATCAATCGCAAACGATGTAATGTTGTTTGATAGAATTCCAGCATTCGAAATCGTCCATGTTGTCCATCCAGATTGGTTGAAACATGAAAATCCTTCGACCGTTCCTATCCATTTATTACCAAGTTGGTCAACTTTAATTGTTCGAATGAAATTATCTTGTAACCCAGAATTAGAGGTAGTATAATTTTCCCAGTTTACACCATCGAATTTAAAGATTCCGCTTAATGTTGTTCCTACCCATAAATGATTCAAACTATCCACTTCTAATGCACGAACATAATCGTCGGTTAAACCAGAGTTTGTTGTATTGTATATTTCCCAAACACCTTGATCTAATTTAGCCAAGCCATGATCTGTTCCTATCCAAAGTATGTTGTCATGATCAACTAATAAGCAACGAATGGTGTTATTAGGAAGCAGTGAATTGGCTTCATCGAAAACAGTAAAATCAGTGATCGTTTGTGCGAAAAAAAAACTTCCGTTACTAACAAGTAACGGAAGCATAAAAAGTATATTTTTTATAAATTTCATTAATTAATTATCAATCGAGAAGTGTAATTTTTACCTTCAAACACTAGGGTAAACATATAAACTCCTTTTGACAAATTCGACGTATTCACTGAAAAAGAATTCATTCCTTCATGGTGATTTAAATTTGTTGTATAGACTTTTTCACCAACTAAATTGTACATTTCAGCATAAATCTCTCCAGAATATCCTGTTTGAAATTGTACATTGAATTGTCCATTTGAAGGATTTGGTGCAACTTTAATTGAATTTTTGAATGGAGTGTTTTCAGCTAAACCAGCACACGTACTTACAACAGCGGTAACAGGAACTAATTCACTAGAACACGTACTGTTTTGTCTTAAAATTTCCCAATCATAGAAATAGTAATAGTAAGAAGCACCAGCGGAAGCACCAACGATTGATAAAACACCTGTCATATCATAAGGATAGGTTCCAGAGTTATTGTTCCGATACAATCCTGTTCCGGTAGTTATATTTTTTCCTACAAGGCGAAGGTTCGAATCGATTGGAATTGCAAAATTCAAATTCACACGACTGGACCCAGCCGGAACTGTTGCTGTTGTTGTTGCTAAAACTCCACCAGTCTCATCTTGTAGCTGAATTGTTACACTTCCTGCACTTTGAGCATAAACCAAAACAGAACTAAGTGTAGAGTTTATATAACTATTAAATACTTCGTATTGCTCTGAATTCACATATCCTCCTCCTCCAATTCCGTTTGTAAACGGCTCAGCGTTAGAAGTATCTGCATATGTATCAGTGTTTTGAACAAAATAAGTTGTCGACGCTGAAATCGTTGGAGTTGTAAATGTTGAACCTGTGCCAACATACAATCCGTTTTCATCATACCATGTTACATTTCCAGATGCATTTGCTGATAATTGAGCAATTCCTGAAAAACAAACTGTATCGCCAATTGTACTTGGAGGGTTTGGAATAACGTTATTCACAATGAATGGATTCGATGTATTTGTGCCACAGAAGTTTGTAACCTCACATGTATACGATCCGGCTTGTGAAACAGTAATACTTTGAGTAGTGTCACCTGTCGACCATAAAAAACTTGTACCAGCAGTTGCTGTAAGCGTAATTGTTTGTCCTTCACACAAATTATTTGAGTTATTTGAAGAAATAATAGGAGCTTGAGGTGTTCCTGCTGGATGTTGCATTGTCAATGTTACCGGGACAGCTGTAAAATTATTATTGTCATTTTCTTCAAGGAAGATATTGTTTTTATCTACTTCTAAAACAATGTAATAATCACCATTACATGTATTTGGTGGAACATTGATCCACATTCCATCCAGGTGTTTGCCATAAACATCTGTCCAACCAGAAGAAATTCCTTGTTCGATTACCGAGCAATTGTAATTTCCACCACCCAAATTCCAGTTTGGAAAATCAACATTGTGTAAAGTATTTCCACCTAAATAAACAGTATTATCATCTCGACAGTGTCCATCATATGTACTTCCCGCACTACCACATTGTCCGTAATCCATCAAACAGAATCCAATTTTTGCTCCAGTGCCGACGATTGGCCAACTTAAAGGATTTGGATCTGAAGTAGGAATTCTCAATGTCATTACTGCCCAATCATCCACGTGATTGTGACCATGAGACGGGTGATACGTAACGCTTCCCGCATATTGATCGACATACGTCATTGCATTTCCATCCTTTTTATAAATACGCTGCGTAATTAATTGTTTCGGATTCTGATACCCGTTTGGACAAGTAAAAGCACCGCTTGCTGGGACATTAAATACAGTATCATTTCCGCAAAGAAACGTTCGGTTTCCATTGGCATCTTGTCCTCTTACCGTAAATGAACCGTGACCTATGTTTGGTGTTGAACCTGAAACTCTCAAACGACCATCGTCTGGCCCTTGACCAGCATAATTTGTTCCAGCACCGGTTTGAGGATATTCGATATATCCATTGTTACTAATACCCTTCCAAGAAGCAGTAATATCTGGCAACAATAAACAGTTGGCTGTACCATCTTCACAAACACAAGACGTTGCATTTGTTGTTGTACATTGACCATAAAGATTGGATTGTGAGAGCATAAGTAGCCCAAAAAATAGTAGTAGTTTTCTCATCATTTTATAGTTTTCTTGCTGAAATATACCACTTTAGAATAAATTGACAAATTAATTTAACAGTTTAAGTAATTTAATTTATTCTCTTTCTAAATTACCTACTTGTAACTTAGGTTACTTTTTACGAATTCAGATATAATTATTTTTGAAAAAAAATAAACATGTTCGGAAAAGGATCAAGACTATACAGCATTTTCAAAATGCGTTGTCCAAAATGCCAAGAAGGCGATTTTATGGTTTCTCATGCGTATGACTTATCGAAAGTTGGAGAAATCCATGAACATTGTAATGTGTGTGGTTTAAAATATTCGAAAGAGCCAGGATTTTATTACGGTGCAATGTATGTTGCCTATGCTTTAGGTGTCGCTCTATTTGTTACATTATGGGTTTCCTTCAATTTATTTTTTGATCATGTTTCTATTGGATGGCAAATTGGCATTATTATTTTTGCAACTATACTTTTAGCTCCTTATCTTTATGCCTTGTCTAAAATAATTTGGGCAAATATGTTTATTAAGTATGACAAGGACGCTATTAAAAGAGAACAAGCATAAGTATTTGCATGATGTGCTGGGATATGCGCTTGAAGAAGCATTAATTGACGAGATAGTAAAGGTTTCGCAGGTAAAGGATGTACTTGCAGATGAAATTATTCTCAATGTTGGTGATTCCATGCAATACATTCCTATTGTTTTAGAAGGTTCCATTAAAATTTCGCGTGAAAATGATGAAGGTGATGAACTTCTCCTTTATTACATTGAAGGAGGTGACACATGTGCAATGACATTACAATGTTGTGTTCGCCATACATCGAGTGAGATAAAAGCGACAAGTATGGAGGATTCTCTACTTTTGATGATTCCGGTTGAAATGATGGAGATCTGGATGAACAAGTACCGAACGTGGCGTGAATTTATCCTACAAAGTTATCATACACGGTTAACCGAATTAATGGAAACTGTCGATGCGATCGCATTTATGCGTTTAGACGAACGTCTATTGAAATACCTTACTGATCAAGCAAAACTACTTGGTAGCCTTGAAATAAATCATACACATCAACAAATTGCTGAAGATTTACATTCTTCACGTGTGGTAATTTCACGCTTGTTGAAACAACTTGAAATTAAAGGGAAAATAAAAATCCAGCGAAACAAAATTATTTTAGATACAATTTAACATTTCAATGTGCATTTAATTTTGTGTTTTTTTTTTGAAAACTTTTTTTTAACGTATATTTGACCACGTTTAACTTAATTTTATTAGAATATGAAAAAATTTTTACTTTCTGTTGGAGTTGTTTTGACTTCTTTAGTATCTAATGCGCAGTACTTTACTGCTTCAGCAGGTGCAGACTTTACTAACTTCTCTTTAGTTGATGCAGACACGAACACATGGGGAATCTATGATTTAACAGGGTCTACTTTGCCTGCTCCTATTGTAGCGCAAGGTGAAGTTTTAATGTCTTTCTCTTATGACAACGATTTAGGGCCATTGGTACCAGATAATTTCATTATCACTCCAGTAATTGACTTGTCTGCAGTTTCAGGAACAGTTGCTTTACATTTCAAATTAGGTTCTCCTGAGACTACAGCTTCAGGTTGGTACGAAGAATATGTATCAGTTTATGCATTTGACGGTGTAGGTGGTTTTGCTGCTGCAGTTGCAGGAACTCCAGTATACGCTGGTGCTTTAACTGCTGGTGAGCAAATGTTCTCTTTCGATTATGATATTTCTTCATTCGCTGGATCTGATTCATTGATGATTGCTTTCCGTCACCACAATTGTACAGATGAGAACTTCGTAGTATTAGATGATATCAATGTAAACAGTTCATTAGGATTGGATAACAATACAATCAACGCTACAGTTTTCCCTAACCCAGCTAATGATGTATTGAACTTCAACTTGTCAGTTAACGCTACTTCAGTTTCAATCATTGGATTGGATGGAAAAGTTATCTCAACAGAAGCTATCAACGCTAACACTGCTGCAGTTAATGTTTCTAACTTAGTTGCTGGTGTTTACTTCTACGAAATCGTTGCTGAAAACGGTACAGTAGTTCGTAACACTTTCGTTAAAAAATAATTAAGATTCTCTTAATATGAACGGGACTATTTTTAGTCCCGTTTTTTTGTGCCCTATTATTTACGAATCTACGGAACCACAAATTCTTCTAAGCTAGCACGACTTTCTTTCTGGACACAAAAAAAGCCCCATTCAATGAATGAGGCTAATACTATTGTTAGTAAACAATTAAATTGTTCTTCCTGGATAAACTTTTAATGCTTCTTCCAAACACTTAACTGCTTTACGTAATGAATCTTGGTTCAATACATATGCAATTCGCGCTTCTTGCTGTCCTGCACCTTTTGTTGAATAGAATCCATTCGCTGGAGCCATCATAACCGTTTGACCTTCGAATTCGAAATCTTCTAACAACCATTGACAGAATTTCTCAGCATCATCAACTGGGAATTTCGCTACCGCATAAAATGCGCCACTTGGTTTCGGACAAAATACACCTGGGATAGCATTCAAACCATCAACTGTAATATTTCTACGTTGTACATATTCTGCAACAACATCATCAAAATATGATTGAGGTGTATTCAATGCTGCTTCCGAAGCAATTTGATCAACTGTTGGAGGAGATAAACGTGCTTGTCCAAATTTCAATGCAGCTGCCATGATTTCTGAATTCTTTGTAATCAATGCACCGATTCGAGCTCCACACATTGAATAACGTTTCGAAACTGAATCAATCATGATGACATTGTTTTCTAATCCTTCCAAATTCATAACTGAAAAAGGAATTGCTCCGTCGTAACAAAACTCACGGTACACCTCATCAGCAAACAAAATCAAATCGTGTTTCAAAACGATATCACGCAATTGCTCCAATTCTTCTTTTGAATACAAGTATCCTGTTGGATTTCCTGGATTACAAATAACGATTGCTTTCGTTTTTGACGTGATTTTTTTCTCAATTTCTTCAACTGGTGGCAATGCAAATCCTATTTCAATTGTTGATGTAACCGGAACAACATTCAAACCTGCCATTACAGCAAAACCATTGTAATTTGCATAAAATGGTTCAGGAATAATTACTTCATCACCTGGATTACATGTTGTCATGAAACCAAAAATCAAAGCTTCAGAACCTCCTGTTGTAATTAAAATATCTTCTGGATTAACATTAATCCCTGTTTTCTTGTAATAAGCCGATAAACCGTTACGGTAACTTTCGAATCCAGCTGAGTGACTATATTCAATCACTTTACGATCCAAGTTCTTAATTGCATTCAATGCAACTTCTGGCGTTTCGATATCTGGTTGACCAATGTTCAAATGGTAAACAATTTTTCCTTGCTTTTTAGCAGCCTCAGCGTAAGGAACTAACTTACGAATCGGAGACGCTGGCATATCAATAGCCTTCTGTGATAATTTCGGCATAACTTTTCTGGTTTTTATTGCCGCAAATTTACGTCAAATGTTCAAATAGTTAGGAGCATTTCAATTCTTTTTCGAACTTTGAGCTATGAAGTTGTTAAATCTTTTCATTCTCTCAATACTACTTTTTTCTTGTTCAATGCAGCAGGGACCAAGAAATGCAACATCTTCTAAAACAACACAAGTGGATACAACTAGTTCAACTTTACTCGAAGATAAAAATGACCCTTCAATTGATTCGGCACTTTTACTGACAGATTTAGTCAATGTTCAAACGCTGAATCCATCCATTTTTGTAGATTTAAAATATGCCACGACAGACAATTTCATGAACATGAAGCTGTATGACCGATTGAAAAATGGCTATTTACAGAAGGATGTTGCTGAACGTTTATCGAAATGTCAAGATTATTTAAGTTCAATTGATTCGTCGTTACATTTACTCATTTACGATGCTGTTCGACCAGTAAGCATTCAAACGAAAATGTGGAGAGCGTTGGATTCCATTCCAAGTAAAGAGCGTGGCAAATATGTCTCGAACCCAGCAAATAAAAGTTTACACAATTTTGGAGCGGCAATTGATTTGACGATTTGTGATGCAAAAGGAAAAGCCTTGGATATGGGTGCAGAATTCGATGAATTCAATGAAATTGCTTATCCTACAATGGAAGCACATTTTCTTGCGAAAGGAGAACTAACCCAACAACAAATTGTCAATCGTAAATTACTGCGAAAAGTAATGAAATCGCAAGGGTTTCGCAACTTACCAACCGAATGGTGGCACTTCAACGCTTGCTCGAGAAATGACGCTTTAACGAAGTATAAAATCCTCGACAAAGAACCTTAACTTTATTTCATGGAACCAATTGAACAAACATCTCCTCTACTCTATTTGGATAAACTGAAAATGCACTACATCGAATTGAATGGCGATACTTTGACCTATTTGAATGGTGGCGAAGAAAAAGGAAAATTCAATCAGCGTGTAATTGTGAAAATCAATCAACAAGTTGAATGGCAAGGTGGTGTTGTAGCACTTGGAGAAGGAAAAGGATATGTTGCCGTTTCAAAAGCGCGTATGAAGGAATTGGACATCCACTTTGGCGATGAAGTAAACGTTGAATTCACAAAAGATTTCTCGGAATTTGGGCATGAGTTTCCAATCGAATTAAATGAAGTCTTGAAGCAAGATCCAGACGCACACGAACGTTTTTTCAATTTAACACCAGGAAAACAACGAACATTGATCTATTACATCTTACAAATGAAAACATCGGATAAGCGGATTGAACGTTCCTTGTCATTTATGAATAATTTAAAAAGATGCACGCCTGGCAAGGAAACCATGCGCCAATTATTTGGAAAAGAATAGTTATTTCAACTTATAACGAATTCCTAAAAATAAGCGAATGCCTTGATTTTGTCCGTACAAATAGGTTGGGTCAAAGGTTAGCGCATATGGATTTTCACTGCTTGACTGTACTGAACCATCAGCGTTAAACTGAACCTGTTTATCGAACGGATCATGTGCACGCGCAATAATGAATGGATCTTTTTTTCCTGGAACCCAATTCAAGAGATTTTTAATCCCCGCAAAAAATTCAACCGATTTTTTTCCAGCGTAACTGCATTGAATATTCTGTATCGACCACCATGGAGATGTTTTACTTCTTGGATCTAATTCTCCTAAAACAGGCAACAACATTGGACTATAAACATTTCCTGAATAATCAATTGTAAAAGGCAACTTTTTACATTCATAACTTACAGTCCAAGTTCCACTGAAACGTTCGGTGAGCAACTGACGATTTCGAATGCCATTTTCAACCTTCGAAACATCCAAAAACGTTCCTCCTAGCATCCATTTCCATTGCTCAGTTCTGATTTCTAGATTTAGATTAATTCCCTTGCTTTCAGCATAACCATCCACATTTTTGTAGATGATTTTAGTTGGATCAGATAAGTAATCTGGAATAATTTTATTTCCGAAATAGGTGTAAAATGGACTCACATCCAACTTCAAAACTGTTCCGCTTTTCAAATAGAACGTTCCATAATAATTTAAGTTGATGTTATACGAAGTCTCTGGTTTCAATTCTTCCTCAATGACTGTTTTTCGAGCTCCAGTTAATGCCGCGTGATCTTCCGTGAAGATAGAAACGACGCGATAGCCAGTTCCTGCATTTAAGCGAATCAATTGATTTTTCGAAACGACATATTTATACCCAATTCGCGGAGTTACGATGCTTTTATGCACTGAAGAATAGTCATAACGCAAACCAAACAACACTTGGTGTTTTTCATTCAAGGTCCAATCATCTTGAAAGAAAATGCCAGGTAAAAACACCTTACTAGCTTGATCCATCAAATTCAACGAATCGCCGGTAGTTGTCGCTGGAGTATTGTCATTGTAATTGGTTTGGCGAGCAGAAACACCAAGAACTACAGCATGTCGATTGATATCTTTAAACCATGTTAATTGGCCAAAAGTCACTTGTTGTTCAGCAAAAAAAGGCGTTGTTCCATAAAAACTATTTTGCTGATGAGAAGTGAACGAACTTGTGATTAACATCTTTTCTTTGATTGGTAATTCGTATTTTCCTAACAGCTCAAAACGATTTGTGTAAATACTTTCACCGTAAATACTATCACCTCCGCGAAAGGATTTGTTCCAAGATGTTTGTCCTCCCCAACGATCTTCGTATAAATAACGCGCAGCCACAGAAAATGCTTTTTTTGATTTTCGCTCAATTGCCAGTTTATGAAAGAATGAAATACGTTGCTGTAATGTTATATCCGTAAATCCATCTTTGTTATTGTCCTGAGGATTTGAGTACGAGAAATAATTGATTCCGGTTAAACTTTCCACATGTTTGGCATACTTGAACTTAAAACCTAAATCCACATTCATTTCTAACCACGAATTTGTTTGGACATCGGCGCTGATTTTAGAGGAATTTTGCGGCGATTTTGTAATGATGTTGATTACGCCGCCAATTGCTTCACTTCCGTACAAAGCTGATGATGGACCACGCACAATTTCCATTCGTTCAACCAATGAATTTGGTATTCCTGACAATCCATAAACTGTAGCCAAACTGCTAACAATTGGCATTCCATCTATGAGAATCATGGTGTAAGGTCCTTCCAAACCATTGATGTGAATATCGCCTGTACTACAAATATTGCAATTCACTTGCGGTCGAACACCATTGATTGTTTGCAGCGCTTCGAACACAGAAGCTGTTGGATTTCGTTTGAAAAAACTCTCGTTATAAATTTCAACTGGAACAATACTTTTCAGTTTATTGATTTCACGTAATTGTCCGCTTACGACAACCTCTTCCATCAATTTTTCATTGAGTTCAAGAACTAAATTCAATGGTTTAGTATAACTTTTTGTATCCAACACATAAATCAAAGACTTTGAATCAAAGGATTGAATTTTTAAGGTATAATTTCCCTCTGGCAGTTGAAACGAAAACTTTCCCAAACTATCCGAAGTGAACATTCGATTCAATTCCTTGATTGCAATTGTTGCTATTGGGACTGATTGATTATCTAACTGAACGCTTCCTTCAATTAATCGTTGTGCACTGATTTGATAATAACAACAGATAAAAAGGACAAGTGCGAATAATTTCATTTGACAAATATAGACGAACTAAATTAATTTTGTTAGACTTATCTAACTTTATTTATTAGAAAATTATTTTAACTTTATAATCGTAAGCAAAACACGAGACATGAGTTTATCATTTACAGAAGAGAATTATCTAAAAACGCTGTTGCATTTAACCGTTCTAACGCGCACAAAATCTGAAGTTGGCACGAATGAAATAGCGAGTTATTTAGAATTAAAACCTGCCACTGTAAATGACATGTTGAAAAAATTGAAAGAAAAACAATTGGTCAATTACGAGCGTTATGGTAAAATCAGCTTAACAGAAAGTGGTAAGTTGGCCGGAATGGAAATCATTCGCAAGCACCGTTTATGGGAAACCTTTTTGTTCAAAAAACTTTCTTTTTCGTGGGATGAAGTACATGAAGTAGCCGAACAATTGGAACACATTCAGTCAACAAAACTGGTCGATCGCTTGGATGCATTTTTAGATTTTCCGAAAGTAGATCCGCACGGCGATCCGATTCCGAACGCACAAGGAGAAATTGAAATTTTCAACTACAAAACATTGAATGATTTAGCTCTTGGTCAGCAAAGTCAATTGATGGGAGTAAAAGACAATACTTCCTCTTTCTTACAATATGTCAATAAATTAGGATTGCGCATCGGTGAACAAATTGAACTTGTGTCGCGAGAAGAATATGACGATTTGTTGCACATTCGCGTGAATCAACAAGATTTTACCGTTTCAAAAAAGTTTGCAGAGAACATATTAGTTAGTTAAGTATCCAAGAATAAGGCGCAATTTCCCTTCTAGTTCCGTAGCAAATAATTATCTTCGCGAAAACTTTATTCTATGCGCGTATATCTTGACAATGCTGCCACAACACCAATTGCTCCAGAAGTAGTTGAGGCTATGTTACCAGTTTTAAAAGACGGTTTTGGGAATCCTTCATCGACTCACTTTTATGGGAGACAGACAAAAGCATTAATTGAGACTTCACGCAGAACCGTTTCTAAGTTGTTGAATTGCCAAGCATCTGAAATTATTTTCACTTCAGGTGGAACGGAAGCAGATAACATGGCTTTGTATTCAAGTGTAAATCAATTAGGCGTAAAACACATCATTACTTCTTCTATTGAACACCATGCGGTTGGACACACAGCAGAAGCGATTCAAGCAGAAGGTTTAGCGCGCGTGAGTTACGTGAAATTAGATGAAAATGGAACTGTCGATTTAGCAGATTTAGAACGTTTGTTAAATACTGAAGACAAGTCATTGGTTTCTTTGATGCACGCCAACAATGAGATTGCAACCTTACTTCCTTTGAAAGAGGTTAGTACTTTGTGCAGAAAATATTCAGCTTATTTTCATTCAGATACTGTTCAAACGATGGGACATTACGCATTCGATTTGAAAGAATTGGATATTGACTTCATCACATGCGCTGCACATAAATTTCATGGACCAAAAGGAATTGGCTTTTTATACGTGAATAAGAATGTGAAAGCAGAAGCATTGATTCACGGTGGTGCACAAGAACGTGGATTACGCGGTGGAACTGAAAACGTATACGGAATTGTTGGTTTAGCAAAAGCGATGGAATTGGCATACGACGATGTTGAAGCACACCAACAACATGTTCAAGGTTTAAAATCTTACATGATTGACCAATTAAAATCTATTTTTTCTGATATCTCTTTCCATGGTCAAACAGAACCCTCAAAAGCGCTTTATACAGTATTGAATGTTTGTTTCCCACGTACTGAAAAAGCTGGAATGTTATTATTTACACTTGATCTAAAAGGTGTTGCTGTAAGTGGTGGCTCAGCTTGTTCTTCTGGAGCAACGAAAGGATCGCATGTACTTGAAGGAATCAATGCAGATATGACACGACCAAATGTTCGTTTTTCTTTTTCACGTTTCACAACAAAGGAAGAAATCGATTTTGCTTTGGAACAAGTGAAAGTGGTTTTTGAAAAGACATTGGCATAAATTCTTAATTTAGTAGCTTCAAGTAAAATCACCTTATGAGTAATGCTACAAAAAAGCTTAATGTCTTAACACTTTGTTCGTGGTATCCGAATACTACAAATCCTACATTAGGTAATTTTGTTCAAAAACACGCTGAATCAGCTGGAAAATTTAACGATGTCACAGTACTTGCCATGTTCTCGAGTCCATCTGTCGATAAAATCGTTATTGACAAAGAGTCGAAAAATGGCATCACGGAATACATTGTGTATTATCCAAAATCAACATACAGAATAAAATTTCTAAATAAAATAAGAGGTTATTTCGTTCAAAAAAAAGCCTTTAAAAAAGTTTATTCTGAAATTAAGAACTCTACAGGTAAACCAGACATTGTTCATCTCAATATTGTTTATCCACTCGGAACATGGGCATTGCATCTAAAACGCAAAGAAAATATTCCATACGTTATCACTGAAAATTCAACAGGACTTCATGTAGATAGTGAACACGCGTATCCCTATTCCGTCTTAAAACTGTGTAAACTCATCATTCAAAATGCGAGTGTTTTACTTCCTGTTAGTGAAAACTTAAAGAATTACATGAAACAATTGGCACCAGCAAGTCAATTTGAAATCATTTCTAACGTGGTAGATGAACACAAATTCAAGCTCAAAACGGCACTTCAAGGTTCCCAAATTAAACTAATTCACATTTCAACGGGATTTGACCCGCACAAGAATTTAACAGGCATAATCAATACCTTAAAAAGAATTTCAAACTATCGAACTGATTTTCATTTGGATATTGTGAGCGATGGAGACACTTTATACGCAAAGGAACTTGTGAAATCATTGGGTTGTGAAGCGTTTATCAGTTTTCATTCTACGAAAACGACAATCGAAATTGCCGAAATGTTAGAACAAAGTGATGCTTTACTGATGTTTAGTAATTATGAAAATTTCCCTTGTGTGATTGCTGAATCATTGATGACTGGAATACCTGTAATTTCTAGCAACGTGAACGGAATTCCCGAACATGTTAATTCTCAAAATGGTATTTTAGTAGAACCAAGAAATGAAGATCAATTGGAAAAAGCAATCGTTCAATTTTTGAATACCGAAATCGTGTTTAATAAGGATGAAATACGACAATACGCTGAAGCTCATTTTAGTTATCAGTCTGTTGGGAAATCGTTTGATACTGTTTATCGCAAAGTTTTAGCTCAAAATTAATGCTTCTAAAAGTAATCGGAACCATATTATCTAAAGTTTTCACTACTGGAATTGGATTTCTGATTGTGATTATTACCTCGAAAGAATTAGGTTCTTCAGCAAGGGGTGAAATCGCATTAATGCTTTTAAACATTTCAATTATCGGATTAATACAAGGGATTTTTAATGGTTCTTCCTTGACCTTTTTAACTCCTCGTTATTCATTCTTGAAGTTAACATTGGTATCAAATGTTTTTTCGATTCTTCTAAGTCTTCTCTTGACAACATTCTTTTTAGAAATTCATTTGATTGAAGAAGATCATTTCAACTTTCTTTTGATACTCAGTTTGTTTCAAGGTGCATTAACTAGTTCGCAATCGCTGTTATTGGGCAAAGAGAAAATAGCTTCATTCAATTACTTGGAAATAATCAAGTCTATAACGTTGATTGGTACTTTATTGATGTGGTTTTATGTGTACGGTACAATCAGTATAGAAGTAACGTTTTACGCTTATTTAGCCAGTTACAGTTTGCCTTTTTTAATCAGTCTTTTCTGGTTAATTCCACTTTGCTCACAAACAAATTCTGAGAGAAATTCCACATCAACATTAATCTCTGACTTTTTCAAATTCGGATTTCAAATTCAGCTGAATAATATATCGCAGATGATTAATTATCGTTTTTGCTTTTTCTTAATTGAAAAACTGAAAGGTAAGTCTGAATTGGGTATTTTCTCTGTAGCAATTTCAATCTCGGAAGCCATTTGGATTGTTTGTAAAAGCATCGCTACGTTTCAATACTCAAGATTAGTTAATACGGAAGATGTTCATGAAAAAAAGCGAATCACACTAGTAAGCTTACATTTGAGCTTTTTAGCAACCTTCCCATTGATCGTCATCTTACTATTACTTCCAACGAACTTTTTTACATTTTTATTCGGAACGGATTTTAACAACCTCAGACCTATTCTATTTTCCTTAAGTATCGCAGTGTTAGAATTATCCTATTTCACGATTATTAATCATTATTTCACTGGGATCGGTCTAAATAAATTAAACATCTTTGGATCTGTTATCGGTAACGTTACTACGGTTATTTCAGGTATTTTATTGGTGCCAATTCTTGGGTCTATTGGTGCAGGAATTGCCACAAGCATAAGCTATTTCATTATGCTCATTTACCTTGTTTATCAATTTAAAAAACAAAGCAAAACCAAATTTAGAGAGTTGGTTCCATCAATTGGTTCTTTAAAAATCTTTTTCACCGAACAAACGACATAATTTGACAACCATCAATAATACATTTAAACAGAAACTGCATTCTGCACTTATCCAAGAAGTTGAAAAACGTTCTGCGAATCTTCAAGATTCACTGAATGACGCATTGGATTCAACTGCCAATGAAACGAAATCCACTGCTGGTGATAAACATGAAACTGGAAGAGCTATGGCTCAATTGGAGCAAGAAAAGATTGGAAGTCAAATTGCAGAAATAACTAAACTAAAAGAAATTCTTTTCCGCATACAACCTGATAAAAGCCATGAAAAAATAGAACTTGGAAGTCTTGTCGAAACAACGAATGGCTTGTTTTTTATTTCAATCGGAATTGGCGCATTTCAATTTGAAGATACAAGCGTATTTTGCATCACTCCAATGGCACCCGTTTGTCAATTATTACTTGGAAAACAACAAGGAGAACAAATTGAATGGCAAGGGAAAAATATTGAAATCATCCAAGTTTCTTAAAACTGCAAAAAATGAAATTTTGAATCGTATCAAATGGTGTTAAGTGGTTTTCATATTCACATTTGATTTTTTCAAATCCTCTAAACTGATCAACCATTGTTGATTCAGAATATTGTTGAATTTCTAGTCCGCTACATTTTAATGGACCATCCTCTGAAAAAGTACCAATTACCAAAAAGTCTGTGACTGACGAATTAACTAATTTGACATACCTTTCTTGTTCTTCGGTTGAGGTTAAGAAATGAAAGGCTGCGCGATCATGCCAGATAGAATATGTTCTTGAGGGAACAAAATCATTAATATCTGATTCAATCCATGTTACTTTGTCGGCAAGCATTCCTAAACGTTTTTTAGCACGTTCAATTGCTTTTCCCGAAATATCTAGAACTGTTACATCTGAATAACCATCTGCAAGTAAAAAATCAACCAACTTGCTATCTCCTCCACCGATATCAATAATTGAAGCATCTTTATCTAAACCTAAATCATGAATAAATTTCAATGACCCTTCAGGCTTTTCCTGCGTCCAACTGACTTGTTCTGGTGTTTTAGTTTCGTAAACCGTTTCCCAATGCTGCTTTCTAGATTCCATACGTTCTATTTATTACAAAAAGACGATTTTTGAATCACTTGAAAGGTAATGTAAGTTACATTCATCAACGAACTAAATGGATAAATCCTTGTCCTTGGAAAGGTTCACCTTGAGCTCCTTTGGCTTTAAAAGTGTAAAAATAAACTCCTGGTTCTGCATTTATACCGTTACTTTTCCCATTCCAACCTGCATTTACATCTGTCGTGGTATACATCACATTTCCCCAACGATTTAAAATCGTAAGTTCAATCTCCACTATGTTTAACATGTTAAATTGGAAAACATCATTTACACCATCATTGTTTGGTGTAAATACATTTGCCGTTTCTAAATCTACAGGAACAAAAACTGGTGGCTCTAAAACATTAATCGTTACATAAGCTGTATCAGAGCAAGCGCCATTTCCTGCGACTAACATCACGGTATAAACACCCGTAGTATCATATACTTGGTTTTGTGATACTGTTGTTGTTTCGTTTTGAACATTTCCATTTCCAAAATTCCAGAAAAATTCATCTGCATTCTGACTATTATTTTGAAAATTCACGGTCAACGGATAATAACCTGAAATTGGAGAAGCTGTCAGGGCTGCTGAAGGCGGATTGCTTGGCACAACTTGAACTGAGTCATACTGATAACAACCATCGGATTCAACTTCTAGGTAGTACCAACCAACAGATAAATCTTGCCATACAGAAGCATTTATTTGATTGGAACTATTAGCACCTGGTCCAGACCATGTATAAGCAGCTGGATCATTAAACGTTCCTCCTGTTATTGCAGAAACATAACCGCTATTTGCTCCACAATCTGTTGGTCCTGAAATTACATCAGAAATCGTCCAATTGATCGGTATTATCGTTACTTGAGCACCATCAATTCCAACACATCCATTTACACTTGTTGCAACAACTTGATACAAACCTGAAATATCAGGAACTACGGTTGGAACAGTTTGTCCAGATCCCCAAGACCAAGTTGCAATAGGAACATTTGTAGTAGCGGTAATCAAACCTGTTTCATTCGCACAGTACGTTAAATCTGGACCAGCGTTAATGATGACATTTTCAACTTGTACGTTAATTGTATCCGTTGACGTGCATACCGGTGCGAAAAAGATGTCATCGATTGCAAAATCATTTCCAGAAGTTAAAGTACTTTGATTTACAATAGAAAGAATAGCTGTTGTTGCTCCTCCTGAGTTCCAAAAACCTGTGTTTTGTAGCCAAGTACAAGCAGTTGTTGAAGTTGGTACAATGGAAGAAATTGGAACATTATTGATGTATAACTGTAAGCTTGATACCTCAACAGCATTCAAAGCATTTGCCTCCCAAAACGAAAAAACATAATTAACACCTGGAGTAACAGTAACAGTTTGTGACCACACAATTGTATTCGCAAAGCCCGATCCATTCGCAATCAACATATTACCAGTTCCAGTCGTATGATCCCCGCAAACAGAAAAGTTGTTGTGTACTAAACTAGGTGATGTAGAAATTGCATACTGTCCTTCGTTCGATAAAAGACCATACGTCCCACCTGTTCCAGGATTATACGCAGTTGTGAAGTTATTTGCTGCTGCAGTTGTTCCACCGCTAAAATTGCCATTTAAAATGGTATTTGTACCAACAACGCTTCCAACCACAGAATATGTTCCAGCTGCATTGACAGTAATATTATTTAGAGATGTTCCATTTGACCAATTATAAAAATCAAAACCGGCTGGTGCTGATAAATACAAACTTTGACCATTACACAATACTGTATCATTTCCCAAATCTATCACTGGTTCATTACCATTGCACTGAGAATAACTTGTAAAGCCAACTATTAAGGTTAAAGCACTTAAAAACAATTTCATTTTCTTAATTTTTGTAGTCAATACTATGACTATCATTTACAACAAAAAGTTGTATGAGTGGTTCAATTAAATTAGGTCGTCGAACGAATTTATTCCAAGTTCACGTTCAACCGTAAAACCTTCTGCATATTTAGCGCCGATTGGTCGACCGTATTGCATCATTCTTCCTTTAATAAAATCAAAGAATTCTTCACCAGATATAGGAGTGATTGGCTCCTTTGAATTTGGATCGTAAAATTGGGTTTTATACGCTTTAATTGCTTCGATTTTTCGATCAATAAATTCTGTTACGTCAACACAAAAATCAGCTTTTAAATAATGATCTTGGATGTAGTGATAAACAGCTTTTGGGCGATGCGCCAATTGACTTTCACCTTCCCAAACCGTTTCAATTTTTCTTAATCCAGCCAAGAAGCATGCTTCAGAAACCAACTTCGCTGCGCGTCCATGATCAGGATGACGATCTTCGATAGCATTTGCAAGAACCACTTTCGGCTGAAAACGTCGAATTTGTTCAATAACCAAACGCTTGTTTTCTTCAGAATCATTGAAAAATCCATCGGCCATTTTTAAATTGACACGTGCAGAAATCCCAATGATTTTAGATGCCGCATCAGCTTCTTCATAGCGCGTTTCAATCGTGCCCCTTGATCCCAATTCTCCTTGAGTTAAATCAATAATTCCAACAGTTTTACCTTGAGCAATGTGTTTCATCAACGTTCCAGCCGCTGACAACTCAATATCATCTGGATGTGCTGCAAACGCTAAAATGTCTAATTTCATCAGTAACTTTCTATAAGCGTTATTAAAACTCTTTTTCTAATTCAGCTTTCATCTTCTTGTTGTACTTCAAATTGATGAATGCGGCGATTGCAGAAAAAACAAAGAAACCAAAAATAATGTATTTCAACCAACTTGGGAATTTCAAAATGCTATCTCCTTGCGCATACGAATGTAATCCGCCTAATACAAAGTTTACTCCAAAGAAGGTAAATAGAATTGCTGAGAATCCCCATAAACTTGCCATGTTAAAGGTAAACTTGCTTTTTAATCCTGGAATGTAACGTAAATGTAAAATAATCGCATACACTAGCACTGAAACAAGAGCCCAAGTTTCTTTCGCATCCCAGCCCCAGTATCTTCCCCACGATTCGTTCGCCCAAACACCACCTAAGAATGTTCCGATGGTTAGCATGAACAATCCAATCGTCATTGTCAACTCAGAAACATAGGTAATTTCATTGATGTTTAAATTAATGGTTTGATTGCTTTTCGTTCCTCTTGTAATGTACAAAGTCAGATTAATGAATCCTAAAATTGCACTTAATCCCAAGAAACCATAACTACCTGTGATAATTGCAACGTGAATCATCAACCAATACGATTTCAAAACTGGTTGTAATGGAGTAATTTCTGGATCCAATAAATTCATTTCCGAAACAAAAATCAGGAAGAAAGCCAATATCGCTGCTACGGCAATTACAACAGGGTTCTTCTTTGCAAAAACAAAACCAGCAATCATCGAAACCCAGGCAATAAAGACAACAGCTTCATAGCCATTACTCCATGGAGCATGACCTGAAATGTACCATCTAAAACCTAAACCAGTTCCGTGATAGGCAAAAATGACAATCAACAAACCAATAAAAATACGACCGATTATTTTGAATTTTTTTTCGGCGGCTAAAGTTGGTTGCGTAAAAATTCGAATGAAGAAAACAATTAGTAAAACAAACCCTAGCATTAAATAACTATACATGGAATTTTTGAAAATCCCCATTTTATTGTAACTAATTTCAATATTCACTTTTGATTCAGAAGGACAAATTTCACCTGCTTCGGAACGTTGATAGCTTTTCAATTGAACCAATAAATCATTTACTTGACCATATTGATTAGATTTAGCTGCTTCGTCTAATCCTGCAATATAGCGCAATGCTTTCATTGATGAATTTGAGTCCAACTGCATTACCTCCTGAGACAATGGAACATGCCACGTTTTTGTTGGGTCCTTTTTAACTGGCAACAACTTCATATACTGCCAACTGAAGATTGCCTGTACAACCTCAAACTTCTCAACTACTTTAATCAATTTTTTATCAAACTCATCACGTTGCTTATCCAAACGTTGATGAGCTTCAGTGTATTTTTTCATTGCTTTGAATTGGCCATTCACGTCTGCCAATTCTCTGAAGGATGCATATTCCCCAACCTTCAATTCATTTCGAACCACAGCTGGAACTTGAATCACTTTTTGATCCATCCAATAACTTGGATACATGTGCATACTCATAATCGTTTGCACAGCGTTGTAATCTTTGTATTTGTTTGAGCGATAAATTTTTCTCAACAATTGATCACACATGGTATGCATCGGGATGATTCGACCTTGAAAATCTTGAACCAATAATGTAGCCAACTCGTTTGAATGTTCTTCAGAAATGACACGGTAAATTGCTTTTACCGGAGCTGCCTTTGGTTGCTGAGTTGCAGTTTGTTCATGTGCAGAATGGTCATGATCGGCATGATCGTGCTCTTGCGAAAATCCAGTTGACCCAAAAGCCACAGAAACAGCCAAAACAAGTATATTCATTAAACTTTGGCGTTTTTCTCTTGATTTTTTTAATAAACCGTTTAGTTCTTTAAATCGTCCAACTCTTGCAAACAAAGACATAATCATTCCAATTGACATCAACAAATAACCGATATACGTGACATTTGTTCCCAACCAATCGTGGTTAACGCTCAAACGCGTTCCTTTTTCATCTTGATCATAACTCGACTGAAAGAATCGATAACCACCATAATCCATAACATTGTTCATGAATATATGTTGATCGTGTGTATGCTTGTTTTTCTCATCAATTACTGTCACATCACTTGCAAAAGAACTAGGTGATGAAGAACCGGGATAACGGTCTAATTGAAAATCTCGACAAGCTACATAGAATGGTAATTCAATTTTCATTGGTCCGTATTCCATTTCATAGGTTAATCCACCAAATGCAAAGACTTCATGCGTTGGAATTGAGCCCGCTCCACCTTCCAATTGAACGATTTTCGATTGATTACCGTCTGTGATTTTCAGTGTTAAATAATCCAATCCAACATTTTTATTTCCTGAAGGCAATAACATTTTCTTCGCATTTTGCACAACACTTTTGAATACGATTTGCTGATTTCCAATTTGGTACAATGTAGTTGTTTGGAATGGAACCAAGGTATCTGCAGGAATTTCAACAAACAACGAATCGGAAACTTGTTGTCCAGACTGACGTGCTTTTTGCATTTCTGCCATAGGCAAATAACGCATCGGAACGGCTGATTTTACCATGATTTTATTTCCTCTACGGAATAAATGTACGCCTGGCATTGCATCCTTTTTCTCAAAAGAAATGGCTAAATCTCCTGCCATCAAAAATCCACCTTGTGCAACATAGTTCGATTGCATTCCATCTGTAACAATCTCTAAAGCAACCGTATTGAATTTTTTATCGATCACCAATGAATCTATCATCTTTTTATCGAAACGCACATATTCGATGTTGATGGGCGTTTTATGATTTGGGAACTCAATTGGAATTTCAAAGTAATTATCTGTTTGTTCAGACATGAAATGTTTTTCGCTGAACGTATATTGCAATTTCCCATCGTTGATTTTCATCCAAACATATGGATCAGAAGAATAAATAAAATTGCTCTTTTCACCTTCACGAATCAACATTAATCCTTCAAAACTGAAATAGCGCGTAATTCCTGCTCCAATTAAAATAACGATGAATGAAAGGTGGAACATGAACATTGCGATTTTTTCGCGTTGATACATTTTGTATCGGAAAATATTTGCAATTAAATTGAGCCCTAAATAAACTAATAATAGCTCAAACCAACTAGCGTTGTAAATTATAATCTTTGCTGTTTGCGTATCATACATTGATTCCAAAAACGTTGCTAATCCAATTGAAACCAGAAATGCTAGCAAGCCCAAAGACATTGCTCCGATTGAAAAAAATGCGCGTAGGAATTTATCCATAATTTGTCCGTGTATATTTAGTAGCAAAAATACGCATTGCGACCTTGATACGGAAAAGAAAAACGATAAAACTGCTTACCGAAAACCTAAAAATTCATAAAAACAGTTTGAATCACTCTTAGTAGTCATCAATTGACAGCAAAACCAAAGTACATGCAATTTCTGTTTCAACACCCTCTGAAGCCAACAAGGTCTCGAATTCCGGATTTTCAGTTCCTGGATTAAAAATCACCCGTTTTGGATGCAAGTCAATGATTTTATCATACAATTCAACTTGTCGCTGTGGATTCATATATATCGTTACTGTATCAATATCTGAGGAGCACTGCCATTCTTTCTGAACGTATACATCCTCAACTAGCCCTTCCTTTAAACCAAACGCAACAACAGTATGACCAGCCATTCTCAATGCTTTAATCGCCCTAAACGAATAGCGTTCTGGATTTAAACTCGCACCAATAACTAGCGTTTTTTTCATCCGTATTAAAGCGTTTTCAAGAAAGCCTCAACATTCGCTTGAATGCGACCTTCAATGTTGGAAGTATCCGCTTCTTCAAAATCGTTTCCTGTGATGCGCTCATATAACTCAATGTATCGTTCAGTTACAACTTGCACAAAATCGTCTGGCATCACCGGCATAGTTTGTCCATCCAATCCTTGGAAATTGTTTTCAATCAACCATTGACGCACAAATTCTTTCGATAATTGTTTTTGCGGCTCGTTATTATCCTGTCTTTCCTGATAACCTTCTGCATAGAAATAACGCGATGAATCTGGCGTATGAATTTCATCAATCAACACTACTTCACCGTTGCGAATACCAAACTCATATTTTGTATCAACCAAGATTAATCCACGAGCAGCAGCCATTTCGGTACCTCGTTGAAATAAAGCACGCGTATAGTTTTCCATTTGCACATAAATCGCTTCTGGAACAATATTCTGAGCAATGATTTCTTCACGTGAAATATCTTCATCATGTCCTTCTTCTGCTTTTGAAGCGGGCGTAATAATCGGCGCTGGAAATTTATCATTCTCCTTCATTCCATCTGGAAGTGCAACACCACACAATTCACGTTTTCCTAATTTATATTCACGTGCAGAATGTCCTGCCAAATAGCCACGAATAACCATCTCAACGCGCACAGGATCACAAGCATAACCAACTGCCACAGCTGGGTCTGGTGTTCCAATCAACCAATTCGGAACGATATCTTTTGTAGCATTTAAGAACAGCGTAGCAACTTGATTTAAAACTTGACCTTTGTGAGGAATTCCTTTTGGCAAAATGTGATCAAAAGCTGAAATACGATCAGATGCAACCATCACCAAAATATCATTTTCTAGTGTATATACATCGCGAACTTTTCCTTTGTAAACTGCTTTTTGTCCTGGGAAATTAAAATCTGTTTTAATAATTGCGTTGCTCATTCTATACTCGTTTTAATCTATTTTAAGGATTTCATCTCAATTGATTATTCCTGATTCTTTGCTTTTTGTTCTTTTTCAAATTTTGCTTGCTTTTCAGCTGCTTCTGCGATGTCAAACGCTTCTATAATCCGTTTTACTAAGCTATGACGAATTACGTCATTCTGGCCTAATCGAACCACTTCGATTCCCTCAACCTCATTTAAAACATCCAGGGCATAAGAAAGACCAGAACGCTGTTTGTGCGGTAAGTCCACCTGTGACATATCACCAGTTATGACAAATTTTGCAGTCATTCCCATACGCGTCAAAAACATTTTCATTTGCATGGAAGTCGTATTTTGCGCCTCGTCCAAAATCACAAATGCTTTGTCTAAAGTGCGACCACGCATAAATGCCAAAGGAGCTATTTCGATGATTCCAAATTCCAACATATCGGCTAACTTTTCTGGCGGAATCATATCACGCAAAGCGTCATACAAGGGCATTAAATAAGGATCTAACTTTTCTTTTAAATCTCCTGGTAAGAAACCAAGGTTCTCCCCTGCTTCAACTGCGGGTCGCGTCAGAACGATTCGCTTAACTTCTTTCGCTTTTAAAGCACGAACTGCCATTGCAACCGCTGTATATGTTTTTCCTGTTCCGGCTGGTCCCACAGCAAACACCATGTCTTGTGCTTTAATTGCTTGAACAAGTTTCTTCTGATTTAAAGTGCGCGCCTTGATTTTTGCTCCGCCATTTCCATGAACAATCGTTTCCGAACCATCATCGATTGAAATCATTTTGGAACCATCTTCCATCATCAAATTATCGATATTATTTTCCGTAACAGCGTTGAAGTTATGATAGTGTTGTATAATCAATTCAAACTTGCGTTCGAATTGATCCATAGCCTCTTCGTCACCAGCTATTGTCAGCACATTTCCACGTGCAACCACCTTTAATTTCGGGAAGAAACTTTTGATGTGTTTCAAATTTGCATTATTCACACCAAACAGTTCTGCGGGATTTATCCCTTTAATTTCGATAATTTTCTCTTGCAATCTAACTATTTTGTCGTTTGTTTCATTAAAAATCGGTCTATTTACCTTATTTTTGCTTCAAAATTAGAAAATTATTCGGGACAAAATACCACCGAAACAAAGGTTATGCAAATAATTACATTAACAACAGATATGGGAGTGCGCGATCATTACGTCGCAGCAATCAAAGGTGCCATTTACCGCCATTGTCCTTCTGCGCACATTGTTGATGTTTCGCATACTGTCAAACCCTTCGATATTGCTGAAGCCGCGTATTATGTTTCTTCTTGTTTTGAAGAATTTCCAGAAGGAACAGTTCACATTGTTGGAGTAGATAGTGAACCGATGGTCAATTTTTCTGGATCAGAAGGCTCTTTTCCTTCCATCATGAAATTCAAAGGGCATTATTTTGTTTCGAATGACAATGGTTTTTTTGGTGCTTTCTTAAACGACAATGCGCATGAAGGATTTTTCAGAATCGACGATGTTTTATCTCGAATGGATTTATTTAAATTCCCAACGAAAAACATGCTCGTTCCGGCAGCTTGTCGAATTGTAAATGGCGAAACGATTGAATCTTTTGCTTCTTCTTTCAACTCATTCAAAAAAGCCTTTGCTATCAATCCTGTAATTGAAACCAATTTAATTAAAGGTTCTGTTCAACACATTGATAATTATGGGAATTTAATTACAAACGTTCACGAAAGTTTATTTGATCGCTTTGGAAAAGATACGCCGTTTACCATCTTCTATCGCAACAAGGATTATCATATTGATGAGATCTCGGCAACCTATAATTCTGTTCCGAATGGTGAAAAAGTGGCCATTTTCAATAACAATGGATTATTAGAAATCGCAATAAACCGAGGAGCAAACATGAGCAACGGTGGAGCAGAACGCTTATTTGGTGTTCGCATTGGTGATGTAATACGCATTGAATTTACACCTCGTGGGTCGAGAAACACACTTGAATCTTTATTTTAATGCTAATCAGAATCGTAAAACTTCACTTTCAAGAAGATAAAATTGACGGCTTTTTAGAATTTTTCGAAACCGTAAAACACAAGGTAAATGAATTTCCAGGTTGTTTAGGAATGAAATTATTGCGTGATTTGAATGATCCGAACATTGTGATGACATATAGTCATTGGGAAAATGAACGTGATTTAGCACATTACAGAACGTCTGAAACATTCGGTGAAATCTGGCCAAAAATCAAACCTTGGTTCTCCGAAAAACCCGAAGCGTGGAGCGTAAAAGAACACTTCAACGGCTTTGATTTAAACGCTTAAGTGCTCTACATCAAGTGTTAGCAAAAAAAATATACTTTAGAAATTTTAAAAAAAATCGCACTAATTAAATTATAAGTATATCTTTAGCAAAAATTAATACGCGTAATAATGAGTAAAGGAGTTGTTAAATTCTTCAATGAAACTAAAGGATTTGGTTTCATTATCGAGTCTGATTCAAGTAAAGAGTACTTTGTACATGTTTCAGGTCTTGTTGACAAGGTTAAAGAAAACGACGAAGTTGAATTCGAACTTGAAGAAGGAAGAAAAGGATTGAATGCTGTGAATGTGAAGTTAGCTTAACTAATATATTTCATCAAATTAATTCTTAAAAGTCTCGTACCGTATCAACGGACGGGACTTTTTCGATTTTTACAGCCCCAATTCAATTGTTGCAGGACCTCCCCTAGTCCAAGAAGGTTATAAACAATTCCCTTTTAATCAATAATCGTTGCTATAAACTAAATCCCTATTGATGTTTCAAAAGGAAATCTTAATTTTGGGGACATTAATTAAATACATAGAATGAGAGCACTTTATTTCAAAGAAATAAAAAGTTTCCTAACATCAATTATTGGGTATATTTTTATTTTAATCTATTTAATTGCCTCGGGGCTTTTTCATTGGATCATTACCTACAATACCAACTTACTGCAAGGTTCTGAATCGGATTTAATTCCATTTTTCAATTTGTCCCCTATCATTTTCTTGATTTTAATTCCAGCAATTACCATGCGTTCTATCGCAGAAGAGCGTCGAACTGGCACAATCGAATTGTTGTTTACACGCCCTATATCTGACTTAAAAATTCTAATGGCAAAATATTTTGCAGGAGTTACTTTATTAGTCGTTGCCATTTTACCAACCATAACATACTATATTTCGATGTACAACCTTGGCGCTCCTGTGGGCGTGATCGATGGTGGCGCAACCTTTACTTCATACGTTGGTCTCGTTATGATTGGCGCAGCATTTGTTTCAATTGGCATTTTTGCTTCTTCCATTACAAGCAGTCAAATCGTTGCTTTTATACTTTCTATGTTTTTATGCTGGATATTTTTTGACGGTCTTCGCCTACTGGGATCTTTTAACCTAATGGGGAGATTTGATTACGTTGTTCAATACACAAGCCTTTCTTATCACTACGATGCCATCAAAAAAGGAATAATCGATACAAGTGACATAATCTATTTCTTGACATTTATTGGCATTTTTATTTATGCTGCTTTAACAGTTATTAAAACATTAAAAAAATAAGGCATGTCAGAAAAGAAAAAAATCACCAAAGGTTTATTTAATTGGACTTTTCTTGCAATTGTTATCGCTGCAATAATCTTAATTAACATTATCAGTTCGTTCTTGTATACAAGAATCGATATGACCGAAGATCAGCGTTATTCACTAACAAATGGAACGATTGCCTTTCTTGAAAATAAAGAGCAGTTTAAAAATCGCGTAAGTATTAAGATTTATCTTGAAGGTGAATTACCGGCAGAAATCAAGCATTTGAGAAATGAAATTGAAGCTAAACTGCAAGAATTTAAAGAAATTGCTGGTGACCGCATTGAATTCCAATTTTTGGATCCAAATGTTGGTACAGAAGGAGAAAAGCAAGCACTTTTTGAACAGTTGTACGCTAAAGGAAAAGGCATCATGCCGTTGGAAATTGTCTACATGAAAGATGGTTCTCAGATCAAAAAAATGCTTTGGCCTGGTGCGGTGATTGATTATGGAGGAACAACTGTTCAAACGATTCAATTTTTACCTGGAACGCCTGTTGAACATCCATATGTTTTAGAAGAATTAACGGATTTAATTGATAATTCAACGAAAAACTTAGAATACATTCTTGTCAGTTCGTTGCGCAAAACAACCTTGATTAAAAAGCCTAGAGTTGCTTTCTTACAAGGACACGGAGAATTAAATTTCCAACAGACACAGCGCGTTCGTTCTTTAATCGCTCCTTACTTCTCGATTGCGGATATCACCATAAACGATTCATTAGCGGCGCTTGATAATTTAGATGGATTAATCATTGCTCGACCAACCCAAAAATTCAGTGACAAAGACTTGTTCGTCATCGATCAATTCGTCATGAACGGTGGTCGATTGATGTGTTTTATTGATGCGCTATACCTAAATGAAGACACACTCAATCGAAATGGTTCAACACATACCATGCGTTACGACACAGGAATTGAACGTATGCTCTTTGATTATGGATTAAAATTAAACGATAATTATGTTGTTGATGTTAGCTGCGTTGATAAACCTGTTCCATTCGCCAATCAATCAAAAATCCCTTGGTTTTTCCATGTATTGGCAACACCAACGAAGCATCCAATATCACGTAATTTGGAGCCTGTATCTTTAAAGTACACCAGTCAAATTGATTCTGTCGGTTCTGGAAATTATAAATTCACACCGATATTAACTTCTTCAACCAATGCTAGTGCAACTGGACTCGCTCCAATGGTAAGCTTAGCAATGCCATTAAATTATGGTGAAAACCCTGTTTTAGTGCCGAATCCGTCCGATGAAAACAACAAAGTTATTTTGGCGGCATTAACGGAAGGGAAATTTGAATCCCACTTTAGAAATCGCATCGTTGAAGAATATGCGAACAATCCGTCAGCACGTTACCTAGCTGAATCGAAGAAAGAAGGTAAAGTTCTTTTGATTGGAAATGGACGTTTTATAGCCAATTCGTATGATTCGATGCCTGCCCGAAACGGACAAGGTTATATGTATCGCCCAACACAATTCAACGATTTACGCATGGATTTTGAGATGGCAAGCATAAACATTCCTGTTTATTTTGGTAACCAAGAATTTTTTCAAAATCTGGTCGACTATATGCTCGGTGACAATTCAGTATTGGACATTCGCAGTCGCCAAATCGATATTCATGCCATCGACAAAGAAAAAGTGAAAGCAGACGCTACTTTTTATAAAATTATCAATATCCTGATACCTATTGCTTTTGTATTGTTGTTCGCTCTTCTAATGAGCTATTTACGAAGAAGAAAGTACGTTCAAAAATAAACCTATGAAAAAACTAATTATTTTAATTGTTGCAGTTGGCGTTTTAGGCTTTTTAACTTGGTACACTATGAACCTAATGAAAAGTAAAGGCAAGTCTGATTCGGAGTTAATTGAATTCAGTATATCGGATACTAGCACAGTTGACAAAATAATTATTACGGATGCTTTTTCGAATAAAATCGAATTGGTTCGAAACGGAAAGACATGGACCGAAGCTACTGGTGACTGTATCTCGATTCCGAATGTAAACTTTATTTTAGAGACGTTTAAAAACATTGAATTCAAAGGTTATTTACCTGAAAACTCAATTGAAAAGTTTACCAATTTAATGGCTTCACAAAGCACGAAAGTTGAAATTTTTCAAAATGGCGAATGGACAAAAACATGGTTCATCGGCCCATCATCTGCTGACCATTATGGACAAATTATGCTCTTAGATTCAGATGAATTTGGTAAAAGTGGCAAGCCAGTTATCATGAAAATTAAAGGAGAAAACGGAATAATTGAACCGCGTTTCTTTGCTGACAAGCGCAAATGGGCTTGTACGAACATTTTTGCTTTAGGAATTGATCAAATTTCAAAAGTTGAATTAAAAGTTTATGATGACCCAACATTGAGTTTTTCGGTTACAAAAAAAGGAAGTCGTGTAGATGTTTATCAGCAAGGTGTTCGATTACCAAGTATTGACACAGCGATGGTCTACCGCTATTTGCAGAAATACAAAAAAATCCATTACGACATTGCAAACTTTGAACTTTCTGACAAACAAGTCGATAGTTTAAAAAAATCAATGCCTTTTGCTAAATTATCTGTTTCAGAAATTTCTGGTAAAAAATCTGTTTTACGCATGTTTCGAATTAAAACAGCAAATCAATCGGTAAATGAATTTGGTGAAATTGTTGATGTTGACATGGATCGTTTTTGGTGTGAACTTCCATCTGGAGATGTTGTTAAATGTCAATATTTCGTCTTCAACCCGCTGATTTTAGGTCATATTTACTTCCCAATGGATATAAGCAAACGAAAATCGAGCTTAGGACAAGGTAGTGCAGTTTATAATGCTTTGTAAGCATTGTTTCTTGTTCTAATTTATCGAAATCTCTTTTGTAAACGATTCAATTCAATTGTTAATAAATAGTTTAAAAAAACACATTCAACGTGTGTTTTAAAGGCCTTCGTTGAATAAATTTGTTATAAATTTCAGAGAAATGAATTTTATATTATCAAGTACAACATTACTTCGTCACTTACAAAGTATTTCTGGTGTTTTGAGCACAAGTAATACGCTGCCAATTTTGGATAATTTTTTGTTCGAAATTGTTGACGGACAACTAACAGTTTCTGCTTCAGATTTAGAAACAACAATGCGCACTTCTTTAGAGGTCGAAGCAAATGAAGCTGGTAAAATTGCGATTCCAGCGAAATTATTGTTGGATGTGTTAAAAAATCTTCCAGATCAACCTTGTACATTCCTTATCGATAAAACAAATTATTCAGTTGAAATCGCATACGACAATGGTAAATCGAAAATGGTTGGTTACAACGGTGATGATTTCCCAAGAACTCCATCTATTGAAAATAGCAGTACAACGAAAATTTCTGGAGAAATTATTTCAAAAGCAATCAATAAAACACTTTTCGCTACTGGTAACGATGACCTTCGTCCAGTGATGAGCGGTGTTTTCTGTCAATTTAGTCCACAAGACATAACGTTTGTTGCGACTGATGCGCATAAATTAGTTCGTTACCGCAGAACAGATTCAACAGCGACAGGAAGTTCGTCATTCATTCTACCAAAGAAACCATTGAATTTGTTGAAATCAAATTTAAGTGGTGCTGAAGAAGTTTTATTGGAATACAATGAATCAAATGCAATTTTCACATTCAACGATATTGTTTTAATCTGTCGCTTGATTGATGGGAAATACCCAAATTACGAAGCTGTAATTCCAAAAGAAAATCCAAACGTTCTAGTTATTGATCGTGCTCAATTTTTGAGTTCAATCAAACGTGTTTCGATTTTCGCCAACAAAACAACACATCAAATTAAATTGAAATTAGCTGGTTCTGAATTATCGTTATCGGCAGAAGATATTGATTTCTCAAATGAAGCGAATGAGCGTTTGACATGTAATTATGATGGGGACGATATGGAAATTGGTTTCAATTCGCGTTTCTTAATGGAAATGTTGAACAATCTTGACACAACAGAAGTGAAACTTGAAATGAGTGAACCTTCTCGTGCAGGATTATTGATGCCAGCTGTAAAAGACAATGAAGACGAAGACATTCTTATGCTGGTTATGCCAGTTATGTTGAATCGTTAATTCAATATTTCAATCTTAAATCCATCTTTCGAGATGGATTTTTTTTTGCTTTAAACTGAAAGACTAAATCTAATTCGTAAATTTGGTAATTAAGCTAAACTCAAACCTATGGTTCGTTTCATCTTTTTCATATTCATTTTCGTTTCGATTGGTTCTTGCGGATTAACATATACACCTATAGAATCTCCCGCAGCTTTTGAACAAAGACGACACGATTCAATCGAGGCATATCTAACCAGAACATTTAGCAAGTCTGATATTCGCTATAAATCCATAGCCTTTGCAACACCTCAAACAATTAAACCTTTAAGTTATCAGAAATTAGATTCCTTGTTTGCTCAAAAATACAGTAATGAAAAAAAGGGGATTTCCGATAAAAGACTGGATAATCTAATTGAAAATCAACGAATGATTTCATTGAATGATACCAATAAAGTTATTTACATAGAAAATCACATTTTCGCCTTGGTGAAAGGTGATACTTTTGAAATTTATGATGGAAATTTCAGACTTTCAAACGATTTAAAAATAGACGATGTTCATTTAAATGAAAGTGTTTATTTACCTAAGAAATATGAAGAAATGTACAAAGTGTACTTATTCGAGGAAGCATTTATCACAGTCGGTTACCCGCCAACTGAAGGGGAAAAAGAATTTTATGCCTATTATAAATCAGTAAGTAGAAATCTAACAGGAAGCAAACGAGATGCATTCATTCTTCACACCTTAAATTTAATGGATTACGCTACAAAAAACCGCACACTCGACATAGAAACATTGTTACGATATTCAGCGTTGAAAAATCTTCATGGAAACAGTTACGTGAACCATTTAGATAAATTTTCGGCAATTGAACAATTAGTTCAAATAAACGATAAAAAGGAAGAAATACTAATCGGATACAAGCTAAACTGCAGCTATGTTGAAATGAATGAAAATAATGTTCAAGTTACGCGTAATTATTCCCTCATTTTTGACGAATTCCTTCAATTAACAGAGAAAAAACTTTTGAATTAGAGTTTTGCTCGATACGCTCCTTTTGACAATTCATAGGAAGTAGAACTTTCGATGTAGGGCATGACAATTCTTTGACCTTTCATTGATGTTTTTGAATCATAATTAGTAACTAAAACATATTGTTTATTGTTCACTTTGACTTCCCAATTCGCTCCCCTTTTAGTTGTTCTCACATTCAACGATTGTGAGGAAACAGAATAATTCTTTTGGGTTAGATCGAAGTAGTGTACATCGGCAGGATAAATTTTGCGATACGCATCCACCATTTTTTCAACTTTATCAAAATCCTCCTTTTTCGCTTTGTAAAAACAAAATAGACTCTGTTCACTCTTAACAACGAAGACCACTTGTTTTGAATTAAAAACACAAAACTCGTTGTTACTCATGTTTTGAAAGCGATCAAAAACAATGAGCATTAACAATACAAACCCAAGTCCTAAACCTATAGACTGATGGCGTTTATTTTTGACAAGAAGAAATAAGATCAAAACCAAAAGAGTGAATCCAGCCACAGTCATTAAAGAAAGTGTAAATCCGTAGGCAACACCACCAGGCAATCCTTCCACCCATTCAATGAACGCGAGTGACAAAAATATCACCCAAGTCAAAACAATTCCTGTAATTTTTGATAAGGCTTTCCACCAACTCGTTGCAAATAAGAAAATTCCTACACCTAAAATCAAACCAGACGATGCCATTAAACCAATGTTCGTGAGAATAAAATAATTCGGAAATTGATGAAAATAATAAAGTGATAATGGAGTTGTCATTAGTTGAGCCGCGAAACCAATTGCCGTTCCTTCCCACACTATTCGCATCCACTTGTTCTCGATATAAATAAGTTCACCAATGGGTTTGTAAAGCAAAAAGATTCCCAACATTGCTAAAAACGATAATTGAAATCCAATGTCATACATAACAAATGGATCTACCAAACAAAGCGCAAATCCAGTAAAAAACAAGGCATTAATTGAATGATATTGCTTTCCAAACAATTGTGCGATTACCAAAACGGAAAACATAAAAACAGCGCGTACGACAGAAGGTGACATGCCAGTTATAAACGCATAAATCCACATGACAATTAACACTGCAGTTAACGCTTTGTTTCGACTTATTACTTTGGGGAAATACCCCAAAACAACCATTAGAATTTGCATGATGATCCCAATATGTAAACCCGAAACAGCGAGCACATGCATTGCTCCTGTATTCGTGAAGCTATTTTTCACTTCCTGATCCAACAAACTTTTGTCACCGAGAATTAGGGCCTGTGCAATTGCCAATTCCTTTCCTTCTAAATTTTCAGAAAGTGATTCACTCAAATATATTCGGCAAGACTCCATGCTCTGCACCAACCAATTCGATGGTTGATGTTCCAATAATTTATAATCATCTTCTCCAACGAATGCAGTGTAAAAAATTCCTTTTTTGGACCAATAGTTTTCAGCATCAAACTCGCCGGGATTTCCGTTATTTTTGATTTTGTTTAAATTCGAATTAACTAGTACAACATCTCCTTTCAATAAGAGATTTCCATCATTTTTAACATACAAAACAATTGACTCATTCAATTCAATTTTCTTTTCATTATGAAAGAGAAATTGCGCTTTACCAACAATTTTTACCCAATCGGATGTCGATGTACCAACTTCATTGATTTCAACTTGTAAAGGATCAAATTCATGGTAATTGTTTTCAAGTCTAGCAGAATTTAACAAACCTAAATGTTCATGCACTGACAATGCGCCCAAAGAGAAAAAAGAAACAAAAATCGATGTGTAAAGTGCTTTTGTCGATTGTAACTTTGCAGCAAGTGTCACTCCAAAAAATATCAAAGCAATTAAAAACAGGGAAATAAAAAAAAGCGTTGAATTTTGATTCTCAAATCCAAGTAAAATTCCACTTCCAAAACAGATACTTATTGGCAGAAAAGGTGCAGAGAAAAAATGTAGTTTCAAGTCCGTTAATGGTTTCAATATCAGATACAAATGAACACTTTTTTTTGAAAAAACAAAAATTATGACAGAATAAGTTGAATCCAACCCATTTCGTAGCTTTAAAATTCAAGTGAATCATTATCTTTGCTAGCAAAATTGAATTGAAACATGATTAACGTAACTCTTCCGGATGGATCAGTAAGACAATGTGAAAACGGCACAACTTCGTTGGATGTCGCAAAAAGCATATCTGAAGGTCTTGCTAGAAATGTACTTGCCGCTAAGGTAGACGGTCAAGTGATTGATGCAACTCGCCCCTTGAACAATGACTGCACCTTGCAATTATTGACCTGGAACGACACCGAAGGGAAATCGACCATGTGGCATTCATCTGCACACTTGATGGCAGAAGCCTTAGAATTTTATTTCCCTGGAATTAAATTAGCGATTGGACCACCAATTGCCAATGGCTTCTACTATGACGTAGATTTCATGGAGTACTCTATTTCCGAGAAAGATTTGGAAAAAGTAGAGCAAAAAATGAAAGAATTGGCGAAAGAGAAAAATCCTTACATCCGTAAAGAAGTTTCTAAAGCTGATGCATTAGCGTATTTCACAGAAAAACAAGATCCATACAAAATCGAATTAATCGAAGGGTTAGAAGATGGCAGCATCACGTTCTATACTCAAGGAAATTTTACAGATTTATGCCGTGGACCACATATTCCTGATACTGGATTCATCAAAGCGGTGAAGTTAACTTCAATTGCTGGTGCATACTGGAAAGGTGATGAAAATAACAAGCAATTAACGCGTATCTATGGAATCACGTTCCAAAAAAATGCTGATTTAACTGAATATTTAGAAAAAGTTGAAGAAGCAAAACGTCGTGACCACCGTAAATTAGGAAAAGAATTAGAGTTGTTTACTTTCTCTCAGAAAGTTGGACAAGGATTACCAATGTGGTTGCCGAAAGGAGCTGCTTTGCGTGAGCGTTTGGAAAATTTCTTAAAGAAAGCACAACGTAAAGCTGGTTACCAACAAGTAATCACTCCTCACATTGGAAACAAAGAATTGTACGTGACTTCTGGTCACTACGAAAAATATGGTGCTGACTCATTTCAACCAATTAGAACTCCAGATCCAAACGAGGAGTTTTACTTGAAACCGATGAACTGTCCTCACCACTGTGAGATTTTCAAATCAAAACCACGTTCATACAAAGATTTACCAGCACGTTTTGCTGAGTTCGGAACTGTTTACCGTTACGAGCAATCTGGTGAATTACATGGTTTGACACGTGTTCGTGGATTTACGCAAGATGATGCGCATATCTTCTGTACACAGGAGCAAGTTAAAGAAGAATTCAAAAAAGTAATTGACATTGTTCTTTACGTTTTGAAAACATTGGATTTCCAAAATTTCAAAGCGCAAATTTCTTTACGTGATCAAGTTGACCGTAAAAAATATATTGGAGCTGAAGAAAATTGGGTAAAAGCAGAAACAGCAATCATTGAGGCAGCAGCGGAAAAAAATCTTCCAACTGTTGTTGAATATGGTGAAGCAGCATTCTACGGGCCGAAATTGGATTTCATGGTTCAAGACGCTTTAGGAAGAGAATGGCAATTGGGTACAATTCAGGTAGATTACAATTTACCTGAGCGTTTTGAATTGGAATATACTGGAGCTGATAATCAAAAACACAGACCTGTAATGATTCATCGTGCGCCATTTGGTTCGATGGAACGATTTGTTGCAGTATTACTTGAACACTGTGCAGGAGACTTCCCACTGTGGTTGGCTGTTGAACAATTTGCTATTTTACCAATTTCGGATAAATATAACGACTACGCAGAAAAAGTTTCAGAATTGCTAAATAATTACGATATTCGCGGATTCGTTGATGATCGTAACGAAAAGATTGGCAAGAAGATACGCGACGCTGAGTTGAAAAAAGTACCATTTATGCTTATCGTTGGTGAGAAAGAGGCTGAAAACACTGAGGTTTCTGTTCGCCAAAGAGGTGATGGTGATAAAGGCTCAATGAGTGTTGAAAAATTTGCTGAGTTAGTACAAAAATCGATTGAAGATGAGTTATCATCTAATGTTTAATTAATTAAATGAGAAAAAACACAAAAAAACCTTTTGTAAGAAGAGAGGAAGCAGACCAACACAAGATTAACGAGAAAATTCTTTCACGTGAGATCCGTTTGGTAATTGAAGGTGAAGAACCGAAAGTAATGTCAACTGCAGATGCTATTCGTTTAGCAGAAGAGCAAGAACTAGACTTGGTTGAGATTTCACCAAATGCTGTTCCTCCAGTGTGTAAGATTATGGATTACCGTAAATTCTTATACAACCAAAAAAGAAAACAAAAAGAATTGAAAGCGAAACAAAGTAAAGTTGTTTTGAAAGAAATTCGTTTTGGTCCCAACACGGATGACCATGATTTCCAATTCAAATTGGCGCATGCGCGTAAATTCTTGGAAGAAGGTTCAAAAGTGAAGGCATATGTGTTTTTCCGCGGTCGTACGATCGTTTTCAAGGACAGAGGTGAGATTTTATTATTGAAATTTGCGCAAGAGTTAGCAGATATCGGTGCAGTAGAACAACTACCAAAATTGGAAGGAAAACGAATGATCATTATGATCAACCCGAAAAAGAAATAAGAAAAAGCGTAGCTTTTGATTGTTAGCAAGCGTTAGCGCGACCAACAAAAAGAACTACCTTAAAAGAAGCTATATAGAGGTAACCTTTAAAAACGAAGAGAGATGCCAAAAATGAAAACTAAATCTAGTGCTAAGAAGAGATTCACAGTAACTGGAAGCGGTAAATTAAAAAGAAAACACGCGTTTAAAAGTCACATCTTAACTAAGAAGTCTAAAAAACGTAAGAGAAATTTGACAGCAGCTGGTTTAGTTGATAAATCAGATTTGTCGAACATTAAAGTACAATTGTGTATCTGATCATCTTAGGATGATTCGATAACATGATTAGGTTTTATTATTGTTAACCCGGTAACGAGTAACTAAGTCGACTGAAACAAAGTCGCACTCTTTATCAAAAAACTAGAAATTATGCCAAGATCAGTAAATCACGTAGCATCAAGAGCTCGTAGAAAAAACTTGATGAAGCTTGCCAAAGGTTACTTTGGACGCAGAAAAAACGTTTGGACAGTTGCGAAAAACGCAGTTGAAAAAGGTTTAAATTACGCCTATGAAGGTCGTAAACAAAAGAAAAGACACTTCCGTTCTTTGTGGATTGCGCGTATTAACGCAGGTGCACGTCAGCACGGAATGAGCTATTCTCAATTCATTGGAGCTGTTCACAAAAGTGGAATCGAATTGAACCGTAAAGTTCTTGCAGATTTAGCGATGAACCACCCTGAAGCTTTCAAGGCGGTTGTTGATGCAGTGAAAAAATAAAAAGTACATTTCTCTATATAGCAAAATCCCGATCCTTTTAGGAATCGGGATTTTTTTTTGCATTTATGTATGATAAAATTGAAAAATTCTATCGTCTATCAATTTTACATAAAGATTTTTATCAACTTACATTTGCAATCCTTAGATTTCAATTACATTTGTTCAAATTTAATTTATGTCCATTAATACAAACAAGGCATCGCTTGCCGGAGTTCTTATTACAATTGGTATCGTTTTCGGAGACATCGGTACATCACCACTTTATGTTTTTCAAGCAATTACAGGAAATGGTAAAAATTTCGATCATGATTTAATTTATGGTGGATTATCAGCAGTTATTTGGACATTAATTCTTTTAGCAACGATCAAGTATATATATTTTGCCTTGAATGCCGATAACAAAGGTGAAGGTGGAATTTTTGCTTTATTCGCACTCCTAAAGGCGAAACGGGTAAAATGGATTATTATTCCAGCATTGATAGGTTGCGCTACGCTCCTAGCAGATGGCTTTATTACTCCCGCCATATCGATTTCATCAGCAGTTGAAGGTATTAACAATGTCAATCCTGACTTTCCTGTTTATCAAGTAATTGTTGGAATTATCATTGCGCTTTTTACGATTCAACAGTTCGGAACATCAGCAATTGGTAAAGCTTTTGGTCCTGTAATGCTTATTTGGTTTGCTTTTCTTGCTTATCTAGGCTTTATAAATATTTCTAAAAATCCTGAAGTTTTAGCAGCGTTAAACCCTTATTACGCATACAACCTAGTCGCAAATGTTGACGGTGGATTCTGGGTTCTTGGAGCCGTATTCCTTTGTACAACGGGTGCAGAAGCATTGTATTCTGATTTAGGTCACTGCGGTAAACACAATATCCGAATCAGTTGGACAGTAATGAGTGTAATTTTGGTAATCAACTATCTTGGTCAAGCAGCTCTTTGTTTGACACCAGGATTTGAATTAGCGCCAAAGCAAACCGTTTTCTATGCAATGGTGCCGCAAGACATGTTATACTTTGCCATTGGTATCGCTACTGCAGCTACGATCATCGCATCTCAAGCCTTGATAACGGGAGTATTCACCTTAATGAACGAAGCAATTAAATTGAATCTCTGGACAAACTTAAAAGTAAAATATCCTACTGATCATCAAGGTCAAATTTACATTCCATTCATCAATTGGTTTTTGATGGCTGGATGTTTAGTGGTAATTGCAATCTTCAAAAAAGCAGAAGCAATGGAAGCGTCTTATGGTCTAGCGATTACGATTAACATGGTTATGACATCGTTCCTTCTAGCCTATTTATTGATCTTACGAACTCCAAAATTAAAATACTTATACATTGGTATATTTATCGTTTTTGTTACAATCGAAGGGATTTTCCTATTATCCAACCTTGGTAAAATCATGCATGGTGGAGCGTTCACATTGATACTTTCAATTGGGTTCTTTATTCTTCTATTCTTGTATTACAAAGCGCGACAATTGCGAAAAAGTATTACGGAGTACATTTCCATGAAGCAAGTAATCCCATTGCTTATCGCCACTAAAAACGATCCAAATTTACAATACGAAGCATCAAATATTGTATACCCAACGCGCAGTAACAATCCAAATAGATTGGATGCAACAGTATTCTTCTCGTTATTTAAAAAGCGTCCGAGAAAAGCTGGAGTTGTTTGGTTCTTGCACCTTGATATTTTGAGTGATCCATGGGGAGTTCATTATACAGTGAATGAAGTCATTGATAAATCTTGTTACTATGTAAATCTTCAATTAGGGTTTAAGGAAGAACACCGAATTGAATACATGATGCGGAAAATTGAGCGCAAAATGGTTGAAAAAGGTGAGCTAACTGGTGAAAGTGTTTTTGACAGCGTTAAAGGTAAATTCGAAGAAGCTGACTTTAAATTCATCGTGTTGAATTCGCGCGTTGCAACTGACAATAAATTGACTGCTTTCGAATCTATTTGTGTGAAAGCGTATCGTTTTGTTAAAGCAACAGGTTTGAAACCGGCTGAAGACTTTGGTTTAGATAAAACAAACGTCGTTGTTGAGTACATACCAATCAGTGTAACAAAACAATACGACCAAGAATTAGTTGAAGATTATGAGGACTATTCGTTGAAAAAAGGAAATGTCAAATTGACAAGAGGTGAAAATACTTCACCGAATGAAATTTAATAATTCAAAAGCCCCGTCCTTATATACATGACGGGGCTTTTAGTTGGTTGTAAAAGGTAGGATTAACTTAAGTCTTCGTAATAACTTAATTTAGAATAAAGATAAAAACAGTTCGTTGGTTTTATACCGTCTTTCTATCAACTTTTCTCAAAACTATACATGTCAAAAAAAAGTCCCGCACTTGCGGGACTTTTAAATTTTATGAATGTACTTTTTTGAAACGAAGCAAATGCGAATGCTATTCAATTAAGCTATTCTAACGTTTGCTTCAATCAATAGCTAACGCTAATACTATTCAATTAAGCTGCTCTAACGTTTGCTTCAATCAATAGCTAACGCTATTTCTTATTTCTTTTCATCTACTTCTTCGAAGTCTACATCTGTAACTTCGTCAGTTGGATTACCAGCGTTCTCTTGAGAACCACCAGCTTCAGCTCCACCGTTAGCAGCGTTGTACATATCTTGAGAAGCTCCTTGGAAAACATTGTTTAATTTTTCCATTGCTGCTTCTAAATTTGCAACATTTTGCGCTTCGAATTCAGCTTTCAATTCAGCCAATGCATCTTCGATTGGTTGTTTTTTATCAGCTGGAATTTTATCACCGTATTCTTTCAATTGTCTTTCTGTTTGGAAAATTGTAGAATCCGCTTTGTTGATTAATTCAACTTCGTCGCGACGTTTTTTATCCGCTTCAGCGTTCGCTTCAGCATCTGCTTTCATACGTTGGATTTCTTCGTCTGATAAACCTGAAGAAGCTTCAATCTTAATTGATTGTTGTTTTCCAGTTCCTTTATCTTTTGCCGAAATGTTCATGATACCATTCGCATCAATATCAAAAGTTACTTCGATTTGAGGAACCCCTCTTTGCGCTGGTGGAATATCTGTCAATTGGAAACGTCCTAACGATTTGTTATCTGACGCCATTGAGCGCTCACCTTGCAATACGTGAATATCAACTGAAGGTTGGTTATCTGATGCCGTAGAGAACACTTCTGATTTTTTAGAAGGAATTGTTGTATTCGCTTCAATCAATTTAGTGAAAACTCCACCCATTGTTTCAATACCAACTGATAAAGGAATAACGTCTAATAACAATACGTCTTTTACTTCACCTGTTAATACTCCACCTTGGATCGCAGCTCCGACAGCAACAACCTCATCTGGGTTAACTCCTTTAGAAGGTGCTTTTCCGAAGAAACGCTCTACTGCATCTTGAATGATTGGAATACGTGTAGATCCACCAACCAAAATTACTTCGTTGATATCGCTATTTGTCAAACCAGCGTTTTTCATTGCTGAACGACATGGAGCGATTGTTCTTTCAACGATATCAGAAATTAATTGCTCAAATTTTGCACGGCTTAATGTTCTTACCAAGTGTTTTGGAATACCGTTCACTGGCATGATGTATGGCAAGTTGATCTCAGAAGAGTTTGTTGAAGAAAGTTCAATTTTAGCTTTCTCAGCTGCTTCTTTCAAACGTTGTAATGCCATTGGATCTTGACGCAAATCTAAACCTTCGTCATTTTTGAACTCGTCAGCCAACCATTGAATAATTGCCTCATCAACATCATCACCACCTAAGTGCGTATCTCCGTCTGTAGCCAATACTTCAAAAACTCCGTCACCTAACTCAAGGATAGAAACGTCATGCGTTCCACCACCAAAGTCAAATACAACGATTTTTTGATCAATTCCTTTTTTATCTAAACCATAAGCTAATGCTGCTGCAGTAGGCTCATTGATAATACGTTTAATTGTTAAACCAGCGATTTCACCAGCTTCTTTCGTTGCTTGACGTTGCGCATCGTTAAAGTAAGCAGGAACAGTTACAACCGCTTCACTTACTTCATGACCTAAATAGTCTTCAGCTGTTTTCTTCATTTTTTGAAGAATCATTGCTGAAATTTCTTGTGGAGAATACAAACGATCGTCGATTTTAACGCGAGGTGTATTGTTATCTCCTTTTACTACATCGTATGGAACACGTCCACCCTCTGCTTTCGTTTCATCATACGAAGATCCCATGAATCTCTTAATAGAAGAAATCGTTTTTGTTGGATTTGTAATTGCTTGACGTTTCGCTGGATCCCCAACTTTACGCTCACCACCTTCTACGAATGCAACTACTGATGGTGTTGTTCTTTTTCCTTCTGAGTTAGCAATTACTACTGGCTCATTTCCTTCCATCACAGAAACACACGAGTTGGTAGTTCCTAAATCAATTCCAATTATTTTTCCCATATTGTTTGTAAATTATATTCAGTTTAAAACTGTTTTCCTCTAGTCAATCTTTGTGCCACCACCTTTTTTGGAATTATTCGCGTATATTTTGTCATTAATCGATATGTTGATGTGGTATTTTATGTCGAAATGACAGAAATACTGACAAAAAAATCTCATTTGTAAAAAATCAAATCAAAATTGACAGAAATATGTCTGATTATTTTCGATTTGAAAACTGAATAAGTACATTTATTCCAAACTAAAAATTATGAAATACATTTTACCATTATTCGCGTTTTCGTTTTTGCTATTGCAATCGTGTGCGACAGATTCACAAAAAGCCATTGAATACAATGATGCTATTATTAAAGAACAATCAAAAATCATTGAATTAAGTTTAGACTTGGTTGAAACAATGGATACAGATCTTGAAAAATGCAAAGACATTCGTTTAGATATCGTTAAGCAATGTGATGAGTCGTTGGCGACAATCAAAAAAATGGAAGGATTTGAAGGAAGTAATCGTTTAAAAAATGCTGCAATCGAATTATTTTCATTCTACAAAAACATCTATTCAAATGAATACAAAAAAATGTTTGACATTTTAGATAAAGGCGAAAACATTACTGAAGAAGATCTTGAATTTATTCAACAAATGGAAGTTGAAGTAACAAAACAAGAGGAGAAATTGGATAAAGAATTTGCTGATGCTCAACAAGAATTAGCTACTAAATTCAACTTCCAAATGGAAGAGAACGCTAATCAAGAAAAAATTGATGCAATCAAATAATTCAAGGAAATTATAACAACACTGAAGGTTAGATCTAAATTAGTTCTAACCTTTTTTTATGCATCAGACTGACCGAGTAAAGAATTTACCATTAGAATTACAAAAAACAATGTCCTTCACAAGCATTTTCCCATCCTAAAAACATATTTTTTTGACTAATTCCGTTAAATTTGCAGCTTTAAAAACGAATAGAAAACAACATCTTTCATGAAAGTTTCTGAAATACGCGAGCAATTTTTTACATTTTTTGCATCAAAAGGACATGAGATTGTTCCTTCAGCACCAATGGTTGTTAAGAATGATCCAACTTTGATGTTTACAAATGCCGGAATGAACCAATTCAAGGATTACTTCCTTGGAAATGCCATTCCTAAAAATCCGCGTGTCGCCAATTCTCAGAAGTGTTTGCGTGTTTCTGGAAAACACAACGATTTAGAAGAGGTTGGTGTTGATACTTACCATCACACGATGTTCGAAATGTTGGGTAACTGGTCGTTCGGAGATTATTTCAAAGAAGAAGCAATTGGTTGGGCTTGGGAATTATTGACTGAAGTGTATAAAATTCCAAAAGACAAGTTGTATGTAACTGTTTTTGAAGGTGACGCAAAAGATGGGGTTCCTCAAGATTCAGAAAGTTTTGCTATTTGGAAAAAATACATTGCTGAAGACCGCATCATACTTGCTTCGAAAAAAGATAATTTCTGGGAAATGGGCGATACAGGTCCATGTGGTCCTTGTACAGAAATTCACGTTGATTTACGCTCGAAAGCTGAACGTGATTTAGTTGACGGTAAATCATTGGTAAATTATGACCATCCTCAAGTTATTGAGATTTGGAACAACGTTTTCATGCAATTTAACCGTAAAGCGGATGGTAGTTTGGAACCACTTCCTGCAACACATGTTGATACAGGAATGGGATTGGAACGTTTGGCCATGGCTTTGCAAGGAAAAACATCGAATTACGATACGGACTTGTTCCAAACATTGATTCAACACATGGAAAAAGTTTCTGGTGTTAACTATGGTGTGAAAGAAGAAACAGATATTGCATTGCGCGTAATTTCAGATCACGTTCGTGCGATTGCATTCTCTATTGCTGATGGACAATTGCCTTCAAACACTGGTGCGGGTTATGTTATCCGACGAATTTTGAGAAGAGCTGTTCGTTATGGATATCAAACTCTTGGAATGAAAGAACCATTCTTGTGTGACTTATCTGTTGTATTAAGTGAAATCATGGGAGATCCGTTCGTTGAATTGATCAATCAGAGAGAACTTGTACAAAAAGTAATTCGTGAAGAGGAAATTAGCTTCTTCAGAACATTGGAGAAAGGATTGAAGCGAATTGATGGAATTATTCAAACTACTAAAAAAGAGAATAAAGATACGATTGATGGTGTTGCTATTTTCGAATTGTTTGACACATATGGTTTCCCTGTCGATTTAACGTCATTAATCGCACGAGAAAATGACCTTTCAATTGACGAAGAAGCATTCAACGCTGAACTTCAAAAACAAAAAGATCGTTCGCGTGATGAAAATGCCGTTGAAACAGATGATTGGGTTCAAGTACGTCCAGATGGCAACGTTGAATTCATTGGTTATGACAACTTGACTGCCGAATTGCAATTGGTGAAATACCGCAAAGTGAGTCAAAAGCAAAAATCATTCTTTCAATTAGTATTCAACCAAACTCCGTTCTATCCTGAAGGTGGTGGACAAGTTGGAGACAAAGGAACGATTGAAGCGAATGGTGAAACGATTCACATTTTCGACACGAAAAAAGAAAACAATTTAATAATTCATTTGAGTGAAAAAGTGCCAACTGACGTGAACGCAACTTTTACAGCGACGGTGAATGAGAAAAATAGAATTGCCTCGGCTTCGAATCACTCTGCTACTCACCTATTGCATCATGCATTGAGAACAGTTTTAGGAACGCATGTTGAGCAAAAAGGATCTTTGGTAAATCCTGAATATTTACGTTTCGATTTTTCGCATTTCTCGAAGGTTACAGATGAAGAATTAGCAGAAGTTGAACGAATCGTAACAGAAGGAATTCATCAAAATATTTCGCTAGACGAACGCAGAAACACACCAATTGAAGAAGCAAAAGCGCTTGGTGCAATGGCCTTGTTTGGTGAGAAATACGGTGATTCGGTTCGCGTAATCAAATTTGGAGAATCAGTTGAATTATGCGGTGGAACACACGTTCCTTCAACAAGTAAAATTGGCTTATTTAAAATCACAACAGAAACAGCTGTCGCGGCAGGTGTTCGTCGTATTGAAGCAATCACATCAAAGGTAGCAGAAAACTTCTTTAAACAAAAAGCAGATACACTTGAAACGATTGCTTTGACTTTGAAGAATCCAAAAGACTTGATCAAAGCTGTTGAAGATTTATTGACGAAAAACAATCAATTAACCAAAGAAATTGAAGTGCTTCAACGTGAAAAAGCGATGAACGTAAAAGGTGAATTGAAGTCAAAAATTGAAACAATCAATGGAATCAATTTCTTAGGAACAACTGTGAATCTGGATGGTGGATCAATTAAAGACATCTTGTTCCAACTGAAAGGAGAAGTAGATAACCTCTTCGGTGTAATCGGTGGAAATGAAGGTGATAAATGTACAATTAGCATCATTGTTTCCGATTCAGTTATAGCAGACAAAGGTTTGAATGCAGGTAATTTAGTTAGAGAAGTTGCTAAGCACATCCAAGGTGGTGGTGGTGGACAACCATTCTTCGCTACAGCTGGTGGTAAAAATCCAGGTGGCTTAAAAGCTGCAATTGAAGAATGTAAAGCGAAGATTTAAGAGGAAATAATTTGAAAATTCAATGATTTGAAGATTCTATGATTTGAAGATTTAAAATAGCTTTTTATAATTATGAGGAATGTAGGTTAATTAAGCCTACATTTTTTTATGCTTTTTTTCTGCCCAATTTCGAACCAATAAAAGCGGTTCCTTTGTTCAAATAGTTGACAGATTCTGGTTCTAGTTTAAACCAATAAATTGGTGCAAAAAATAGCAAAACAACAAGGAGCGATTGTACGATAAACTCTACGTATTTGTTTTCGATCAAGTCAGAAGTCAACCAACCAACGAATAAACTCACTAAACCTAAAAGGATCACAACGAATTGGTTCTTGTGGAATGGGTGAATTTTGAATGCAAACCAAACAAAAAGTAAGCGTCCAAAATTATAGAATAAAATAGCCACTGAAGTTGAAATGGCAGCTCCAACAATTCCCCAAATCGGAATAAACCAAAGGTTTAAAAAGAAAACGGCAAAGATTAAAAAGAGCGTAAAATAGATGTCGTATTTGAACTTTTTGGAAGTCGTAAAAATGGCGCCATTGATTCCAAAATACATATCCACCAAACGCCCCATCATCAGAAAGAAAAACACCCAAATACCAGCTTGAAATTCAGGTTTTAAGAATGAGAATAGAAAATCGATATTGTTCCAAATACCACAGAACAATCCCAATCCGATAACTAAACTAACCGAACTCACTTTTCGATACAAGTCTTTCATTTTATCAAATTCGCGTGATTTCCAATAATCGGATACCAAAGGAGAACTAACTCGAATAATTGATTTATAGGGAACTTGTAATGCGGATGTCAAGAAAATAACCGTTGTATAAACACCGGTTCCTTCCAAGCCAATCATTTGAGCAATCATGATTACGTCCATTGAACCAACAAGCACAACACCAAGCGTGTTTATATAATTGAAGGCTGAAAATAAAATTACAATCTTTCGAAAACGTTTGGATATTTGAATGGAAGAAGGAAACAAGTTCAATTCCCCTATTCGATATAAATACATCAATAAAATACCTGTTGGAATCAAGTAAATTAAACTATGCAGAATAACAAATAAATCGAAACTTATCAATTTGAAATAAATCAGCGCTAATAATACTGTTAATGCCAAACGCAAAATGATTTCAGAAGCAACCACTGAAATTACATTCTTGTAAAAGCTTCTCAAATAAATTTCCAACACCATAAATAATACGTAGGAAACACCAATGGGCATAAACCAGTAATAATAGGAAACGAACATGGCTGAATGTTCCAAATACATTTCTTCAATTTGCGGTCTAAAAATCAGTGATAGAGCAGTAAAAAAAGAAACCCCTACAAAGACAATCAATAAAATCAGCGGCAAAAATCCATGGTGTTTCTTCGCCTCATTCTTGAAAAATGGTAAAAATTTCCACGTTGAATAAATGGTTCCTAGATTCGAAAATTGAGCAAACATGGTTCCTAAAGAAATAATCAAATTGACTAAGCCAATTTGTTCAGTCGTCAGAATAAGAAGGAACAATAATCCCTTATTCAAATAACCAAGTACAATTCCACCGTAGGAAATTAACATGGTACGAAAAGCATCTTTCTGAACGATTCCCATAATCTTGTGGTGCAAATATAAGCGATACCTTGTAATCTGAACGAACTACTGATAATTTGCTTATTTTTGTTTAGCGCATTTAACCAATTTTGTGCAGCGAATAAGAAACGTGAAAAAGGTTTTAATTATTACATATCATTGGCCTCCTTCAGGCGGAATAACAGTACTTCGTTGTTTAAAATTCGTAAAGTACTTGCGTGAATTTGGTTGGGAACCGGTTGTTTTCACAGCCGAAAATGCTTCTTATCAATTTTTAGATTTCACGAACGAAAAAGATATTCCTGAAGGTTTAGAGATTCACAAAGTTCCCATTTTTGAACCAATCAACTTATTTAAAAAGCTTTCTGGTCGTAAAAAGAATCAACCTTTACAAAATATCACATCGAATTCGGCGAAGAAAAAAACTATTGTTGACACCTTAGGAATGTGGGTACGCGGGAACTTCTTTATCCCAGATGCGCGTTACCGTTGGATTAAACCATCTGTAAAATACTTGGAGAACTATCTTCAAAACAACAAAATTGACGCTATTTTAACGGATGGACCACCTCACACAAACACGGTGATTGGTTTGAAATTAGCGCAAAAATTTATGATTCCCTGGTTGGCAGATTTCCAAGATCCTTGGACGCAAGTCGACTACTATGACAAATTGTACATCGGCAAACGGGCCGACAGAAAACACAAAGCCTTAGAACAAGCTGTTTTTAAAACCGCAAAGAAAATCACGATTGCTAGTCCAACATGGAAAAAAGACCTAGAATCGATTGGTGCTAAAAAAGTTGATGTCATTTATTACGGTTTTGACGAACCTGAATTTGAACATTTTCAAGCCAAAGAAAGTACTGATTTCATATTTTTTCATGGAGGTTTATTAGGCGAAGACCGCAATCCTATTTCGTTCTTAAATGCCTTAAAACAGTTGTTAATCGAGCATCCAGAAATCCGTTCAAACGTGCGTATAAAATTGGCGGGTGAAGTTGACCATGCTGTTCGAGAATCGATTCGCATGAATGATTTGGATGGACTCACTGAATATATGGGAATGATTCCACGTCAGCAAGTATTGGAAGAATATGCAGAAGCGTCAATGCTTTTGTTACCGATCAACAAAGCCGCAAATGCGAAAGGACGAATTCCTGGGAAATTATTTGAAATGTTGCGAACAGGAAAACCAATTCTCGTTTTTGGTCCGAATGACGGCGACGTAAAACAAATCGTTGAAGAAAAACAACTCGGGAAATCCTTTGATTACTCCGAAGAGCTCTTTATTTACGCTTATTTAAAGAAAGCATTGATCCACAACGAAATCGGTAATTTCAATCCGAGTCAACACGTTTCAGAATATTCCAACAAAGCAATTACACAAAAAATCGCCGGATATTTGGATGAGATAGCTGAAAGTTAATGTTTCAGAAGGCTTTCTTTTATGAAAACACCATCGACTTCGTGCACAATTCCCGATTGTTGATTGACAGCAACTTTACTCACTCCAACACATGCGAATCCTTTTGATTTGAAAAATTGCATTAAATCAAATATATCCCACTCAACATTCTTATAAATTGGTTGTAAAGGCATTTCGATTTTGATTCCACTTACCTTGTCTAATGAATTCGATGCACCTTCTAATACTTCTTTCTCAAAACCTTGCGTATCGATTTTCAAGAATACGCGTTCGGAAGGTTGAATATATTCATCCCAAATACTATCAAGTTTTGCCAAACGTACTTTTTCTGTACCACTTTTTCCAGAAGCAGAATGGTAATTTGTGTAGTCGTCCTGAATTTCCTTAATGGAATTGAACAATGGATCCGCTGAAATATTCATCTCAATTTCTCCATCCTCGTTTCCAATAGCCATTTTCTCAGCTATTTGCCAATTCTTGAATTTTTCAGCTTTCTTTAAAAGTGTTGGATAAACAACAGACGTCGGTTCAAACGAAATGATTTTACCCTTATACCCAAAATCTAAGAGCGACTCAGCGAATTGACCAATATTTGCCCCTACATCCAATACTTTATCAAATTCAAAAGTATTCAGCACTTTCACAAGAGCCAAATCATCAGAAGTTGAAGCTGACAGCTTTTTCAACGAAAAAAATACGCCTGTTTTAGCGATGAATTTTCGTTTCGATCGTTCAACAATTTTTGACCCAACGATTTTCTTTAGGATTGATGCCATTCTTTCTTTTAAATTGATAGGGTAAAAATAGAATAATTGCCGCTATAATCATCGTTTTTCAAGGAAACTCAACGAAAAATTATTTCTTCATATTTTTGTACCTTTGCTCACTTTAAAAAATGGTATCTCAGCAATAAATGAAGACGCTTAAACATATTCAAGAATTCATACGTGCGCTCTTTTCATCGTTCATGAGCTTATGCAAAACGCTTATTAGTTCACGGCCTGTTTCAAAATTACCATCAAAACTGAATGATTCGTGTGTGATTCTAGGCAATGGACCATCTCTCGAAACGAGTATTCAAGCGGCTAAGCAAACATTATCAAAATCAGATTTAATTTGTGTAAACTTTTTTCCCTTAACTCATTTATTTGAAGAATTAAAACCACGTTTTTTTGTTGCCTGCGACTCTGTTTTTTGGGACAAACGCGTTTCACAGGATCTCGTTCAACGCTCTGAACAGATGTTTGACAGAATCAATGAAAAGGTTGATTGGGAATTTTACCTATTTATGCCGCGAACAGCAAAAAACAAAGGAGATTGGCAAAAACGTATATCTGCAAATAAGAACATTAGAATTATTTATTACAACCTAACACCGATTGAAGGAATACCAGCAATTTCATATCTTCTTTTTAAACTAAAAATGGGAATTCCGCGTCCACACAATGTGTTAATACCATCTTTGTTTCATGGAATTAATTTGACGTATTCGAACATTTATTTGTTAGGTGCCGAGCATTCTTGGTTGAATGAAATCGCAGTTGATGAAGGCAACAATGTGTACGTGCAAATTCCTCATTTTTATAATAAAAAAAATAATTCTCAAATAAAAAAGAACAATCATGAAAACATGCGATTGCATGAGGTTTTACATACGTTCATGGTTACCTTCAAAGGATATCATGACTTACAAGCATATAGCAAAACGAAAAATGTAAGTATATACAACGTAACGCCAAATTCATTTATTGATGCTTTTGAACGAAAAGATTTGAAAAAATAATTTTTTGACAACAAATTAAGCATGTACAATCGAATTTCCCTTAGCAATTTGATTATAAAACTCGCACATTTTTGCTTGTTTTTGAATGGTTTGAAAATCATTTGTTTCCCCTAATAAAAATTTCGCCGTTTGAATGAATAAACCCGCTTTATAATTTTTATCAATTTCGTGGTCGATTTCTACTTCACTAACAGATACGGAACCTATTAACTGAATTTTGAGTTCTTCTAATGGTCGGAAAATAAGTCTTGATTTTTTTGTTAGAACCTCAAGTCCCCACCTTCCTGGAGCATTCCAATTCGCTTGATATGAAAACAATGCATTATTTTCACAAATTCCAGCCCCAGAATAAATAGCTTTATCATGCCAACTTAACTTTCCTCCTGCATAACAGCTCATTTCTGAAGGTTCACCACCTAAATAAAATGCTAAATCAATGACATGAGTTGAATTTCCCAATAACCACTTATCTTTAACTCCGTTCGCTTTGATTAGTGGTTCGATTACATGTGCCCATTCCGTAAATTCAAAATTAAATGATGTAACTCCGCCATCTAATTCAATGATTTCTTTTGCTTTTAAAACAGATGCATAAAATCTACGATTATAAGCCACAAAAATACTAGCTTCATGCTTATTTGAACGATTCGCAAGTTCTGTGATTTCCTCTTCATTCAATCCAGCAGGTTTTTCGATCAAAATATTTTTGAAACCGCTATTTAACAATTGGATTGCGGTTTGTCCGAGCTGCTCCATACCTACTGCAATTATTGCAGCGTCAAAATTAATTTCATTTTGATTAAGAAACGTCTCAAGTCCTCCTGTAATACAACTAATTCCTGTTTTTTCTTCAAATAATTTTGCGGAATTTTCTCCCCTTCCAATAATTGTTGTTGTGCAATTCAAAGCTTTTAATACTTTGTAATAATCAACTCCCATTTGTCCAGCTCCTACGAGCAAGACTTTTTTATTTAGGTTATCAAACATTCGTCAATAGTTTTATTTTTATTTTGTAAAAATGAAATAAAGTTAGATAGAAACTCCAAGTGTAAATTTGAAGATTCTTCCAAAGTTGTTAAATTACAATCTCCATTTTCAATCAATTGATCGACGACTATATTTGTCAATTGACTTTGAAACGGCATACTAAATTTTTGTTCTTCTAAGTACAATTGATTTTCAAGATTACGTTTAATAAGTGTTCCGGTTGGCCCTTCTTGAATTTGATAACAGGTATTTTGTGTCATTATTGTTACCGAAATTGGCGAATTCCCAGAGGAAAGTGAAGTTATTTGAAAAGTGTTGTTTTCAGATTCACCTGTAATAGTTCCTGTAAACTCATCAAAACCTTTTCGTTTACTTTCAATTATTGTTTCATCGATTAAATTATTCGTCAGAACTATTTTTTTGGAATTTGATAAAAAAGCAAACAAATCTAGGAAATGTATCCCATTGCAACCTAAGCCCCAATTACTACCAGTAACGCTTAATTGAATTGTTCCTGTAATCTCCTTCTTTAAATTTTGGTAAACTTGCATCATTCTTCTAGGACAATTCACCCAAGTTTTAACCTTGTTGATCCTTAATAATTGTGAAATTTCATCATAATCAATAACTTTTGTAAATAAAACCTTTTCAAGTATTAAATACTTCACTGTGGCATGCGAAACAAGCTGCTGAATAACCAATTTGCGAACTTTTGAATTGGTCGCAATAATTGCAATATCAATGTTTTTTGATAAATCAGAAATTTTAGTTTTAAATGAAATTTCAACTTTGAAATGTGAGTTTACATCATTGAAACGTTTTTTCGCATTTTCTAAAGATTCCAATGACGTATCTACAACTTCTATTTCAATTTTTTGAGCCACATTGACAAGTGATTGTAAATGTCTACTACCAAGTTCTCCTGCTCCGATTATGATTATTTTGTGCATCAGCAAACGATTTCGATTGAAAAATGAATTAAAGGTCTAAATATTTAAGAATTTCATCAGCATAAAATTTGTTTCCTTTTATGTTAAGATGAGAATCTATAGGATGAAAAAATGATTCAAAATCATTTTGATCACACAACAATTGATTGATATTTAATACGGTGCAATGCTGATAGTTTTTTAATGCTTCATTTAAAATGCCATTATATTCCCCTATAGCTTTGTTTGAACCAGGTGTTTCTTTTTCTTGCCTTTGAATTACCTTCGGGACATTTATCCAAAGCATTTTTGTTTTATAATTCTTACAAATAAAACGTATCGCATCAAAATAATCCTTCTCTGAAGTCCAAGGCTTGTTATAAATATAGTTGATAACAAACTTTCTCCTAATACGTATTAATCTGCGAAGAATGTTTGGCAAATAAGCTTTTGACATTGTAAGTCTTTGATTTAGAGGCCTCGGATAGGCATCAACGATGCCAGCATGAAGAATAAATAAATCGGACTCTTTGTATTTGTCCATAATTGTTGACAAATCCGTCACTTTGCGATAGGATGCATAATCAATACTAACCTCATGACCTTTTTTTATAAATTCTGCTTTACAGAGGGCTGGAAAAGTTTGTTTTTCACTAACTTCTTCTATGTTATCGTGTATCCGAATTCCACCATAACTATCCGTAATAAATGTAATCTTCATTGAACATTAAAAAATTAGAAGTAGAATTAAATAATCAATCATCTATTCTTGTCATTTATAATTTACACCATTATTACACAAAAACTCTGCATATACCCAATCTGCTGGCACATCTAAATCGACAGAAGATTCGGTCGACATGACATATTTACGTATTTTAGAAAACGATGAGATCGGTTGGCTTAAAAGTGATTGAATCGTAATGAAATAAATTGCTCCATTCAACTCGTATACTTTTGGAGCTTCTTGACGGGTTTTATAATCTCCTATTTTACTTTTTGATAAAAATCCTTTTGCATTTTCTTCCATTAAATTGAAATAAGGATTTGCCTTCGACTCCACAACTGAAACAAGCATGTCACAGTCTGTTGAATATGCATTTGTTGCTTCGGAGATATGCTTGGTTGTTCTAAACGGTGAAGTGGCTTGTAATAGACAAACAACCGCTGCATCAAAACCTTTTTCACGATAAAATTCATACGCATGAATTAAAACCTCTTGAGAACCTGCTGTATCCGTTGAAATTTCTTCTGGTCTCAAAAAAGGCACTGAAATACCATACGATTCAGCTAATTGAACAATGTCTTCGTCATCTGTCGAAATACAAATTTGTTCCTTTTCAAAGATTCCCAAAGCTGCTTCAATTGTATAAGCTATAAGCGGCTTTCCATTTAACAATTTCTTGTTTTTCCCGGGAATTCCTTTTGAACCTTTTCGAGCAGGAATAACAACAAGTACCTCTTTCAGATTCATCTTAAAATTTTAATAATTTGACATCCTCTTGCGCTTTTTTGAAATCATCGTGCTTTCCGATGTCCAACCAGTAGCCATAATGCGGATAGGAACGAACGCTTTTCTTTTCTTCAATTAGTTTGCTCATGAAATCGGTTGCGGAAAACACTTCGCTCTTAGGAATGAACTGCAGCATTTCGCGTTTCATCAAATAAATTCCTCCGTTCGAATAATAGGTATACGTTGGTTTTTCTTTGAAATCAGAAATCAATCCATTTTCAACTTCTAAAACGGCATACGGAATGTCTACATTGTATGGAATGGTAACAACACTCAAGTCAGCATTTGTATCAACAAAGTCAAGGAAAAATGCTTCAAAATCAACGTTTGTCAGCAAATCTGAATTGCACAATAAAATGTAATCGTTGAAAAACGTATCGATTAACGAAATGGATCCAATTGTTCCCAAAGGCTTTGTTTCTTTCACCAAGCGAATTGAAATATCCTTCGGTTTATCAATTACAAACTGTTCAATTTGTTCAGCTAAATAATTGACAGACAACCATAAATTCTTTAATCCAAAAAAGGCTAATCGATCGATGGTATGTTCAATGATTGGTTTGTCACCCACTTTCAGCAATGGTTTTGGCGTTGTTTCCGTTAAAGGGCGTAAACGCTGCCCTTCTCCACCTGCCATAATTACGGCATCAATCGGTAAAAACGAACGCTTTAATCGGAAATTAATTACATCTATAATTCGGTTTGTTTCAGCTGCTAAAACGGGTATAATCTTCAGATTCTTCTCTCTAAATTCGATTAGTTTGTGAATCGATTTCTCATTTTCACGAATGAAGCGTGGATTTTTTTTACAAACATCAACAACCGTTGCTTCAATTGAAAAACCGGCTAATAATCCACGTCGAATATCACCATCCGTAATAGAACCAATCAATTCTACTTTCGTATCATGTATAAACAATAAAGCATCTAGACCAAGAATATCCAATTTCCCCATCGCTTCTTTGATTGAAGTCTCTGCTGGAATAATATGTTGTTGCCAATTCATTGTCGTTCTTTTTTTAATCGTTCAAGTACCTTATTTGCCGAATCCTTTTGATAATAACAATTGGAACCTGTATATATTTTTCCTTTCAATTTAGTGAATTCTTGTAGAATCGCTAAATGTTTAAATGGCACAGTTACCACATTTTCAGAACATGCTCGCCCACCTTGTCTGTTTCCTAAGTTAATCACAAACTTTCCAAATGTAGCTGCTTCGATGATTCCACTTGACGTATTTCCAATCAGTAAATCAGTGTATTTCATACACGTAAAATACGATTGCGTTCCAAAGTTTTCAATCAAACAAACCTTTTCAGGATAAAGCTGTTTTATTTCATGGAAAAAAGCGCGGAACAAGGATCCAAAAGTATCTGCATTTGGCAGTGTTACAACCAGTTGATGATCCACTAAAAGTTCTGGAATGGTCAATTTCAATTCCTCAATAAATTCAGTGTTTTGCGCATAATCAACCGTCTCCGGATGAATCGTCATTAGAATTGTTGGAATTTCTAAATCGATATTCCATTTTTCGTTGAACTCATGTTTACTTAAAAAAGGAATTGTTTCAATATTTTCTAAACTCAAGGAACCAACCAATTCTGTCGTACCCATTTCACCAATCAAAGCATGAATGCGTTCTGCATAACTTTCTGTTGCTACAAAATGTAATTTCGAGGCTAAACTTATTTGATGGCGATAAATATTGTCGATTGCACCGAGTGTTGTTTCACCGGCATGAATGTGCGCAAAATTAACTCCAAAAGGAATTCCGGCATTCACAGCCCCCGCCATTTCAAAACGATCTCCAAGGCATAAAACCCAATCAAAATCTAAGTGATTTGCCCAAAAATCGGCGAATAACGAAACTGTTTTGGCATACGAATTAGCAATATCTATTGGTGCATCACCATCTACTAAATTCGAAATTTTGTACAAAACCTTAAATCCATCTTCCTCAATTTGATTGACTGTATTGCCAAATTTTTCAGAACAATGAGAACCAAAAGCAATAATCGATAACTCAATTGAATCATCTGTTTTCAACCGCTTTAATAAAGGTTGATAGATCCCGTAATCGGCTCTTGAACTCGTTAAAACTGCTATTTTCATTGAATGTCCTCCCAAGAAACTTGATCCCCTTCTTTAACCAATCGGCTGATACGTTTACCGATAATGTCATCTAACACCATCGGAGAAACGCCATCTCCAGGACGTTTCATAACCAAATCGTTAATTGAAACAATGTGATTTTCAGTTAAATCCTTCGCATAATGAATGCTTTTTCGAGCAACCACCATGTTTTTTAATTCGGATGGACTGGGTTCTTTTATTCCCGATCCGCTGATTGCTAACTCAATATTTCGAATTGCAGCAACCATTGCTTTGAGTTCTGAAGGTTCAAGCGATGCCGCATGATCTGGACCTGATAACGCACGATCCAAGGTAAAATGTTTCTCTATCACTTTTGCACCCAACGCAACTGCAGCAATTGGAACTTCAATTCCTAATGTATGATCGGAATATCCAATTTTTACACCTAGCTTATCTTGAATTGTTAACATCGCTCGAAGATTCACATCCTTCATTGGTGTTGGATATTCTGTATTGCAATGTAAAACAGTAATATGGTTTTTGTCAACTCCTTGCTTTTCTAGCAAGAGAACGGCATCCTCGATTTCCTTCATCGTTGCCATTCCAGTTGAAAGAATTATTTCCTTTCCACGGTTAGCGATAAATTCAATTAAGGGTTTATTTGTTATTTCACCAGAAGGAATTTTGAAAAATGGTTGACCCATTTGATCCAAAAAAGCAACACTATCTTCGTCAAATCCAGTAGAAGCAAATAAAATTCCTTTTGAATCTGCTTGCGCTTTCAATTGATGATGCCATGCTTCTGACAATTCCAATTTCTTCAACATCGCCAATTGGCTATTATCTTCAGAAGGTAAATTCGATTGTTGATATTCTGCTTTTTGGGCAGAACTTGAAACCAATTTTTCAGCCTTAAATGTTTGAAATTTTACGCAATCGGCACCCGCTTCAGCGGCTACATTAATTAATTGAAGTGCTTTGTCTAAATCACCATTGTGATTTACACCAGCTTCTGCTATGATAAATACCTTAGTCATTTGCCTTTAAGTATTTTGCTGGATTACCGACGTAAACACAATTATCAGGGATATCTTTTAAAACTACAGATCCAGCACCAACAACGACATTACTGCCAATTTTAACACCTTGTTTAACGGTAGCATTTGCTCCAATGAATGATAATTCACCAATAGAAACGTCACCTGCTAGCACTGCTCCAGGTCCAATATGCACAAAATCAGCAATTTCACATTCATGTTCAATAATTGCTCCCGTATTAATTATCACTCCTTTTCCAATACGTGCGTGTGCATTTACAATTGACCCTGCAGAAAGAAAAGTAGACAAACCAATTTTAGCCGTTTCGCTCACTATCGTTTGCCGATGTGAAATAACCATTTGATGGTATTCCAAGTCTTCAATCAAATTCACCATTTTCTTTCTTAGGTGATTTGATCCAACAGAAGGAAACAAAATTTCATCTGATTCAAGGTATTCACCACACTTCTCTTTAGACTCAGGTCCTAGGAAAGTGATGAATGAATTTTTATTTTCTAGTTGATCAAAATATCCCGATGGAACTTGTTTATTCGATTGCAGTGCATCAATAACACTCAACGCATGGCCTGACATTCCTAATAGATATATTTTTTGATCGTTTTTCATTTTCTTACGCTACTTGGAATATTTACAATTCGATCTTCTAAATAAAGTGAATTTTCCAATCCGTCATGTTGACATTCCTTGTACATCGGCAATTTATTCATTAACTGCCAAATAGGACGTGTCATCGCATTCGAATTATTCGATTCTTTCAGAAATAAGTTACGTTCATCCAAATTTTCCAATTCGACACACATTAACCAATAATTCGGTTGTGTATTCGGTAATTCCCATCGAAAATTGACACCCAACTGATCAAATCTAGATTTATAAGCCAATGCCAACTCACGTTTCTTCTTCAAAAAGAAATCAAGTTGCTCCAACTGGGCACAAATAAGTGCGGCATTGATATTTGGCATTCTAAAATTATATCCTAACTCATCGTGCACATATTCATACGGATGAGGAACTTTTGCCGTTGTCGTTAAATACTTCGCTTTTATTGCCAATTCTACATCATTTGAAACAATTGCTCCTCCTCCACCAGATGTTATAATCTTGTTACCGTTAAATGAAAGCACACCAACTTGTCCGAATCCTCCTAAGGCTTTTCCATTGACCGTACTTCCAAGTGACTCAGCGGCATCTTCCACCAATGGAATTTTCCATGCGTCACAAATGGCAACTAATTCTTCAATTCTAGCCGGAAAACCAAAAGTGTGCATAACAACACACGCTCCAATTCTTTTCCCTGTTTTCTTATTAAATGTAGAACCTTCACGCAACTCACCAAATTCTTCTAAAAATGCGTTCAATGCACTTGGAGACAAGCCCATTGTGTCGCGATCAACATCAATAAAAACGGGTTTTGCTTGATTGTAGTTTATTGCATTGGCAGTTGCGATAAATGTCAAAGCTTGCGTTAAAACTTCATCATTTGCTTGAACACCAACTAAGCGCAACGCAACTTGTAAACCAGCCGTTCCATTCACAACAGCAACTCCTTTTTTTGTTTCTGTTATTTCTGCAATTCGCTGTTCAAAAAGATCAACAAAAGGTCCAACACTAGAAACGAACGTACTATCAATACATTCTTCTAGGTATTTTTTTTCATTTCCACCGAAATAGGGCTCGTGAAGAGGAATAAATTTATCTGTAGCAAATTCATCTTTGATGATCTGTACAATTTGATCAATTTTTGAATCGCTCATTTGTTTCATTTTACATTTTAGAATCCAAATATTTCCCTTTGTCTTCGTACTCTAAATCTGGAAGCATTTCTCTGAATAACTTTACCAGTTCTTGCTTTTCCCAAGATCCCTTTTCTTTCATTGATTCAACCATTGAAGAGAAATAATCCAATTTTTCATTTTCAACAAATTCCTCATTTTTGATAATACCAAAACTTTCGTGCTTTGCTAAATCCAATACTTCTTTGGTTGTGAAAAATTCTTCATATTCCTTTTCACCTGTGGTGTCACTTGGAGAAAAATAACAAGGCCATTTACCAACTGATTTTAGCGATTCAACTGAGCTTCGTGCTTCCTCTTCTGATTGACACAAATGTGGTTCAAATCCTAATTCTTTCAAATAATTAATTGCTATATCAGTGAATGTCAACAAGTCGTTGTCTTCGGATAATTTTGGGTAATAGATATCACGATTTTCTCCGAACAAACAGGACATTAAACATAACTCGCCACTTTCTTGAGGAGTTAAAAAATAACGTCTCACATCAGTAGGTGCAACAATCGGTTGATTTTTTTGGATTCGCTGATTAAAACTATGTAAAAGTGAACCATCAGAAAAAGCAACATTTGCAAATCGAGCGGTTGAAATAGATATTTCCTTACTTCTTCTCATAAGGAATTGCTCCATAATGCTTTTCGAAGCACCCATCATATTCACGGGATTTGCTGCCTTATCCGTTGATACGCAAAAATACTTTTTCGTCCCTTTTTGAATCGATTGAAGTAAGGTTTTATCCGTATTGAAGATGTTCACATCAATCATTCGCATTAATGTGTAAGGATCTTTTTCACTTCTAACATGTTTCAATGCTGAGAGATTTAATACATAGTCGTACTTTCCATCATTCTCAATAAATGAATCATAAATCGATGAACCGATATCTAATGCAAAAGTGCGAAAATCACCTTCAATATAGCCAAATGTGCTTCTAACATCTCGAACCAATTCAGTTAGATTGTTTTCATTGATATCGACAACGTGTAATTTTAAGGGATTTCTTTTAAAAATTTCCTTTACAACCGCTTGACCTATTGATCCACCTCCACCAATCACTAAAAAAGTACTTCCACTAACTAGCTTAGACAATTGATTCGCATTTGCTTCAATGTCATTTTCAAAAAGGTGTTTTTTTCTTCCTAAAAGAGCTAGAATATCCATTCGTTCTATTCGTTAAGCTTGCTTTTCAGCTTCCACTTCTGTTTTCTTCAAACTACTCATCAATGCTTTTCCTAAAATGAACGCAACTGACATTAGTAAAAGAATCGAGCCAATCAAAGCCATTTTACTTGCTGTGTAATACGATGCTGGTTCGAATTTCCATACAACTGTTTTAGTTCCTGCTGGAATTACCGCTCCACGCAATAAATAATCTGCACGGAATGGTTTCAATTGTTTTCCATCGGCATAGCAATTCCAGCCTTCTGGGTAATAAATTTCACTAAAAATTGCTGGTAATTCTGTTTTCGTCTTAACAGCGTAAGTCAACTCATTTGTTCCGTATTTCGTCAATTTAATGCTTGCTGTAGAATCGTAAGCGTATGTATCTTTCAATTCTATTTCAGCATCTTTCACATTTACAATTGCCGTTTCTTTCGTGTTCAATTTATTCAAACCCAACATTTCGTCATTGGATGAATTCACTTTTTTAATTCCGCTAACGAACCATGCTGGACCATTTGCATTTGTATTCAAGGTTGCTTTACTTGCCTTGTTAACCACGATGTATTTTGTATTCAACATGTTCAATACAGGTGTTTCGTTTGTCAAAGCAATTTCAGGTACGCTAATCGAATCAAATACTGCTTGCATTTTTTCTTGTGGAATTTGCATAGTCATTGCATACTGGCGCAATTTATCATTTTTCGCAGTACCAATTAATTGATTAACAATTTGCAATTCTTGACCAATATGGAAATCAACAATTTCTTGGAAGCGTTTCAATTTCGCACCATGATAACCACCAATGCTTTTGTGGAAATAACTTGTTGAAGTTTCGTTGAAGGTATTCGCAAACGAGAAAACACGGTAATCACTATTCAGATTTAACACACCAAATTCAGCAATCGTTTTTTGGGTATTCATGTTCATGTTTACATAATTTGGATGTTCACCCATTTCTGTTACAAGTGCATTTACTTTAGAATCAAACCCATTGATTTTCCCTTTTTCCGCATTTAAAATACTTATGTCAGCATTTTCAGGCAGATACGGCGTTGAAAACTGACT
>CAJAVU010000001.1 GCA_903945495.1 uncultured Flavobacteriales bacterium | reverse complement strand
ACCTATAAAAACAAATATCCCAGTAAACACGTGTTTACTGGGATATAATTAGTTATCTTAGTCTTTAATAATCTGTATCGTTTATTTAGGACTAGTCATCAATTAAACTTATTCTTTTATAAACGAAACCGTTTTCAATTTCGATGATCCTTCTTGAATACGAATGTGGTAGAAACCTGCATTCCATTGTGCTGAAGGAATTTCAATTAACGCCTCTGAACTTGTTGTTTCATATAACAAACGTCCCTGTAAATCTATTACTTGAATAGCTAACTCAGCATTTTCTTTTGATGAAACAAATACATTTCCAGTTGTTGGTACTGGATAAACCGAAATATCCATTGATAAACTTGCTTCATCAACTCCTAGGTAGCAGTTGTTCGATGCAGCAAATGTTGGGAAATCGCCAATTGTAAATATTCCTGCGTCTGGACAACGGGCATAAACTTGATCCGAAAGTAAAGCTGGGTAATCAACTTGATCATACAAGAACATTCCATCACTAAAAATGACTGATTCTCCAGCACTTCCTAATTTGAAGTTCGTATGTAAACCTGATTGTCCTCCATCTTCATCCGTCCAAATAATCAAATAGCCATTTGGTTCAATGATTGTACCTGCTGGAATTTGCCATTTCGACATGTTAACAGGATCATCCGAAAGCCACAAACCAGCAACAGATAAAACCCCCGCCGTTGTGTTGTACAACTCGATCCAGTCGTCGCTCTCTCCGTAGTTATCATCAGCAGTAACAGTATTCGATGCCATAATTTCATTTACAACAACTTCTCCAACCGCAGCCAAAGGCACGACTGTTAATAATGTATGATATTCGTGCTCAGCTCTTTGTGGACTAAACAATCCAGCATTTGCATTTTCTGTATAGATGTAATACTCCAATTCAGCCGTATTCATTGTTACTGGCGCTCCGTAAACATGATCTCCTGCTGCTCCATCATTATGCAAACCGTCATCAAACATTTGAACACGCGTAAATTTCAATGGATGTTCCATTCTATATCCTAAATAAACACTTGTTTCATTTGAAACAGTTGCAGTAATTGTAATTGTTTCACCATACGTTGGTAATAAATTACTAGCTGCGTATGATACAATCGCTGGAGCAACTAAAATGTAATTTGCATTCGAATTGAAGAATGTAACACGTGCATCCATCAATGCTTGAATCCCAGGGATCGAACTACCGCCACCAGGTCCACCACCACCTGTAACAGCAGTTGTTAAACTATTTTGATATTGTGTGTATGTATAAAATTTATACGGATCAGCTTGAACAGATGCATCAATTGTATTGCGCAATGTATTTGCAGTTGTTACATAATCACCTGAAGCGAAAATTTCTTGAACGATTGTACGAATATGTGCCATGTACATTTTTTTATACGTAGCATTTCCAAGCATTTTAACAATTAAAGGATGAATCGTAGATGTACTATTTGACATAGGATCCAAGGATGTTGCTGTGTACGTTCCTGAGCCAGTTCCACCTGAGAAACCTGCAAAACTCATGTTCAAATCCCAAACAGTTGGAACAAAACGATCATTTAAATCTTTATATAAATAATAGTTTTGACGAAATGCTCCAGAATAAGAATCTAGATTCACTAAAACATTGTTAAACGCTAACATCCACAACGCTCTGTCAACATCTAAATTTGATTCAATTGCTGCAAAATTATTGTTCAAGGTATCAATCAAATGAACTAAATCATACCAACCATAATTTGATTGTAACTCATACCCATTTGCATAGGAGGCCGTATCCGCATTGATGTACTTTAAATCTGGACTAGCCGTAGCTCCTGGTCCTGCACCACCAACTGGATTACATTTAATAAATGCCCCCTCTGTAGAATAATAATGTGCTCCATTGAAATTGTCGTTAATACTTTCTGCGCTTGAATACAATCCTCTCAATGTGCCGTTGATATAGACATTGGCAAAATTCGCTTTCGGACAATCCATGTATTGCTCAAGAATGGCATACGACAAGACTTCACGAATCATTGACGGATCTTTGTAACCATTTTGCAATTTCAAATCGGTATACCCTTGATAATCTTGACTTCCTTTTACATAATCCAAATTAATATGTAACGGGTTTTTGTTGTTATTGGCGTTGTATGAACTGTTACCTTTGTACTTAACCCCAACACTGTCAAATGATATTCCGTTGATTCGAACCGAGTCTGCTACCAAATAGTCTTCCGTTGTACTAGCTAAATTATCCATCAAAGCATCCCAGTTAGACTGTGAGAAAAATACTTCAATCGTTTGAACTGTGGCACGATCGTAAAGATCTTGAGCTTTCACATTCCCAACAAAGGTTAAGATTAAGCCGAAAATTAAAAACACCTTTTTCATAAAAAAATTTAAAGTTAATGGTTATTAGATGCTATCTGTTTAACAAACTTGCGCTGAAATTAAAAAATAAATTAATATACAGTTAACATTTTCAAAACAGTAGGTTTGATTCAAAAAAAACGTTCACCATGATTGATGAACGTTTCTGATAATCTATTGGTTGGCGAAAATTAAATATCGATTTTCGCGTATTTTGCATTTTTCTCGATAAACTCACGTCTTGGTGGTACATCATCTCCCATTAACATTGAGAAAATTTGATCACATTCAGCAGCATTATCAATTGTAACTTGACGAAGTGTACGACTTTCAGGATTCATTGTTGTTTCCCAAAGTTGCTCAGCGTTCATCTCTCCAAGACCTTTGTAACGTTGAACGTTCACAGAAGATTCAGAACCATTACCTTTCAATTCATTGATTAAGCGATCACGCATATCTTCGTTCCAAGCATATTCCGATTTCGTACCTTTTTTAACTTGATACAAAGGTGGTGTTGCAATGTAGATATAACCGTTTTCAATCAATTCCTTCATGTAACGGAAGAAGAATGTTAAGATTAAAGTTTCGATATGCGAACCATCGACATCGGCATCACACATGATGATAATCTTGTGATATCTTAATTTTTCTAAGTTTAAGGCTTTAGAATCATCTTCAGTTCCAATTCGTACACCAAGAGCTGTATAGATGTTTTTAATCTCTTCGTTTTCAAAAATCTTGTGTTGCATTGCTTTTTCAACGTTCAAGATTTTACCACGCAAAGGCATAATAGCTTGGAAATGACGATCACGTCCTTGTTTTGCAGTTCCACCCGCCGAATCTCCCTCGACAAAGTAAATCTCACAAGCAGCAGGATCTTTTTCTGAACAATCGGCTAACTTTCCTGGAAGACCAGAACCAGTTAATACATTTTTACGTTGAACCATCTCACGTGCTTTACGCGCAGCATGACGTGCACGAGCAGCTAAGATTACTTTATCAACGATGATTTTTGCTTCAGATGGATGTTCCTCCAAATATGCAGATAACATTTCAGAAACGGCTTGACTAACAGGTGCCGTAACTTCTCTGTTTCCTAATTTTGTTTTTGTTTGTCCTTCGAATTGTGGCTCTTGAACTTTAACCGAAACAACCGCTGTTAATCCCTCACGGAAGTCATCACCATCGATTTCAATTTTCTCTTTCGCCAACATTCCTGAGTCAGTAGCATATTTTTTCAAGGTATTCGTCAAACCACGACGGAAACCTGATAAATGCGTACCACCTTCATGCGTATTAATGTTATTCACATACGCTTGAATATTCTCAGTATATGAAGTATTGTATGTCAAAGAAACCTCAACAGGAATACCTTCACGTTCACCTTCAAAATAGATTACATCAGAAATCAATGATTCACGGTTACGATCCAAATATTGAGCAAACTCTTTCAATCCACCTTCAGAATGATACGTTGTCATTGGAGAAACACCGTTCTCATCTTCAATACGATTATCTGTTAATGTGATTGTAATTCCTTTGTTCAAGAACGCTAATTCGCGCATACGAGCTGCAAGCGTATCGAAGTTGTATTCTGTTGATTCGAAAATTGTACCATCTGGTTTGAATGTTACTTCAGTACCATGTTCGTCTGAAGTACCAATTTCACGAACTGGATACAATGGTTTACCAATGCTATATTCCTGTTCGAAAACTTTACCATCTCTACGAACAGTAGCTTTCAACGCAATTGACAATGCATTCACACAAGATACCCCAACACCGTGCAATCCTCCAGATACTTTATAGGTATCCTTGTCGAATTTACCACCGGCGTGCAATACGGTCATTACAACCTCTAATGCAGAACGTTTTTCTTTTGTGTGCATCGCAGTTGGAATACCACGACCATTATCTCGAACTGTAATCGAATTATCTTCGTTGATCCAAACATTGATCGTATCACAATGTCCAGCTAATGCCTCATCAATAGAGTTATCTACAACCTCATAAACTAAGTGGTGTAATCCTTTGACTCCAACATCACCGATATACATGGCTGGTCTCTTACGAACCGCCTCTAAGCCTTCTAATACTTGGATATTATCCGCTGAATAATCGTCTCTTCTAATTTCTTCACTCATATTCTTTCCTTTTGGAAAATGATTTTTTTCATGAACCAACAAAAATATAGAAACAAGAGTGTTTTAACTACTAAAATCTTAGCAGAATTGACGAACTTATCAACAAAATATTAACGATACGGTAATGTGTAATCTTACTTTTTACCAGTTATCCAATTGATAATTTCAGAATCGTTTGGAAGTACGCGAGGACTGATAACTTTAACTAAAACACCATTCTCATCCAGTAAATATTTCTGGAAATTCCATTGGACTTCATTGTCCTCCAAACCATTTTTTGCTTTTTCAGTAAGGAACTTATACACTTCATGCATATCCTTTCCTTTTACCGAAATTTTACTCATCATTGGAAAAGAAACACCATAATTTTTCGTACAAAACTCAACAATCTCTTCGTTGGTTCCCGGTTCTTGAGACATAAAGTTATTTGCAGGAAAACCAATAATCACAAAATTACTATCCTTATAAGTTGAGTAAACCTCTTCCAATTGCTCATATTGTGGAGTCAAACCGCATTTTGATGCAGTATTCACAACCATGACTTTTTTTCCTTTCAGACTAGAAAAATCGAAGGTATTTCCTTCAATATCCGTTACTTTAAATTGATGTATACTTTGTGGCATTGTTTCAGCGTTATTTGTACTATTTTGTTTATCTTCATTTGGTGTTTTATCCATCATCCCGCAAGAAGCGACAAGTAATAAACCAAAAGTAATTAAGCCGTAAATTTTCATGTTTGTCTTTTTTGTACAAACAAATATACGCACGGTTTGTTCATTGAAACCTTTATTTCAATGAAATTGGAACATTTTTTGCCTTTTTCCGAATAAGCAATTATGAAGAAATTATCAATTCTCGCTTTTCTTAGTCTATTTTGTCACCAATTAATTGGGCAGACGAATTTTTCTGGCGTTTGGCAAGGATTGTTTATCAGAGATGGACAAAAACAAGAACAAGGAACTTTATTCTATACAAACTTCACCATTTCAACAAATGTCGTAAGCGGAAAAACGCGCGATGAAATCTACAACACAGATTACTTCGCTTTAAAACAAATCAAAGGTTCTTTGAAGAACAATGAAATCACATTCAATCAAACAGTTGTTGAAAAGAAAAAAAATGCACCGAATACTAGTTGGTGCAAAGTT